>JAKBVZ010000028.1 GCA_021841005.1 Actinomycetes bacterium | reverse complement strand
TGTCGGGGCGAGTCCCGGGGAAGTGGTGGAGTACTCAGCTTCAGCCGATGCCGGGCCATCCATGGGCACTGGGGAACCGGACGCTGGGGAACCGGACGCTGGGGAACCGGACGCTGGGGAACCGGACGCTGGGGAACCGGACGCTGGGGAACCGGACGCTGGGGAACCGGACACCCCAGAACCAGTTGCAGAGAGTTCTGGTTCGGAGGATGCAAGCGGGGAGGACAGAGGGGCTGCCACCGCCACCATTGAATCCGCATCCACCACCGCCGTAGATGCCAGCGGCGTAGATGCCACCGCCGTAGATGCCACCGCCGTAGATGCCAGCGCCGTAGATGCCACCGCCGTAGATGCCACCGCCGTAGATGCCAGCGCCGTAGATGCCACCGCCGTAGATGCCACCGCCGTAGATGCCAGCGCCGTAGATGCCAGCGCCGTAGATGCCAGCGGCGTAGGCCAGGATCCCGTCTCAGCCGCTGTGCAGACCGTAATCCCTGATCATGGTACCCCGGATGATAGCGGCACCGGTGGTGGCGATGCCGCGAACCAGGATACGGTGCTGGAGGTGAAAGCGACTGTAAAGCAGGTTGAAGAAAGAGTACTGCCTGAGCTGGACGAC
Organism: Actinomycetes bacterium; assembly: GCA_021841005.1. Classification (GTDB taxonomy): domain Bacteria; phylum Actinomycetota; class Acidimicrobiia; order Acidimicrobiales; family JAMCPL01; genus JAMCPL01. Next base: position 10,154 of record JAKBVZ010000028.1, on the reverse strand, counting down.
GAATGGGTCCGTGATGCTACGGATCAGGACAGCGTGGAGAGCCTCAGGGCAGACGTGAGAGAACGGCTTGGCAAGACAAAGGCGGCTCTGCGTCCAAGAGTTTTTGCTCAGAAGGTAATGTCCGCGTTGACAGAGTACGTGGACGACGAGCTCCCTTTTCCGCTTGTCGAGCGTACCTTCCAGCGCGAGATGGAGACGCTTGTCATGCAGCTTGACGAGGCTCATGTCTCGCTGCAGGATTTTCTGGCATCGCAAAGAGGCAATGAGGTGATCTCCCAGATGAATCAGAACGCCATGGCCAGCGTCAAGACCGATCTGGCATTGCGTGCCTTGGCTGACGCAGAGGGCATAGAGGTGAGTGACGGAAGAATCGACGAAGAGCTTTCTCGCTTGTCCGAGCAATCCGGTGTCAGTGTGGCTGAGGTAAGGGATCGCTACGAGCGTGAGGGCGGGCTGGTTGCGCTACGCTCTGAGATCAGGAAGCGCGAGGCGCTCGATTGGTTGATGCATCATGTGCATGTGGTGGATGAAGATGGGAATGAAGTGCCCAACGAGGTATTGCTGGGGGAGAGTGAGCTGTTGCTGGCGGACGGAAGTCTTCTGGCGGGTGGCGCCAGTGGTGGTGATGCAACCAGTCAGGATATAGCGGCGAGCGAGGAAGAAGATCTTCTGGAGAGTGAGAATGATAGAACCGGCAGTGGCCGTGGAGTTGGCGATGCTGGTTTGTGACAGGGCGCCGGGTAGGCGAGTAAGCTGTATGAGTAGAGTGAATGGAAGGAGTGGACGGTAATGATGAAGGCATTTGACTACCTAGTCCCGACTGTCATAGAGCAGAGCCCGAAAGGGGAGCGAGCTTACGACCTGTATTCCAGACTGCTGAAGGATAGGATCATCATAGTGGGCACGCCGATCGACGACTCTATAGCGAATCTGGTCTGTGCTCAGATGCTGTTTCTCGAATCAGAGGATTCGGAGAAGGATATCCATGTTTACCTGAATTCGCCGGGTGGAGACATTACGGCGCTGTTCGCGATCTACGACACCATCAAGTTCGTGAAACCGGACGTTTCCACGTTCTGCTTTGGTCAGGCGGCCTCGGCTGCGGCGGTGTTGCTTGCAGCAGGTGCGAAAGGAAAGCGCTTTGCCCTTCCTCATTCGAGGATCCTGTTGCACCAGCCCTGGGGTGGCGCAGCAGGTCAGGCCAGTGACATAGAGATACAGGCTCGGGAGATGTTGAGAATGAGGGATCTGCTCAATTCCATGCTTGCCGAGGACATAGGCCAACCTGTAGAAAAGATAGCCAAGGACACGGACAGGGATTTTGTCATGACTGCAAGCGAAGCGGTGGAATACGGGATAGTGGATGAGGTCATTCATAGTAGGGATACAATTGAAGTGCATGAAACTGAGCTAGGATTAAAGGGTTGAGTGAAAAAAAAGATCGATTCGATGCGTAGGTTGGTTGTTGGATGGTAGAGCAGAGGGAGGAAGATAATGGCCAAGATTGGTGATGGAACAGAACTTGTGAAGTGCAGCTTTTGCGGCAAATCGCAGAAGCAGGTCAAGAAGCTGATAGCCGGTCCAGGTGTATACATATGCGACGAGTGTATAGAACTCTGTAACGATATTATCATGGAGGAATTGAACGAGTCATCGGAGCCGTGCCTCGAGAATCTGCCCAAGCCCAAGGAGATCTTTGACTTTCTGAACGACTATGTAGTAGGTCAGGAGCACGCCAAAAAGATCCTGTCTGTAGCCGTATACAACCATTACAAGAGGGTACAGGCAGGAACGGCCCAGTCTACGGATGTAGAGCTTTCCAAGTCCAACATTCTCCTGCTCGGTCCTACGGGATGCGGGAAAACCCTTCTTGCACAGACTCTTGCTCGTATGCTGGACGTGCCGTTTGCCATTGCTGATGCCACTGCACTGACTGAGGCGGGATATGTCGGTGAGGACGTGGAAAATATCCTTCTCAAGCTGATCCAAGCGGCCGATTACGATGTAAAGCGGGCGGAAATGGGAATCATCTACATAGACGAGATCGACAAAGTGGCTCGTAAGAGCGAGAACCCATCCATTACCAGAGATGTATCAGGCGAGGGGGTGCAGCAGGCACTTTTGAAGATTCTCGAGGGGACCACCGCATCGGTTCCACCACAAGGGGGCAGGAAGCATCCTCACCAGGAGTTCATACAGATCGACACCACGGGTATCCTTTTCATCTGTGGCGGAGCTTTTGCCGGGCTGGAGAGGATAATCAGTAATAGGATCGGGCACAGAGGGATAGGGTTCAGGGCGGATGTATCCAGGGACACCGTAATGCACGAAGATGAGATTCTCAAGCAGGTCCTCCCCGAGGATCTCATTCGTTTCGGTTTGATTCCCGAGTTCATAGGCAGGCTTCCTGTTGTCGGGGCCGTGTCGAGCCTAGGGAAGGAATCTCTTGTCAGTATATTGTTGGAACCAAAGAATTCACTTGTCAAACAATACCAGAAGGTCTTCGAACTGGACGAAGTGGAGTTGGAAATTACTGACGATGCCATAGATGCCATAGCAGACCAGGCACTTCTCCGGGGAACTGGAGCGAGGGGACTGCGCGCTATCCTGGAGGAAGTGCTGCTCGACCTCATGTATGATCTGCCCAGCAGGGAGGACGTCAAGAGGTGCGTCATAGATGCGTCGGTTGTGAAGGAACGGGTCAACCCTACCCTTGTGCCGCGTGACAGTGAGGTCAAAACTAGGACTCGCAGAGCTGCCTCCTGAGCGGTGCCAGTCTAACACAGAGTACTCTGAGCGATCGAACGCGACCCGCGAGCACTTGGGTAGCTTGTCAGATGAAGAGATGCAGATGAAGAAGTGGTCGTATGATGAGATGCTGGAGTGGCTGGATTTGCATTCCAGCATGGAAGCAACCGGATTCACCCATGTGGCGGTGCCGACTCTCGATCGCATGCATGACATATGCAACTTGATGGGTAATCCCGAAGGGGCGCAGCCGGTCATCCACATCACCGGTACCAATGGTAAAGGTTCTACCGCCAAGCTGGTCACAGGATTGCTTGTTGCCAGAGGTCTCCGGGTGGGTACTTACTCCAGTCCTAACCTAGCCCGGGTGAACGAACGGATGACTTACTGTAACGAGCCCGTAACTGACGAAGATCTGTGCGCTCTTATGGCCGAACTGAGTGCTTTTGAGATCATGCTGGGATATCGGCTAAGCCGTTTCGAACTGTTGACGGCGTGCGCGTTCAGATGGTTTGCAGATCGCCCGGTGGATGTTGCTGTGCTGGAAGTGGGCATCGGTGGGCGTTGGGATGCTACCAACGTCGCTAATGCGGACGTAGCGGTGGTCACCAATATTAGTTACGACCACGTGGAGATACTCGGTCCTACTCTGAAGGACATTGCCCGGGAGAAGGCAGGGATCATCAAAAGCGGGAGCTTGGCGGTGATCGGCGAGACGGATCCGGAACTGATCAAGATATTCGAGGCGGCTGCAGGTATTGCTGGCGTAGGCGCTATCGGAAATGCGGATCAAACTGGCATGACAAACACCGAAGGCAACACGGAAGGCAAGGCGGTCGTTGGATCTAGCGGCGCAACCCGCAACAGGGGCGGTAATGCGGTACTATACGCAGGAAGGGACTTTGCATGTACGCGGAGCGTACCTGTTCCTGGCGGGCTGGCCATTGATTTGGAGACTCCGTGGTCGCGTAACGTCGAGGTCTTTCTATCCATGTACGGTGCGCACCAAGGGCATAATGCAGCAGTGGCGCTGGCTTGCGTGGAGGCGTTTTTCGGAGCTGCATATCCAGAGGACCTCCTAGCGGAGGTTTTTGGCAAGGTCTCATTTTCCGGTCGTTGCGAGGTGCTTGGCAGGGATCCGATCGTGTTGCTTGATGGTGCGCACAACGTTGCCGGTATGCAGGCATTGGCGGGCGTGCTGAAGGATCATTTTGCGGAGTTATCGCCAAAAATACTTGTCACCGGAATGCTTACCGGCCGGGATCCGGCGGCCATGCTGGACGCGTTGGGCCAGCAAATAGATTATGTCATTGCCGTACCGGCTCCGTCACAGCGGACACTCAGTCCTGACGCAATACGAGATGTTGCACAGGCGATGGGCATCCAGTCGGTCTCGGCGAGTTCGGCGGTCGCCGGCCTGCAGATGGCCGGTACTACTGCGGGGTCGGCAGGCCTTGTGCTGGTTGCCGGGTCGCTGTATGTGGTAGGAGCTGCGAGGCAGGCCATGATTGGTGACATCGTACGGCCAGATATCGTTGTATAACTGGTAACTTGTATACCTGCATCCGGCACGCTAGATTCATGTGTCTATGAATGCAATATCAAATGGGTGGCGGTCGTGACCGTTGCCGATATGAGCGACCGTACATTAGTGCTTATCAAACCAGATGCGGTAGAGAGGCGATTGGTTGGGGAAATAATTTCCCGTCTCGAGAGAAAAGGTCTTTCGATAATTGCCGCCGACTTCAGGAAGCTGGATCGAGATACAGCTGAACGCCATTACGCTGAGCATGCGGGAAAGTCTTTCTTTCCGGAACTGGTGGATTTTATTACCCGTTCACCCTTGCTTGCACTGGTGGTGGAGGGGCCTACCGGCACGTGGCAGGTGGTGCGGAATGTCATGGGTGCGACTGATCCCGCGCAGGCGGCTCCTGGTACCATCCGAGGCGATCTGTCCTGCAAGTTGACGGAGAACTTGATACATGGCTCGGATTCGTCATCTTCTGCCAAACGGGAGATAGCACTGTTTTTCCCGCAGCTTGCAGATTGAATATGCATTTGCCATCCTCGTCCTCATCCAGCCTTCCCGTCCTCTAAGTGACCTGGCCGGCTTGAACTCGTCGCGGGATTGGTATATCCTTGATTCGTGACTGTCTAGCCGTGTAACCATCCAGTGGTTGGGCAAGGACAGGATTGGCGTAAGTACGTCAGTGAGGATAAGAACGGTGCAAGCATACCGAAGAGGACTCTTACGGGCCAGAGAGGTGTAGCGCATCCAGAACAGTACCGGGGCTTCATCCAGCTGGGATGAGTGCATGGAACTTATGTAGCGAAATGCCCTTATCCGGATGGACGTCTCGTGAGAGGAGATCATTCATATGGCAGGAAAGAAAATTGGCGGCTTTCTCGGTCGTGACATGGCAGTCGACTTGGGTACGGCCAACACCCTTGTCTATGTCCGTAACAGGGGAATAGTGCTCAACGAACCATCGGTGGTGGCAATCAATACCAAAGATGGCAGGCCGCTGGCGGTCGGCGCGGATGCCAAGCAGATGATCGGGCGCACGCCGAGTCATATCCAGGCCATAAGGCCGCTGAAAGACGGTGTAATAGCGGACTTCGAGATATGCGAGAAGATGCTGCGCTACTTCATCCAGAAGGTGCATCAGGGTCGCTTGGCGAAACCGAGGATGATCATCTGCGTGCCTTCGGGTATTACCGGCGTGGAGCAGCGTGCCGTGATGGAGGCTGCTCAGTATGCAGGTGCGCGGAGCGCGTTCATCATAGAAGAGCCCATGGCGGCTGCTATAGGTGCGGGACTCCCGGTGCACGAGCCGAGCGGCAACATGGTCGTGGACATAGGCGGCGGTACGAGCGAAGTTGCCGTTATATCGCTGGGGGGCATTGTCACTGCGCAGTCAATACGGGTAGGAGGTGACGAGCTGGACGAGGCTATTATGGCTTACGTCAAGAAGGAATACAGTCTCGCGCTTGGAGAGCGTACCGCCGAGCAGATAAAGATGTCGCTTGGTTCGGCCTATCCATTGGAGGAAGAGTTGCAGGCAGAGGTGAGAGGGCGTGATCTCGTATCCGGTCTACCGAAAACTGTGATTATTTCCACCCAGGAGATCCGCAAGGCCATTGAAGAGCCCGTGTCGAGCATCGTGGATGCTGTCAAGGTTACGCTGGACCGTACGCCACCTGAGCTTGCCGCAGACGTGATAGAGCGGGGCATAGTATTGACAGGAGGTGGAGCATTATTGCATGGGCTGGATGCGCGCCTGCACATGGAGACGGGTATGCCTATCGTGACGGCTACTGATCCACTCAATTGTGTTGCGCTGGGAAGCGGGCAGTGTCTGGAGGAGTTTGAAGCGCTCAAGCAAGTGCTTGTATCTTCCGGATCCATGTGATCCAAGCCAGGCGTTCTTCAGGATCTAAGCTGACCCTGATAATCCTGCTGCTTGCTTCATTCACAATTATCACTCTTGATTTCAGGGGATATACAGCCGGTATCGTGGGCAAGGCGAAGGCCATTGCCCACGAGGCGTTCATGCCATTGCAGGTAGGAGTTACCGGCATATTGAGGCCTGTCGGTAGCTATTTTGATGGAGTGTTCCAGGTAGGCACTCTCAGCCAGGAGAACCAGCGGCTCAGGTCGGAGAATGCAACGCTCCGGGAGAAGCTCCTTTCCATGTCGGCGATGAGGGAGCAGTTGCGCCAGATCACCTCTCTTGAACGGCTGCCTTTTGCGGGCTCGATTCCGAAGGTTACGGCACAGGTGGTTTCAGGTTCCAGCTCTGATTTCGAGTCAACAATTACATTGGACAAGGGAACGTCCTCCGGCGTTGTGGCTGGCATGCCCGTGGTCGGAGGTGGTGGATTGTTGGGGACGGTTATAGATGCGTGGAAGACCGGTAGTACGGTGAGGATGCTGGCCGATCCACGCTCCACCGTGGGTGTACGTCTCGGTGCGTCAGGGCCTTATGCGATGGTCGTCGGAACCGGGAGTGCCGGCACGCTTGCAGTGGATTATGTGGCGCCCGGCACTAAGTTGGCCAAGGGAACTCCCGTGTATACGAGCGGTCTCAGCGGTGCGATTTTCCCTCCGGGCATTCCAGTCGGTCACATAACTTCCGTAAGTGGAACCACCAACGCGTCAGGAGACGAAAGTGTATATGCCACGATGGATGCAGGTCTTTCGGATATCCAGTATGTGGATGTCCTCGTTTGGGTTCAAGGGGCATCGGGGCCATGAATCCAGGACATGCCGAGAGTGTGTCCTTCGTTGCCGGCGAAGTAAGCGCTGTGCGGGGCTTGCATGACACGGGCTACCGGACAACGGAACTGGTGGGCCGGCACCTCTTGGCGGTAGGGCATTGCGTGGGTCCGGACCGTGGAGCAGGTTGGAGGAGGACGGAAGGCGGGTGAACGGGTTCACGCGTTTGGCGAGGATTACACTGGTCGTGGTGGTGTCTGAGATGGTGGAAGTGGTGTTGCTGCAGCATGTGGATATATTTGGCGCCCATCCTTCGGTGATGGTGCTCATACCTATCGTGGCAGGTTATATCGCAGGCCCTGCTGGCGGGGCTGCTATGGGTTTTGCGGCGGGGCTGGTCGCTGATCTGTTCCTTCCGACTCCGTTTGGCCTGAGCGCTGTTGTCTGGATATGTACGGGCTATGCCGCAGGGTATGCAACGGCAATATTGCGGGGCGGCGAGACTGATGCAGCTGGATCGCAGGGTCAGGCGGGGACGCTGCCTATCGTTTTTGTGTGTGCCCTGTTTGCTGGATGTGCGATGGCGGGATACGCTCTTCTAGGTGCACTCTTCGGTGTACCGGCCATGCTCACTTATTACCTGCCTCAGGCATTGCCGGCTGTCATAATTGGAGCGTTTGCCGGCGCGGGGCCCATGATGCTGGCTGTCAGGTGGGCGTTCCGGCAAGGGCATCCAAGCAGAGGGAGCGGTATGCCGGTTGCTCCTGCGCGCGGGGGTTTGCAGGGATGAGCAGGTACGGTCACCGTGGGGTGCCCAGGCTGTTCGGTCCGTCAGTGGCCAAACGTGTACTCGATTACCTTGGTGTCACCTGGCTCGTAGTAATGGTTGGCAAGCTGAAGCCAGATCTTTCCAGAACGAGCGATCTCCAGATAAAGCCCAGACAGTCTTTCGTGAAAAGGCTCTTGAGTCGCGAAGGACATAGCCCGAAACATGAGCGTAGGCTCGGGATAATCGCGGTTGTCGTATTTACAGCCTTTGGTATACTGCTGGTTCGCCTGTACTACCTTCAGATACTCAACGCGCCATCTTTCAGCAGGATAGTGGGGTCCAACTCAGTGCGTATCGTTCAAATCTCTCCTCCCAGGGGTCTTATATTGGGCCGGAACGGTACGGTTCTGGCTGGCGACAGCGTATCGGAGGAAGTTACGCTTTCCCGTAGCGACGTATCGGCGCATCCTGGTGTCGTCGGTAGGCTGGCGGCTGTCGTAGGAGTGCCGGTATCGCAGATAAGTCAAGCCCTTTCCAGCAATCTTTACACCAGTTACCAGCCTGTTCCGGTCGCCAGTAACGTCCCCTTATCAGCCATTGTATATATTAGCGAGCATCAGCCGGAGTTCCAGGGGGTACAAGTTGTCGCCAAAACGGTGCGGACCTATCCGCTGGGAACCACCGCTGCGCATGTACTAGGTTATCTTGGCCAGATTACTCCCAGTGAGTACAAGGTGCTGCAGTCCAAAGGATACTCGGCAAGCAGCCAGATCGGCCAGGCCGGCATAGAGTCATCCTATCAGAACTACCTTCGCGGTAAACCGGGTATACAAAGGTTGGAGGTGGATGCGCAGGGTCAGGTGGTCGGCAAGCTGTCGGCGAGTCCTCCGAAGATGGGAGATTCGGTGGTATTGAACATGTACGTACCGTTGCAGCAACAAGTGGCTGCCGACCTTGCAAACGAGATAACGGTGTTGCGCAAGAGCGGCGAACCGGCAACCGGTGGGGCGGCAATCGTGATGGACCCGAACAACGGTCATGTACTTGCCATGGCATCGTATCCGACTTATAACCCGTCGGTATGGATTGGCGGCATCTCTGAAGCTCAGTACCAGGCCATTACTTCGCCTGCCAACCATGTGCCACTACTCAACCGTGCTATCGATGGGTTATATACTCCGGGATCGACATTCAAATTGGCTACTGCCACCGCCGCTCTGCAGGATCATCTCATCACGCCGACCTATACGTATCACGATACCGGCAGCTTCACCATCCCGGGCTGTCACGTGGGCAAGTGCAGCTTCCACAATGCCGGCTACCAGGCGCTCGGCAATATACAGCTTCCTTTAGCGATATCCGCCTCGGACGACTCTTTTTTCTACAACATCGGGTACCAGTTCTGGATGAACAGTGCCACCTACGGTCTTGATCCGATACAGAAGGTCGCTGCCGAGTACGGCTTGGGCCAGCTGACTGGGATCGACCTTCCCGGGGAAAATGTAGGCAGGGTGGATTCTCCGCAGGTGCGCCAGTACCTGCATGCACATTATCCCCAGGCATTTCCTTATGGATCGTGGTACACGGGGGACAACCTGGAAATGGCCTTTGGGCAGGGCATGACGGTGCTGACTCCCATAGAGGTGGCGGATGCGTATGCCACCTTTGCCAACGGAGGTACCCGTTACGCGCCCGAAGTGGCAGGCGCCATAGTCTCACCGTCAGGCAAGGTGGTAAAGAGAATACTGCCGTTGGTGACCGGCCATGTGAGCTTGCCTTCCTGGATCAGGGGTCCGATGCTTGCAGGATTCGAGGGGGCTGTCACCAATCCTTTGGGTACCGCTTACTATACTTTCCAGGGTTACCCATACTCCAAGTTTCCTATCGCCGGAAAGACCGGTACCGCCAGCCAAAATCCGAAGCCGCCGGTATCGTGGTTCACTGGCTTTGGACCGGTTGGCAGTCCTCGCTATGTAGTATGCGCCGTGATCAATCAGGCTGGATATGGGGCTAATGGAGGAGCACCGGTGGTCAGGCAGATATTCCAGTACCTGATGAACCACCCTGTTCCCAAGATGACCCTGCCTTTGCCATCTCAGGTTGTCTCACCTACCAATACGTCATCTTCTCCAGCGCCTAGGGTAAAGGTGCCGGTAGCAAAGGCTACTCCTGCAACGGCGGGAGTCTCCACAGGTTCGGCTGGTTCGCTGTCAGGTGGGCCGGTTGCTGTGGCTCCATCTTCGGGGAGTGGGAGCCTGTCGGGTGGGCCATCCCGCTCGACATCGTCCAGTTCCAGTTCCAGTTCCAGTTCCAGTTCCAGTTCCAGTTCCAGTTCCAGTTCCAGTTCCAGTTCCAGTTCCAGTTCCAGTTCCAGTTCCAGTTCCAGTTCCAGTTCCAGTTCCAGTTCCAGTTCCAGTT
>JAKBVZ010000007.1 GCA_021841005.1 Actinomycetes bacterium | reverse complement strand
CATGAATCCACCACCGGTAGACAATGACGCAGATGCCGGCTATTGGCTGGAAAGAGCAAAGGCAGATTCAAGGGCTGTCCAGCAGGTAGACGACCAACCTCTTTCGCTCTACCACGCCCAGCAAGCTATCCAGGCGTAATCCAGCCATATGCACAGGGTTACGGGTTGGTTCCTGTGGCTCCACCAAAATCCAAGACGGCAGCTATCCTCTTGGCGGTTTTCCTGAGCTTTTGGACATGGCTGTATACGTACCAGCGGGACGCGGGCAAGTTCTGGCTTGGGTTGGGGCTGGCTCTTGGAGGTTTTATTTTGGGGCTACTACTGTCTTTTTTGATTGTCCCGATTATTTTTCTATTTGTCCCGTATTTTCTATCTGTACCGTTTGGAGTGTGGGTCTGGGCAATTGTCGATACCGCGAGCAAGCCTGATCAGTACTATCTGAGGTATCCTGCAGGCTGAGGCTTAAGGGGCGATTACATATTTCATTGACCCGAGGTCGCTTGGTCCGCAGGCCATTTGCCGCATGTGTCATTGATAGGGGATCCTGTGACCGTAACGGTATGGTCGTTGCTGGAGCGACATGCGTGACGAGCCGGTATAGGCCCAGTCTTTCCGCTGTATCCGGTTTTGTCTCGCGAAATGACTATCCTGCCCGCGTGTAAGTCGTCGGCCATTTGGCATGAGACAGCAAATCAGGGTACCAGCTTGGACCTGAATACGTAGATGTCGAGATCCAGCTTGCCCTCAGATCGGGGCGGAGCGCTCGAGGATCACGCCGGTGTCGACATCGCGTGGAAGCATCCCGAATACCTGCCCCGCAAGAATGCTACTGCCGGAATCCCCAAGTCGTGAACGGCAGAACGCATCAGCAATCTGCTGTGGAGCGTAGCGGTACAAAAGTGATGCCTCCAATACGACAGCTAGGCGGACCGCAAGATCCCGCGCCTGCCACTGTGCGTCCTCCTCGCTGTCAAAAGATGCCAGGCTGGACTTAAGCTTCCTGACGGCGTCGTCCAGTATGCTGGATGACCCGGATGCCTTGGACACCTCGTCAAAGTACACCTCGAACGCAGCAGGCTCCTTGACCAGCGCTCTCAAAATATCGAGGGCGTTCACGCTGCCGGACCCCTCCCATACGGAGTTTACCGGAGCTTCCCGATACAATCGTGGCATGACCGACTCTTCCACATAACCATTACCGCCCAGACATTCCAGTGCTTCGGCAATGGCAACAGTGGCGCGTTTGGTCACCCAGAACTTCCCGGCTGCAACTGCCAGACGGCGGAACTGCCCCTCTGCGGGATCGTCGCCCTCGGTGTCCGTAGCTCTGGCCAAGCGGAGAAAGAGGGCAGTAGCACCCTCTGCCTCCAAGGCAATATCGGCAAGCACATTTCTCATAAGAGGCTGATCGTAAAGCATCCTACCGAATGCCTCGCGATGCCTGGTATGCCATATCGCCTGCGCCAGCGCCTCTCTCATGAGACCGGCAGAACTGATCAGAGCATCCATACGGCACGATGCAATCATCTCCACCACGGTCTTCACTCCCCTGCCTTCTTCCCCTACCATCCAGGCATAAGCATGATCGACCTCGATCTCCGATGATGCATTCGACTTGTTGCCCAGCTTGTCCTTGAGTCTCTGGATGAAGAACCCGTTGCGGCTGCCATCGGGCAACACTCTCGGCAGAAGGAAACAGGTAAGCCCTTTAGATGTGTAGGCGAGCATCAGGAACACATCGGACATTGGAGCGGAACAGAACCACTTGTGCCCCGTCAACAGCCACCCTCCATCCCCTGCCGGCTCTGCACGCGTCGTATTCGCCCGGAGGTCCGAACCGCCCTGCTTCTCTGTCAGCGCCATGCCGGACGTTATCCCCGGCTTCTCCAGTGCGTATCTGAGAGATGGATCGTATGACGTGCTCGCCAGGAGCGGCTCCCACACCGATGCCAGCGAAGGCTCCAGGCGCAGCGCCCTGACCGCAGCATATGTCATAGACATGGGACAACCCACTCCTGCTTCGGCACGTGACCACATATAGAGCATCGCGGCCCTTGTGAGGTGAGTAGGTAACCCAGTGCCGCCTCCTGGAACAGGGGCAATGCCATGATCGGCACCCGCCCCGCGAGGAGGCTGAGCAGCCATGCCGTAACCAATAGCTTCACTCATGAGGTTGTGCCATGCAGGGTGGTAGTCGACCTCGTCCACACGATAGCCGAACCTGTCGTGCGTCCTCAGTACTGGTGTGTACGTGTTGGCCATAAAGCCCATCTCGATCACTTCTGCACTGCCGGCACGAGCCCCCACCAGTTTCAGCTTGTCGAGCTGATCGGGGTCGATCCCATACTGGCCTATTCCCTCGACAAGGGCGGTATCCGTGCCAAACACATCGTAGTCGACCAGAGGCGGTGGCTGGTTCAAGACGTCATGCGTAGCATTGGATACCGGGCGAGCGAGCAAAGTGCCGCCCTGAGAGTGACCACTCTGCCCGTTTGCCTTGACAGAGTCTATGTCCTTATTGGATCTGTCCACGTCCTTGACATCCTTAGAACCATTACCCAGTATGGTCTCTGGCATGGCATCTACGCTCTCATCTTTCAGATTTGCTGCTGAGTCAGCTACGATACTCATATACTGTATAGCATACTACGTTGCCGACACAAAATGGCCAGTAGCCTGAAAAGGAGTGGCATAGGGCAACGCTCTATGCCACTCCACCTTGTATATACGCCTGTATATACGACGCTTGCTACTATGGGATCAAAACTTCAGGCCAACTTGCCGGGTATTATGGCTATTCCATCTTGGATATACGGCTACTCACGTCAGCCAGTTCTTCCTCCAGGTCTCTGCGATAAGCCTCCAGGTCCTCACGGGAATGCCTGCGAACAGGCTCTCCGGACGGGCGATCACTCTGTTGGTATCCATGGCCTCTCCCGTGGCAACCGCATCCGCATCCTCTGGGACCACGCCAACCCTCAGTCTCCCTTTCGTGCACAGCGGTCTCTTCCGTGCCTTCTTCACTATCGCGGCCATGGTCGTTGTGGGACTTGCTATCCGTTCGCGTCCCTGTTGCCTCTCCGCTTTCTTCAGCATCATGCCAACCATGCTCATCATGTGAACCATGTCCACATCCGGACTCAGGTCCATATCCCGGTCCATGCCCGTGGGGGCCGCATCCACACCCACAACCTCTGCCACCTTGTTGCCGCCCGCCTGCCATCGGACCTCTGCCACCCATGGGACCCATCCTGCCCATAGGACCTTGTTGCTGTCTCATACCATTCATGGTGTATATCTCCTTTCTTAGTGGTTGCCTACACGGCTACCATGTTTCTCATAACGATCGAGGAACCTCCCTATCGTGGCGTGAGTGCCCTTGAGCGCCTCCACCCAGCCAACCAGAAGCTCCTTCCCTTGCCCGGTCAACTCGTAGACACGCTTGGTTGGACCAGGAACATTGTCGCTCCATTCCGACTTGACCAGTCCTTCGGCTTCAAGCCCCCTGAGTAGCCTGTAAAGATTTCCCTGATCCACGATATCGTGCTCAGATAGCAACTCGTTGAGCGACGCAGCCAATTCGTAGCCGTAAGTGGATCCCTCGGCAAGCAACAGCAGTATGGCAGGTTCGATGTAGCGCTCCACGCGAGCCCTTATCCTCCATACTCCCGGCGCCACCATGGACCTGCAACGGGGAGGTGCACCTGGACAACATCCTTCAAAGTTCCTCATACCTGTATTATATGTGTTATACACTGTATTCATATCCATATTTACACAGGTATTTCAGAAAAGGCTGTGACCAGCACTTACCCGGCAATGAGACCGGAGGAGCGTACTGAAATGCACCCGGTCTCGGCAGCAATTGAAGCGGATGTCATTGGCAAGCCGCCAGCCGCCGGTAATGCCAGCACTACCGGCATTGCCAGTTCAGCTCTAGACTCCATCATCTCCGGCAAAGTATCTCACCGCTTACAACTTCCTGTCTTGTTGCCCGCTTTTTGATAGGTCCCTGGCGCTATTTACGGCAAAGTATCTCACCGCTTACAACCACATACCAGCCGTCAGGAGATGCTGCCCAGGTCCTCCAGGCAGCGGCTATTTCCGTAAGGTCCACATCAGTTGCGAGCCCGCTGGTACGTGCCTGTGTGGCAAAAGCTGATTTGGTAACCCGGTCCGCCCAGAGCCCTCCCCACCATTCCCTGGTTTCCGGCGTTGCGAAGCACCAGCACGACCCCGACGGGATGATGTCATGAAATCCGGCAGACCGAGCCCAAGAGAGCATCCGCCTGCCTGCATCGGGCTCGCCACCATTGGCCCGAGCCAGCGCCTGGTAGAGTTCCATCCAGCGATCCAGGCCAGGTATGGCAGGGAACCATGTGGCGGCGTGATAATCAGAATCTCGGGCAGCTACGATTCCGCCTCGCCTGCAGGCTGCACGCATCGCTCTCAGCGCTCCGACTGGATCAGACACATGCTGCAACACTTGGTGCGCATGTACAACATCGAATGTACCCTGCTCTATGCCCGCCGCCTGCAGGTCGTAGATATCTCCGGCTACAAATTCGACGTTACCAATCTTCCGGCTACCTGCTTCCTCCTGAGCTGTCTCCAGCACCTCCCTGGCGAAATCCAGGCCCACTACACGACCTGGAGATACGAGTTCCGCCAAATCTGCCGTGATCGTTCCGGGGCCGCATCCCACATCCAGTAAATTCATGCCTGATTCGAGATGAGGGAGGAGGTATCCGGCGGAATTTCGGGCAGTTCGCCATGAGTGCGATCGGAGCACGCTCTCGTGATGTCCATGGGTATAGCGTGTGCTTCCACGAGTAGGAACTTCCATCTCGTACACGCTACCATCCTCTCCAATTGTTCGGTAGCCAAGCGAAAGTGCAAGTGCAAGTGCAAGTGCAAGTGCAAGTGCAAGTGCAAGTACAAGTACAAGTGCAAGTGCAAGTGCAAGTGCAAGTGCAAGTGGTACGCTTCGCCCAGTAGCCAAGTGGTGCACGCATCCTCACGGTTCCATATGCGATAGTGAGAGTCGCTGTAGGTTCTTGTCCGTACTATAATTGATCCATTACTCGATTCTTGCTATCCGGAAGCCAGCAGCATTCCTGTGCCGACGCAGATCTCGCTGGAGCATGTATGCCGTTGCGATATTCGTCTGCAACGGTTAGTTCTGCCAGATGGTCGCCCGAACAGGCCCGCACATGGCAGGAAGCACGGAAATGGCCCGTAGCGCTGGATCGTGATGACAAAATCTGGTTTCAGGATCTGCTCCGTGCAGGCGGGCGGCCTTACGATGAGACGGAAACTGCCTTTGTACGCCGGATCTGCCGGGGTGACCATGGTTGAACGCAACGTGCCACCTGATCGTGAATCCTCTGGAGGAGATGATCGTGAGTCACGGGCTGCTCATTACGCCGGGAGCACCGATCAGACCGGTACCTTACAGCATACCGGAGACAGCTTTGCAAAGCTGGAGGAGCTTGTGGCGACCCTCCGGCACGAGTGCCCGTGGGACATGGCCCAGACTCATATCTCACTCGGTCGGCATCTGATCGAGGAAGCATACGAAACACTCGAAGCGCTGGAGGAGCTTTCAAGGTACGAGCCGAACCCGCCCGTAAAGGTGGTGGACCACCTGAAGGAAGAACTTGGCGATCTCATGATACAAGTCTTCTTCCATGCCATCATCGAGGAGGAAATGGGCCGTTTCACCATACAGGATGTCGTTGACACGCTCCACGATAAGCTGGTGGCACGACACCCTCATGTATTCGGGGACGCGATTGCCGCAAGTCCCGAAGCGGTTGGAATACGTTGGGAGAAGATCAAGACCGACGAAGAAGGAAGGGGTATCTTCTCTGGAATCCCAAAGGACCTACCCGCACTCTCCCTGGTGGCAAAAGTGCAACGAAAAGCCGACTCCATAGGAGTGCAATCTGCCGACTACCAGGCATTGCTGCACGAGTTGGAAGGCTCTCTTGATGGACTGCGATCAGCCGTTGCCGAAAGTACTGCTACCGAGACGGACCTAGTCGGTGACATGCTTCTCAGCCTGGCACGACTGGCAGGCTTGTTGAAGGTGGACGCCGAAAGTGCCTTGAGGGAGAGCGCCTACCGGTTCCGTGAGACAATCAGCAAAGATGCAGGCCAGAATCTTCGATAGACTTGGCAATATGTAATACATGTACTGGTAGACATGTGACGGCTTGTTTGGTTCACGGCCTACCATCCAGTCGATCTCTTCCTTGCGGACGAGGATCGTTCCTCCAGCCGTTCAATTGCCGGTACGACAGTTGAGATTCTCATATTGCATGTACAAGATTGCACGAGCAGGGCAGGACGGCTACAATGCGCCATGGTGCTAGTATCGACACAGGTTCACGTAGATGAAAACTGATGAAAACTGACGTAAAGAGATGGCCAGTAGCTATCACGATGTCGATGCTGGTGGTAGGCATGGCGATCGGCCTCGGATTCGGCATCGCAACCGCGAGAAGTAGCCCGAGCACTCACATGGGCCCCGAAGGAGTCCTGATAGCGAATGTGCCCGATCTAGGCTCTGCCGGTACGACCGCTCCAGGCACCCCGGTAGACGGTATCACCTGCAGGAGAGAATCAGACCAAGTGGTCAAGTGGCACACTCATTCACACGTGGCCATCTACGTATACGGCAGCCTGCGTAGGCTTCCTGCCGGCATAGGCATTACACCACCACGTCTGACGGAGCATTTCGCAAACGGCATATTTTACGACGTAGGCATCGATGACTGCCTATACTGGCTCCACACCCACACCTACGACGACATTATCCATACGGAGGCTCCTTGCAAGCATACCTTTACCCTCGGCCAGTTTTTTGACATCTGGCGGCAACCCCTCGGACCTGATCAGGTGGGTCCGGCCAAGGGCCATGTAGTGGCTTTCGTGAACGGTAAACGCTTTACGGGAAATCCACGCGACATCCCTCTCCTCAAACACTCAGTCATCCAGATAGACGTAGGAAGCCCGGTGGTACCCTTCCACCCATTCACCTATAAGGTCACCGGCCTGTGCGCCGCTGGCTCGAACAGCTGTACCGTGTCGAAACCCACTGGATGAAATGTCGCCCAGCCCTGTGCGGCACACCCGATGGAAGCGACTTGCGGCCGCTCCACGCTGGAAAGTCGCGGCTCATTGCACCAGCATGGCCGGCATGCCGCTGGCTGTACATGGTAGGTCAGCCTACCAGCCGAGCGTACTGGGCATCTTCCGGCCGTGTTTCGCATGCCATATATAGACCCTCTCGAAGACTCGTTTAGCCACCAGCCACCTCCGACCATCGGACACTCCTGGGATCTTGTTTCGAGGCGGGCGTACCGGATCGGCCAGCATATAGGCACCACGGTCGCCCATGTCTATGATGCACCGGGCTGAGAGATCAGAGGTTTCGCCTCCATCACGGCCATCAATTGCCGCAATGATGTCCCCGGCGGCAATCTCCGCCATCTGCTCGGTCATGTGTCCTGTCTTCAGGAAGTTCACCGGTACGGGCGTCTCTTCCACCGGGGGCATCGCCACGGCTACACCGACGGCGTATACTCCATCGAAACTCTGGTGACGGTAGTGATCGTCCACAGGAACGAAACCCTTGGGGTTGGAGAAGCCAGGCGTCTTGGCTACCACATCTACGCCTGCAAGTGGTGGTATGACAATCGACATCACCGATGAAACCGGCTTGACACCCTCTATCTCTACGGCATCGGCAGTAATTCTCGTGATGGCAGACGAAGTCCGGTAGGATATGTCACGTTCTTCGAATTCGCCCTCAAGAAATTGCCGGATCTTGCCTGCCCCACCCATACCCATGTGCCCGAGATAAGGTTCGGGAGTGATATACGTGATAGGCACCTTGTGACGTAGGTGACGCTGGCGAAGCAGATAATCCAACTCGAAAGTGAGCTCGTAGGCTGGGCCTATGCAGCTTGCTCCCGGAGCGGCCCCGACTACAATAGGACCCGGTTCAGCAATCAGTTTCTGTATTGCACCGCGTAGCTCTTTTGTTTCAGAAACCGACATGGGTGAATGGCCAGGACCGTCGAAGGGGCCAAGACCCTCCACTGCTTCATTGGCGCTACGATGCCCGGTTGCCACGACAAGAAAGTCGTAGGGATACTCCCCTTGGCTGGTGAGCACGACCTTGCGATCCACATCGATACCGGTTACGGTCTCGTGGATATACGCAATGCTCTTGCGAGCGAGCGGACCTGCCAGTGGGAATGAGATCTGGTCAAGAGTACGTGAGCCGGTTGCCACCCAGGTAAGCGAGGGAACGAAGGTGAACCTCTCATCTTTCGATATAAGAGTTATAGCGACCCTATCAGCGGGAAGCTGGCGGCGGAGTGTATAGGCAGTAGTGAGCCCACCGAAAGATCCGCCTATTACGATCACTTTTATGGCCACGGCAATACCTCTTTGCTATCCACCCTCCGGCTCCTTCCAATCATCGTCATGTCACATATTCCAGCAACTCGGCTCGGCCGACACGTTCGGTGCTACGCGCACCAGTACCGATCTCCTGAGGAATCTGCTCCACTTCAGCTTGGCCGGATGTGCGCCATCACGGGTTCCATCCATCGCAACATATTCCATAGATTTATAGAATAATCGAGATTGCGAACGTCATGCAAATTGGAGAAATCAAAGGCCGTACCGCTATTAAGAGCCATCCAGTATGGATCTCCAGGAGTATCCTTGCCATCTGCCCTTCGGCCAGTCCCACAACCACTTGCCTTGACGTTTCCTGCCTCCGGACTTGTAACCGGCAAGCACGGCCCTCAGCCTGGTACAGAGATCGCTGCTGCTACAGCTTCCGGATCAGCACAACCCACGATCCACTCGTCGTGGGCCGCCCCGTCCAGTACGACTCTTACGCCGCGAGGCGTGTTGCGATGTACCACTGCAAAGACTTTGTGGCCTCTCTTCGTGAAGGTGCCGACCTCCACAGTACCTGGTAGCCGGGTCCCGAACTTGAAGCCGACATCGGCAGGAGCGTGAGCATCGTCCAGCACCTCGACACTCTTGACCGAAGCCAACGGCACGCGCAGATCGCCGTGCATGCCCTCTGCCTTTTCGAGTGTTGAGAGCCGTAGTACCAGCTCGTCACCTTCCATGCGTAATCCAGCCACACCTACCTCCTTCCTGGACATTGCATAGCGATGCTCGCGAATATCACTATATCGGGAAGTATACAACACGACCAGTACAAATGTCACCGGCAAGGTCGTTGTGAACAGGATGAGGGACAGGTGGGGATGCCCGCCACTACATAACTTGCCTGCATCATCATCAGGTGAACCGCCAAATCTCGGTGTAACGATCCTACATACAAGCCACCACATAACTTGCCGACCTCATTGTCGAGTGATCTCCTTCCACTCTCTTTCAACATTTTCTAAACGAATACCACCAAAAAGTTAGTACTAATCCCGCACCGCAAAGACGGTGCATGCTAACATCTTGAGAACGGACATGCCAAGGATGGCTTCCAGCTACACCATGGCATAGTGCAGGATGGCTGTATCTGACGTTGGATCGTTTTGGCCAGTGCCAGAACGTAAACAGGAGGAATATTATGAATTATGCTGCGATGATGCACACTACGGCTATTGCCACATACCATACGGTTCAGGCCCAGTTGCCAAGTCAGGCAAACACCCCACCCGGAGCTGCGGCAGGGATAGGGGCCTTTATCCTAATTGTCTACCTAGCTTTGATTGTCTTGTACATATTCGTCGGCTGGCGCATCTTCACGAAAGCAGGCCAGCCTGGATGGGCTGCGATCATACCAATCTACAATACCTGGGTCATGCTGAAAATAGTCGGACGTCCTGGCTGGTGGCTTATCCTGTTCTTCATCCCATTCGTCAATATCATATTCGCCATTATCGTTACGAATGATCTCTCGAAAAGCTTCGGCCACGATGCGGGATTCACCGTGGGGCTTGTGTTGTTAGGTTTTATCTTCTTCCCAATCCTGGCTTTCGGCCAGTCCCGATACATCGGCCCATCTGCCCTACAGGGCATGGCGGCAACCGGATACCCGGGATACCCGAACAGCACAGGATACCCCGGTAGCCACAGCGGTCCTCCAGGCAGTTTTGTTGGTCCAAGTGGCGCGTCATATGGCCCCGCTCAATATGGTGGGACAATGCCAGGCGCTCCAGGCGGCGGGTATGCACCAATCGACCCGTTCCAGTCGGGGAACCAGCCGCCCATGCAGGCATCGCCTACCGTCCAGGCCGGACCAGCCCCTTCCCCTACGGCACAAAAGCCGGACTGGTATCCTGATCCGAGCGGGCGCCACCAGCAAAGATATTGGAACGGTTCTCTGTGGACTGAGCATGTGGTGGACAACGGCCTCCAGGCCACCGATCCCCTATGACTCTATTGAAGTATGCCGCTCCAACGCCAAGAGGATAGCTGCCGTCTTGGATTTTGGTGGAGCCACAGGAACCAACCCGTAACCCTGTGCATATGGCTGAACTACGTCTGGATAGCCTGCTGGGGGATACTGCTGGTACCCTGCCTGGTACGACTGGCCCTGCAATGGTGCGCCACACGTGCCACAATAGGTCGTACCATCAGCCGCTTCCGTCCTACAATTCTGGCATACTACCATTCTCAGCCTCCTCTATTATACTTTCCACCGTTTCCAATATACATACAGATGTGGCAAGCAGTCGCTCTGCATCGTCTTCGCTGAAATTATCCACCGTGGCGGGGTAGCGTCCCTCGACCTCCCATTTGGTGAGATCATCAAGATTCTTGGTGTTGAAAAGATCCGTATTAAAACGATCACTATAACTGGCAGGGAGCGCCCTTGCCAGCTCGCTTAGGTCATGAGTCTTCGGGAAAC
>JAKBVZ010000012.1 GCA_021841005.1 Actinomycetes bacterium | reverse complement strand
CCGCGCGACATATCCTCCAGGGCCTACTATATCCCTACTACCGGGCATAAAGCGGAAGAGCGGCACATCCATATCGCGAAGTGCATATATCTCTGACTCCACCAGCTGAACAGACATATCGTAACGTTGCTGTGCCCTCCAAAGTCGTTCAATGACCAGATCGCGACTTACCCCATTACGCAGAGACTCCGGTGCCAGGCTGTCCATCAAGAGCCGGTAGTATACCCATGTATTCCTGAGCACTGCACGCGCTGGAAGTTCCTCGAAGCTATCCAGGCACTCCATACATTCCCTCCGGTGCTCCACCAAGCGGGTATGCATGATTTCAAATCCTTGCAGCATGGAATCCAGATGATCCAATAATGCAGCATATGATGGATCAGCTAGTAGACCCACATCTCCCAATGAGCGTTTCCCCTTGGTAACAAGAGGTAAGGTAAGCAATCCTGTGCGCACCCCTACGGGTATCCATGGCAGATCCTCCGGAGCGACAAACAGGAAAGGGATGATCGTCTCTGTGTCTATAGGTATGAGATGCGTTCCGGCAACCACCACATTGCACCCAAGCATATCGGTGGATCCAAGCACATCGAACAAGCGGATCCACATACCGATCTCTCTGGCAAGCTCTGCCCATTCGACTTCACCTTCTGGAAGGCGACGTCTCACAAACGCCTCCCAGACGTATCCATCACGTTCTAGGCGTTTGGGAAGCAATATAGGTACTTCCAGGGTTTCCAAGAGGCCGCCTAGGGCGCTCCCGAGCCGGAGGTCTTTCGGCTTGTACAAGAGGCGCTGCCCGCCCCCAAAGTCCACTGGCATCACGAAACGTCCGCTATCATGATGATCACCCGTATCAATGCCTATGCTCGACTCAGCTACAGCGGTAACAGCCAGCAACCCTTCCAGGTCATCGCAATCACTATACAGCCTGTGGAGAAACTCCAATGCAAAGTCGCGCCAGTTTACAGCGATCATACCAATCACCCTTCCGATGGCAGGATAGCGTCCGAGCAGGTCGGCCCATCCCTCAAAAGGCGGTACACCGGCAGCGAAATCGACTGCATCGTCTGCACGCATACACCTCAGGCATGCATGGAGGACCTGAGCCAGGAAAGCCTTCAAAAGGTAATCCATAATTATGGGCGCGCGGGCATCAGCGCTGGCCATCTCGGTGGCCACTTCATCCGTATCTCCCATGCCTCCTACCGATCCAGAGAGCCAAGAGCGCGCGGGGCCGACGAAACAGCTCAATGCCATGGCGCCAAAACCCTCTTCCAGCGGAAGCTTAGTCTCTGCGGTAACAGCGAAAACACTTCCCGCAGTTAGCGAGGACACAAGTTCCACGTCACCAGCAGATGGTAGGTCGATAGCTGCCACCAGCAACGCACGCAATGCTTCCGCCCACGGCGGCAAATCAGCACCATCGACGAGACGCACGTCCATCAGCCCTGCGCGCGCGGAGTGGACATCCATGCCCCTGGACCCGAGTAGGTCAACAAAGGCAGTTTCGTCTCCGCGCGTGCACTTCTCCATCCACAGGTTCCAGCGTGCGTCTGCACTACCGGTACCTTCCTGGGAGCTTAGCGGTTCTAGCCAAGTGCCTGCCCTTCGCTCGGCCATGCTAGCGGCCTCAGGAAGCACTTGCGCGAGCAACTTGTCCACGGCTTCAGTGCCGATGCCGGTCTTGCCGACGCCAATGCCGGTATTCATGCCAACAACTGCCTTCCAGCCAGCTCGCGAAACGGGCCAGTACTCTCCATTAGTTTGTCGTAGCTTCCCTCTTGCACCAGATGGCCATCGACAATCACCAGTATGCGATCAGCGCTCCGCACAGTGGACAGCCTGTGTGCTATCACCACGCGGGTAGCCCTAAGGCGGGCAATGGCCTGCGCCACCTGAGCCTGTGTGAGATTGTCCAGTGCACTAGTGGCTTCGTCGAAAAGGAGTATCCTCGGCATGCCTGCGACAGCACGGGCAATTAGCAATCGCTGTCTCTGACCGCCGGAAATCGTTCCAACACCTTCAGCTACAAACGTGTGCATTCCCATAGGCATATCTTTGATATCCTCCTCCAAGCCGGCAGTACGCGCCGCTACCCATGCATCATCCACGGTGAGCGGTCTGGTGCCCACAATGTTGGTATATATATCTCCGGGCATTAGCCCGGCGTTCTGGAGCACTACGCCGATCTGGCTCCTCACTGCACGGAGATCAAGACTATCCAGGTCTTTCCCGTCAAAGCGCACTGACCCTATCTCCGGTTTCTCGAAGCCGAGTAGGATACGCATCAGGGAGGATTTACCTGCCCCCGAAGGACCTACTATAGCCACCATTTCCCCTGGATTCACCTGGAAGGTAACATCCTCCAGCACCATGGGAGACTGGGGATCATACCGGAAACTTATGTGGCTCACTTCAATGGAACCCCGCAACACGCCTGGCTCCTCACGTATTTCTTCGGTCTCGCGCGAAGCACTGAGAACTGGCCTCAGGTTGTCGTAGGCAGGTACAGCCTGGGAGATGAAGGTGACCACAGATGACATGCTTGTGATCGATACAACCACCTGTGAGAATGCCGCATTAAAAGCTATGAACGTGGCCCCGGTCACCGCACCGACTGGAAGTGTAGCCACCCCTAGGAATACCATGGCCGTAGCTATCGCGGTACCAGCGGCGGTGAAGGATATCATCGCGACAAACCCGAGTTGGGCATTAAAAAATGCACGTTTCATCCCTGCGAACCGGTTGGCCCAAATAGCAAAGGCACGCGACTCCGCACATGCCGCCTGGAGTTTGCCAACAGATCCCACCATCTGCATGGCAGTTGCAAACAGGGATCTCGACTCTGACTGAACCAGCCGTTGACCGGAGATTTGGTATCTTGCCACCCGTACCATCACTGCCACCATGATTGCAATGGCGACAAGACCAAACAGCGCCAACCTGGTTTGCAGGAAAAACGCAAGCACAAGATTGGATAGCCCGATCGTTACAGCAAGCATTGCTGTCGTAACAGTGGTGGTGGCCAGTGATCTTATCTGTTCAACACCCATGACGCGCATGGTCAGGTCACCCGCGGTAAAACGACGGAAGAATGGCATCGGCAGATCAAGAACGCGATCCCACAGTGCAGCTTGCAAATCAGTCGAGCTGCGACCTTCCACTCGCAGAACGGCAAATTGCTGTGCCATCCCAAATCCGAACGATGAGATGGCGAATGTGACCATTAGCCCCGCAAGCCATAGCAAGTTCCCCCTCTGCAACCCCGGTACAACGGAAGAAAATATCGTCTTAGTTACAAGAGGGGTTACGAGCGACATTAGGCCGGCAATCACAGCATAGCCGGCCAGCCGGTAAAGATCCGGTTTCAGCGGGCGTAGTAAGTAACGCAGCACATCTCTGCCGGCAAGAGGACCGGAAGGAAGCGGTCGGTAGAAGAGAGTAGCTGTCGCAGAGAGGGTAGAAGCCGCCTCTCTGTCAATGCGCATTCTAGTGCCGGCCACCTGATCGATTATGTCGTAGCGATTGACACCTGCCGGGATAAGTGCAACATAAGTGCCAGTGGCGGCATACTTCGCCAGCAATGGGCCGCAGTCACCCTTCCACCACTGCCCGTTCAGCATGACCTCTCTTGAACGCACTCCAGATAGTCTGGCCAGCGCATCAACAGGATCGGCTGCCGTCTGCAGTAAGTGGCCAGGTGGTATCTTCACATCGACACCCAACTCTTTCGCCACGGCCTCGAATGCCATGACCAGTACGTCCTCGTTCCCCGCTGCGTTCACCGCACCATAGCGGTTATTAAGTATCGCTGCCAGAGATGTATACGTACTTGCCTGCAGGGTGGATTCATACCGTCTGATCTCTTCCCTTCTGGCTGATGCCGCCTCGACCTTATCGCTTATCGCAACGCTTATTCGACCGCCAAGCGCGCCCTGTAGCATCATAAAGCCGTCCCATGCCTCTGGACGAGAAAGTGCCTGAGTACCACCCTGCGGCAACAGGTGCATGGATGGACCAGGATTAAAAAGCCATGCACCGGATGGAACAGGTAACACCACTCCAGGAGGTATCCCGGTACCGGCGAGCAGCCCGTCCCGAGCGCTGGTATCGCCAACGGTGCCAGTAGGTGCATCTTGTAGATCATTCTCTCCATTTGCCTCACTGCCGACAGGACCACCAAAGAGTATCAGTCCATCCGATGCAGGCACCCAGACGGTACGCGTGGTCGGCCAGGCATACTGCCCTTCTTCCACCTCCACGGGTTCACCGGCCACCAATGGAACTCCTGAGGTGGGACACGAAAGCTCAAGTACCGTAATAAGGGATTCCAGCCAAGCCGCCACCATGTTCGCTACTTCGCTTGCGCCGGTCGTAGCATCGTGGGTTAGTAATGCAAGCGGTACAGGCACGACACGAGCGCTCTCGTCTATACCTACCATGATCAAGCCGATATTTGATGATTCTGGCAGGGCAAATGCCATCTTACCAGAATCAAGCGTCACCAGAGGGAATCGTTCACGCTGAAGCGCCGCTTCCCACCCACCGTCGGACTCCAACTCCACCGCAAATACCTGGACTTGACCTGCATCCACCCGCCATGCCGTGTCACACGAATCCAGCTTCACCGGAATCCGCGATAGCTTGAGGTCTATCGCGTTCTCGGGCGATAATACGTAACCGCCCGAAAGAGGAGAAGGAGTGGTAGGTGTTGTACCCGTCATTCCGACACCAGCATGGAATAGAGTCCGTTATTGTCCATGAGCTGGTCATGGGTACCACGCTCTTCCACCTTCCCAGCCTTTAGGACAATGATTTCATCGGCATCCCGGATCGTGGAAAGCCTGTGGGCGACGATCAAGCATGAGCACCCTCGTGCTCTGAGCCTCTTGTCTATCTCAAGTTCCACCAGAGGATCCAGGGCACTAGTGGCTTCATCCATCACCAGGATGGCAGGATCGGGAACCAGCGCACGTGCTATCTCAAGTCTCTGTCTCTGACCCCCGCTAAAGTCGCGCCCCTCTTCCTGCATGACGTAGTCGTAACCCCCAAGACGGCGCACTATGTCATCATGGATGCAGGCATCCTTGGCCGCCCTTACCACAGATTCCTCTGAAGCGGTAGGATCCCACAATGTCAGGTTGTCCCGGACGGTGCCTTCGAAAAGATGTATATCCTGGCCTACAAAGCTCATCGTAGATGCCAGTATACGACGTGGAATATATGTCCGTTGAATGCCGTCTATCGTTATCCTGCCCCGCCACGGACGGTACAGGCCCATGACGATCTGAGCGATAGTGGACTTGCCGCTTCCCGTAGTGCCCACTATTGCCACTCTCCTTCCGGGCAGAATACCTAGAGAGAAACCATCAATCAAGGGAGGATCGAGAGGAGCGTAGCCAAAGGTGATATCCTCCAAGGCCAATCGTCCAGACAGTCTTGCCGGTAGTGCGACCGCGCGCTCTCCGGCCATGCCCGGCGTACCCACCACGATAGACTTACTATCTCCGGGAACTGCGTCCACTCCCTCCGGCTCGCCGGATACGCCCCCATCAGATGTACCCTGATCATTTGGAATTCCGGGCATATCTTCGCCGGCCGCAATCGCCGGATCAGCCGGATAATTTAGCACATCATCTATGCCGGCAAGATTACCCGAAGCCTGTTGCAGGGTGGAACCGAAACCTACCAACTGCGAGATAGGGGCATTGAAGCCCCCAACCAATACCTGGAAAGCTACAAGGGTCCCTAGACTCAAGCTCCTATCCATCACTTGCAAGCCTCCATAACTGAGCAGCACTGCCATGTTCAGTGAGGCCAGCATCGACGGCATGCTGGACAGCAGGGCGGCCGGCATACCCAGGGACTGCATGGATTCCACCACCTTGGCCTGGTAACCTGCCCATCTGGAGAAAAAGGAGGAATCCTCACTGGTGGCTTTTATGGTCTCGATATTCTGGAGACCCGATACGGCCGTGGAAGTGAGTTTTCCTGCGTCGGAAACCAGCCGCCGGTTTGCATCTCGCTGCCTGCGCGCCATCGTCCATAGTGCCACGAGATTGAGCGTTGCGAATCCAACGGCAATCAAGGTAAGTTGCCAGTCATAAATGAACATCAGCACAAGATACAGAATTGCTGTCAGTAGCCCTAGCAGGCTAGCTGCAAGCTGGCTGGAAAGTAGGTTGGCCACCTGGTCATTAGCCTGGGTGCGGGTGACTACATAGCCTCCGTAACGTTGCGAGAAGAACGTCAGCGGCAAGCGTAGCACGTGGCTGAAAAACCGTGACGACATCGACACAGAAAGCTTGACGGACAAGCGCAGGAGCACTTTTTGCTGAAGGCCGGTAAGGATGACCTGCACCACAGCCGCTAGGAGCACTCCCAACACCAGGGGCCACAGCCAGCTGGAGTTTGACAACCCTAGGTACTGATTCACAAACACCCTCACAGCCGCTGGCACAAGTAAGCCAGGCACCAGTAGTCCCACACCTGCTAGAAGGCAAAATGTAATTGCAGTGGTTGCACCTCTGAAACGTTTCGCCAGACCCGCCACCAGTGATGCTGGGGATCCGGTTTTTGAAAATCGTTCGCTAGGAGCTAGCCTGATGGCAACGCCGGTGTACGACTGATCGAACTCCTCCCAGGTGACCCTCCTCGGACCCATGGCTGGATCATTCAGGTAAACGCCCTTGCGACCGAACCCCTCCAACACTACGAAATGATTGAAGTTCCAGAAAAGGATAGCCGGTAGCTGGAGCTCACCCAACCCTCGAAGATCGGTACGCACACCCTTGGCAACCATTCCATATGCATTGGCAGCCTTTACAATATTGCTTGCTCGCGACCCGTCACGTGATACCCCGCACTCGGTACGCACCTCCTCCAGAGGTACCCATTTATCATAATGGGCCAACACTATAGAGAGTGCGGCCGCTCCACACTCCAGCGCCTCCATCTGGAGTATCGTAGGGGTATGGACACGTTTATGCACCGGATTACCCAATAAGTCCTGAGCAGCCATGTTGGATGATTCCACCATTACTCAGAACCTTCAGAGCACATTATCGATCGGATGATGAGATCCGACGACAAAAGTAACTTGAGCGGGCAGGCCGGCAGGCAGCTGAGCCGGGGGACCGCTACCACTGCCCCATTTCAATCCGCTGGGTGTGCTTGCAGACAGGGCAAGTTCTACCACCACCTCCCCAACAGGACCCAGTGACTGGACATGGTGTACCACTGAAGCGACCTGGAGGATGTTGGTCAAGTGAGCCGAGGAAACGGGGAACTGGCTGGATGAGAGAACCTTACCGACAGCGTAGCCGTAGGTGGCCCCTATACCCACACCGAAGCTGACCTGTACGGGAACACCCGGCAATAGGCCTGCGGCTTTCTCGGATGGGACATATGAGTATACAACAAGAGGCCAACCAACGGGCAGTATCTGCCCAAGATCCTCGCCAGACGAAACGTAACTGCCTGGAGCGGCGTTTGCCTCGATGACAACCCCGGTCTCGGATGCTGCCACGCCTACGGTACCCCCTCCAGGCAACGCTATAGAACCGAGGGGTTCGCCTGCAATGACGTGCTCACCGTCAGAGATGATCATCCGGCTCAGAATGCCTGATGCAGGAGCTGCTATCTTTCTTAGTCCTCCCTGCGGCAGGTAATACCCCGGAGCACTGATCGTTGTTGGAACGGTTGCCACTGATGACCATATGATGGCACCTGCAGCAGCAACCAGCAGGGCACTCAGGGCCACCCATAAGCGAGGTGACACTATACTGACAAGCTTGTCCAACTGATCGGGCGAAGATATACGCTGGAGGGCTTTCTGGCGAAACATAGGTGGATTAATCATGACCGCATGTCCATCGATGTTTTTCCAGATCATCGGCAACAATCTCCAGTGGTATGTCGGCAACTATCACCGTCCCATTTCCGCGAGAGCTTTTCACACTCCATCTACCATTGAGATAGCTGATCCTTGCGTCGATAGAGGCAAATCCCACGCCATATACTGCCTCATCCGGATCAAAGCCTATCCCATTGTCAGCAACCTCCAACTCCACGCATCCAAGATCATCCACACGCGCAGCCAGCGTTACGCTGGTGGCCTTTCCGTGGATACTCGCATTGGCAAGGGCCTCCTCAACAAAACGATACCCTCCGACCCTTACTTCAGGATGGATCGTGGACGCACCTGGAAAATCCAGCCTTTCGAGTGCCTGATCGGATACAATTTGCACGTTCATTTTGGGATCGACGGACTTGAACTTGTTGACAAGCGACCGCAGTGCAGGCAACATGCCAAATACAGTGATTCCGGGATACAGGTCGCGTGCGAGTTCTCTCAAATCTGCCTCGCGTAACCTGTCAAGCTCATCACGTACCATTATGATACGGGAGCAGGCATCTCCAGGATCGCTGCTCAGTCGGCTCTCGGCTTCACGCAAACCTTGGCAGGCTGCCAGGATGCTTGCCTGCACATGCCCATGTAGCACTTCTGCAGTGTTGCGACGTAACACATCATCTCTGGTGAACAGTATTTGCCGAGTACGTCGCATGTTGTCAACCTCACGGCTCAGCCTTGCAACCTCTAGATACGCTTCCATGACAATTGCGAGTTGGCGAGCAAGTGCACTACAAAGAACATCCACCCGGGTCGGCGAGGAAGGTAATTCCGGAAGTGTCTTCAACCCGACAAAGACGATGTATCCCACCTCCTCGCCGGCGATTATCACCGGGCTGTAGTGGATATCACCGGAAGATTTCATTCTGGGATCATCTTCACCAACGCTACTTGTACGAGTTCTGTGATTGACTGGGCCGGTGATGTCCACACCCATGCCGGTGCAACAACAAGTACAAGTACCCGTGCCATTGATAGCGTTACCCACCGTGACATCCAGCATGTTTCTTGCAGTTTCTGCATCTACGTACTGCACGTCAAGGCATCCCATAATCTCACGGGCGGCATCAAGCGTAGCAGACACGGCCACCGCAGTAAGCGCCAACACCTCAGACAGCTTTTTCCGCTCGGGCTGTTGTGTATGGCTTTCTTCCAGGGGTACTCTGCCAGCGCCGCTGGTAGCTGTGTCTATGCTTGCACGATTCATCACAATCCGCTCCTCAGCATCCCGGATTGCAGAAGTCAGCCAGCTCGTGAAGACCTGAAGAATCTATTCTCAGTACCCATGCAATCTGTGATACATCGTGTGACTTGGTAAAGCGGAAGGGTCCAAGAGGGGTGATGAGGGCAACGGTTATCAGCGCGGCCTGTATTTTCTCCCGCTCGACCTTCAACGAGTACCGCTCCGTACCTCCTAGGCCTGCATGCCTCATTGCCTGGGCAAGTATGAGGATGCCGGTATATGCCTGAGCCGCAAATTGGTCAGGGGCAATCCCGAATGCCTGCTTGTATGAGCTGATGAAGGCCGCGTTTGCCGGGAAATCATTACCGGACCACCATGCCGCCCCACTGAGGGATCCTGTGCCGGCCTTTCCGATCTGATTGAGCGTGACCTGACTATTGAAAGTGTTGCCTCCGATTATCTGGCCGGTAAATCCCTCGTTGGCCAGGTCTTTTACAATTGCTGCAGCTATGGCACCATACGACGTTCCAATGAATACGACGCTTGGAGCAGCCGACGTAACCTGGGATACCAATGACGATAGACCTGCGGTGCTATCGGGCACGGATATATTGGTAGCTATCGGTATGCCATAAGAACGAAAGGTCGATCCAGCAATCTGTGCCTCCGCTATGCCAAGCAGGTCGCCCTTTACATGGATGATTGCCGCAGAGGATGGATGGGTGGTAGACAGATAGTAAGAGATGGCATCCGGCACGGCTGTGGCCTCTCCCAGACTGTCACGCCATATCCATTGGCACGGGTAGGCACACCGGCCAACGATACCGGGAGCGGTGTTCGATACCGCAAGCACAGGAGTATCCAGACTGTTTGCAAGTGGATCCGCTTTTACGGCCACATCAGACAACGTAGGTCCCATTATCGCCACTGCGCCGTAACCGTCAATCAGCCTTCGCATTGCCGAGCGGCCGCTGGAAGGGTTAGATCCATCGTTTAGAACTTTCAATGCGATAGGCGTACCGTTGATGCCACCTGCTGAATTTACCTGCGCCACGGCCAGCTGGGCAGCTCGCTCCTGCTGGGGTCCATACACATCACCGCCACCAGTCAGAGAAAAGATCGCCCCGATCGTCAATGGACGCGCCTTTATCGTAGGTATCACGGCAGTCCCGCAGGACACCAGCACGCCGGCAACTGTTGCCACTGCAAGGAGCACTGAAATCCTGGCTGCCCATGACTTGGTCAGTTGCCTGCCAGATGCGACGTTCCCAGTAGCTCCCATGACTAATCACACCTAACCTTGGACATGTCACACCCAAGACATCCAGCGCACCTTCTCGGTGAACTGCTATCTGCAGTATCCCTCCGACCTAATGGCGCGTTTAAGGGCAGTTCTGTGCGCATCCCGTTTGGCTAACCGTTCTCGTAGTCGTTCCCATGTCTCGTAGTATACACACAAGTATATACTTACACAACAAGCGATGTTGGCGTGGCAGTGAACCGATGAGGTTGCTGTGCCTTGACCGCCAAACTCATTACGTAGTAGCATCACTTCGGTGACGAAGCATGGGAATGGCCAAGAATGGGTCATTGGAGCAGGAATGATCAGGATCAGGAGCAGCTTATCTGGGTACCACGGACGGTACGTAGGTTGAGCCGGATAATTCGTCCTGCTCTCACCATGGCGATGTAGTTCGCCCGGATGGTTCCGGTAATGATGTGGAAACTCACGGTAGTGATCATCAGTCCACTTCCCTTTCCCGGCATAGGTCATACAGCCTGTGGCTTTTACTGATCCCGCTTGTACCGGTGGCAGTCCCGGCATTTTATTTCCGCGTACATCAAGTGTATATCGGCGCATATAGGTACCAGTACCGTAGCGGGCATGACCAGGATAATGTACAATTATCGGTAGGTTTCCGGTTACGGCCAAGATTGCCAGTCCCAAGATTGCCAGTTCAAGGTGTTAAGGCCCTATCGGGTACGAAAAGATCTCTCCACAAAAGAGGTGGAGAGGCCATGGCGTAAACAGACGATGCATGGGAATACAAGGACAAAAGGAAGGAACGGATATGACTGAAGAGACAGTAAGGGCATTTGCAGAGCGTATAACCACCGATGAGGAGTTCGCAAGGAGACTTGGATCGGCATCTTCGCCCGACGAACGTCTGAAGATGGCAAACGATGCCGGTTATGACCTGAGCGCCTCTGACTTAAGTGCAATTAAGAGGGCACTCAGCGTGGAGGAACTCTCCGATGAAGATCTGGAGAAGGTTGCGGGGGGCATAGGCGCCAGCACCACCGCAGCCATCGGTACCGCCGCCGTCGGTACCGCCGCTGCCACCGTCGCCGCCGCTGCCACCGCCGTCGCCTTCGTCGCCGCAGCCGGAGCAATTTGACCGGTTGCACCAGCAGTAGCGTAAGCTAGGCTGGGAAGATCGTCCATAGTACAGACCGACGTCGACACATCCTTGGGCATCTGCGGTAGACGATCATCCCTGTTTGGCAAGTACGGACCAGCAGTCCAGATAGGTGTGGTAGATTTTCTTTCCCGTGCCTATCTGGTAAGGAATCACTTAGGGAGAGTGGTTTACCGTTACCCGTAACCAAGTTCCTCTGCTAGAGAAGCTATTTCCGACCACAGATCCTCCGGCATGTTACAGTGCAATGGGGGATCCAAAGATGGTGGCAACTCCACAGGATGGGGAGAGGGTTGCTGGAGAAACATAAGGTCGTTTCCACCGGCAACCTCCGTATTTGCATAAGGAGATTTTTCTGGGTGCATCATAGATGTCAATGCTTCAACGTCTGTACGTATACCAAGCCAACCAGCTATAAGCCGGAGGTGGGTTTGCGGATCGTTCAGTACGT
>JAKBVZ010000031.1 GCA_021841005.1 Actinomycetes bacterium | reverse complement strand
ATTGCTCGTACTGCTGTCACCCATGTCACCCATGTCACCCATGTCACCCATGTCACCCATGTCACCCATGTCACCCATGTCACCCATGTCACCCATGTCACCTAGTGCATCGTTGGCCGTACCATCCACGGCATCATCCACTGCGACGATAGCGGGATATACGCCCGAGTGGGAAGAGAGCCATTCGAGCTGGGTGTCCCTGTCTTTCGGAATGATGTCGAAGGTGACGAGCGACAAGGATACGGCATCATTGTATATTGCGGTGATCTGGTCGAGGTCTTCGATGGTGGCCGCTCTTAGTATCATTGGCTGTCGGGCGCTTTACTCGGGTCTGGAGAATTGCGCTACAGCAGCGAAGAGCAGTCCTACACCTGCCGCGGCGATAAGTCCGAGTTCGAGGCCGAGAGGTACTCGCCAGCCATCCCAGGTGATTGCCGGTTCGAGGGTCTTGAGGAGTGATGGCGCCACCTGGATATGTTCGAATACTGCCGTACGCATGGGTGCGATGGCATAGCTGAGGGGGTCCAACCTGGTAAGCACCGCCAACCACTGCGGCAGATCCGCCAGAGGAAACACCGCCCCGGACAGGAAGAACATAGGCAGTACCAGTAGCTGCATGACAAACTGGAATGATTCCACCTGGCTCATCCTTGCTGCGATGAGTACTCCTAGTGCCGTTACTCCAAATGCCGTTAGCGCCATCTCTCCGAGGAGGGTGAGTATCAAGATAGGGGAGTACGGTACTCCTACCAGCCCCGCGAGAACGATGATGATTGCACCCTGCAAGGTTGCCACAGTTGCACCTCCTGCACACTTGCCGACCACAAGAGCGGAGCGGCGTACCGGCGCCACCAGCATCTCGCGCATGAAGCCGAATTCACGGTCCCATACAATGGAGATGGCGGAGAACATGGCCGTGAAAAGCACGGTCATGCCCAGAATACCGGGAAACAGGAATGTCTTGAAGTCAAAGCCGTGCGGGCCTCCCTTCAGCACGGGAGACAATCCGGTGCCCAGGACAAACAGGAACAGCACCGGCTGTACCAGAGCGGTGATGATACGTACCCTGTTGCGGGCAAAGCGAATCAGCTCACGCCTCCAGACAACGTTCATGCCGCGAAAATCGTCACGTAACCTCCCGCCAGTTATCCGGCTTTCCGGAATACTGAGCTGTCCAGCAGGTGTCACAGTGGCCGTACTCACCGGCGATTCCTTGCGCGCATCCATGGATTGGTGGCCATCCGTTCGCCAGCCGATGATTCGGCATCCCGGATCGTACGCCCGGTATAGTTCATGAACACGTCGTCAAGGGTAGGGCGGGCCACCCGTACCGACCGGATCGGGATGGAGAACTCTGAAAATAGTAGCGGTACGAACTGCTCGCCACCGTCGACGTGGAAGGCGATTGCCCCCTCGCTCTCGGTTGCATCAAGGCCGAAGCGATCCTTCAGTGCCTCAATAGCGCCATTGTTGCTGTCCGTCTGGATTTCAACTCTATCTTTGCCGATGGATGCTTTCAGTGCTTCAGGAGTGTCTACGGCTACGATCTGCCCGTTGTCGATAATGGCGATCCGGTCGCAGTTCTCGGCTTCGTCCATATAGTGTGTCGTCAGGAAGATGGTGATGTCCTCACGCTTGCGCAGTTCGTGGATGTAGTTCCATATATGGTTCCTCGTCTGGGGGTCGAGACCGACCGTGGGCTCGTCGAGGAAGAGCACTCGTGGAGCATGCAATAGCCCCCGGCCAATTTCCAGGCGGCGCTTCATGCCGCCGGAGAAGGTCTTCACCTCGCTCTTGCGCCGGTCCCAGAGGCCAACCATCTCCATGACCTCTTGGAGCCGGGACTTCACTGCAGCTCGTGGCACGCCGTAGAGATCCGCATGAAAACGTAGGTTCTCCTCTGCAGTGAGATAATCGTCCAGCGTGGTATCCTGGAAGACCAGTCCTATCCTGCGCCTTACCTCGTTGCGTGCTGTTACTACGTCGTATCCTGCTACACGGGCGGTTCCGGATGTGGGTACCACCAGGGTGCACAGCATTTTTATGGTGGTGGACTTACCCGCACCGTTGGGTCCGAGGAAGCCGAATGTCTCACCAGGAGCGACAATGAGACTGATACCTTGCACAGCGGTCAGATCACCATAGCGCTTGTGTAGATCTATTACCTCGACCGCTGGGTCAGCTGTTCGCGGGCTGCCTATCTGGAGGTTGGCGGCCACGGAGAAGCTCACAGTGGAGGGCGGCGGTGAGCCCATGGCAACTCGATCTCGAGCTGTGATGCCAGCCTGATCAGGAGCGCTTCATCCCATGGACCACTTACCAGCTGTATCCCGATAGGAGTGCCGTCTGCTGCCATGTGGGTGGGCAGGGAGATGGCAGGTTGCCCTGTCATGTTGAAACCAGCCGTAAGCACGGCCATTTGGAATACCTGCAGTGCCGGGGCTCCAGATTCCGCCCCTGTGTGTACCGCTTCAAGGATGTCGCCTGCACGAGGGGGCTGGATGGTCATTGTCGGGGTTAGCAGCACGTCAAAATCAGCGCCCCACGGGGCCATCATGTCACGGGTCAATTGCTGCAGGGTGTGAACTGACCTCACGTAGGTGAGGCTGTCAACTGCTTGGGCAGCGACCCGGTTGGCTCGGACGTGAGGCTCGGCCTTGTCCCAGTCCGCATCGTAGTCGGCCAAACCGGAGTTGAGGACGTTGAGCAGTGCTGGTATGAAGTCGGCGGTTATGTCCAATGAAGCAGGCTCGATGTGGTGGCCTAGGCGTTCCAGTGCGGTAGCCGCTTCCCGGGCCGCTTCCGTGCATGCCGGATCCATCGGGAGTCCCAATGGGGTCTCTTCAAGCAGGCCGATACGGAGCTTGCCGGGATCTGCTCCCACCTCGAATCGGAAAGGGCGTGCAGGGTCAGGGGCGTTGTACCATTGGCCACGGTCCGGACCGCAGGTTACATCGAGAATAGCGGCAGTGCTGGCCACATCGCTGGTGAGTACACCCTCGACGGCTCCACCTTCCCAGTAGGTAACCAGGGTAGGGATACGACCGCGGCTTACCTTGAGGCCCACGAGGCCGCAGCACGATGCAGGGATCCGGATTGATCCGCCCCCGTCATTGCCATGGGCTACCGGGAATACCCCGGCTGCTGTCGCAGAGGCCGCCCCTCCGCTCGATCCACCCGGAGTAATATCCAGGTTCCACGGGTTGCGCGTGATGCCGTAGCGGTCATTCTCGGCGGCTGGAATCGGGCCGAATTCTGGAGTGTTGGTCCTTCCCGTCAGGATGAATCCGGCTCGCTGGAAAGATTCGACGATCAGCTCGCTTTCTTGTGACAGCCCTTCAGGTGCGGCCCATGACCCGTAGGTGATTGGCCAGCCTTTTACCTTGGAGAGATCCTTGATCGGGATCGGTACTCCGTGAAAGGGAGGGAGATCCTCCGGGTGACTACGTGCAACTGTATCGGTCGCAGCCTTGGCATTGGCAAGAGCCTCCTCGTCATTACGCCAGATGACGGCGTTGATCTTGGGATTCACGGCATCCATGCGCGCCAAGACAGATTCCATCACCTCCAGCGGGCTTACCTGCCGGTTACGGATGGCCTCGGCAATCTCGAGGGCGGTCGAGTAGATCAGGGTGTTATCTGCCATCCACTCAGACTACACGATATGCGGACCGCTTGCGACCCAGGGGCCATGGCTCTGGTACTGTGTCATCCAGTATTCATATGACTCATACGGCATGTGAATACTGGCACGGGCCAGTCGTTCCGGTCGCATGTCGAGTGTATGTCGAGCGTGCAGTCCATGTGGATATGTTAGATCATCAGGGTGACAGGAGGCATCATTACCCGGCGGGCTGGATCATTAGGACTTGGCGTTCATCTCAGTCTCGAGAATATCCACTAGTGGGCGAGGGGGGACTTGAACCCCCACGAGGTCTCCCTCACAGGATCCTGAATCCTGCGCGTCTGCCTATTCCGCCACTCGCCCAGACCATATCATTATAGAGCATCCAACCACCCTATGATTCTTGTCGCGGTCATACTCCTGCCAATACAGCGCGCCAGCATCGTGCTGAAGCTGATTACGCACGTGCACGGGCTGCGGCATAGTGGCCGCAGCAGAGAGGTGCGCGCCAGCATCGTGCTGAAGCTGATTACGCACGTGCACGATGTACAATGGCAGATACTATGGTACTTCAGGAATTCGAGCAAAAGCTTGAAAGGCTTGTCGAAGGTGTCTTCTCGACAGCATTTCGAGGGGAACTGCAACCTGTCGAGATTGGCCGCAAGCTTATCCGGGAAATGGACTTGAGGAGGCGGGTCGCTCTCAATGGGATTATAGCACCAAATGATTTCAAGGCATACCTGTCGCCATATGATCTGGAACGGTTTTCGCGTTTCGAGGAAGTCTTCGAACACGAGCTGGCCGCAGCATTGCGTGATCATGCGGAGAAGGAGGGATATATTTTCGTAGGTCCGCTATCCGTCCAGGTTATGGAGGATGGAGAGATAAAGGCTGGTCATTTTGACATAGAAGCCGATGTGGTGGAAGGACCTCCGGAAGAACAGCATATTGCAGCGATCGAGCTTCCTGATGGTTATCGTGTTTCGATCGGGGACCGTCCAATTGTCATAGGCAGGCTGTCCGATTGCGATATCGTATTGCATGATCAGAATGTCAGCCGCAGGCATGCCGAGATCGGCAAGGACAGTAAAGGTTATTCCGTTACGGATCTCGGTTCTACCAACGGCACGATGGTCAACGGGGCTCCTGTCAGGACCAGCCGCTTGACGGATGGTGACGAATTGTCCTTTGGCACCACCACCGTGAGATTTATCCACACCTGAGTGATCTGCAGATGACGGCCTCGGTCTCGAACGCCAACCTGCTCAGGGTGCTGGAAGTGTTTGTCATTGCAATCGTATGGCTATTCTTTTTCAGGGTAGTCAGATCTGTGTGGGCCGAGACCAAGCCCCGTGAACCCGCAGAGGACAGCAACGATCGAGTCAAATATCCTGCTGCTCCATCCCGCTCGCCAGCCTCGTATCCGCCTCCGCATGGTGTAGGTCATCCCGTGCTAGAGGGAAAGGGCGGGTTTCAGCCCGTAGCGTCTGGGGTCCTTCCGGTTCCCGGTACGCTTGGCGCACAAGCGGCTTCAGGAATAGAGGGGATTGCTGGCGCCAGCGCCAGTGCTGGCACCCGAAACGCTGGCAACACCTTGTCCTCCCGGGACGCAGCAGATGGGCGGTCTGGTGCGGCTGTTCTGAAAGTGCTGGAGCCCAAGGAGTCGGCCGGGAAAGTAGAGAGAATAGCGGGAGACGTTACAGTTGGAAGAGCACCGCACTGCGGCATCAAGACTGAAGATATTTATACCTCCAGCCTGCATGCTCGCATTTACCACAAGGGAGATGCTTTATGGGTGGAGGACATGGGGTCCACCAATGGGACCTGGGTAAACGCGCAAAGGATATCCAGGCCTACACATCTGGGCCGCGGAGATCTGTTGCAGATAGGTGGCACGGTTTTTGAAGTATCCACCTGAATGAATACCCTGTGTACGGATTTTATGCATAGTACGCGGGGATCCGATAAGATCTTATATTCGTGCCCAAGTTATTAGCTGGTTATGCTTCCGATACAGGGCGGGTTCGTAAACGCAACGAAGACCTGGCCCTTGTGGACCCTCCATTGTTTGCCGTGGCGGACGGGATGGGCGGGCATGCCGGTGGTGGTGAAGCCGCCCGGCTGGCAATTGAGGCTCTGAGTCAATCTTTCCGGCAGCAGCCGGGTGGTGCAGGACTTATCCGTTCCATGCAGTATGCAAATTTCGTGGTGTGGCAGAAGGGTACTGATGATTCCCGCCTGGCCGGTATGGGGACAACAATGGTGGCTCTGGCCTACCTGCTTGCCGGCTTGGACAAGACCGGCAATGACGGAATACTGCGCATGGAGCAGCCTTCCAGAAGGAGCCAGGCTGTCAAGAAAGTGCGGTGGTATCACAGGATAGGGATGCGCCATGGAAGCCATAGCAGTGCCGTAATCTCAGGCAGGGGATCAGGCTCTGCCGGTACCGTGCCCCTTGCCGTACAGGCCGGCATGAGCGAAGAAAGTGGCACCAGCACGGAACTGCGGGTAACCGGCGATACGCCTGCGATCAGTGGGCATGGTCTGTTTGTCGCCGCCAATGTGGGAGATTCCCGCATATACAGGTATCACGATGGGCAGATGATCCAGATCAGCCAGGATCATTCGGTAGCTGAAGAGCTGGCACGCAGGGGAAAGCTGACCAATGCACAAGCGGCGGTCCATCCCAAGAGGCACATGCTTACCAGAGTGCTCGGGATGGGGCCTGAGATGGAGGTCGATGCGTGGGAGGTTCCGGCGGAGATCGGTGACAGGTTCCTGTTGTGCTCTGATGGACTGTCCAATGAGGTCAGCGACAGCTCCCTGTCAGCGATCCTGGAAGCGGATCCAGATCCGCAACGGGCCGCCGATACCATGATACGCCTGGCAAATGAGCACGGAGGCAGTGACAACATTACTGTGGTCATAGTAGACGTTCGCTCCGATGATCCGGACGATCCCGGCATCATGTCTGAGTCAGTTACATCGTTTCCTGCCCCCGAGGCATCTACCCCTAGCCACTCTGAAGTACTTGCCCAGGCTCAATCTGGCCGGGATTGGGGTGAAGAACCGCCAGTATCTTTTCCTGGCCATGGCGATTCACCAGGTTGGCCAGTTGGAACTTATACGTCGAGTGCTCCGAAGCCAATATTGTCTGCAGGTGATGCCACCATGATGCTTGACAAGACTGCCATCGGCAGGGAGATCAGCAACCCAGCCAGGAAGGTGGGGCGCAATTATGCACTGAGACTGGCTTCCGCCGCTACTATACCTCCAGTTGCCGGCTGGTCGAAACGCAAGAGGACAGATGCACAAGCTACCAATTTCGCAGACTCGCCGGAGGGAACAGGAGAACCATCCAACCAGGCACGATCGCGATCCCGCCTGCAACGAGCACAGCAAAGCTCCAGGCATCCCGTTGAGTATGCGCAGGCAAGCGGTTCGCAGGAGGCGGTGTCGAGCGTGTTGGGTTCGAAGTTGTCTAAGGGTGGTCAAGCGGACGATCCGTATGGTGGCCAGAGATTGTTCAGTTTCCGCCTGGTGCTGTTTGTGCTGGTATTCCTAGCCGTTGTAGCGGGAGCGTTCGGGGTTGTGAGGTGGTATGTCGACAGCTCCTATTTTGTCATGTTCAAGGGAAATAGGATCGAAGTGTTCCAGGGTCGGATAGGCGGATTCATGGGCTTCGAGCCTCACCGGGTACAAGCCACCCACCTGACATTCAAGGACATCGCTCCGTACCGTATATCCCAGCTGAAAGCCGGAGTGGAAGAGCCCTCTTTGGCTGCCGCAGATGCCTACATAAAAGATCTGGTGGCCGAGGAGAACAGTATCAAGCACTCGGTAACCGCCAGCGTGAATACTCCACCAAGCCACACCAGTCCAGCCGAGCAGGTAAACTTTCCAAGCATATATGCCAACTTCCCAGGTATAGCAGTGCCACCGCTGAAGGGTCATGAAAGGGTATTATTTACATGATGCATGTCTCCGGTATGGTGATAAGGAGCATTGCCGTTGCAGGGGCTGTGCAGGGGGCTTTTTATATTATATGTTGTTGGCAGTGTAGAGATGGTAGTGACAAGAACGCAGGGATGACCGTGAAGGAAACACTTTGGACAAACGCATAAGATGGCTGGGGGCCTTTCTCCTGCTATGTTTTGTGGCGTTGTTTGTACAGCTCAACAACATCCAGGTAATTCAAGCAGGCAGTCTTTCAAATGCTCCAGGAAACCCGCGAACCATTCTTGCGTCCCGCGACAATCCCAGAGGGACCATCGTGAGCGCAGGCGGTACGGTTCTGGCAAAGTCGGTACCTACACCGAACGACATCTACAGGTACCGTAGAGAGTATCCCACCGGCTCCCTATTTGCTCAAGTAGTTGGATTCGATTCCTATGTCTATGGCATGAATGGGGTCGAGGGCTATTACAACAAGTACTTGACTCCATACCAGGCTCCCATCAGCTCTATAAGGGATTTCCTGGCGTCCCGGACCAGCACCGACACTCTTCGCCTTACTCTATCTGATCGCCTTCAGGCGCTAGCTGCCAAAGAGTTGGGCAACAGGACTGGTTCGGTTGTTGCCATAGATCCATCTACCGGAGCCATCTTGGCGATGTACTCCAGCCCGAGCTTCAATCCCAATCCACTCGCTTACGAGACAGCCACAAAGGAAATCGCCGCCTGGAAGTCGTATATAGCGAATCCGGCGCAGCCAATGCTCGACAGAGCTTGGAGACGATCCTATCCCCCTGGTTCCACGTTCAAGATAGTTACCACTTCGGCCGTCTATGATCAGGATCCAAGTTTGGCCACCAAGTCTTTCCCGGTGCTGACCCAGACTCCACTTCCGGGTACGAGTCATCAGCTGCATAACTATGCTTACGAAGCATGTGGTGGTACCATGGCTCAGATGCTCCCGCCTTCATGCGACACCGGGTACTCTCTGATAGGTCTTGCGCTGGGTCCGAAGAAACTCATCTCTGAAGCGGATTCATTTGGATTCAACAAGCGCCCTCCCCTGGATGTACAGCCTGCTCCCGCAGTCTCAACGCTTGCTACATTGTCGTACCTTCAGCAGGTGCCCTCCTTCGTGGCCTTTTCAGCTATAGGACAGGGCGATGACCAAGCCACTGCCCTTCAAATGGCTCTGGTAGGGTCTGCGGTGGCAAATCATGGAACCATCATGAAGCCTCATGTCCTCTACGACGTCAGGAGCCCGAGCGGCAAGGTGGTGTACAGCTACAAGCCATCCAAATGGCTTCAGGCAACTTCGTCAAGCACCGCGTCGAAAGTGGCTGATCTTATGACAAAGGTTGCCCAATATGGTACCGCTGCTTCCATCTTTCCATCATCATGGCAGGTGGCCGCCAAGACCGGAACCTCACAGATAGGGCTGCACGGTGAGACGACTGACTGGATGGTCACTTTCGCTCCTGCCAGCCATCCCAGAGTAGCTATCGCCGTGGTCGTGCCCCGTCAGGCTCCAAGCGCAACCGGAGCATCTATAGCGGGGCCCATTCAGAGGGCGATGTTACAGGGTATTTTTGGCTCGAGCCATACTACGTCATCAAGCTCCGGTTCCGCCACCCTCTCTAGTACGGTAGTTTCGGGTCGTGATAGGGGGTCCGGTTCCGGTGCGCCACGGGCGTTTGATGGTAATCCGTCGGGTCCGGCCTCTGACGCTCTGCTGCGGCCACTATGCCGCAGCTCGTGCACTGGTTTTGATGGTAATCCGTCGGGTCCGGCCTCTGATATGCCAGCGTACTATGCCACGAGGAGAACTGCAGGATGAAGATGGCGGAAATACCCGTGCCTACGCGATTGCATTCAATCCTACAGGTCAAGTCGCTTCATGCATGGAGGGCGTACCGACCAAAGGACGTACCATTGCAGCACATGGCCACATACAGACCGCCAAGAAACTTGCCCGAGTGTTACCCCATGATCATAATGATCGGTTAAGCTGGGCAACTAGATGGAGCCAACAATGATACCAAAGGTACTCTCGGGGCGTTACGAGCCCCAACGCCTTATCGCGCGTGGCGGGATGGCCGAGGTATACAGAGCGCACGATCGTCTGCTTGACAGGACGGTTGCCCTGAAAGTGCTTTTCAGGGAGCTTTCAGTGGACAGGGCATTCGTAGAGCGCTTCCGTCGCGAAGCTCAGGCAGCTGCCGGGCTGTCTCATCACAACATAGTGTCAGTATACGATTGGGGTGAAGACGGAGGCACATACTATATAGTGATGGAATATGTGGAGGGCCTGCCACTCTCCGCGATGTTGCGTACCAGCGGTCCCATGGCTCCCCAGAGAGCCGCTGGAATAGCGGCGGAGGTCGCTGCCGCCCTTTCATACGCGCATAAGCATAATGTTGTCCATCGTGATGTGAAGCCGGGCAATGTGATCATCACCGAAGATGGTCAGGTGAAGGTGACCGACTTCGGCATAGCACGGGCATTCAATACTGAGGACAGCCTGACCCAGACGGGTTCTGTCATGGGCACTGCAACGTATTTTTCCCCTGAGCAGGCTGAAGGTGCAGGAGTGGATGGCAGGAGTGATCTCTACTCACTTGGAGTGGTTCTGTTTGAAATGATTGCAGGGCGCCCTCCATTTGTAGCAGACACCCCGGTGGCCGTCGCTTCCAAACACGTGCGGGAGAACCCGCCATCTCTAAGTGATATGAGTCCATCAGTTCCTCCTCAATTCGAGGCAATTGTCAGCAAGTGTCTGATGAAATCTCCACAATTGCGTTACCAGAGCGCCGATGCGCTCAGGGCGGACCTGGTGAGCTTTTCCCATGGACGTGAAGTGAGAGGCATACTCGGAGCCGATACCACCACTGTTCTGTCGCAAGCAGAGCTGTTAGGGGCTGCAGATTCCGGCGCGGGAACCACTATGGCCTTGCCCCAAGTGGGCGCTCTTGGAGGGAGCAACGGTAAGGCGCCGGGTGAGACTGACGAGGACAAGACTCATACCGGTATCTATGCAGGTGTATTGGTGGTCATGCTACTGGCCTTGGGGGTGATCGTGGCATTGCTCGGCCAGTCACTGGGATACTGGCATCTACTGTCATCTTCTCCTACTACAACGGAAGTTGCGATTCCAGCAATCTATGGTCAGTCCATCTCGAGCGCCGAAGCTCATCTAAGTGCCGCCGGGCTGAAGCCAGGTAAGGTGAGTAGGATACCGGATAGTCACGCGCCATCTGGAACTGTCATACGCACCATTCCTCCGGAGAGACAGCAGGTATCGAAGGGAACCACTGTGGAGCTGATCGTGAGTAGCGGAGAGCAGCCGTCTGTTACCACGAGCACTTTTGTCCCAAGCGTGACAGGAGATAGCCT
Source organism: Actinomycetes bacterium (assembly GCA_021841005.1). Lineage (GTDB taxonomy): Bacteria > Actinomycetota > Acidimicrobiia > Acidimicrobiales > JAMCPL01 > JAMCPL01. Next base: position 2,468 of record JAKBVZ010000031.1, on the reverse strand, counting down.
GAGTACCGCTGAATCGATCATTCGCAGCGCGAGCCTTCAATACAGCGCCAATTTCATAGATTCGACGTTGGCTGCCAACACCGTCCTCAGGCAGACTCCAAGCAAGGGTACCAAAGAACCCAAGGGAACCACTGTCCAGCTGTACGTGTCGAATGGTACGAGCCCACCTCCGGCAGGGGTTACGGTTCCTCCCGTCGCTTCCGACAGCACTACCACGGCTGCCAATGCATTGGGCAAAAAGGGATTCAACGTCAGTTCCACTTATTCCTATACCTATTCGTCGGCCATTGCCAATGGGTATGTGGTGGGAACCCAGCCACCGGCAGGATCTACGCAACCGTATGGCTCGACCATTACCCTGGTCGTATCCCAAGGACCTGCCCCTGCTACAGTACCTGACGTTGTCGGAGATACTCTCAGCCAAGCTGAGTCCACCCTTGTCAATGATGGGTTTACGCCCACAGAGGTCTGCCAGAAAGTCAATACGGTTAGTCAGAGCGAGGCGGGATACGTCATCTCCCAGAATCCTGCTGCATACTCGCAGTCGACGGCAGGTGCCTCCGTGCAGATCACCTACGGTGCCTATCCAAGTTGCTCGACGTCATCGTCATCATCGTCGTCATCATCGTCGTCCACATCCACACCCACATCCACCACTAGTTCTGGTGGCGGTACGCCGCTACCCGTTGGCTGATATACCTGGCGGCGATCTTGCAGGGCGGCCATACTGTGGATCAAGATCGCCATGCTTTGTAGAATATGCGTCACATCGTAGGATGCGGAAGCCGCTACGCGAACCCGGTAGTATGCATATATGGCCGAGATACATGATATGTCCGCAGTGGAACAGGGCGAGGCGATCAAGCGCCATGACGTAAGTCCGGTCGAACTTGTCCGTCACTACCTGTCCAGGATAGAGCGTCTTTCCTCTGAGATGGGAGCTTTTGCAACGGTAACGGCGGATCAAGCGCTGGAAGCTGCACGCAATGCCGAGAAGATTGTTGGGTCAGGTGGGTGTGGTGGGTCCGGTGGCGATTTGCCGGATCTGTTTGGTGTACCTGTGGCAATCAAGGACTTGAACTTTACTGCAGGGGTGAAGACCATGTTTGGCAGTATCGTAATGCGTGATTTCGTTTCTCCCGTGGATGATCATGTGGTCACCCGCATCAAGCAGGCCGGCATGATAAGCCTCGGCAAGACCAATGTGCCGGAGTTCGGCTTGCCATGCTATACGGAACCCGATGTTGCTCCGCCTGCTCGCGTCCCCCACGATCCTTCGCGTTCGGCAGGCGGTTCAAGTGGCGGCGCGGCGGCGGCCGTAGCGGCAGGACTCGTGCCCGTGGCGCAGGGTAATGATGGCGCCGGCTCGGTGCGCATACCAGCAAGTGTCTGTGGACTCGTGGGCTTGAAGACTTCACGAGGACGGGTAAGCAACGGGCCAGTACTCCCGGATACCAACGGCCTTGGGGTCAACGGACCCCTAGCACGCACTGTGGCTGATGCTGCCGCGTTGCTCGATGTCATGGCAGGTCCCATGCCGGGGGATCCCTGGTGGGCTCCACCACTCCAAGAAGGGGAAACCTTTCTTTCTTATGCACGGCGTATGCCTGGAAAACTTCGCATAGGCCGTTACGCGGAGCCAGTAGTACCCGGGGCGGTAGTCGATCCCGAGTGTATGTCTGCCTACGATGAAGCCTCATCCTTGCTCGAAGGACTTGGCCATGAGGTGGTGGACTGCCCGTTGCCGTTTTCATCTGATCTTATCCCCTACTTTGAAACGATCTGGGCTGTCGGAGCCGCTTCGATACCAGTTGTACCCGCGGACGAAGAAAGGCTAAGGCCCCTTACCCGGTGGTTGCGAGAGAGAGGCCGTTCCGCCCTAGCCACTGAGTACCTGGCGGCGTTTGGAGCGGCGCAGGTGGCAGCACGGGTGGCAATTGAAGCCACTGCGTCTTACGATATAGTCATGACGCCGACACTTGCTCAGCTCCCGGCGCCGGTCGGCAGTTTCCGAGATGATGTACATCCCGAGCTGGACTTTGAGGCTCAGAAGCGCTTTACACCGTTTACGGCTACATACAACATGACTGGCCAGCCTGCAATGTCGCTTCCCCTGCATTGGACGGCGGAGGGTTTGCCCGTAGGTGTTCAGCTGGTGGGTCCTCCCGCAGGTGAGGGACTCTTGTTCTCGCTAGCGGCTCAGTTGGAGCAGGCTAATCCATGGTTAAGCCATTTGCCTGCCTGCTGGTGATATCCTGCCTATAGGAAACAGTAGGCGGCAGGCGGCAGCAAAGAACGGTAGGCGGCCTAACTCCACAGTGCAGGTATCCTCGGTGGCCATGCCAGGTCGAAGTCGGCTGTTGCCAGGGAAAGGTTGGGGTTGTATGCAGGATCGTTCAAGATGAGGTCTCCCCAGCGCTCTCGCATCCAAGTAACCTCTTTCGCAACACGTGCGGCCTTTCGAGGGT
>JAKBVZ010000014.1 GCA_021841005.1 Actinomycetes bacterium | reverse complement strand
GCGCGGCGGGGGGGGGGGGGGGGGGGGGGGGGGTAACGAGGTCCACGATCTGAGGCAATCACGGTGCCCTAATCTTTTAATGCCCCGTTCCCTTATCCTACCGGCAGAACTCAAGACCGATCCGAAGAAGGTGCTGAAGCTCGTTGTTGGACTCCCTGATGTTTCGGTTGCTCGGACGAATACAGCTTAATCATAGCATACCAATATACCAATGTCAAGCATTAGTTATACACAGGCAGTGCTAGGTCACTACATTTGCATACCTGTTGACCCTCAGCTCTCCCACTGGCTGTTTCGCACTCATGGCACCCCGGAATATGGCTGTTTTGGGTTATTTTGGGGTCGATCAGCGCGATAAGTTGGACTGAGCTCGACATCTCTATTCCCTGGTGGGGTGGTAGGGGCCTTCGGTTCGGCTTCCCACCCCGCTAATACCTCAACGCGATTATCGCAATAACGAGTACCGAAGATCGAGAATCGAGGCTAGTGTGAAACCTGCAAAAGATGACCTGTCGATAGGCTTTCGGCCAGAGGTGATAGCCTGGTTACGAAAGAGATACACTGGAGAAACTATGCCAACTACGTCCACTAACGATCTAGATAACGGTATGTCCCTTGAACTATCCGATGGATTGTTCAAGGTCATCGAGTTCCAACATGTAAAGCCTGGGAAAGGCGGCGCGTTCGTGCGTACCAAACTCAAGAACGTCCGAACCGGCGCGGTAGTGGACAAGACCTTCCGGGCTGACGAGAAGGTCGAGCAGGCCATAGTCGACAAACGAGAGATGCAATACCTGTACAGGGAGAACGAGTCTTACGTGTTCATGGATGTGGTCACTTACGATCAGATACCAGTGCCCGAGTCGAGCCTCGGAGATATGTCCGGCTACCTCAAGGAGGGAGATACCGCCATCTTGCAGATGTATGGCAGTGAGGTGGTTTCAGTGGATCTGCCGGCATCCGTGGAACTCACAGTTGCAGCCACTGATCCGGGATTGCAAGGCGACAGGGTGTCGGGGGCCAGAAAGCCCGCCACCCTAGAAACTGGCATCACCGTCCAGGTCCCACTGTTTGTATCAGCTGGCGACATCGTCAAGATAGATACCCGCACAGGCGCATACATCACACGTGTGTGAGCGGGAATCTGCTCTACCAGCTAAGCTCCAAGCAAGTAAGGAGACCTCCCCATGGAACGGCTGGGTATCGAAATCGTTGTGTCGCTTAGCCGTAATCAGTGATACCGCTCTATTGCTTGTTGCCTGCCGGTACTCCTGATGATACAGAATGACCGTACGCCAGATGGCAACGCGCAAGATACGCAAGATACGCAAGATACGCAAGCTGCCATGCCTGCGGAAAATGAGAGCCAGGAGTTGCCGCGTCACGAGGCTAGGGCCAGAGCGCTGGAAATGCTCTACGAACGTGAAATCAAGAATATATCATGTCACGAGCTACTAGGGTCGCTGGTCGTTCCTGCTGATTCCTTTGTGCTGACATTGGTGGAGGGTGTTTGCAGCAATGTTGTATCTATCGACGCCATGCTTGACGGGGCATCAGCAGGCTGGCCAGTCGATCGTATGCCGGTGGTGGACAGGCTGATCCTACGGATGGCGGTATACGAGCTCATGGCACTAGTCGACATCCCGCTTGCAGTGGTGCTCGACGAAGCCGTAGAGCTGGCCAATGAGTATTCCACTGAGGACTCGGGGAGATTCATTAATGGCGTACTGTCAAATATTGCGCTGGTCATGCGCTAGCTCCGAATACTAAGCGAACTGGTGAGTCTAGTCGTTCAGGTTTCGTTCAGGTCGATGATTCGCGGTGGTGGAACATCGATCTGAAGGCATGCTTGCGTGATCATGCCGACTGTTTCCGGATGGCAGGTGAACATCAGCACCTGGCGGGCGGTGGAGACCCTGGCGATGGTCTCAGCAACTGCTTGGGCGCGGTCCGGATCAAAATTCACAAGCACTTCGTCCATGATGAACGGTAGAAGGGTACCTCTCTCCGCGAACTCTTCGGCCAATCCAAACCGTATGCAGAGATACAGCTGTTGTGCTGTACCTGTACTCAGCTGCTCAACGTCGACAATCTGCGAGTGACTATCGAGAACCTGGATCTTGCCGTCTCGTGTCATGAGTTGCCGGTACCGTCCTCCGGCGATACCGGCGAACAGCTTTGATGCTCGTGCGACAACCTTTGGCTGGTGCTCCCTCTCGTAGCGGTCAAGTGTCTGCTCTATTAGATACTTTGCAGCTTTTGCAACCTGCCAGCGCTCCAATGCGCCAGCGATCTGTTGCCGGAGGCCTTCGGCCTCAATCTCCAAAGATGCTAGGTCGGAAAGCTCTGCAACACGCTTCTCCTCGTCTGCCGCTCGAGTCTTTTGTTCGATGGCTTCCTGCTTCTCGGCATTCAGGAGATCGATCTGTTGAGCGATGATGTCCTTCTGACTTTCCCAGCTGGTCCGATCACCCGTTGCCAGTTCGCTGCGCATGTTCTCAGCTGCCTCTCCAAGGCCCAGCCTCGTATCGATACGAGTGCTGGCTGCGTTTACCTTACTTTCCAGCTCATGGCGGCGAGCCGTTCTTTTTATGAAGTCTTCCAGTTCCTCCTCGTTGCCGGCGCCAGCTGATCGCAAAAGATTATCCAAGTTATGCTTGACTTCTTGTAGCTTGTCTTCCGCATCTTCCCACTCCTTCCTGGCATATTCTGTTGCTGTTTCCAGGCCTTCCCTGTTGCGCCTGGCTTCCTCATCTTCGAGTATCTTCTCGTACAAGTTATGAATCCTTGTGGTGAGGGTAGGTCCACCAGCTGCAGCGTCCAGCTTGCCCAGGCTATTTGAGTCGTAGTGATATTCATAACTTGTAGTGATGGTGCCCCCGACTCCAGTATCCAGTCCCGCCTTTCTGAGAACGTCATGCGCTCTCTCGTCGAACTGCTGGATTTTCTGTCTAACCGACATTGCATGTCTTGTATCATCATCAAGGGCACTGAGTACTTCACGAGCCCGCTTGATGGATGTGAACAGATCGGTGACGGCTTCGGGCGACATCGGCTCCGGAACTCCATGACCTTGTCGCCAGGATTCCCAGTCCCTGGTGGTTTCAGCTAATTTTGCCTGTCTCGAGGAGCGTTCATCTTTCAATTCCTGCAGTTTGCTTTCCAACCCTTGCAAGGAAAGTTCAAGTTCTTCGATTTGCCTGGCAAGATCATCGCCACGCATACGTGCGTCACGCTGCCTGCTCAGGAATGTCGCCCGTTCAGCGACGTCAGAGCGGCTAGGCGATGGCGGCAAGTTGAAATGGGTGGTATACTGGGCTATTCGAGCGTTGAGGGCATCCACCTCTTCAACCCTCTGCTCGCGCAATGCCTTGGCCTTGTCGAGCAGCTCACCTGCAACTTCCCGGGCTTCCTCGGGTACGGACGTACTTGGTAACCTGCGAGACATAACGAGCACGGACAGAGCGGCTACCAGTAGCAGAGCGGCGGCAAGCCACTGCCTGAAGACGATCATAACTGCAACCCCTACACCCATGAACAGGATGATTGCATAAATCGCCCAGAACGGGATCATATCAGTAGTGGAAGACCCCGGCATGGCTGCAAGCTGCGCCTGACGATCCTCCACGGTATGTTCTGCATCTTCCAATTTACCCTGGGCAACTACTCGATCATCTAGCAGCGACTGCAGTTGCCGTATAAGTCTTTCGTCATTTTCCAGAGTATCCAATTCGGGTGTGCTCTTGTAATTGTTGAACTCCGCCCTGATCTTGTCAAGGTCATTCCTGACCGTGTCGATACGGTCTTCCTGCTCTTTCAGCGAGCGGTCGGAATCGTTTCGCTGATTACGTACCTGCTCCAACCTGTTGTTCCACTCTGTCACCTCATCTGCAGCAGGTATCGATACGTCCAGACTTTCCAATCGCATACGATTCCACCCCGGACCGAGAATAGATAACTGGTCGTCCAGCATCCGTTGCCGGCGGTCCTTCTTCGCTTCCAGCTCACCCAGCTGTTCGATGTATCCCTCATATGCGGACATGTCTCTGTATAGGCTCTTCACGTCATTGGCTATGGCTACAAGTGAATCGTCAGTCGTAATCCGTTCCAGCCTTCTCTGGTCTCTTTCCAGGTCCTTCAGCCGCTCGTCCCGCCTCGCCCGGGCATCGTGTAGGGCGTTCCTCAGATCCTGCAGCCGCTCCTCCATCCCGTCGGGCAGTTCCTCCGGTATTTCGATCCGCTCGAGTTCCTCCAACGCATTGGCTCGTTCCAGCCAATCCGACCACAGATCTATCAGCTTCTGGTACATAGACAGGTTGCGTCCTGCCAGTTGCAGGCTGTCCTCAATACGTACGATATCCTGTTCCAGCATTTCGCGCTTCTGCACGATGCGCGGGTAGTCTTCGGCAGCCCTCCTGGCATCGTGCATCTTGTCCAGTACGGCGTCGAGCTCGGCCATGGCTCTGTTTGCTTCCGCAGCGTCTGCACGCTTTCTCAGTAGGGCGGCAATCCTGCGATCCAGGATACCGATGACATCGCTGGGAGAGCGTGCCGCTCCCACGGTAGACGAGGAGAATATCCGTTCACGCACGGCGTCGTCCTCCAGGGTTCTGAATGAATCCAGTTCGGACAGGGAAAAGGCGAAGATATTGCGGAATAGCTCACTGCCGACATGGCCGAGCAGCTGATCGAGATCTTCTGGCGTGCCTGGTGAACCGCCCGGTAACGTAACCGACAGGCTACCAGTTGCGGACGATCGGCTTGTTCCTGGTACGAGCCCCGTAGTGCGTTCCACCACCCACTGTTCACTATCTGATGCCCCATCCCCAGGGGCTACGGCATCGATGAACAAGCGCCCGCCGTGCCGCCCGCCATTTAGTGGAGGATACCGGTTACTGTTCGATCTAACAGAAGGAAATCCAAATAAGACCCCACGTACGAACGCCATGGTAGTCGACTTTCCGGCTTCGTTTGGTCCATGAATGACCGTAAGCCCGGGAGGTAGATTGTCGACGTTGTAACCTGAGAAGATGCCGAAGCCGTCAATGTGCCAGCCGGTAATCCTCATGGTGCATCGCTCTCCCGCTCCTCGAGGAGGAGCTCCAGCGCATGTATGGTGGCTCGCCGCCAGAGTGCGGTGCTCACGACATCGGGAACCATCACACCTGCGGCCTCCAGCTTACGCCTCGGTAAGTCGCTCAACAGCTCGTTCGAGAGACTTGTCATGCTACCTTCCTGCTCGAGAATGTCGTCTGCAAGTGACAGCAACTCGCTGGCAAAATCGTTCCTCTGGCGAATCTTGTCGAGATCGAGCATCGGGCTGGTCTCATTATGAAGCTGGTTCCACCACAAGAAAGGGACGTAATCGCCGGATGCATCCCGCAGGCTTTGCAACGTTTCGTCCAATGCTCCGTCGAGACTAAGGTCGTCATGCACCGGTCCGGAACCGGTTATGCTCGCATCTACGATGAGAGCCCTACTTCCAGCTTGGGAATGCAGCTCTGCAGCCCTTTCCTGGAGGTTGTCCAGCATACCTGGTAAGTCGGAGATGCCGGAGACCGACACATCTACACGCTCGAAACGGATGGCGTCGAGCGGCACGAATTCGACGGATTGGATGGACGTTCCGTCCGCTTCCACGACATACGCGCCTTTTGCCCCGCTTTCGCTTGGCTTGCTGCTCCTGCCTTGGGTGTTGCCCGGATAGATGATCCAGGGATGGCCGTTGCGGAGGATGCTGCGCTTATGGATATGCCCAAGTGCCCAGTAGTCAAGGCCGGCATTCACGAGGTCATCCAGAGTGCATGGAGCGTACGGAGCGTGATCGCTGTCGTTGCCCACATTGCAGTGCAATACACCGATTTGCAATCCAGCGTCACGGTCGCCGGCAAAACGTAGTGCTAAATTTTCGGACTCCTCCCGCTCGGCAAAGCTGATACCGTGGACAGTTGCAACATCTGCGCCATCTATGGCTACGGTCTCCACCTGCACGTCGTTGTGGCCGAACACCGTAACCAGTCTCGGCCACTCACGAATGGCGGACCAGCCGGCTTCCACGGGGTCATGATTTCCGTGTACGATAAACGATCGGATGCCTGCATCGTCAAGCCGTTTGAGCCCGGCGAGGAACCGCATCTGAGCTCGTACCCCTCGCTCTGCACCATCGTAGATGTCCCCCGCAAGGATCACAAAGGCGACCTGTCGCTGTAGTGCCAAGTCGATCAGGTTATCGAATGCAGCGATGGACGCATCGCGCAAAGCCTCGGCGATCATCGGGTTGACCTTTCCAATCCCTTTGAATGGTGTATCGAGATGTAGGTCGGCAGCGTGAACAAATCGGAACTTCATATATTCCCTCGCTCATGAGGTTCCACGCACACGCACACGCACACGCACACGCACACGCATATGCGTATATACAGATGTTTCATGCTGATCAGTGTACCGTACGGCTGTAACACTATCGTGGATTAGATTCGGGACTGCTCTCGCCCGAGGGCCGGATCCGCCAGCGCTGCCCGTGGTCTTGGTTCACATGGAGGATGGACCGGAGTTCGCTGGCATCCCAAGACCGTATACCACTTTCACCTTCACGGAGACCTGCTGGGCACCCGGCGGACTAGATCACTGGCACGCAAAGAGCCTGCATGCTATGCCTGCGGAGAGAGAATGTCGGCCAGCTCTGATATGAACAATCCTACGTCGGTCACTATTCCTACAGTTTGATGACTGCCTCTATCCGACAACTTGGTAACTACTGCCTGATTGATATCCACGCAGAAGGTCTCCACCTTGGATGACAGGATATTACCAACAGCAATGGCATGCAAGGTGGTTGCAAGCATGATAGCGAGGTTGACGTTTGCACGCAACTCCCTCATACGATCCGTAGCCTGCACAACATCCGTCATTACGTCTGGAAGCGGGCCGTCGTCTCGTAACGAGCCACCGAGAACATAAGGGACTCCATTGACTACGCACTCATAGAGTACTCCGGATTTGAGGTAACCTTTTTCGACGGCATTCTGGATGGAGCCCAACTTCCTGATTTCGTTGATTACTCTTAAGTGATTTGAGTGCCCGCTTTCGGTCTGATTGCCTTCTCGGAGAGATACTCCCAAGGATGTTCCTAGGATGTTTGATTCTAAGTCGTGCGTTGCGAATCCGTTGCCAGCAAATAGCATAGTTATCCATCCATCCCTGATCAGCCTGGCCAGGGACTGTCCAGCTCCAGTATGGATTGCAGCAGGACCGCACACGGCTAATACATCCCCTGGCGGAGTGAGTTGTCTTGTTGCCATTATTCGTTCAGCAACTTTAGCCACTATTAAACGTTTCGGCTTTTCTGATGAGGCCTGCGAACTCATAAAATGGAATGAAGCAGATTCATGGGACTCAACAATAGGCTCGACAACCACGCCGTGATCTCCTACGACAACCATGTCACCAGTGCGTACCTTGTGCATGGGAACCGCTGTGGCTTGTGGCGTGTCACCAGCACTAAGTGAGCTACTGTCAATGACTATTGCACAATCCATTTCAGGATACTCTACCTCCAGCCATTTGCCTGACACTAGTACTTTTGTCGGCAAATTGGTTGTCGAATAAAAGTCTTCTGGAAGCACGCCATCCTGTGCACAGGGTTCCAAAGTGGCCTCTTGTGTCTCTAGCCTGTTAGCTCCTTGGCTATGTAGGTCTATGAGCAGGGATTGTAATAGCTCGGGGTCGTCTGAGCCAACCTCTAGTAATACTCTCGACGGATCCAGCTGTGTTTTACCTATATCTATCTCAACTACAGTATATTCCGCGCCTCTCGTGATTATCAGATCCAATACTTTTGCAAGTGTCAACGAGTCTATAATGTGTCCTCGTAACTCTACCCTCTCTGCTGGCATTACCTTCTCCTTGTCGTAACCGTGAAATGTATGGACGCCATGATACATGCTAGTTGGTTGCCATACGGTGCTCATTCATATATAAAAAACACAGATGCGTCGACCTGGTTCCATCCTATATCGATTGACAGTTACGCTGGTGTCAGATATCCCGCAACTCGAAAAGGGTGGTTGCCGCTCCCGAGGCTGCAGTTCAGGCCATTGCTTGCCACCTGTGAGGGTGCAAACTGTCGGAACCTATCAGCCTGCCTTGGTCTCGATGACAGGGAGCGCGGTGAGGGAAACCTGTGAGGGTGCAAACTGTCGGAACCTATCAGCCTCCGGGAACGGTGGCACCAAACCGCCCGGACGGTACCTGCAGGAAACACGATCGCGCTGGGAACGGAACGGATTCAGCGAGGCTCGTTGAAGTCAGGTGGCCTGAATCCTTGCGGGGCAAAGGCAGGCCAGATCGAATGCTCGAGAACTACGTGGGCTGGAGGCGTTGGACCGCCTGGCGGCCCTATATTGGAAGGGAACACTCTAACTACCGTCGTACGGGAAACGATGTTCGAGCAGCCCGCTCGGTCAAATGGAATAGCAACGGTAATGTCTATGGTATAGATACCCGTGCGTACATTCCCGCCGCCACCGGCGGTGACCAGAGTGGCACATGAAGGTACAGTGTATGCGACAGTTGTCGACAGTCCTGCCGGACCCACCTGTTGCCAGGGGACGGATACGAGTCCATCCGCCAGCGAGACTGACGGCTTCGAGTATCCAGTTCCGCAGGGCAAGGATCCTCCTGTGCTGTAGAGTACGGCCCCGTCACCACCGGTACCGTAGAATACTACGGCAGTGTCCACCGGCCTGTACGGTCCACCCTTCCCATAAGGTGCGTGCATATCAGGGCAAGAGTAAACAGCTTCCGGCCGCGTGCCGGCGTAAGCAATTCCGACCCAGGCCGGTGTTGCAGAAAGAGCCGACGTACCAGCCGGCATACTGACACCGGTGAGCGTGACCGAACCATAACCGACCACTTGTCGACCATCAGCCACACCACCGGCAAGGCCGCCCGTGATTCTGACGTAGCTGGCAGCAAGGGAAGCGTCAAGACCGAGCGGGCGAGCACCACCACCCGCCAGAGGACTCACGCTGAGACCACCTACCACTACTTTCTTGACAAAACGGCCATTCACGACTACTGGTGTTCCCGCCGTTACGGGCACCGTGCTGTGCGTCGTGGCGGCGACGCGCACTCCGCTGTGCGGGTTCTGATGGCCGATAGTGCTGTGCGGGTTCTGATGACTGGTACTTCGAGTATCGGATAGTCTGGCACCGCTGCACGCATCCAGCAGCAAAGCGGCGGCCATCAGTGCAGCTACTGCTAAAACGGCTGTCCTGGTTTTACCGCATTGCCTCACAACTCCAGTGTCTCTGTCCATGTCATTCCACATTTGCGTCATCATTTGTTTCGACCTCCATCATGCCAGGCATGCCTGCCTTACCAGTGACTTTCACCTTCCACATGTATATAGACGCACGAGTGTCAACCTAGGTTGTAACGATTCGCGGAATTTCGAAAAATGTCCAGCAGCATAATTGCGCGTACCCGCGTAAGCGTGTACAGTGATAGCTGTATTGACCGTCAAGCGAGTCCCGAGAGGCTCGTACGGAACCTAGGAGGAAACAGCACTTGGCAGAACGTGAGCGCAAGCTTGCCACACCCAGAGGCGGTGTGTTCGTTCCTCGTTCGCAGGTAATGGCGGTCGATGATGTACATAGAGCGCTGGTCAGGATTGCTCATGAGATTGTCGAGCGCAACAAGGGAGTGGATGATCTGGTCTTGGTCGGCCTACAGACTGGTGGGGTGCCCATCTCTGCAAAGCTCGGCGCAATAATCGAGGAGGTGGAAGGAACCCACGTTCCGGTAGGAACGCTGGATGTGGCCTTCTACAGGGATGACATCCAATTGAGGCCCGTTCTCCCAGAAGCGATAACCAGCATTCCGGTCAATCTCACAGGCATGGCGGTTGTGCTCGTTGATGACGTACTCTTTACGGGCAGGACCGTACGGGCTGCGCTGCAGGCGCTTTCCGACTTTGGACGAGCCAGGTCTATCCAGCTTGCGGTCATGGTGGACAGGGGGCATCGGGAACTGCCTATCCGGCCCGATTATGTGGGGAAAAACCTTCCCACACGTCTTACCGAACAGGTGGACGTGAGCCTGGACGGCGTCCTACTTGGAGATGTGGTCAGGAAATGATCGTCATGCAGATACGCGACCATGTATATGTACCGGGTTACCGGCTGCTGGCCAACCTGACTCGATATCGGGGCAGGAGACGATGAGCGGCAGGGTGCGGCATTCAAGTGCAACACGGATCGCCATACCATGAATGGCATGGCGCAGCAGGAGAGCAATATGGCGCAGCAGGATGCCATGGCATCGGCAGCGAGTAGGCTTGCCGGTCTCATCTCGATCAGGGATCTCGATATTGCGGGTATCAAGCGTATAATGCAACTATCCGACTCGTTTTCCGAGGTCCTTGGCCGCGACATCCCGAAACTTCCAACTCTCAGAGGGAAAACACTTGCAATCGTATTTGCAGAGGATTCCACTAGGACGAGAACCTCGTTCGAAATTGCCGCCAAACGCCTATCCATGGACGTCGTCACACTCAATGCGTCGCAGTCCTCTCTCAAGAAGGGCGAGACCCTGCGTGATACTCTCAAGAATTTGCATGCAATAGGAGCGGATGCCTTTGCCGTCAGGCATAGTTCTGCAGGAGTGCCTGCTCAAGCTACAAGATGGCTGCCGGTACCGGTGATCAACGCCGGAGACGGTTGTCACGAACACCCCACCCAGGCTCTCCTTGACTGTTACACGATAAGGCAACACTTCGCCCCAGCTATTGGGGCCGGTCAGTCCAGAGAACCCGTCTCATCTCTACGGTACGCTCGTAATGGCACTGCAGGTACGGAACCGGATTCAAGCGGTTCAACCGCGAGCATCGGTAGCGGCGTTGCCCAGACGGATCTAGAATGCTTCAAGAAATTGCGAGTGGCTATTGTGGGAGATATCGAGCATTCGAGAGTAGCCAGGTCGCTCGTGGCGGCACTGGACATCCTCGGTGCCCGCACCGTACTTGTTGCCCCGAAAACCTTGTTGCCGAGGTCGCAAGCAGGATGGCCCAGTGAGATGTCCACCAGCCTCGATGAGGTGCTTCCCTCTGTCGACGTATGCTATATTCTCAGGCTGCAGCGTGAACGCGGAACCGGCATGTACGTGCCAACCCTACGAGAGTATTACTCGTACTATGGAATTGATGAGCGGCGTTACGCCATGCTTCCCGATCATGCAGTGATAATGCACCCCGGTCCCCTTAACAGGGGAGTGGAAATAGACAACACCGTCGCGGATTCGCCAAAGTCCCTCATCCTCCGTCAAGCGACCAGCGGGGTTGCAGTGCGGATGGCCGTGCTCTATCTCCTGCTCGGACACAATACCGGCACTTGGAAGGCTGATGACAGATCAGTGGGGGCTCTACCACGGGACAATACCGGTCGGGACACTACAACAGAGTCAACTTCGCAAATTGGCTTGCCGGAAGCAGCAGATGCATAGGATCCTCCTGAAAGGCGGCACCGTCGTAGACTCTACCGGCACGCGCAAGTGTGACGTTCTTGTCGAAGGAAATGACATTTCCAGCATCGGTGAAGACCTGCCGGCCAGCAGGGGAGTACTGGTGCTTGACTGCCACGGGTATATCGTGTCACCTGGCTTTGTCGATCTGCATACACACCTTAGGCAGCCCGGCTATGAGCGCGCTGAAACCGTGGAGAGCGGTACGCGGGCTGCAGCAGCCGGGGGCTATACCGCCGTAGTCTGCATGCCCAATACCGATCCCGCAATTGACAATGCATCAGTGGTGAAGGACATCCTTGCACTTTCTGCAAATGCATCGTGCCAGGTTGTACCAGCTGGAGCCATCACGGTCGATCGTGCCGGCGAGCAATTGGCCCCTATGTCCGAGATGAAGGACCTGGGCGTAAGCATCTTTACCGATGATGGTCGGGGAGTGCAGGATGCAGCGGTGATGCGCCGTGCCTTGGAGTATGCCTCGGGTCTCGATGTCACCCTGGCTCAACATTGCGAGGTGGAGCAGCTGTCTACAGGCGGGGTGATGCACGAAGGGGAGTGGTCCTCCCGGCTGGGACTGGCCGGCGTACCGCGTGAAGCTGAAGAGATCATGATGGCAAGAGATATCGCTCTGGCGCGGTTGGCGCGCGCTCGAATACACTTTATGCACGTCTCTACCGCCATGTCGACGAGGCTGTTGCAACACGCTCGGGAAGAAGGTCTCAGAGTAACCGCGGAAGTGACACCTCACCATATTTCCCTGACTGACGCCATGTTGTCTGATTACGATACGGTATACCGGGTAAACCCGCCGCTCCGTACGGCGGAGGATGTATATGCCCTGCGCGATGCCGTAGCAGCAGGGTTACTGGACGCCATCGCGACAGATCATGCTCCACATGCTCCCGAAGAGCGGGATATCCCGATGGATCAGGCCCCGCCAGGTATGATAGGCCTCGAGACGGCACTTGGAGTGGCCATCACCTCCCTCGTCAAGAGGGAATGGCTCCCACCGCATTCTGGCAACGTCTCTCAAGACGCGGAAGCAAGCGAGGAGGGGGTGCGTACAGCGCCGATCGGCATTGCAATGCTTATCGGCATGCTTAGCCAGCAACCCGCTGCCATAGCAGGCCTGGATGCCAAGCACGGTGGACGTCAAGGTGGCCCACTGCAGCCTGGTGCACCGGCCAACATCACCGTGTTCGATCCTGATGCCGGATGGGTCGTTGATCCGGCAAGCCTGCTGTCCCGATCCAGGAACACTCCCTTTGCCGGCATGAAGCTTACCGGCAAGGTGCTGCACACGATCTACGAAGGCGAGCTGGTGTACGACAATGGGCAGGCAACTCGTTGATGGGCACTTCATCTACTGCCGCATTCTCTGATAGCTGGCGAGCATGCACGCCTGGCAGCCTGGCTCGTGTATTTCAAGCGGATGCAACATTAAGGCGCCTGCCGTGACATCTCTCGATGATTTCATCGACCGGCAGCACGCAGGACGGTCCCGCAGTCCCATACTGCTCGTACTCGCCGACGGGGAAGTGTTTGAAGGATATAGCGCAGGTGGCATCAATCACGGAGCTATCGCCACTGGCGAGCTGGTATTCAATACCGTGATGGCGGGCTACCAGGAGGTGATTACCGATCCCTCCTATGCCGGCCAGGTGGTTGCGTTCACCTATCCCCATATCGGCAACTATGGCACCAATGCATTGGACAACGAGGCGGCCAAGCCGTGGCTGAACGGTGTAGTGGTCAGATCCATCGAACCGCAGCCCTCTTCGTGGCGTTCAACCATAGGGTTTGAGGACTGGCTGGCTGCCAATGGCATACCGGCCATTACCGGAGTGGACACCAGACGGCTGACCCGCCATATAAGAGAGTGCGGTGCTATAGGATGCGCTTTCGGTTCCGGAAGTGTGCGAGAGCTCCTGGAGGCGGCCAAGAACGATCCCGGCACCACAGGAAGAGACCTCGCCACGGTGGTGACCACCCCTGTCGCATATCAGCTCGCTGGCCCTTATGGTGACGGCAACTCTAGCGGTGGCCCAAGCCCAGGTGCCAGCCCAAGCCCAGGTGCCAGCCCAAGCTTCCACCTCGAAGGTCGCGTGGATGCCAACGCCATCTCTCACGGCAGAGCCTACAGCTCCCGAAGCGAGTATCAGTACGGCGAACAGCGTATCGCAGTGTATGACATGGGGGTAAAACGCAGCATGCTGGAATACCTGCAGCGCTTTGCGAAGGTGCTCGTGCTCTCAGCTACCGCGAAGGCTGATGATGCTCTTTCTTTCGAACCTGATGCGGTGTTCCTTTCCAATGGCCCCGGTGATCCAGCCGCTCTCGATGCACAGGTTGCCACGGTGTCGGACCTGATTGGCAAGGTGCCCGTATTCGGTATATGCCTCGGGCATCAGGTACTGGCGAGGGCGGTGGGCGGCCGGACCTACAAGCTCCGTTTCGGCCACCATGGCGGCAACCATCCTGTACAGCAGGTTGTAACCGGCAAGGTGGAGGTGACCAGCCAGAATCACAACTATGCCGTGGACAGGGCATCAGTGGAACGCGCCGGCATGGAGATCAGTCACATCAATCTCAACGATGGTGTAGTGGAGGGCATGCGCAGCGACACGGCCGGCGTGATTTCCGTCCAGTATCACCCGGAAGCTGCACCCGGCCCACATGACTCCACCTACCTGTTCGGTACCCTGCAGGAGATGATGGCTAGGAACGCGGGGGCTAGGGCCAAGACCAGGACCAGGACCAGGAGGACCTGATGCCCAGGAGAACCGACATAGAATCGATCTTGATAGTGGGCTCAGGGCCGATAGTGATAGGTCAGGCCTGCGAGTTTGACTATTCGGGGACCCAAGCTTGCAAAGTCCTGCGCGAGGAGGGATACAGGATCATCCTGGTGAACTCCAATCCTGCGACAATAATGACTGATCCGGATATATCGGATCGCACATACATAGAACCATTGAATCCCGACATTTTGGAGGCGATAATCGAGCGCGAGCGTCCCGATGCGCTGCTGCCCACATTGGGGGGGCAGACTGCTCTCAATCTTGCAATGTCGCTATCCACGTCCAGCGTCCTCGATGCTTTTCACGTACAGCTCATAGGGGCAAGCGTGGATGCGATAGCCACTGCAGAGGACCGGGAACGATTCAAGGAAGCCATGCAATCGATAGGGCTCGAAGTGCCCTCAGCCGGTTTTGCCCATAGTCTCGACGAGGCAATGGCTATTGCCGAGGATATCGGTTTCCCTATCATGATAAGGCCAAGCTACGTGCTCGGTGGAGCGGGTACGGGTACGGCCGCGGATCTCGATACCCTGCGCAGACGTGCCGCCGAAGGTTTGGAGGCAAGTCCGGTGAACACAATACTTGTAGAGAGGTCCATCGCCGGATGGAAGGAGTATGAGCTCGAGCTCATGAGAGACAATGCCGGCAACTGCGTAGTCGTATGCTCGATCGAGAACTTCGACCCCATGGGCGTACACACAGGAGACTCGATCACTGTTGCCCCTGCACAGACACTCTCCGATCGAGAATACCAGCAGATGCGAGATGACGCATTTGCCTGCATAAGAAAGGTCGGGGTGGAGACGGGTGGATCCAATATACAATTCGCGGTAAGTCCGCACGATGGCTCGAGGATGATCATAGAGATGAATCCGAGGGTATCCAGATCTTCTGCCCTGGCTTCCAAGGCGACAGGCTTTCCCATCGCCAAGATCGCGGCAAAGCTGGCAGTGGGATATACCCTTGATGAGATACCCAACGATATCACCACCAAGACACCTGCCTGCTTCGAACCGGCCATAGACTACGTAGTCACCAAGGTCCCGCGCTGGGCGTTCGAGAAACTTCCCGGAGCGCCGGAGCAACTGGGTACCCGTATGCAGTCCGTCGGCGAGGTAATGGCCATCGGTCGTACATTTCCTGAATCCCTGCAAAAGGCTCTACGTTCCCTGGAAAGAGGGCATCTTGGGTTGAACAGTGACTCCTACGAGCGTATCTACGAGGGTAGGACCGATGGTGAGATACTGTCCATGACTATAGACGCTACGCCCGATCGGATCTTCCACGTGGGCGAAGCCCTGCGTAGAGGCATTCCAGTCGATGTGCTGGCAGGAGCCTGCGGGATAGACCGCTGGTTCCTCGACCAAGTCAAGTCCATTACCGAGGTACGGTTGGCACTCGAACAGATGAAGCTCTCCGGTCTTGGTATCGGTGACATCGATCACGACGGGTGGGTTACCGTCAAGAAGATGGGATTTTCGGACGGCCAGGTTGCTTATATTTTTGGGTGCCAGGAAAGTGACGCCACAGCGGCGAGGTTGTCCAGATCGGTGATCGCCACTTTTGGCACGGTCGATACATGCGCCGGCGAGTTCGAGGCATTTACCCCATATTTCTATTCCACCTATGACGGGTCAGACGAAGTCCCCCCGTCGTCGGGAGAGCGCGTCATCATTCTCGGGTCCGGCCCGAATCGCATCGGTCAGGGCGTGGAGTTCGATTACTGTTGCGTGCATGCGGTCATGGCCCTGAGAGAGGCGGGTTACGAGACCATCATGGTCAACTGCAATCCTGAAACAGTGTCCACTGATTACGACACATCTGATCGTCTTTATTTCGAACCGCTGACCCAGGAAGATCTGGCGAATGTGATCAGATCGGAACAGCTTGCCGGCACCGGCAATGGCAGTCTCAAAGGGGTCATCGTGAGTCTTGGTGGGCAGACGCCCCTCAAGCTGGCATCAGGATTGGATGCCAAGATGGTGCTTGGTACTGCTCCTTCTTCGATTGAGATAGCTGAGGATCGGGGGCTATGGAGCGCATTGCTGGCGAAACTCGACATACTACAACCCCCGGGCGGCATGGCCGGCAACGTGGACGACGCTCTCGATATAGCTTCGCGGATAGGTTACCCGGTCCTCGTGCGGCCAAGCTACGTACTGGGTGGGCGTGCCATGGAAATTGTCTATGATCCTGCGAGGCTTCGCGTTGCGGTCAGCGAGATCCAGAGCGCCCTTGAACGAGAAGGTGCGGGAGTCAAGGATCGTCCGGTGCTCGTGGACAAGTTCTTGGAAGATGCCGTAGAGGTGGACGTGGATGCCGTAAGGGACCGCAAGGGAGGACTATATATCGGTGGCATCATGGAACACGTAGAGGAAGCAGGCGTACATTCTGGGGATTCCGCCTGCGTGATCCCACCGCTTACACTTCAGCACGATGTGGTAGATACATTGCAGTCTTATACATCGAGAATAGCGGATGCTCTTGATGTCGTGGGTCTCATCAATATCCAGTTTGCGGTGAAGGATGGTGACGTGTATGTCATCGAAGCCAATCCGAGAGCCTCGAGAACAGTGCCTTTCGTATCCAAGGCAACCGGAGTTCCTCTCGCTAAGATAGCTGCTCGTCTTATGGTGGGCGATACCCTGGATGGCCTGCGCCAGGAGCACCTCTTTGCCATACCTGCGACCAACCGCTACTACAGTGTAAAAGAGGCTGTCCTGCCTTTTGCGAGATTTCCTGGCGTGGATAGCCTGCTCGGCCCCGAGATGCGCTCCACTGGTGAGGTTATGGGAGTGGGGGAGTCTTTCGGCATAGCTTTCGCCAAGAGCCAACTCGCTGCCGTAAACAGCCTTCCCCGATCGGGGACCGTATTCATGTCTCTCGCTGCTAGGGACAAGGAATCAGGTCTCGAAGCGGCCATGATACTCCAGAGCGCCGGTTTTTCCATAGCCGCCACCACCGGCACTGCCTTGTATTTCGAGCAGCACGGGATCCAGGTAAAGATGAAGGTGGCCAAGATGGCTGGCGATGCCGCGGGCGAGGCAGATATCGAGCCATCAGGCGAACTCTCAGAGACTGGCGAGGTGCTGCCTAATGTGCTGGATCTGATATCGGCCGGCCAGGTTCAGCTTGTTGTGAACACCCCTCGTGGGCGAGGACCACGGGCAGATGGCATGTACATACGTAATGCTGCAACCGCTGCCCAGATTCCGTGCATTACTACAGTGGCCGCCGCCAAAGCCCTGGCCAAGGGCATACAAGAATGGCTGTCGACACCGCTGTCGGTCACTAGCCTGCAAGAGATGCACCAGGATGGGCGCATCGAAGGACACCTTGATGGACACCTTGGTGGACACCTTGGTGGACACCTTGGTGGGAATCGATCATGAGCATTGCCGGTAGTGTCGACATGACCGCCACAGTGGGATCCGTACGTCTCAAGTCCCCCGTGATGACTGCTTCAGGCACTTCAGGGTACGGTTCCGAGTTGGGAGCGTATATGGATCTCGACAGGCTGGGGGCAGTGGTGGTGAAGTCCATGGCCGTCTTCGAATGGCCGGGTAACCCTGCACCTCGTGTATGTGCCGGCCCTGCATCCATGATCAATTCCGTCGGGCTGCAAGGCGACGGTATCCGGCGCTGGCTCGACAGGGAACTCCCGCAACTGGTCGAACATGGCGCGACGGTAGTGGCAAGCATATGGGGAAGAACGCCTGCAGACTTCGAGAAAGCAGCCATCATGCTGTCAACTGCCTACGGGATCGCGGCTATCGAGGTCAACGTGAGCTGTCCGAACGTCGAGGACAGGAACAGGATGTTTGCCCATTCGCCGGATGCCACTGCCGGCGCTGTCCGTGCCGCGACCCAGGCAGGACTCCCGCTATGGGTGAAGTTGTCCGCAAATGTAGCTGACCTGCTGGAGATTGCAGCCTCAGCCATCGATGCCGGCGCTGAGGGATTGGTACTGATAAATACGTTGCTGGGTATGGCAATCGACATTGATAAGCGGCGGTATTCACTCGGCTCTGGACCGCGTGGCGGCGGCGTGTCCGGACCGGCAATCAGGCCGGTTGCAGTCAGGGCGGTACATGATGTCCGCAGGGCCAACCCGGAGGTCGGCATAGTCGGGGTGGGTGGTATTTCCAGGGGCAGGCATGCGGTGGAGATGATGATGGCTGGAGCGGATGCAGTGGAAGTAGGTACCGCGACGATGCTGGATCCGAGAGCACCCATGCGAGTCCAGCGTGAGTTGAAACGCTGGTGCAGGCTGCATGGGATCAGGCGTGTAGCTGACCTGACCAGTGCAGTGAGCGTCACGAGTGTAGAGGGTGTAGAGGGTGTAGAGGGTGTAGAGGGTGAAGAGGGTGGAGAGGATGTAGCAAGCTCAGAGGCCACAGGAGACACTTACCAGTGAGACCAAGACAGGACGTCAGGGACAATATCAAGGACGATGTCAGGTTCCGGCTTGCATTGGCTCTCGACACCGATGATCTCGACAGGGCGGTGGAGATGGCGGCGGCGGCAAAAGAGGTATTCGGTGTCGTGAAGGTGGGACTCGAGCTGTTCTCGGCATGCGGCCCGGCCGCTGTAACCAGGCTCATCAGTGAGGGATTCCGGGTGTTCGTGGATCTAAAGCTTTATGATATCCCCACTACTGTCGAGAAGGCGGCTCGGGTGCTGGGACGATTAGGTTGCAGCTATGTAACCGTACATGGGGCCGGAGGTATGAGTACCCTCGAGGCAGCTGTGGCAGGATGCAGGCAAGGTGCTGAGGAATCGGGGCATCCTGTATCCAATGTGCTGGCGGTGACGGTATTGACCAGCGAAATTGCCCAAGCTGGAGAGGTCCATCACCGGACGGAGTTAGCGGCTCAGTCGGGGTGCGCAGGAATAGTATGCTCTGCAGACGATGTATACGCGCTGAAACAGCGGCATCCTGGGCTGATAGCGGTTGTTCCTGGAATCCGGCTCCCTGGCGATCCGCATCACGACCAGGTCAGGGCTTCCACGCCGGCGCAGGCCATTGAAAAAGGCGCTGACTTGCTGGTCGTGGGCAGGGCTGTTACCGCGTCACGGAATCCCCTTGCTACGGCCTTCAGTATCCGTGAAGATGTCGAACGGGCAATTTCCTCGAAATAGATGACAAGCGTCCGCTGACCTGCTAAAGTACAGCCATGCCAAATCCACCTACATTGACAGCAGAACAAAGACAAGCAGCCTTGAAAAAGGCGGCCAAAGTACGGCGTGACAGAGCGGAGCTGAAGGAAAAGCTCAAGATGGGCCAGGTGTCCCTGACCGACCTGCTCAAGAAGGCCGACAAGGATGAGACCATCGGCAAGATGAAGGTACAGTCCGTACTGGAATCATTGCCTGGGCTCGGTAAGGTTAAGGCCCGTCGCATGATGGAGGAGATCGGGATCAGTGACACCCGCCGGCTGCAGGGCCTAGGGGCCAACCAGCGGGACGCTCTCGTAAGCCGTATATCGAAGTAGCTTCCTTAGGCTTGAGTGTATCATCCAAGGGAACCGCTGGTAGTGGTCCTTTGCGGTCCTGGAGGCGTCGGCAAGGGTACAGTTGCCCGGCGCTTGGTAGAGCGCGACCCGAAGCTGTGGCTTAGTCGCTCTTGGACGACTCGCACCAGAAGGGTAAACGAGAAGGACGATGCTTACTACTTCGTAGACCGGCCGACCTTTGAGGCCAAAGCGTCAAGTGGCGGCTTCATGGAGTGGGCGGAATTTCTAGGGAACCTCTACGGTACGCCATGGCCGGATCGCCTTGATACCGCTGACGGTCCGGGCGGACGGGATATTTTGCTCGAGATAGATGTCCAGGGTGCGACCCAGATACGGCATGCAAATCCCGGTGCCCTCGTAATATTGCTGCTGGCTCCTTCGCAGGAAGAGCAGCAGATGCGTCTCGAGCAGAGGGGAGACGATGACGAGCACGTTGCATTGAGGATGGCTGCGGCGATCAAGGAAATAAAGGCAGCAAGCGACATCGCAGATGCAGAAGTGGTGAATGACTCGATCGATCAGGCTGTGGATGAGATTGATGCTATTATAGAGGAGCGCAGGCGTACTGCCGGCAAACAGTTGCATGGTGACGCAGTTCAAGGTTCTCGCTGAACCGGGCCACAGGCGCCAAGAACCCGTGGTTCAGGTCGACTTACATGGTGACACAGTACAAGGTTTTCGCTAAACCACTTAGCTATACAGGAGAAATGATTATGTTCAAAAATCGTCCTACATTGGTCGAACCCCCCATTGAAGATCTCATTGATCGGATAGGCTCAAAGTTCAAGCTGGCGGTTGTCGCCGGGAAGAGAGCTAGGCAGATTAGTCTCTACTACTCCAGCCTTGGTCAATCCATCAAGGGATTGGTGCCGCCTCAGGTTGCATCGCTGTCCGACAAGGCTCTTACCATGGCCTTCGAAGAGATTGCTGCAGGAAAATTGGTGTCCAGGCCTGCTGCTGAGATTCCTCAGAATGAAGTTGCCGCCGATGATGGCATAAGTAGCGAAGATGCATCAGGTATGTTTTATGAGATATCGCAGTCGTCAGATGACGGTGAATCAGATGACGGTGAATCAGATGACGGTGAATCAGATGACGGTGAATCAGATGACGGTGAATCAGATGCGCCGGAGGGAAACGAACCCGTAGAGGCCTGATGTTGCCAGCAACGGATCACCGGTCGAAGACCGTTGTTCTAGGTATCACTGGTGGAATAGCTGCGTACAAGGCTGTAGATGTATGCAGGAGGCTTCTCGACAGTGGGTTAAGGGTGCTTCCGGTCATGACCGAGGAGGCCACTCGCTTTGTGGCGCCCCTTACGTTCTCAAGCCTTGCCTCCGAGCCCGCGCGAGTATCGTTGTTTGGTACCGCCGACCCGATACCGCATACGCATCTTGCACGAGAAGCTGACATTGTCGTAGTCCTGCCCGCAACTGCGAATTTTATCGCCAAGATTGCATCGGGACTGGCAGATGATCTTCTTTCCGCTACCGTGCTTGCATCCACCGCTCCGATGGTCATCTGTCCCGCAATGCACACAGAGATGTGGGAACATCCTGCCGTCCAGCGGAACGTGAAGACCGTGAAGTCCTTCGGTGTGCATATAATCCCACCGGAGAATGGAAAACTGGCTGGAGGCGATACCGGGATCGGCAGGCTTGTGCCGGTTGAAGTCATTGTGTCGAAAGTTCTGGACATACTCGCCACCCTGGATAACGAGCAATCAGCAATGGGGCGCAGGAGCACTTCAAACGCCGGTGGAGGCGGCGATTTCCATGGAATCAAGGTTCTGGTTACAGCCGGCGGCACCCGTGAGTCCATTGATCCTGTACGTACCATCACCAACCGTTCCTCCGGCAAACAAGGCTATGCCATTGCCCGAAATGCTTTCAGCAGGGGAGCGGAAGTTACCCTTGTCACAACAGTTGACCTGCCCTATCCTGAGGGAATCCAGGAAATACCGGTTGAAAGCGCTTCCGATATGGAGCAAGCGGTTCTGCAGCATGCCGGGGAAGCGGATGTCATCGTGATGGCCGCCGCGGTTGCAGATTTCCGTCCGGCCCAGGTGGCGGGCACGAAATTACACCGGACCGATGGCATATTGCGCCTAGAGTTGGAGCCAACGCCGGACATCCTGGCAGAAGTTGCAGCGGCAAAGAGGGACGGGCAACTGCTGGTGGGATTTGCCGCCGAAGTGGGCATGGACGAGTCCAGCGCCCGTACAAAGCTTCACGCCAAGGGTATTGACTTGATCGTTCTGAACGATATCACCTGTGCGTCTTCCGGGTTCGGTTCAGATGACAATGAGGTATTGATACTGGGTGCCGGCGGGCTCCGTGTCGAGGTTCCCCTGTCGTCCAAGGACGAGGTCTCCCGCAGGATACTGGACAGCGTGTTGTCGCTGCGCCCAAGCACCATGTCGTAGTGATAGGCTGGCCGTACTGATGGAATTATTTACGGTGCCCGGGTCATCGAGGTATCGAGTGGCAGCTTATTTCGATATACGAGGTACCTGTGGCGGTAGCCATAAGGAGATATATTTTGACTGACAGGAAGTGGACATTTACCTCGGAGTCCGTAACAGAGGGACACCCGGACAAGATAGCGGATCAAATTTCCGACGCCATACTCGATACGGTGCTCGAGTCCGACAAGACCGGACGAGTGGCATGTGAAACCCTGTTGACCACTGGCCTTGTGGTCATAGCAGGTGAGATATCGACTTCATGCTATGTAGATGTTTCATCGATTGCTCGCAGGACGATAACCAGTATAGGGTACGACAACGATGCTTTCGGGTTCAATGGTAAGTCATGCGGTGTCATCGTAGCCATTGACGAGCAGTCTCCTGACATAGATCAGGGTGTGTCAAGCGCATACGAGGTGAGGACGGGTCTCGCTGCCGCATCTGATCCGCTGGATATGCAGGGCGCCGGTGATCAAGGAATGGTGTTCGGGTATGCATGCGAGGACACTCCGGACCTCATGCCAATGCCAATCTGGTTGGCTCACCGCTTGGCGCAGAGGCTCTCACAGGTACGGCGTGTAGGCGTGCTGCCTTACCTCAGGCCTGACGGCAAGACGCAGGTAACTGTGAAATATGAGGGCAACCGGCCTGTAGGGATAGATACAGTGCTCATCTCCACCCAGCATGCAGCTGATCTCGATTTGGAGACCATGTTGCTGCCGGACTTGAGGGAGCATGTAATCGAGCCACTCCTGCCGCCGTCCCTTGACTGCTCCGGGATGAAGGTACTTTGCAATCCGACAGGTAAATTCGAGCTTGGAGGACCGGCGGCGGATACGGGTCTGACCGGTCGCAAGATCATCGTGGATACATATGGAGGGATGGCGCGCAACGGCGGTGGAGCGTTCTCGGGTAAGGACCCATCGAAAGTTGATAGGTCGGGTGCTTACGCGGCTCGTTGGGTGGCCAAGCATATCGTTGCGTCGGGAGCCGCAGGCCGCTGCGAAATACAGATTGCCTACGCAATCGGAGTTGCCCGCCCCGTATCGGTGCACATCGAGACATTCGGCTCGGAAAGAGTCGATCCTGACAAGATCAGTAGCTGCATAGCCGAGGTGTTTGACTTGAGGCCCGCATCTATCGTGAAGGAGCTAGATCTCTTACGTCCGATATACAGGAAGACTGCGTCGTACGGGCACTTTGGGAGGTCTGACAAGGAATTCACTTGGGAGGATACCACCAAGCTGCACGAAGTCAAGCAATACCTCGGAATCTGATCGTTGCGGCCCGGTGGAGGATCCGGATTGGTCGGCACCTCGGCGGCATGCGTGAACGGATGGTCCGTTGCATCCCATGCTCGAAGGCGGGGCAAATCTCGATCTGGCAGCGTGCTTGGAGAGGTACTCCGGCCTATCGGATCCAGCCGGGCAAGGCCATATCCAGCCGGGCAAGGCCATATCCAGCCGGGCAAGCAGGCATAACCATCCTTACCGTGGTACACCTACCTGCCATCTTCAAGTCATGCAACTGGTTGTAAAAGTATTGCCGGATATTCGCGGGATAGATCACGAATTCGACTATGCTGTTCCCGAACATCTGGAGAGTGCCATCGAGATGGGACTCGAGGTCATCGTACCATTCCGCAATCGCAAGGTCCGTGGTTGGGTAACCGCCATCCACCGTGATCACGGCGATCTCGTGGAGAACCTAGAGCTGAAATCCATAATACGGGCCAGATCGAAGGGCCCGCCTCCAGAAGTCATTGAATTGGCTCGATGGGTGGCATGGCGGTGGAACGGCAGGTGGTCTGGTGTACTGGCGACCGCTTCATCACCGAGGATCGTCGATCCGCACCGGGTCAGGGTACCTGCTCATGATCTTATGGCGAGCTTGGACGGCGACCAGTCAGGCAAGTACCAGCTTGCTAGCAGTGGAAATATGGTGGGGCACTGTCCTGACCGGCCATATGACAGACAAATAGATCTCGAGCGGCCATGCTACCGGCAAATCCATCGTGGACAGGAGGTCCTGGTACAGTCAGGCCCAGTGATTGTCCGGCTTCCACCGGCGATTGACGGTACGTTGTGGATAGCAGGGCAGCTACGCGAGAGCCATTCGCTGGTAGACAAGGCCATCGCCTGCCGAGAGTCAGGCGCAAGTCCGGGAGTGCTAGTACTGTGTCCGACGCATCTGGAGGCGCGGTATACCGCCATCATACTAAGGCGTTTTGGATTTCCAGTCGC
The DNA here is from genome assembly GCA_021841005.1 of Actinomycetes bacterium. Taxonomy (GTDB): domain Bacteria; phylum Actinomycetota; class Acidimicrobiia; order Acidimicrobiales; family JAMCPL01; genus JAMCPL01. Next base: position 29,597 of record JAKBVZ010000014.1, on the reverse strand, counting down.
ACTATTGCCTGATGACTGGGACATGGCATGGGAAGGAGGGTGCATCGCAGTCGGCACGCGCCAAGCCGTGTTTGCTCCGTTGCCAGCACTACTAGGCATTTTCGTGTTGTCAGCACACGATTCGCTCTACAAAGAGGAGCGCACACCGTCATGGTCCGCCTGGCAGGTGGCGGCCGAACGTAGCCGCCGAGCAGGGGTACCGTGCCGGCTCATCACTTCCTGGCCTACATTGGCACTGCTCGAGGAGTGCCCGGACGTCTATTCACCGATCTCCCACGAGCGCCACGGATGGCCTTCTATCACGGTGGTGGATCTCGCGAAAGAGGATCCCTACGAGGTTATCCTGAGCGACGAAGTCAAGTATGCGATTCGATGGGTACTCGGCAGTCCTGAACGGATTGGCCTGCTTGTACTGAACAGATTTTCTAAAATAAAGTTGACTATCTGCAGTGCCTGCCACAAGGTACCTCGCTGCACTAGATGTAACCATGCACTGGACTACTTGCCACGATCTCACGGTGATGTTGTGGAAACCGTGACGGTCGCTGCACCTTCAGGTGGTGGCGACATCGCTGCTGGGTCTGGCAAATCCGCAGACTCGCGTCTCTCTTCGAACTGGCAGGAGGATATCCGCAGAGATCCCGGCACCAGAGCCGCTGACTCCGCCGACTCTGCCGACTCCGCTGACTCTGCCGACTCTGCTGAGTTGCGTCTGTCTTGTGCAAGGTGTGGCAGCATATTCGATGCGAGATGTCCCTATTGTGGCAATCATCGATTTCGTCAGGAACAAAGCAAGATCAGCCGGATCAAGCAAAGGCTCGAGAAGTATTTCGGGGTACCGGTAGGGGAGGTCTGGCGTAGTGCCAATAGGGCGAGCAGCACCGGCAACGGAGGTGGCAGTGGAACGGGTGACAGAGGCACGGGCGGCAGTAGCGGAGGCTGCAGTAGCACTGAAGGCACGGTACTAGGCGCCGGGCAGGCACCTGAGGCTCCAGCGAGGCCGGTGCAGTTGTACCTAGGCACGGAGGCGGTGCTCTACAGGCGTACACACGCCAATGTGGTCATCTTCCTCGATATCGACCTGGATCTGCTCGCGCCACGGCTCGACGCGGCGGAGAACGCCATAGCCATGCTCATCCGGGCCGCATGGATTACCAGGGATTCCGGATACGCTTTACGTGTATATAATACCGAAGCCAGCGGTACCGATGGACGTGACGATGATGATATGATCGCTTACGACCACAACGCTACGGTGGTTTCCGGTAACAACTCTGGTAACGAGGCTTCTCCTCACAATCCGCCTCGTTACAACGGCGGGCTTGTCGTCCAGACCAGAGTGCCCGATCATCCTGTGATCAGGGCTGCACTGGCTGGCGATCCTGATATTTTTACGAGTATCGAGTCGGCCATCCGCAAGAAGCTCTCGCTGCCACCGTATTCAGCGGTGGCTCGCCTTAGTGGTCCTGGCGCAGAAGCATATGCTCACATGGTCGAACGTACGGCTGGTGAAGACGTAAGTGGATCGGTAATCTGCGTGAATGAATTGCCCGGTGGAGTATGGATGGTTTCAGCTGGAAACGGTAGGGCAGACCATAAGGCACTGTGCGACCTGCTGGCAGCTACTAAGCGACCGGCACAACGCGTGCGGGTGGAGGTCGATCCGTCCTCGCTGTGACGACGATTTCATCCAAATCTGCACTCATCACTCACCACCCATCACCCACTACCCATCTCACTAGCCATCACTAGCCATCACCTGTATCCCTGCATACCGCCTAGGTCGCTTACCGGGTGCACGTGCAGGCTACGCATCCACCGGAACCGTTCCGAGAACGACCTGATCCCAACACGGAGCTACTGCGGCAAATGCCGTGCGTACAATTTATTGTACTTCGGCCCATGGGGTTGTAATTCGGATGCCACGAGATATAGTTCGGACAGCTGCCAGCTTGCATGCACAGGAATGCCTGCCAGAGAGCTGATTGTATGCCGCTCCCTACTCCTGGCCAGAGTGATGTGCGCATGGAAAATACGTTCCGTATCGCTGGCAAGCGATGGCCAAGGCGCACTTATCAGTACTTTGGCGAGCCTGTCCAGCCCCTGGACGGGAACCTGGAGCACATTACCACCCAGCAGCGCAGTCGTAGGACCGATAGAAGCGGTTACTGGCGCCACGCCATCGAGATCAAGGGCCGACAGAACCTCCCACGCTTCTTCCACTGCCGATGTTTCTCCGAGAAACACAAGAGTGGCATGGAGATACTCTCTTTGTGTCCACCTGACTCCCTTGCGCTCAGGATGAGGAAGGTTATACAGGATGTCGACAACCTGTACCGGTGGCCACGCTGCAACAAACAATCGCATGCACAATTATATGTTCTGCGGGACGCACATGCCATGTAAGGCGCTGTACCGGCCGGCAAGCCGCTGAGCCTGTAAATAGGCTAGAGTCATAGGCGTGGCTATCGGTAAGATTTGTGGCATAGAGACTGAATATGGCATACACAGCAGCAGCGATCACGATAACGCCGTGACACTTTCGTCGCTCTTGGTCAACAGCTATGTCGCCAACCTGGAGAGAGCGGGATGGGACTTCGAGAACGAGACTCCAGGGAATGACGCGCGGGGATTCGATGCATCCAAGGGATCGCCGCCGGAAATCGAGACCCATCTGATCAACGCAGTTCTCACCAACGGTGCCCGGTACTACGTCGATCATGCCCATCCGGAGCTGTCAACGCCGGAGTGCGCAAATCCGCTCGAGCTGGTGCTGTACGACAAGGCGGGGGAAGAGATACTGCGCCGATCCGTTGCGCTGGCAAACAAGTATTACCACGTGGACGGACGGATCTCGATCATCAAGAATAATTCGGACGGCAAGGGCAATTCTTACGGATGTCACGAGAATTACCTCGTGGCCAGGGAAGTGCCATTCTCTCGTCTCGCCAAGCAGATCATGACCCACTTGGTCACCCGCATCATAATGACGGGCGCCGGTAAGGTCGGCTCGGAAGTGGGGTCGGCTGACTCAGCAGCACCGTTCCAACTTTCCCAGCGTGCAGAGTTCTTCGAAGAGGAAATCGGACTGGAAACGACATTGAAACGGCCCATTGTCAATACAAGGGATGAGCCGCATGCGGATCCAGCGCGGTTCAGGCGCCTCCATGTGATCGTCGGAGATGCCAATCTGTCCGAAGTTGCAACCTTTTTGAAAGTGGGCACGACCGCGCTGGTGCTGGCCATGATAGAGGACGGCTATCTCGACAACTCTGACCTTTCTCTGGCCAATCCGGTCAGTGCCATTCACCAAGTGTCACTCGATGTATCGTTGACACGCGCACTGGAACTTGCAAATGGATCCACGGCCACGCCTCTGGATCTCCAATGGCAACTATACGATCTTGGCTCCACGTATGTGGATCGATACGGCTTTTCCGTACTCGGTGACACCGAGGTCGGCAAGGATATGATGCACCGATGGGAATCTACGCTGGCGGCTCTCGAATCAGATCCGATGAAATTGGCTAGGCAACTCGACTGGGTGGCAAAGTACCAGCTCATGCAAGGATACATGGATAGGCATGGTACAGGATGGAACGATCCGCGTCTCAAGGCCATAGATATCCAATACCACAATATAGATGTGGCAAAGTCCCTCTATGTACGAGCGGGACTGGAACGCCTGGTCGATGCCGAAGAAGTCGCACGAGCCGTCATGGAACCACCACGCAACACGAGAGCGTATTTCAGGGGAATGTGCCTTACCAGATTTGCAGGTAACATAGCCAGTGCCAACTGGGATTCGCTGGTCTTCGATCTGCCGGGAGGACCGCTTCGCAGGGTGCCTACCATGGATCCTTTCAAGGGGACCGCTGAACATGTCGAAGACCTGCTGGCAACCAGTAGCGATGCAGCAGACCTGTTGGACAGGTTGAGCAGGTAGTAGTCGGTTTCGCAGTTGAGCAGTTGGCGGCCCTATTGCGTGCCGGCGGGCCGATCGGTTGAGTATCTCGAGCGGGCATTGATGCGAACGGTTACTGCAACCAGTATCCAGGTGGTATACAGTGATGTCGACGGATGTTCCTGGGCAGGTATGATGGATGTAACGAGGTAGGTGATAACTATGGCAGAACGTGAACAGAAGAGACGAACGGTTACAACGAAGAGGGCCACCGAAGAGGTGGAGACGGAGGAGGAGACCAAGACAATATCGGCATCCGGAGAAAAGCTGAAGGCCGAGCTGGATGACATCTTGGACGAGATCGACGAGGTTCTCGAGGAGAACGCTGAGGAATTCGTACGTAGCTACGTGCAGAAAGGTGGCCAGTAAGCCGATGGCTCTTCCTATCTTCAGTCCTGTAAATGATCCGGGACCGGATTTTGCAGCACTACTCAGAGGCATTCGTCCTAGTAGTAGTAATGGCGGTGACGATGTCGGTACTGCCGGCTTAGATGCTGGTGCTATCACTCGCGGTCTTACTGATCCTGTGATTCCAGCGGCCGGAGGCTTCCCGGTGTACCCGTCCCTCGATCCAGCCCGCAGCTTTGATGAGCACATGCGTCACGGGACCACAGTGCTTGCGTTGCGTTATCCTGACGGCGTAGTCGTGGCAGGGGATCGAAGAGCTACGGAGGGTCATCTGGTGGCCTATCGCACTATGGACAAGGTGCTGCGGGTAGACGACTACTCTGCGGTTGCAATTGCAGGCACGGCAGGTCCGGCAATCGAGATGGTAAGGCTTTTCTCCACCCAGCTCGAGCACTACGAGAAAGTGGAGGGAGTGACGCTGAGCATAGAAGGCAAGGCAAACCAATTGAGCCAGATGGTTCGTGATCACCTCGCCATGGCTATGAGAGGAATGGTAGTGGTACCGCTGTTCGCCGGTTACGATACACTGTCCGGTTCCGGACAGATATATACTTTCGACGTCACTGGTGGTCACTACATCGAAGACGAGTACGCCGCTGAAGGTTCGGGATCCAGGTTCGCCAAGTCGGTGCTAAAGGCGGGATGGCGTGCGGACATCACCAAAGCCGAAGCGCTGGATCTTGCAATTGAGGCCATCGTGGATGCAGCTGATGAAGACATCGCTACTGGAGCGCCTGACACCTTGCGTGGGATCTATCCGACCGTGGCCACGGTAACGCAATCTGGATATCAGGCAGTCGGTGACGATGAGATCGCATCACGAGTCAGCGCGTTGTACGACAAGCTGCGCTCCAGGAGCGAGTACAGGGCAGGGAGATCATCGAGATGAGCGTCTGTCTTCTGACTGGGTACCCGTTGACTGGGTTCCCGTCGTCAGGTCCATCCAGGATGGCTGGGGCGGCAGGGAGGCGACTGCAATGACAATGCCTTACTACGTGTCCCCGGAACAGGTGATGAAGGACCGGGCCGAGTATGCACAGAAGGGAATAGCTCGCGGTCGCGCCCTGGTTGGCACTACCTATGACAACGGTATACTCATCGTGGCGGAGAACCCATCCAGGTCGCTTCGTAAGATTGCTGAAATCTACGATAGGATTGCCTTTGCCGGGGTTGGACGTTACAACGAGTTCGACCAATTACGTGTTGCCGGGATCCGGCATGCCGATACAAAGGGGTTTTCCTTCAGTAGGAGAGACGTGGAGGCTCGGTCGTTGGCCAATCTTTATGCTCAGTACCTGGGTCAGGTGTTTACTCATGAGATGAAGCCACTGGAAGTGGAGATCCTGGTTGCCGAACTGGGAATTACCGCCCAGGGCGATCAGATGTTCCACATAGCCTACGAGGGAACCATCACCGACGAGAATGAGTATGCTGTGCTCGGCGGCGATACCGAGGGCGTCAGGGACAGGATGAGTGGCGCCTACAGGCGTGACTGGACGCTGGAGGATGCTCTGCGTGCCTGTGTAAGTGCACTATCAGGACCTGAACGCACGCTGGCGGCCTCCGAGTTGGAGATCGCCATGCTGGCCAGATCCAATGGCCAACGAGCATTTAAGCGCATGGACCGTTCAGACATAGATTCTGCGCTCAAATCCAGGAAGGTCGGTCGTGCACGATCAGGAACGGTAAAGGCATCCAGCTAACGGAGCCCTCAGGCAGTACGGACGCATCGAGTCGGCAAGACACCGTTCAAAGACCAAGGATGCAGCCGGATAGTGCCGGATGACGAGACAGGCATGATGGACAGACGGATATATGGCATAGAGAACGAGTATGGTGTCACCTTCTCATTACGAGGGCAGCGCAGGCTGTCGCCCGACGAGGTGGCGCGATACCTGTTCAGACGTGTGGTCAGCTGGGGACGCTCATCAAATGTATTTCTGGAGAATGGCGCCAGGCTATATCTTGACGTAGGCAGCCATCCTGAGTACGCCACTCCCGAGTGCGACAAGCTGGAAGATATCGTGGTTCACGACAAAGCAGGTGAACGCATCCTCGATGCACTTGCCAAGGCCGCCGAGCAGAGACTTCTCGAGGAGGGCATGCGCGGTACCGTGAAGATTTTCAAGAACAATACCGACTTTGCGGGCAACTCCTACGGTTGCCACGAGAACTACCTGACGAGCCGCGACGACGACTTTTCGAAGTATGTGGACAGGCTCATTCCATTTCTCGTGAGCAGGCAGGTCTATGCTGGTGCCGGCAAGGTTCTGCAGAGCGCCAGAGACGCGAACTACTGCCTCTCGCAGCGGGCGGAGCATATATGGGAGAGTGTCTCATCTGCCACCACTAGGAGCAGGCCCATTATCAACACGCGTGATGAGCCTCATGCCGATGCGGAGCGATTCAGAAGGTTGCATGTAATCGTAGGAGATTCGAACATGAGTGAATATGCGACCTATCTCAAAGTCGGCACCACGAGCATCGTGCTAAGACTTATCGAGACCGCCTCTGTCGTGATGCGAGACCTGACCCTGGAGAATCCAATACGCGCCATACGGGAGATCAGCCATGATATCACCTGCAGGCGCAAGGTCAAACTGGCCAACGGCCGCGAACTGTCTGCGCTGGACATCCAGGCGGCGTATCTGGAGAAAGCCATTTCCTACAGAGACAAGATCGGTTTGCCGGAAGACGAAGAGTTGGCACTGGAGATGTGGGAACATTGCATGAAGGGACTCGATTCGGATCCGCTATCGCTGAACAGGGAGTGTGACTGGGTAATGAAGTACAACCTGCTCCAGGCCTATCGCTCCAAGTGGGGCATAGCGTTGTCACATCCGCGTATGTCCATGATGGACCTGCAATATCACGATATAGATATGGATAGGGGTATCTATTACCGCCTTGCTGAGCGTGGGCTCGTCGATAGGATCACCTCCGATACGAGCATAGAAGAGGCAATGTCCATCCCGCCAGCCACCACCAGGGCAAGGCTGAGGGGCGAGTTTGTAAAGCGGGCCAAGGAGAAGAACAGGGACTTCACTGTGGATTGGGTGCATCTGAAGCTGAACGACCAGGCTCAGAGAACCGTATTGCTGAAAGATCCCTTCAAATCTCGTGACGAGCGTGTGGATCGCCTGATTGCCAATCTGTAGAGCTACCGAAGTGCAGGATTGCCGGCGCGAGCGTCGTTATGACCTGCATTGCACTCGCTATTCGACTAGCCTAGTAAGATTGTGACTCAAAGTATTGAAGATCTTGGCTCCCTGGGTGATGCTCGTGTAGGCAGTCACGTGGATGGAGGGATTGCACAGCCTCCCGGTGGTCAGGCACGGCGCAGGCGCAAGCCGTCCGCAAAGCGCAGGCTGATCGAATGGGGTGTCATCCTGCTGGTGGCCGTAAGCCTGGCATTCGTAGTAAGGACATCGATTCTCGAAACGTTCTATATACCCTCAGGCTCTATGGAGCCGACACTGATGATTGGTGACCGGATACTCGTGGACAAGCTGTCGTTCCAACTGGGGGGCAAGGTGGCCACGGGGGATATCGTGGTATTCAAGCGGCCGCCGTGGGCCAATGTGGGCCCACCTAATATCAAATACCTTGTGAAGAGGGTTATAGGTCTTCCTGGTCAGACTATATCTTCTCACGGGGGGCAGGTGTATATAGACGGGAGACTCCTCAAGGAACCGTTCCTCCCTAAAGGGACAATCACCCAAGGAATCAAGACTCAGACCATTCCTAAGAATCATTATTTCGTCATGGGGGACAATCGACCGGACTCCGAAGACAGCAGGTTCTTTGGCCCCATCCCGGGCTCCTTGATTGTCGGCAAAGTGGTTGCTCGCATCTGGCCATTATCCCGTTTCAAGATATTCTAGGGATATTCCGGTCGTTTGTCTAACAACACTGCGCGCGCTCACCAATGATGTGGTATTCACGTTGGATTGTTGGTAAAATAAGAGCAGATGTTGGATGTTACTCCCGCTAAACTGCTTATCGTCTTGGTCTTCGGCCTAATCATCCTGGGACCCGATAAACTTCCTCGTGTAGCGAAGCAGGCAGGCGAGGCTTGGAACAGCTTCAAGCAATTCAGAATGCGCATGGAGTCGGAGATGAGAGATGTGTTCCCTCAACTCCCATCCACCACTGAGATTGCCAACGCAGTAAGGTCGCCTATCTCCCTGCTGGATCGACTTGCTGCTTCAAGCGATCCGGACATTGTCGGCAGTGACAGTGACAGTGACAGTGCCGGCGGTGACGAAAGGGGCGGGGAAATAGACGGCGGTGCGTACGCTGCAGATGAAGCGATTGCCGGCGACAGTGAGGCTGCCGCAGTTACCGGGGGTGCAGTTACCGGGGGCACTGGAGGTTCCGGCAAAGAGGATGGGTGGGTGGATGGCAGTGCAGGCGTCATAGACAGTGCAAACGCCATGGCGGTATCAGGTCAAGCATCGGGTCAAGAATTGATGGATGATCTGAACGCCAAAGAGACGGTCCCGGTCGCCACCGTAGCCGGTCCCTATTCCGATACGCCATTGATGCCGGTAGATGATCCTAGCTTCAACTGAGCACCCCCTCTTTCCGCTCGTACTGCCCAAGCGTGTCCGGATATGGCGGGACAATGACGGACGTAACGGGACAATGACGGTGACGCAGGTTACGACATGGTGGCCGCAGCGGACCTATATGGGGGAGCATGACGGACGTAACCTGGTAACGACAGTGATGGCGGTGACGACAGGTCCATGACCATAATCGAGCGGATAAAGCATGTCAGGAGATCGCGGCCTGAAGCCATGACCCTGGTCGAGCATCTGGCGGAACTAAGACATCGGGTGATCGTCACGGTGGCGTTCTTTGCGGTCACTGCCACCGCTTGCTTCATTTTGTATCCTCAAATATTGCACTTCCTCCAGGAGCCATACTGTCATGTCACCAAGTCGTGCAAGCTTTATGTCACGGGTCCACTCGACGGACTCTCCATCAGGGTGGAGATAGCGGTATACGGCGGGGCATTGCTCGCCCTTCCCGTCGCTCTGTACGAGACATGGCGATTTATCACGCCCGGACTTAAGGCAAATGAGAAACGGTACGCTATCCCCTTCGTCTTGGCTTCCGTGTTGCTTTTCTGCATTGGAGCGTTGATTGCGTACCTCACATTTCCACATGCACTTGGGTGGCTGAAGTCGATTGGTGGACCGAGCCTTCGCGAAATATACAGCCCGACGAGTTACCTGGGATTGATACTGGCATTGATGGCGATATTCGGAATATGTTTCGAGTTCCCAGTAGTGCTGGTAGCGCTGGAACTGGCAGGCGTGCTGTCACCTGCCAAGCTCTCGCACTGGAGGCGGCTCTCCGCATTCCTCATTGTTGCCTTTGCCGCGGTAATTACGCCAAGCAGTGATCCGTTTTCCATGTTCGCCCTGGCTGTCCCGCTCTACTTCTTCTACGAGGTGTCCATAGTCATCGGCAAGCTGATTGCCAGGAGAAAGCGGAGGGCGGCGGCTGCGAAGTTGCAGGCATGAGCCATCACTTTGAGCATGCTGCCCGAGAGGACATCGACGGCGCATGAGCGTTCCCTGCCACCGGGTTTCGAGTATCGGGTGTACTGCAAATCTCTACGGAAATGCAGGCCATAACCGTCATCGCGAGTATCCGCGACTCAGGCACGAGAAGAGCGTAATCTACCAATTGCATGTTTCCCTATTCGACTGAGCGTTTCACGAAAGAGCAGGAGGATCTCCTGTCGCTGTATGTTACCGACACATCGGGGCCCGTATTTGCCCTGGTAAACCTTGACGAGGCAGTCAAGGGTGCGCTGTTCGCCAGGTATTCCAGGTCATCAAAGAGCCTCAGAAGGCTCTTCCTCGATGAATTTGCGGGTGACTTGACGACATCGCCCGACAATGCATCGGTCGCTCATGTAGGAGCGGGCAGGGCACTGCAACTGTACGATCGGGTGTTTAGCGAGTACGGTGATGATTCAGTGGCTCAGCTGGGCGGTGTGCATCTCGCGTGTGAGCAGGCTTCGAATATCCTGACGAAATTGCTGGAGAGAGGGCGCATCATGTCCTACCTGGAGCAGTCCACACGTTACATACCCTATGACTCTAGGTTGACCAATGGAAGGTACCGGTACTACAGAGACCCGGCCGTACTTGCGTCAGCCCTGGGGGCGGCCTACGTAGCCGGCATGGACAGCGCATTCGAGGGCTATCACAAGCTGATTCCTATTGTACAGGCGTTCCTAGCAAAGAAATACCCAAACACTAGTGGTGAATCCGATGTGGCGCACAGGCGGGCACTGAAGGCAAAGGCACTGGACCTGTTGCGTGGCCTGCTGCCTGCAGGGTCGCTGTCGAATGTCGGTATATATGGCAGCGGACAGGCTTACGAGAAACTCGTGCTTCGCCTGCGGTCATCGGCTCTACCTGAGGCGAACCATTACGCTGAGCTCATCTTGGAACAGCTAAGGAAGGTCATCCCATCATTTCTCACGCGGCTGGACAGGCCGGATAGGGGTGGACGCTGGCAGGCCTACATCGAGGATACAAGAAAGCGAACGATGGATGAAGTCGCCAAGATGTCAGGTTCGCTTCCCGCCACAGTGATCCAGAACGGCGTTGGAGATGCCGTAGGGCCGACGGTCCGCCTAGTGGACTTTGATCCCAGCGGCGAGGAGAAGGTAATTGAAGCCATCATCTTCGAATCATCCACCATCTCTTACGAGGAGGCAAGAGAGATGGCGATGGCGATGGACACCGCATCCAGGGCATCGCTTATTGACGTGTACGCCGGCAACAGGGAGAACCGCAGGCACAAGCCTGGTCGGGCATTCGAAGCCACCAGCTACACATTCGAGATAGTTTCTGACTATGGTGCTTTTCGCGACCTCCAGCGCCACAGGCTGCTGACCATAGAGTGGCAGCAGCTCTCGCCCGAACTCGGATACGATGTTCCGGAAGAAATTGATGAGGCAGGACTGCGGCGGGAATATATTGACATCGTGGAGCGTTCTAAGGCATTATATTTGACGATGAGCGAGGAATTCCCGGTGCAAGCACCATATGCGTTGCCGTTGGCATCAAAGATACGTTACGTGATGGGGCTCAATGCCCGAGAGGCCATGCATTTGATAGAACTCCGATCAATGCCACAAGGACATGAATCATACAGGAATGTAAGCCTGCAAATGCACGATCTCATACGAGACGTTGCAGGACACAGGGCGTTGGCGGATGCCATGAGCTTTGTGCACCGAGATACACCTGCACTGCCAAGAATGTCGGCTGAATGTCGTGCTGTTGCATCTCGGAGTAAAACGAGTACGACATAGACGATCCGGGTATTGGTGTGTATACTGGCTGCATTCACGTTGACCAGTTGGGCAATAAAGGGGGGATCGCTGTTGCCGGGTGGCAGGGTTGGCGGCAGCGTGGGTGCAAATGTGGAATATATTATAGGCAACGTGATGCGGTCTCGTATCACGATAAAATGATTGGGTAGTTTGAGATGACCGATGAGTTGGATGACATAGAAGAGCCTGATGACATTGATGAGGAGGCCTTACGCAGTGAGCTGGGCAGCGTTCTCGATGAAGACATAGAGATCGACCTGGATGACGAGGTGCTTGCAGAGGATGTCCTCGCCGATGACGACCTTGACGAAGACGATCTGGATAGTGGTGCTCTCTCCGACGGTGATCTTGACCACGATCTTGACCTTCCTGAAATCGTGCCGCTCAGCCAGGATGTATTGGCCTCAGATCTTGGAGCTGTCGTGAAGAAGGATAAGGCAACTTCGCGCTCTCGTGACATACAGCCTGGCTTGCCCGAAGAAGAGGACGATGAAGAGCCCAGTACGGATGATGTCGAAGAAGCACTCGACATGATACTACGGAATCGCCTGGTCACTGAAGACTACGGGGAAGACGATGACGATGATGACGATGAGGCGGATGATGGCACGGTGCATGTGCTTCCGAAACAGCCCGGCGAGTTCGTATGCAAGTCTTGTTTCCTGGTAAAGAACATCAACCAGCTTGCTGATCCAGCAAGGGGCCTTTGTAAGGATTGCGTATGAAGTCTCTGGCTGAGGAAGTATTGGACGTACTTTTCTACCTGCCCGTCGGTGCGGGCCTAGCCATAGCGGAGGAGGTACCGAGGCTCGAAGATAGAGGCAGGAAGCAGGTGGAGTCGATAACCAGCAACGCTCGCGTAGTGGGGCAGTTTGCTGTGCAGGTAGGGTCGCGGCAGGTAAGGAAACAGGTAAGGAAGCTGCTCCCACAGGCACTGGAGGGGTTGAACGGAGTAGTGGGATCCATCAGAGAAACCTCTCCGGCACGTAAGCACCAGACTTCCCAGTCCGACCGACCCGGCGACTCGTCTGACCAGGATGGGGTAGCGGGCGGTCCTGCCGCTGGCAACGAGGCTACGCAAGCACCGCTGGGACATGCCCGGAATACCGCAAGAGCGGGAGACAGGACGGGCAACACCCCCGTCCATCGGGCGGCTGAGCCGGGTGGAGTACGATCGGGTGCCGTACAGCCGGCCACCGTAAGATCGGGTACCGTTTCAGTGGACAATCTGGCTATACCAGGCTACGACAACCTGGCTGCATCACAGGTCATCCGCAGGCTCACAAATCTGAGCAGGGAAGAACTCGATAAGATCCACGACTACGAATCGCACACACGGCGGAGGCAGACCATCCTCAATCGCATCACGCAGTTGCTGGAGAGGTAGCAACCGTGCCTGGTGGTGTCTGTAACGCACCGGCACGCAGGAGGAAACGTTGAGCATGGAAACCGTGCGTGCCGCACGGCCGTATGACGCCGGACCGGTGGGCGTGCTCTGTGCAGAAGCGGTGAACAAGCTGAAGCTGAGCGCTGCCGGTAGGGCTATGCTATCTGGCAAGCTGGGTATCCTGGCCAAAGCGTTGAGCAGGCCTGGCGGGTTGGAACGGCTCATCCGCGACCGTAAATTTGCAGTTGCTGTCGGGCTGTTCGATGACGCGATCGTAGGCTATTGTGTGGGATCGTATGGTGTGGGATCGTATGGTGTGGGACTAAAGGGGGCCGGTTGGATTGGCGCTGAGTCGCAAACCGGAGGTCTGTCCATGACGTCGGACAGTGATGGTACGCCACTCCCTCCCTTACCTATCGCAGCGGTCTCACCTGTTGCACCTGTTGCACCCCATGGCTTCACGGGGAGGACAGGGATCCTCGAAGCTGTGTACGTTACTCCAGGCGCTAGGGGAGTGGGGGTAGGTGGAGCCATGCTTGACCACGTTGTGGCGCTGTTGGAACAGCGCGGTTGTACCGGTGTCGATGTATCTTGCTTGCCGGGGGACAGGTATTCAAAGCGCTTGATGGAGAACGCCGGCTTCAAGGCGAGGCTCATTGTCATGCACAGACCCGCAGGAGCGAGCAGGTGAAGCGTGCCGATCGGGAGGAGCAGTACTTGCAGGTAGGTCGGTATGCATGATGCCCCTGAACGCCGGTTCCCCATTGTAGCTGTCGGCGGAGTGGCTATAACCAACGATTCGATCCTCCTCATTCGCAGAGGTCACCCTCCTCAAGAAGGTAGGTGGTCCATTCCTGGAGGGAAGGTTCGCCTCGGAGAGACATTGACATCAGCACTGGAACGGGAGTTTCTCGAAGAAACCGGCTTGGTGGTGTCCTGCGGGAACCTGGTGGGAATTGCCGAGCGGATGGGTAGTGACTATCACTTCGTCATCCTGGACTTCTTTGTAAATCTGACCGGCTCGTTACCCGGTGGTGGCCGGCTCCCGCAACCTGTAGCTGCAAGCGATGCGGACGCCGCCGCTTGGGTTCCGCTGGCTGGGGTTGCCGGATATGATCTGGTGGACGATTTGCTCGGATTTCTCAAAACCCATAGTGTCCTGTGACGATCGCCAGCACCGGTGTAATCCGACACCGGTGTAATCCAGCACCGGTGTAATCCGGCATCCGGGCAACGCCGTGTAATCGGAGGATGTCGCAGTACGGAGGTCATCGCAGTACAAGACCGCAGGAACGCCGCTGGCTGGGCAACCGCAATGCGAGCGCCATAGAGCAACTGCGCAATGGATGAGCACAAGATTGCAGCGCATGGCTGCAGGCTGCCGTCGCCTGCCAGATCAGCTCTTGACCGCTGTAGGCGGCGGTGGCATTGGCAGTCCTATCAGCTTGGACATTTCAGGTATCATGCCGGCATATTTATAGAGGCGGCTTCGTAGCCCGCTACCGGCCTTCTCCGGAAGCGCCACGGGCTTGACGTTACGTCTGACCGGTGACGCAAGTACCGCATCGATGATTTCGAGCCATTCCTCCTCTGCCTTGTCGGCTGACAGCGCGGTACCGGCGGCAGCTGACAGCTTGACCGCGAGTTCACTCGGCAGTTTGAAGCTACGGTCCGGTGGTGAACTCGACAGTTTCAAGGCTTCGATGATGCTCCCCTTCGATATCTTGTTGTCAATCTGACCTTCCCATCTGATACGCAGCGCCTCGATCCGTGCATGCAGCGCCTCTTTCAGTGCAGCAGCCATCTCTGACGCCTCTTCATCCAGATCGACATTGGAGGAAGCAGATACTATCGAGCGTAACTCGTAGAGCGGTATATCGGATCCGAGAGATCGGGCGGTGACGGCCCTGTCTTTCCAGTGTGCCAAGTTGACGATGGGCAGCAACTCTTCGGCCATGGTCAGCAGTGGATCCACGGCTATCAGGGGGGCGTTGTTCCGCTTCGCAATTGCGATCTGGCGATCGATCTGCTTGCGGACTGCGGGAATGCCCCCTCTCAGAAGCTCCTCGGCGATAGGCAACTGCTCTGGTCTCAGGTTGGCAAGAGCGGCATCTCTGTATTTGGTGGAGAGTGCCCGCCTGATGGGATCGTGGCGGCGTCCCATGTCACCCCTGTCTGCAGCGGATCCTCCAGTCCTGCCGGCGGTCGAGGCAGGTTTTGTACCCGCCTGATCATGCCTGTGCCTGGTCGTTGTACCGTCACCCCCTGGTCTGCGTGGCCCCGAAAGGGTGTCCCCGTGCGAAGTGGCCTTACGTGGACCGGTCTTGCCCCTTGATCCAGCGTGTCGGAAGCCGTCCAGCGGGGCTGCTTGTGCGTCTTCACTTCCGGAAGTGTCGATCGTCTCGGTGTAATCCTGGTACGCCTGCTTCTGCCGCCGTTGCGTACCCAATACCACGATACGATTGTTGTCCGACTTTCCATCGTCCGGTGGCTCCGCCTTGACGGCACTCACAACCTCTATGCCGTCCAGCCCTGACTCTATCTCAGCGTGAAGCACATCGCCCACCGCCGAATCATTGGGAATGATGGACGCAGGTAATTTTCCACGTGGCTGCTTTGCATTGACGACTCGCCAAGCCCATGCGTCCTCACTGGAACGTGCTGTAAGTTCAATATCTATACGTTTTGCCATGACAACTCTAAAGAATACCCTTTTTCGGAAGTGCCCGTGCAAGGTGTCCGTTTCGGACCGGTCGAAGACAGTGCCGATGATCGGACTGGGCAATGTTTCCTGCCTGCAAATGACGGTACGCAACCATTTGGGAGTGTTTAAGAAATTGCATGAAGTATGTTAGAGCAATATTAAGAAGCCACTGTTGACCGCTGGCCGGTACTCGGAACCCTTATACTGTAAGTGTAAGTACATGTATAAGTGTACGTGCAAGTGTACGACGTGCGATTCGAGAAACTGAAAGGAGCACCTATGAGTGGCTACGACGAAGAAAGCACACGCCATGGCGAGTCCGTGGGAGGGAACGACAATGACCCAGTAAAGGATTTCAGTGCAGATCTCCCTTCCGGCAGTAGTACTGGTGGCGGCGGCGGTCGCCTGCCGGATGGCGACGACTCACGCGGCGGCAGTGCCGGCGGAGAAGGGGATATCACGGGGAAAGCTCAGCATGAGGATCTTACCTGGAACAGATCGGCCGGAACGGGATATCCCAGACCGGGGCAGTCTGCTCATGGGATAGAGGGACCGGGACCGTACTGGTATCGCACACCTGGGCCGGGCGGTGCTACGGGAGAATATCCTACCCAGGAGATGGGCGGTGGACGTGGTGGCGACTATCCTGGACCCGGACCTGGTTATCGGCCTGGTTATGGGCAACCCGTTGGGGGTCAGGGTGCCGGTTATGGTGGTGGTACCCGGAGTGAGTGGGGGCCCGCCGGTACCCGTAACGATGACACTCCTGGATTTTCCGAGCAGGCGAATATGCCCTACGCAGGTGCTCCTGATAACGCTATCCCGGCCAATGTGCCTGCAGGCCGCCCTATGGGTGCTCCAGGGGACCCTATAGGCGCTCCAGGAGATACTGCGCAATATGGATTCTCCGTATCTACTCACGATACGCCTGATCTGCCCGGGCAGGCGGATGCCGGCGCTGGTGCGACCTGGGGACAGCCCGGCTACTCGCCGGGTGCTCCCTACGGTTATCCAGGACAGGGGTACACGGGTGGCCTCGCAGGCGACCCGCCGGGTACAGGTACAGGCGGTAAGGGCTTCAAGGAGAGATTCAACCCGTCTTTTCTGAGGTGGGCGGCCGTGATAGTGGTATCGGCCCTCGTAGGTGCGCTTGTAAGTGCTCTGACGATATCCGTGAACGGCAATAGCACCAGCAACGGTGGTAGTGCTATTGTGTCGGTAGGGAAGGTGTCGCCAGGCCCCGCGATACTTGCTAATGGGGCCCAGATACCACAAATTGTCAAGAAACTTCTCCCTGCCGTGGTATCTATCAAGGCAAGTGGGGTGAGTTCGAGTTCCGGTCTGGGCGGTGGTTCTCCATTTGGAAGTGGTAGCCCATTTGGAAGTGGTAGCCCATTCGGAAGTGGTAGCCCATTCGGGCAGTCCAGCGTGGTGGTGGACGAGGGTACCGGCATGATCATCACGAGTAGCGGCCAGGTCGTTACCAACAACCACGTGATCGCCGGTGCAACAAAGATAACGGTCACTCTCTACGGACAGTCCCAAGCCCTTCCGGCCAAGCTGATCGGCACGGACCCTACCGACGACGTAGCCCTGTTGCAGATAGAGAACCCGCCATCCAACCTTCCGACGGTAACTTTCGGCAAGTCCTCCAGCCTACAGGTCGGTGATTCCGCAATAGCGATAGGGAATGCTCTTGGTCTATCACTGTCAAGCCCCACGGTCACATCCGGTATTATCTCCGCACTTGGACGGGACGTCCAGGCAGGCTCTCCCACCAGTGGCGCAACAGAGAGCCTGACCGGCATGATCCAGACCGATGCCGCAATCAATTCGGGTAATTCGGGCGGACCGCTGGTTGACTCTGCAGGCCAGGTGATCGGCATGGACACTGCCGTAGCATCCTCGAGCAGCGGTAACGCTCCGGCACAGAACATCGGTTTCGCCATACCATCGGACAAAATCCTGAGTCTCTTGCCTGAGCTGAGAAAAGGCGGTACAGTTTCACAGCCGAAGGCGTTCCTCGGTGTATATATCACCAGCCTGAACAGCCAGCTCAGAAGCGAGTACAATTTCGTACCGCAAAGCGGAGCGGTTGTCATGCAGGTGGAGCCAGGCTCTCCTGCGCAGATTGCAGGCATACAGGCAGGTGACGTCATTGTTGCCATCGATGGGCAGAAGATCACATCGGCTTCCGGGCTGGCTGCGGCGATCCGCTCCAAGAAACCTGGCCAGAGCATTACGATCACGCTGTGGCATGGCCAGCAGAAGACGACCGTGACCGCCACGCTCTCGTCTACTCCTGTTGCGTAACATCCACTCCTGTTGCGCAGACGTACCCGCAGACCACGTACCCAACAGCTACCGGCAACTCTCTCTGCCATAGGAGCGCTGGGAGCGGCGCATGCACTGCCGTCCGCCCTGGCGCTCGGTACGTGGTCGGGTATGCATCGGCTGCCCGGTGGCCTTTGCATATGGCGGGGGAGCAGCAGCAGCAGGACCGCCGGCCTCCCCATGGCCGGAAGTGTTGTCGCCGATGAACCGGCCGAGGATACCGGCGATGTTGCCCAACATTCGCGGAGCACGGGAAGGTTTGCCATTACCTTCGATGACGGCCCGGATCCTGAGTCTACGTTACCCGTGCTCGATCGCCTGGATGACCTGGGTGTGGCAGCGACGTTCTTCTGCCTCGGCTCGATGGCTGTCAAGTACCCGGACATAGTACGTGAGATAGACGCTAGGGGTCATGACATCGGCGTTCACGGCTATGACCACATGCCGCACCTCTTGCGATCCCCGAGATGGGTCTGTCACGATGTGTTGCGCGCCAAGGCCGAGATGGAGTCCATCGGTATTACGGTGCGCTGGTTCAGGCCTCCCTATGGAGTGATAAGCGGTACGACTCTAGCGGTCGCAAAATACTCTGGTATGGATATTGTCCTGTGGTCCGCCTGGGGCAGGGAATGGACCACCGCTGATGCCGGCGAAGTCCGTGACCGTATCACGGGGCGCTTGGGCAATGGGGTGATCGTGCTCATGCACGATGCCGATACGGCCAGCCCTGCGGGTACCTGGAGAGTGGCTTACGATGCTTTGCCCATGGTGATCCAGGCCGCGTCGGATCACAAGCTCCAGCCGGTTACCTTGAGCGCTCTACTCGACTAGTCCTGATCCTGATCTGGCTGGATATGCCTGGCTCGGGTGCTGGCAACTGTGTTGCTCGGGGTGCTGGAGTGTCTGCTGGAGTGTCTCTGCTGGAATATATGCCAAGCCGACTTTCCTGCCAAATCAGATGGCCAGAGACAGAGCTTCGCTGTGTTTGCTCAATGGCCGGCAACCATCATGGGTAAGTGTTACACCCAAGTGAAAGAATGTAAGTGATGGGCAAGTGCGGATTTAACCGCCCGCCCATAAGGCTGGTAAGAGTGCCGCCAAGAGGCGACCATGAATGAAAGGGAAAAATAATGGAAGAAGGAATAGAAATGACCATAGACAATTTATATGGAGAGTTGAGGTCTGCCTGTCGGGCCGGAGGGTCAAGTTGTCTTACCTCGCGGACCGAACTTACTCCTGCTGGTGGACCCGAGGCTGCTGTAGCGCCGGCTAAGTTCGCGGCTGCGCACGGAAAAGAGGGTGTCTACGCTTATGAACAGCGTTTCATTGATGGAGTTAAACGGACAACTGTGCTCATAGATTCCAAACAGAGCCAGCTCAACAGGGCAGAGGCGGCTCTAGTGCAGGCAATAGCTGACGGCCATAGCGTGCTCGCTCGTCTCCCTCGCATTGAGGTCATCTATGAGCGTGACGGGAAAGAGGAATGCTATCTAGATCTGACGCTACCTCACCGAGCCTTCGACGGTCATATCCGAGCTGGTACAGTAGGCGACGTTCCTACTACCAACACAGATGAATATCGCGCTCTTCGAGACGCGTCGCCAGCCAACGCCCGTGCCCTTTTGGAGGCGAGCCCGGCGACCTTAGTCTTTGGTGGCTGGGATTCAACCCGAGCATCACACCAGGGACGCTGGCGCAGTCTGCTTGTGGGCGAGATTATCGGTGTCTGTGCTGATGGTGAGCCTGCGAAGAAGGGTGGAGCACGAGTGGACCCTGTTGGGATGAGTGTTAAACTGTCCGGCGATGTGCTCACACGCCTTGCCAACGATCAGAAAGATGAGCTGAGCAAAAACAATTATGACGGAATAGTAAAAGCGGCGAAGAAGGCGAAGGCGGACGGGGTCTCCGCATCGGCGCTTGGACTCGGCGGCATCCCACCGACTTTGAGCGCACTGGGCGGGGTGGCATGTGAGCGTATTATTAGAACGCATGTGTTTTCGTTTGCTGCGTTGCGTCAGATCCGCTTCGGTGGCAGCTCTGAGCAGGACGTGGTTTGTCGCGCACTTCTTGCCGCTTTGGCACTTAACGCATTGGCCCGCTCTGACGCGGAGATCTCTTTACGCGCTAATTGCGATCTAGTGGAAGCAGGAAAAACCACAGTGACGCTTGATCTTCGTCAAGGTGAATCCGAAGAGCTCTCTGCGCTTTCCATAGCGGAAGCTGACCAATTATTGGCTGTTGCACTCAACAATGCGAAAGAGTTGGCCGGTATAGAGTGGAATGGGGTTGTTCTTACTGTGAAAGGCAATCCTGAGATTGTGGCTGGAGCTGTTGATGAAGACACTGAAGAAAATAAGGAGAGCTAGAAATGGGATTTGCTCTTATAGCCGAACTGCCACTGGGTATCTATCGGGGACATGTTGGTTCCAGCAATATCGATACGTTCCCTTCGGTTGCTCGATTGCACGCGGCACTCCTTTGTGCTGCGGCAACTGGTCCGCGTGCAGAGATTGATAACAATCATCTGACACCAAATCCGACAGACAAGGAGGCATTGGAGTGGCTAGAGAATAACCCTCCCGATGGTATATCATTACCCAACTTTATTAAGAAATTATTTCCTGGGATTGCTTATCGAGAGATTGGGCTTCTCGAAAAGCGGCAAAAAATGGGATACATAATACAGAAGCCCATGAAACCAGCTACGTTTTCAATAGCTGTGGATGGTCCTATTGCATGGGTCTGGGATAACCCACCGTCAGATGAGGTGAGGGATTCATTGGCTGAGCTGTGCTCTGATGTGTCTCATTTGGGTATGGCTGAGACACCCGTGAGGCTTCGAGTGAGTGTTGAAGATGCACAACCTACACATCAAAGAGATGACAAAGCGAACCTATTTATCGGATCAGGATGGGATTTCGATGTCCCGATTAAAGGCAGGACAGAAGAGCTGATTCAACAGGAAATTGAGGTCCGCTATAAGGAGTTGCCAACTATCCCAGAAGATCAAGTCAAGACAAAGGAAAAGGAGATAAGCGCTCCGCCGTGGCGAAAGGCACTTAGAGTAGTCCGTTATCGGTCAGTGGAGCCCGAACCATTGGTTTCTCCGTGGTCCACGGTATTCCTTGTACCTATTGATCAGGATATCGATCTAGATTGGCGCGTTCGTTGGGCGGTTGCGATGCATCGTGCTCTTATATCCCTGGTCGGCAATGATGCACCAGCCATCTTGAGCGGGGTATATCCGACAGATGCCACTAAACCAGCTAATCGGGTAGCTATACACTTCCTCGAAGCAGAAGTGTTGCCCTCATATATCAAAGAAAAACTCGGGGATACTGTACAGGCTGTAATGGCCGTTCTCGTCCCTAGCAATGCTACCACAAGTGATGTGGAGGTAATAGCTCAAGCGGTGAACAAACTTCAATTCTTGCGTGGTCCTGGTAAACAATTCGCTAGGCGTACCGACAAAAAGACACTTGTTTTTGATGCCTCGCATTTCTGGTCTCCTGTGGCTATGGGCTACGAACGCCATTGGTTTACTATTCCTGCCTCAGTGCCTGATGGACGACCACCCCGACGTAGAGAATGGTCAATGGCCGATGCTGTTGCTTTGTCGATTGGACTGGTTTGGCGAGATTCCCTGATCGAACCAGGACATGGTGTCAGCTGGCAAGTGGCCTTGGCGAATAAGGTAAAAGAGCATGGTGTTTCAGTCAACAGACTCTCAATGGTTACTGACGGCGATCTTACCCGGTTTGTACACCGAGTAAACCCTGGTGTTGTCGTTCGTCCTTATCGGGCTCTTCTCAATCTCGGGCAGTTAGCTCATCCACAAGCACTGGTGGCTATCGGACAGAGTCGTCATCTTGGCGGTGGACTACTCTATCCAATCGATATTGCTTCAAACCAGCAAGAAGTAGTATCATGACACCACTTACTTTGGATGACTTCAAAGAGTTCTTTGGCGAAGCACATAAAGGTGCACAACCTTTCCCCTGGCAAATGCGTCTTGTTAAACAACTTCTTGAGACAGGCCATTGGCCTGAACAAATTGCCGTTCCAACAGGTGGAGGAAAAACGTCGGTTATAGATGCTCATGTGTTTGCTGTAGCAGCCATGGTCTCTGAAGCAAAGGTTGTTGTTCCTCGGAGATTGGCATTGATTGTACCAAGACGTGTATTGGTTGATAGTCAGTATGAGCATGCTCGGGATTTGGCAGAACTCCTTAAAAAACCATCTTCGCCAGTACTTCGACAAGTAGCAGATGCTCTCCAATCATTACGTTGGTCGAAAGCACCTGACTCAGATAGTCCGCTTGTGGTTGCTCGTATCCGAGGAGGACTACCAGCTCCTCGAGCGTGGAGGGATGATCCAGTTGCCTGTGCTGTGCTCAGTTGCACACCGGACATGTGGGGGAGCCGCCTGCTCCTGCATGGTTATGGCAGTTCTCCTAAAGCAAGGCCACGAGAGGCAGGACTTATGGCATTTGACACGGTTGCAGTTGTAGATGAGGCTCATCTTTGTCGCCAATTGCTCGTAACCGCTCGAAGTGTCGCCAAGCTGGAAGATACGGTAGATGAGGAACTGAATGTGCCTACGCTCCAAGTAATAGAGGTAACAGCCACGCCTACCGCTGATAAGGAGTCGGTACTTAAAACTACCCAAGAGGACCTAGACATACAGGTTCTAAACAAACGACTGTGTACCCCTAAACCAGTTGAGATTTTAAGAACGACCCATTGGCCAGCCAAGCCAGATAACCGCTATGATCTGGTAAACCAAGTTAAAGAGAAAGTAGTGGACCTACGCAAGTCTTTTGGTCCTACGGTAGGTGTATTCGTAAATACGGTACGTATGGCTATCGATGTCGCTGATAAACTTCGGAAAACTGAATTCGATAGAAAGCCCCTTAGTGTTGTTCTTGTTTGCGGTCGTCTTCGAGATCACGATGTGGAACAGATTAGGAACAATTATCCAGGTTTGCTCGACTTAGCTGGTAATGAGGCTGTGGATGTCCTCGTTACTACCCAATCCCTTGAGGTAGGCGTTGATCTCGACCTCTCGGCTGCACTCTCTGAGCTTGCTCCTGGTGGAGCATTGGCACAACGAGCAGGTCGAGTAAACCGCCTAGGCAAAAGAGAATCCACACGTTTTGTTGTGGTGGTTCCTAAGAATGTGAAGGTGCCGAAGACCGAGAAAAAAGGTGAGTGGGGTCCCTATACTGCCGACGAACTCCAGGAAGCGCTTGAGTGGTTACAAAAACGAGAGAACGATTCCTACGGAATATCACCATCTGCACTCAGGGAGTGTTCTCCACCTGTAGCCTTACAGCGACGAACTCTTTACCAACGGGTCGAACTGGCTGACAGTTGGTGGTGGTCACGTACTAGTGACGACGTTGACCCACAACCAGAGCTTGATCTTTGGTTGGACGATAATCTTGAATCGGAGATGCCAGAAGCAGGCATCGTAGTCCGTCACGCTTTGCCCGAGGATTCTACCCAAGCGGTTGAACTCCTGCGTGCACTACCGCCTCGGTCCCATGAGGTATTTCCTGCTCCACTCTGGGATGTTCGCAAGATACTTGAGCAGGCGCTCAAAGAAGAATGGGGAACGATTCTGGTATCGCGGGAGGACGAGATCGATGTAGTGAGCCATGACAACATACCGCGATTCCGACCGGGCGACATTCTCATTCTTGATGACAAGGCTATTGTGTTTACCTTCGGGGTTGCCGTACCTGAAGGTAAAGAAGGTATGGATGATGTACTTAAAGAACGTATGGATGACGTACTCGAAGCCAAACGTAATCCAGGCCCAGGTGATGTCGTCTTGCGTATCGACGCGTCGACCTGGGGGGAGAATGTAGATGAGGTACTTAAGTATTGGGCCGAGTGGTGCTCCGAAGGAATGGAACCAAGGCAGGCCAGGAATTCCTTGGCTGGGTTGCTTATGTCCATGACCGAACAGAGCCCGATGGTTGAACCAGCGGCAAAACTACTCAAGGGTAGGATCAAAGAGTGCGATGTTATCCCGTTTTATGAAGACGAACAACTTGTCCGACTAGTGGTCGTAGACCAGAGGCGAGCAGTTAGCGATGACATTGTTCGCCAGACCTGGACACCATCGGATAAGCCTGTTCTTTTAAATAACCATTGTACCGAGGTAGGCGAACGAGCTCAAGATATAGCTGAGAGGATAGGTCTTGATGACGAGATGATTAAGGTGCTCGCTCAGGCAGGTTTGTACCATGACAAAGGCAAGGAAGATCCCAGGTTCCAAGTAGAAGTTCTCGGCAACACTGATATTGAGGAACCTTGCGATAAAGAGAAGCTTTGGGCTAAAAGCCTGTCGAACTCAGCATCGAGGAATCGGTCATACGCAAAACTTCCGGTTAATTGGCGTCATGAACAGTTGTCGGTGCTAAAAGCCTGGGAGAAACTCATCAATCATAATCTTCCCCAGCACTACCGAGACCTTGTGCTTCGTTTGATTGGTACTAGTCACGGTTATGGGCGTGCGAGCTTTCCTCATATAAGCAATGAGCTGGGACCGGACGAGAAGTATCAGAATTTAGCTATTCGGTTGTTTGACGAAGGGGAATGGGATGAGATCATCGAACGAACACATAGACGTTTTGGCGTATGGGCATGCGCATATCTGGAAGCATTACTGCGGGCAGCGGATGGCCAAGTATCAGGGGAGGGATCATGAACGCAGAGGAAGAATGTTTCGTACTCGGTGTGGAGAGTCCAACTACGCTCCTCACCCACATGGCATTCTACGGTTTGGCCTCGATTCTCGAAGCCGAGCCTTCCATCAATCTCCGACTTGCCTGGACAGGAGGCATGACGCCACAGCCATGTTTATCAGGAGTAGGTCTTAGTGAAGAGAAGATTGGCGAGGTGGTTACTAAGCATGCACAGGCTCTGTCCAATAAAGGAGCGTGGCCGTCCAAGCGGGTAGAGTTGTTCGTGATGAGGAAGGGTGAACCTGCGATTGCGGACCTTGGACTCATGAGCCCACGTATCGCAACGATCTTTGATTGGATGAACCGGGATAGTTTCCAAAAAAATGTGATTGCGATCTCTAAACTTATGATTCCACGAATCGCAACGATCTTTGATTGGAGGAATTGGAGTAGTCTTCAACGCAAGCGGTGGTCGGTGCTCAATGACTTAACGGAGAAGCGCTCTTGGGTCGATTTGCGATTGTTATGGAGCCTGGGTGAGCCGTGTTACTGGAGGCTCAATAGCAAGGGAGAGGAGACACAGGACTACGGGAGTAGTCGTCTAGAGATGCAGCCAAGGAACAGGGGCGCAGAGATCGTAACCAGTCGTTTCAAGCCACTAACCAAACACGTCGGTGAACGACCGCCAGAGGATGTCGTCAAAGCCCTACGAGGAGAAATCGTGAACGACGAACGCGGTGAAAACAAGCCAGACAGCCGCTCAGCGACTGGGTTCCGTGGACTGGGACCAGTCGACGACGTGGTGGCGTGGTGTGCACTTTGGGGAATTTCGCAGTTTCCTTTGTCTTTGTCAACTCGTAAAGTTGCTACTACTGCGGGGCACCTTGGCAGTCCTTCAGGAGACAATTTCTATGTTCCGGTTTGGCAGGGTGCATGGACACCGAGTCGACTCCGTACAATCATAGCGAGCAGGCAGCTGCGAGAGTTTGCTAAGCATGCTGTAGATGAGCAAGCACAAGAAGCCATTTTTGTTGCTTCAGAGAGATGGCTGGTCGCTCGTGGAATACAGGCTGTTATCACGTTTCCTATAAAAATATATGGTAGTGCTAACGCTCCTGAACGTAGGGCTCAGCAGGGTATAATACATAAACTAGGTGAAAACTAATGCTAATACCTGGCGATAAGTTTCTCATACCAATAAGTCTTGTCTCGCATTACGTATTCTGTCCTCGTCGCGCATGGTTGGAGGCGGCCGGAGAAACGACCGACACGTTGCAGATGGCCATCGGGACCCGAGATCATCAGGCCACAGACGATTCCTCTACGAGTCGGGAAGCTACACTCCGGGCAGTAGATGTTCGCTCGGAGCGCCTAGGGGTTGTCGGACGGTGTGACACGATCGAGCGGGCGCCTGATGGCAGTGTCACAGTTGTCGAGTACAAGGCCACACCTGTACGGCATCGCCCCGAGTTGACTGAGCCAATGAAGGTGCAAGTCATCCTCCAGGCGGCCGCCCTGCGTGATATGGGTTATGAAGTGTCTGGACAGGCTGTATACTTCACCACTCACAAGATAAGAAAGCCGGTCCTAGCCGGGACTGGGGAAATCGCTGCAGCCGAGGAGGCCGTGAGGGCCACCGCGACCCTTTTAGAGTCGAGTAATGCGCCAGCGCCGCTCGAGGACGATCCCCGTTGTTCGACGTGTTCACACATCTCAGTCTGTCTCCCCGACGAGCGACGTCTCGAGCCTGTTCGACGGCGCATCGTGGTTGCCGATCCCGATACTCAGGTGCTACATCTGGCAACGCCAGGAGCAAGGGCATCGGTTCGTTCGGGGCGGGTGCTTGTTCACCATGATGGCGAACTCGTCGGAACGATGCCACTGGAGCGAGTGCAAGGCGTAGTGATCCATGGCAACGTAGACATGAGCGGCGGTTTGCTTCGAGAACTGCTCTGGCGCTCGCTTCCCGTCGTCTGGTGCACTAGCTCGGGCAGGGTCGTCGGGTGGGCTTCCACGGCCTTCTCACCGAATGGGGCAGTTCGGTCCCCTCAGCACATTGCCTCTGTACAGGGTAATCTCGAATTAGCCAAGCAGTTCGTCGTGGCTAAGATTACGAACCAGGGTACGCTTCTGCGCCGCCTCGGCCAGGCACCCGAGGCAGTGGCAAGAATCCGAAGCCTGAGCAAGCAAGCCCTCAAAGCTGAGTCTCTGGAGGTGCTCCTCGGGATCGAAGGCGACGCTGCATCGCGTTATTTCGCAGCGTTTTCAACCATGTTGAAGGGAAGCGGTGCAGCTTTACGGTCGAGCTTCTCGGTACGGACTCGACGCCCAGCACTTGACCCTGTTAATTCTGCCCTCAATTTCGCCTACGCGTTGCTCCTAGCTGATGTCATCCGAGCAGTTCTGGCCACCGGACTCGATCCTCATGCTGGATTCCTTCATTCCAGCTCCCGGAATAAACCGGCCTTGGCGCTCGATATCTGTGAGGAGTTTCGCGCTCCTGTCGCCGATTCGGCCGTCATCGGTGCATTCAACAACGGAGAACTGAAGGTTTCGGACTTCACTGACGTACTTGGTGCCACTCAGTTGCGGTCCGCTGGTAAGCGAGCACTTATCGCTGCCTACGAGCGACGGGTCACGGGTCGGTTTCGGCATCCTACCTTTAGCTACGAGGTAACTTGGAGGCGGGCTATGGAGATTCAGGCCCGCCTGGTGCTTGGTGTGATCGACGGGACACAGCCTAGGTACCGGGGGGTGTGTATCCGGTGACGGCAGGACCCGCTCACTATTATGTGATTGCCTATGACATCGTCGACGATATCCGGCGCGTGCGGGTCGCTAAAAAGCTGCAGAGCTACGGAGATCGCGTGCAGTTCAGTGTGTTTTGGGTGGCCGTGAGCCCAGCGAAGTTCGTTCGCCTGAAGGTTGCTCTTACCGAACTCATCGATCGGAGTGAGGACTCCGTCTTATTGTGCGATCTTGGACCTGCATCCCACTCGGGTCTTGACCAGGTCTCCTACCTTGGCTGTGCTCGACCGGTGACCCCTAGCCAAGGGGTTATCTTGTGAATTCATCCACGCATCTTTGCAAGCGGCGATGACCCCGGTGACCACTGATCTGCTAGTAGCGTTCGCAATGGTTATCGCAGGTCAAGTCCAGCGCGTACCGGGTATCGAAGTGAAAGCGACAATTACGAGGGGCGTATGGACCCAGCCTTCGCACGGTAGTGACATCCTTGCTGGTCAAATCATTGCTATACTAGATGGAATTGCGGTTCTTTCGGGAACCGCCCTTCATTGAGGCGGATAATCTCGTATTTGGACCATGGGATGGGACGGACATTGCGGTTCTTTCGGGAACCGCCCTTCATTGAGGCTTACCAGCGAGGACGAATTCGCCAGCAGCCAGCGTATTGCGGTTCTTTCGGGAACCGCCCTTCATTGAGGCTCATTATACGGTACCCTACCGTATATATATATATAATTGCGGTTCTTTCGGGAACCGCCCTTCATTGAGGCCTCCTTATCTCTCTAGCCAACACTTCACTGGCTCTATATTGCGGTTCTTTCGGGAACCGCCCTTCATTGAGGCTGCGGCTGGGACCCCTCCTGCGTATGCTGGAGAAAATTGCGGTTCTTTCGGGAACCGCCCTTCATTGAGGCACATATGCCAATACACAATTGCGAGATGAGATAGGAATTGCGGTTCTTTCGGGAACCGCCCTTCATTGAGGCATGGTATCCAGGTTTCGGTTGTGTAAAGTTTGGAATTGCGGTTCTTTCGGGAACCGCCCTTCATTGAGGCCATGAAGATCGGATCGCTATTCTCAGGGATCGGAATTGCGGTTCTTTCGGGAACCGCCCTTCATTGAGGCACGTCAGCGTATCCGCCCTCTAGCACCTCGGCCAATTGCGGTTCTTTCGGGAACCGCCCTTCATTGAGGCTGTACTCCATTCACCGGAAGAAAGCAAGCGAAATTATTGCGGTTCTTTCGGGAACCGCCCTTCATTGAGGCTGGGCTAGGGCACTCTGGCACAAGCCAGTAATAACATTGCGGTTCTTTCGGGAACCGCCCTTCATTGAGGCAAGTTTCTTCATCTTCCGCTTCGAGCATGATGGCTCGGATTGCGGTTCTTTCGGGAACCGCCCTTCATTGAGGCTCCTTGAACTGCAGCTTTTGCTGCCTCGTCCATAAAATTGCGGTTCTTTCGGGAACCGCCCTTCATTGAGGCCTAATGCTTTGTCCCTTTCACGCTCGTGAGCTTTCATTGCGGTTCTTTCGGGAACCGCCCTTCATTGAGGCGGCACGTCAGCGTAATTACCACGCTGAATACGAAATTGCGGTTCTTTCGGGAACCGCCCTTCATTGAGGCCGAGTAATCTGACGAGGATCGAACTCTACCATTCATTGCGGTTCTTTCGGGAACCGCCCTTCATTGAGGCTTCTATCTCTCCCTCCATCTGTTTGACGAGTCCCTGGAAATTGCGGTTCTTTCGGGAACCGCCCTTCATTGAGGCTGATAATGAGTCACTACGGGACTAGTGATTATAGGATTGCGGTTCTTTCGGGAACCGCCCTTCATTGAGGCACGGCTAAGATTAGCCTGCTTAGCGTGACGGCGGACACGCTAAAGTCCCCATAGGCGGCCACGAGAAGTCCCCAGATACGGCCACGAGAAGTCCCCAGATACGGCCACGGAAGTCCCCAGATACGGACACGGAAGTCCCCAGATACGGACA
>JAKBVZ010000011.1 GCA_021841005.1 Actinomycetes bacterium | reverse complement strand
CGTGTCCGTATCTGGGGACTTCCGTGTCCGTATCTGGGGACTTCCGTGTCCGTATCTGGGGACTTCCGTGGCCGTATCTGGGGAATTCTCATGGCCGCCTATGGGGAATTTTTCGTGGCCGTTGACACAGTACCCCGGCAGCGTCAACAGCCGCTCTTCCCCGGGTGGCATCTGCATGCAAGAGAGTCAACATCTTGTTAAGCCAACATGTATCCAGTAGGACTTCTTGTTCACCTTGAGCGGTGTCTCATCGAAGTGAACTACATCAGCCCTTTTCAACTCAGCTCAGCACTGTATTTACAAAGGCACCAAGGCCATCGGCTCCTTCTGTGTAGAGGTTATCCAGAAAACCCGTGGAGCACCCAACCGAGAAGAGATCGTTCATTGCCTCAGAGCATCGTTCGATGAGATGTGCTGGCGGGCGAGGAGGTACAGGGCATTTGCCCGTATCCGTGGTCCATAACAAGTAGATGAGCGAGCAACTGGTGGAAAGGGAAGCTCGCAGCACTTCCCACAAGAGCAGCGAAGTTTTACGACACGATGTTCACTGACCACCATCTTTGGCTCTGGTATATCGAATACCTGGCGCACCTCTTCACCGATCACCTCAGCGCCGTCGAGAGCGGCGCCACAGGAGTCACATGCCTCTGGTCTATGAACGATCACCTCGTCTGGGTTCTTGACCTGAGCGAGATGATGTCCAGTGTCACCAGGTTGCTTGCCGGGCAACCTGCCCATGGCACGACGAGCCTTCCTGTTCGGGCTCTCGGGTTTGGCCGGCCTGGCAAAAAGATCAGATGATGGAGGAAGTGATGAGTTCGAGGAGTTCCGACCAATCTTCCTCTCCAACTCTGCGATCTTGCGGTTCTGAGTCTCCGTCAGGCCAGTAAGCCTGGACACCTCAATACGAAGAACATCTATCTCCCCATGAAGAACATCTATCTCCCCATGAAGAACATCTATCTCCCCATGAAGAACATCGTTCTCCCCATGAAGGATATCGTTCTTGGCAACGATCTCTTCGTAGCTGGGTTTGTCCGACACGCCACCAGCATACATGCACGCGCGCGTTAAGTGGTGGATATTCGCGCGATTCGCGCGATTCCCCGGTCAGGGTGCTGAATGGTTACGAATTATGTGAGGCAACGCTGGGAGTTGTTAGGATTACATACCGTGAATAGTACCGGCTCTAAATCGGATAACAATCCGCTAGGCGAAGTGCGTACTGCAGCTCGCGAGCGAGCTATTGGATTTCTGGATTTTCTCGAGGCACTCTATGCACTACGTTATCCCCCGGTACGCGATATTGGAAGCTACCGGGACATCCTCGTCCGGCGTGCTGACCTTTCAGATGTCGTCGGTATCACGCTCAACCCTGGCGGTGAGGTATGGCTGACTGCTGATCTGCCCAACAAGCCTGATCCTCTCGAGCCCCCACACGATCTCGCTGAGTGGATTGCGGGTCCCGTAGTTGCCGGCGAACGTCCTACTGCCCGTCACCCTAACACCAGCATGCGACGTATCCTAGAGCTTCTCGAATCGCCACCCATATTCAATGGAATTGCAATGAGCATCTATGATCTCGACAGCGACGAGCTTGCAGGCTTGAACATCACGGGAATAAGCCCGGACACTATCCAGCAAGTATGTGCTACTGCCTTGGATGAACGGCGTAATGCTGAACGCGCGATGGAACAGTGGACAACGACCGTGTGGGAGCCGTGGGCATCTTTCTGCAAGGCAGTCGAGCGCAGCCGGAATATATATAAGATGCTCTTCGACTTGAGAAACCGTATGGAACGGGAACGAGATGCCTATGAGTGCCTGTGGGGCTTTGCCAGGCTCCGTTGGACCCTGGCAACAGGCGAAATAGTTGACCATCCGATTGCCTGCGTGCCTGTGGAGTTCGACCTGGACAAGGATAACGGGCAGATAGCCGTAGCGCCTAACGGAGCAACCATTATCGATCAGTCGTGGGCTGCTGACCTGCCGCTTACTGACAGAGCCGGATTCAACGAGCTACGGAATGAATATGAAGATGCTGGTTTCAGTCCGTGGGACGAGGAGGCTGCTACATTCCTGACGAAGCTGCTGCGTACCATCGATTATGATGGTATCATCTCTCACGCTGGTGATAGTGGACACCAAGCTGAGCATCATCCGGTACTCCATCCCGACGACTGGGTCCTCTATGTGCGTAGGCGCCAGCCCAACCTGCTCGGGTTCCTGCAACAGCAACGGCGACTGTACAGTGATCCGGCAACGACCATCCCCGACCCGTTCGCCGCGCTGGTCGTCGATGAACCCTCGGTATTCGATATAGCTGATACGGTTGTCCCGGCTGGCAACGGAGTGGATCCACCAGCTATCCGCAATGACCGCATGCTGCTCCCGCTTGCGAGCAACAACGAGCAGATGCAAATACTCACGCGTGCAAGAACCGGTACCGGAGTGACGGTTCAAGGCCCTCCAGGAACCGGCAAGAGCCACACCATCGCCAACTTGATCTCACACTACATCGCATGTGGGCAGCGAGTGCTCGTCACCGCGGCAAAAGAACAAGCTCTGGCTGTCCTCATCGACAAAGTCCCCGAAGCTATCCGGGCACTGTGTGTACCGGTTCTGGGAACTGATGCAGCTGCACGCAGCCGCTTGCAGGCGACGATCACCGCAATAACCGATGCAGCCTTTCACGGTACGGATACAGCCGAAATCAGCCGGCTCGAAGCTGAACTCGATGACATTGAATATCGCATTGCAGTAGCAACAAACGAACTGAAATCATGCCGCGCTGCCGAGGTGGAACCTGTACCCAATCCGCCACATGGGTGGGATCCGAATGAGTGGACACCATCTGCTGCAGCAAAGTGGCTGGCTGATAACGAAGCCCGCCTATCCGGTATTCCTGACCAGCTGCATCATGGCGCCCCCGTCCCTATCACCTCCCAAGAGATGGCAGAACTCGTCGATCTATGCACAACTCTCGATGAAGATGATTCGCAAGCAGCACTACTCGAACTGCCGGATCCTGCCACTCTTCCTGCAGGTGCTCAACTGGCAGAGTTGCATCTCGAAGCCAGTGGGTTGCGCCAACAGCTTGCTTCGCTCGATGACTGGGTGACTGATTGGACAAAGGTCGATTCCGTCAGCCAAGGGGACCTCGATGCCTTAGCCGGCAGTCTTGACCAATGGGCCGCATGGTTCATGAAGGTACGCGGTACCTGGGTCGAGCGGGTAATCAAGGATGCTGCTGACCCATCCCTAGCTGTCGGATGGAGTGATTTCTACACCGCTTCAGCTGAGGAGCGCGAAATCGTCCTGGCTGCTGGTCGCGCCCTCGCCGCTCATACGGTGGAGATAAATGTGCGGAACAACACGTCCCCCACAAACCCAGACTTTCAGGAAGCCTTGAAGCAGGCACAACGCTCGGTTGCCAGAGGCAGTCCCTCAGCGAAGCTTCCTCGGGCGCTCCGCAATCAGTTAAAATGTTGCAGGGTGGACGGTCATCTGCCGGCAAGTGCCGATGATTATACACTGCTCAGCCATGAACTCAACCGCCTCGTTCGCCGTCAACGATTGTCAGCACGATGGGACAATATCGTTACACGCTTCGGCGCCCCACCGTTGAAAAACGACTATCCCGTCGAAGATCAGATCGGCGAATACATCTCCATAGTATACAGTGCGCTTGCCTGGAGAATAACCACCTGGCCACAGTTCGTCGATCAGCTCAACAAATTTGGGATTGCTGCACCAGCAACGGTGCAAGAAACCGAAGCTATAGCCGGTATAGCCGAAATCTGCCGGAAACTGGCACCCAGGGTCCAACTGCGGGAACTTACCCGTAAGCTTGATGCCATTGCCGATAGGCTACGTATAGCAGCGGCAGCGCCGGAAGCCTCATTGCTATGGCAGGAGCTTCTTACCGCTTTCGAGAGTGAAGACTTTGACAGCTGGGATCATCAACGAGAAGCTGCACGCAGATTACTCCAGATCCGTCCTAGAGCCACTCGGCGCAATAAGCTCCTAAGCCTTCTCAGCTCCTCAGCTCCCCAGCTGGCTGCTCAGGTTGTAGCCGGAAACCAGGACATAAATGTCGAGCACTTTGAGGCAGCATGGATGTGGCGTCAACTTGAAGTGTGGTTTGGCGCAATCGCCAGAAGCAAGGAACCAACAGAGCTCCAGGACTTACTTGAACAGCTCGCCCAAGATCGCCACAGGGTAACCACTGATCTAGTCGCTGCACGAGCATGGATGGCGTTGGCTACCAGTATCGACGACCGACGCAGGCGTGCTCTGAACCGTTTCATAACTGCTAATCGCAAGCTCGGAAAGGGAACTGGCCGGTACGCTCCGCACTGGGAAGAGGAGCTGCGAGCTGGGATGGACGATGCCAAGGACGCAGTGCCGGCATGGATAATGCCGATTCATCGCGTATTCTCCAGTTTTCGCCCAGCGACCGATCCACCGTTTGATGTACTGATCATTGACGAAGCCAGCCAGATCGGCATTTTAGAAGTTCCCGTACTTGCCCTAGCCAAAAAAGCCATTATCGTCGGAGACGATCAGCAAACAAGCCCAGAGAACGTTGGAACTATCCGTCAGGAAGTATTTGACCTCATTGACGACTACTTACAAGCCATCCATGACCGCCGTACCCGTTTCGACAGTGACAACAGTCTCTATGACATCGCCCGCCAACAGTTCCCCCGGGTGGTTCAGCTCAGGGAACACTTCCGCTGCCTGCCCAAAATCATTTCATTCTCCAACCATTACTGGTACAACGATACAATTGTTCCGTTACGCGACAGGCCACCTCGACCGGGCTGGCAGGCACTCGGATCAGTATTCGTCCCGGGCGGTGTTCGAAGGCGCAGCGACGACACCAACAGTGCAGAAGCCCAGGCGATTATCGACCTCATCGGGGAGTTTGCCGCTGATCCGGACTACAGTGAGAAGAGCTTTGGCATCATTACCCTTCTCGGATCGGGACAAGCTCCGCTCATCAATGGGATGCTCGTAGATCGTTTCGGTCCGTCGGTGATAGAAGAACGTAAGCTGCGAGTGGGTGACCCCGCGAGTTTCCAAGGAGACGAGCGCGACATAATGATCATATCATTGGTCGTTTCTCATGATCTCGACGATCCAGATCGTTCCATAGGAGCAATGAATCGTGCCAACGATGCACGCAGGATCAATGTAGCAGCGTCTCGTGCCAGGGATCAGCTGTGGATAGTGCACTCGGTCCAGCCTGACAGTATGCACTCCAATGATCCTCGCCGTGCATTGCTGGAGCATTGCCTCAGTGGCAACGACGGATTTACCACAGATAATGCTGGAGACACCGTCATGGATCGTACCGAATCTCAATTCGAACGTGATGTCCTCACGCGGATACGAGATGCTGGATACACAAGAGTAATCGCACAATACCCCGTAGGCAATTACAGAATTGACCTGGTGGTTGAAGGCCCTGAAAGTCGCCTAGGAATTGAGTGTGACGGAGATCGTTGGCATGGTCCTGATGCATGGGACCGTGACAGAACTCGCCAGGCGGTTTTGGAACGTGCCGGATGGACGTTTGTGCGTATTCGGGGCTCGGCATTCTATCGTAATCGTAGCCAGGCCCTGCGACCTCTCTGGGAAAGACTCGATCATTTGGAAATCCCAAAGGGCGACTGGATGGGCAAAGCAAGTGATATTGGCATTAAAATGCACCGCAAATGGCCTGACGACTTCCCTCATGTAAGCAACGATCATACTACGCTCGTAATCAATACTGGTACCGCTCACCGTCGCTAAACCCCTACGTCACCAGATAACTATTCAGGTATTCATTTTAGCATAGAAGCCTGGCCAACACTTGGATGAACCCGTTGAGGCCAAGAGTGCAAGTGTTCCGTATCCATTCAGGTCCCCATGGTGGCACACAACTACCATGGATGGCGTGATTGATGTGGCCTTGACTTGAACGTTTATCCGCACCCAAACCGTAGCATCACTTCAAGTATCTGGTATTATCAAAGGGGTGCTGAATGGTTACGAATAATGGCAGCTAAAGCGGCATGATTGATCGCTTATATATCAGTAGTGAACCTTTTTGGAGTATCATGCGTCATTTATAGTATGAAGTTGATACCAGGTGCGATTACGGGGCTTGTCAAACGAGACGTGGATAGCAAGGATCTCGAGTTGGAGATTTGCATTAGAGAGTCATACGCTCCAGCTTTTCGTACGGCTTGCCTGATACTGGGGAATCCGTCCGATGCCGAAGAGTCTGTGCAGGAAGCCTTCCTACGAGCGTGGCGATTCCGTACAACCCTTACGGCAGAGTCCAATATCCAGGCGTGGTTGTACAGGGTGGTGGTCAATGCCTGTTTCTCCAGGCTGCGTAGGGAGATCCCAGATCGTGATCGTCGTGCAGGTGATGGCCTGCTTGAACACCTGGCTACCCAGGTAGGGCTACCGGATGCAGAGGCCACAGCATCCGAGACGAGGCGCTCGGTACATGCAGCGCTGATGAGCCTTCCGCTGCAGCTGAGGATACCCATTATATTGCGATACTATGCCGGACTGAGTGAGGCTGAAATAGCTTTGGCGATCCAGCGTAGGCAGGGAACCGTGAAATCACGGCTGCATGAGGCACGTAAGCGGCTCGCTGAACATCCCCAGATACAGATGCTTGCCGCAGGGGAGCAGATTTCTGTAAAGGAGAAGATTCAATGACCATGATGGACGAACAGCTCATCCGGGATGCCCTTGAAGGTATCGCAGCGAGCATCGATGTGCCGGAAGGTTCCCTTGACAGGATTCTCGCCGCGATGAGGGAACCTGTAGGTGGGATGGTCGGCGAGCAGGAACCGGCAGGGGGAGCTGGTGGACTCTACCGAGATGATGGAGACCTCGAGCGCACCAGGGAGACGGATGCCGTATCGCAGGTAGAACATTATTCTGGATGGCGTGAACCTGAAGAGATGTATCCGGAGGAATTTGGACAGGAAGAACCAGAGTTCGAAGAATCTTCGAACGGACCGGCTCGAAGTGGACGGCGCCGGCGCAGGTCCGTTGCGCTGGCCGGAGGGATTGCTGCAGCGCTACTTGCAGTGCTGGCGCTGAGCCTTACTGCTGTGCCTACCTTCCTGGGTAAACGAGAGATCCCGCAAGCTGGACCTGCCGGACCTGTCAGGCATGTCGCCAGTGCGCCATCCAATGGCGCCGCACACTATATGCAACTTGGACTTGGTCCCACTTCCGGTGCCTCCGGTCGATCCGCGCCAAGCCAATCTTCGTCATTGCCCTCGAGT
The DNA here is from genome assembly GCA_021841005.1 of Actinomycetes bacterium. Classification (GTDB taxonomy): domain Bacteria; phylum Actinomycetota; class Acidimicrobiia; order Acidimicrobiales; family JAMCPL01; genus JAMCPL01. The sequence goes on along the minus strand of JAKBVZ010000011.1, from coordinate 46,893 downwards.
GTAGGCAAGCCCGCGAAGATCGAGCAGACCGGATCGCTCGATCTAGTGGTGGGAAAGGGCAAGCTGGATGCAACGATTTCCAAACTTACGGCGCTGGCAACCGGCAACGGAGGATTTGTATCGTCATCGCAAGCTTCGACTGGTTCTGGAGAGGCTCCGAGCGGTAACGTGACCTTGCAGGTACCCGTGGGCAGCTTCGATATGGTTCTCAAGCAGGCTTCCAGCCTTGGCAAGGTGAATTCGGTGACCACCAATGCCACTGATGTCACTGCGCAATATGTAAACCTGCAGGAACAGATCAGCGCTCTGCAGGCAAGCAAGCAGCAGTATCTTACGATCATGACTAGGGCAACCAGCGTAAGCGATATCCTGGCGGTCCAATCCCAGCTCAATAATGTCGATTCTCAGATACAGCAGCTGCAGGGACAACTCCAGGTAATGACCTCGGAAACCACTTACTCTACGCTGTCGGTATCGGTGACCGAGGCGGAGGCGCCTTTCCAGCACAAGCCCGCTCCGCGACCTGCCAGCGGTATCGTCAAGGCTCTTCATGAAGCTGTAGGTGGCTTTGTGGGAGGTGTCGAAGGGCTTCTATCTGCCAGCGGCAGCATTATATTTGGGCTTCTGGTCGTACTGGCAATCGTGGCGCTCGGAAGGTTGTTCTGGCGGGGAATCCGTAGGCGTCAGATATAGCCATAGTCAGACATAGAGGTGACGCCACTGGCGAATCGACGCCGTAATGCAGTATTACAGTAATGCAGTATTACAGTATTACTGCTATACTGTAATCATGGATCAGAAGCACACCTTCGTTACCGTACAGAGCCGTGGTTTCATCGCGATTCCGGTCGCCATCCGGCGCCACTTTAGCTTGGACCAGCCAGGGGCACAGGTCGAGGTGATCGAAAGAGAAGGAGAGATCGTTCTTCGTCCACACCTGGCCATACCAGCCGACCAGTCGTGGTTCTGGACCAAACGTTGGCAAAAGATGGAACTCGAAGCTGACGACGCCGTAGCGGCCGGACATACGACGGTGGTCAATGGCGTGGATGAGCTGTTGGTCAGTCTTGACTCGTAAGATTCAAGCGTTCAGCGCTTACGGGCGGCATGCCAGCCTTTTCGCGACATCAGCCGAACACTTCGACTCATGAAGTATGAGATCACAGAACCGTTCAAAGCCGACTACCAGCGACTGACTGCAGAAGAACGTGAGAAGTTCCGTGCGGCAGCCGGTATCTTCAACGCAGCTTGTGATCACTTTGCCGAAACCAAGGATCCGTCATCGTGGCCCGCCAAGCTGAGGGTGAAGGCAATTGTAAATGCGCCAGGTGTCTTTGAGATGACATGGAGCTTCAAGGGCCCTGACGGCAGGGCCACCTGGGAGTGGACCACGATCACCGACGCCGGCAAACGCCCGTTTCCTGCGGTGCGCTGGCGAAGGCTTGGCGGTCATAGGATTTTCCGAGATCCGTAACCGAAGCCGGTTCCATTACCTCGCACCGCTCGCATCAGCTCGATACGCAACAGAATGGAACTTACGAACGAGCTGCCAGCCTTATGGCTTCAGCTATGGGGAGAACGATATCCTTCTCGGCAACGATCTCTTTGTAGCTAGGTTTGTCCGGCACGCCACCAGCATACATGCAGGCGCGCGTTAAGTGGTGGATATTCGCGCGATCCGCGCGATTCCCTGGTCAGGGTGCTGAATGGATGCCCCTCGACCTCCCATTTGGTGAGATCATCAAGATTCTTGGTGTTGAAAAGATCCGTATTAAAACGATCACTATAACTGGCAGGGAGCGCCCTTGCCAGCTCGCTTAGGTCATGAGTCTTCGGGAAACCTCTTCCGTCAGAGATCATCAGTGCCTTGAGTGCCTTTTCAGCAGCTTGCTGGGCGTGGTAGAGCGAAAGAGGTTGGTCGTCTACCTGCTGGACAGCCCTTGAATCTGCCTTTGCTCTTTCCAGCCAATAGCCGGCATCTGCGTCATTGTCTACCGGTGGTGGATTCATGTACATCTCCTTTGGTATCCGAGGTTCACGGCTGTATACCAGCTGACCTGATTCCGCAACCTCGTGTTCTATATGCCAGAGTCTCTGCTTGTTGAACTCGAAGCGGGCCAAGTCGGTGACAAGCACATCGCGGGGAACGTAGCCGGCGGTGGCCACCCCTGCCCTGCTCTTCATGGACCATAGCTGATCGTTCTCTATCTGGTCGAACACGACTAAGATATCCAAGTCGCTGTCAGGACCGTCTTCATCGCGGACAACAGAACCGAATACGTATATCTGAACGGGGTCAACCTCGGCTACGAGGGCGTTGACAATATCAGGTATCCATTCCTTTAGTGTCCGTCCATTGTAAAGCGCCTTGTGATCTGAGCTTACCTCGTAGGTAATGGACATATAAATATCTTACCACCTGCGACGTTGTTCCTGGTAGATGGCCAGCCATTGGATGGACAAGGACGATGTGACGCGCTACCAGTTGTACGGGTACAGGGAGGATGCCATTGCCAAGGGCCATCGTGACACCAACGATGGGCGGTGTGGTAGCGGATTCCCTGGCCCTCTGACCTTTGTTCCATGCTCACGTGTGCGGAAATAGCAAGCTAGAACTCACATGCGGTGCATCCTGAGTAAGCATTCTGCAACAGTTGATTGCCGTTTCCATTGAGATCCGACCGCTTGAACATAGTGTGGAGCATCAAGAGCATCCGCTGGTGGTGCCACACGTAGGGCAGACATAGCAGGATCCTGAAGGCTGCATGGCGTTTCCACACTCGTAGCACATGGGAGCATCCCTCATCTCAATTGGAGGCTGAGCAGCTGAGTTGGCCTGCTCGCTCGCATGGGCTGTACCAAGTCCGTGCTCTGGAACTCGGGACTTGCCCGAGCCGCGGGTTCCTCCGGTACCGCGAGGTTCCCCATCCTCCGAGCGGCCACCCTGGGAGTTCCGAGCCTGCGGCGGTTCTGTTGCCATGATGCCGACATCACTACTACCGACATCACTACTACCACCGGTACCGACACCCTCGAGAACCACACCGCCTGAGTCGCCAAAGGAATCTTCAGGGGCTGCGCTGCTTGGCAATTGATCATCCCGCAACCCCTTGGAGACGATGCCGACTTCCTCCATCCCTGGCAATGTAGGCTGCATGCGTTCTGACGTGGACAGCACGCCAAGTTCCATGCGCTCCTTCTCATCCATGTAATCGAGAGCAAGCCGCCTGAAGATGTAATCGACAAGGCTGGTGGCTATTCTCAGGTCAGCATCGTCGGTAATACCTGCTGGCTCGAAGCGCATGTTGGTGTACTTCCTCACAAACGTAGAAAGGGGAACACCATGCTGCAGGCCGAGGCTGACCGCTATGGAAAAAGCATCCATGATGCCCGCGAGAGTGGAACCCTGCTTGGAAACCTTCATGAACACCTCGCCAGGACGACCGTCGCCATACTCCCCCACGGTGACATACCCCTCGCAGTCAGCCACCCTGAAAGCAAACGTACTCGAACGCCTTCTCCTCGGCAACCTCTCTCTCACCGGCTTCTTCACCACTACCGTATCGCTCTTCAGCCTGTTCTCGAGGTCCTCGATCTTGACAGCGAGTTCCCTGTCATGAGCCTCGGGCAGCGACCCGGGAGGGTAGGCATCCCCACCTACGGCAATCTGCTCGCCTACGCCTTTCTTCGTAATGGTAAGCGGCTGGGATATCTTGCAATTGTCCCTGTAGATTGCCACGGCCTTCAAACCGAGTTTCCATGCCTGCATGTAGACATCCTCGACATCCTCGACCGTAACATCTTCAGGCAAATTGACAGTCTTTGAAATTGCTCCAGAAATGAACGGCTGAACCGCCGCCATCATCTTCACGTGGCCCATATAATGTATCGCGTTATCTCCCATCGAGCAGGCAAAGACACTCTTATGCTCATCAGCTAGGTAAGGAGCACCCACGATGGACTTGTGCTCATCTATGTAGGCTACTATATCCTCTACCTGAGGACCATCGTATCCTAGTGCGCCAAGCGCTCTTGGAACTGTCTGGTTCACGATCGACATCGTCCCCCCACCGACCAGCCGCTTGGTCTTTACCAGACCTAAATCCGGCTCGATACCTGTCGTATCGCAATCCATCATCAGGCCGATGGTGCCGGTCGGAGCCAACACGCTGGCCTGGGAGTTGCGCACGCCGAATGCCTCGGAAAGCTCCACCGCCTCATCCCATGACTCCTGAGCGGCAGAGAGTAGACCGGTCGGAGCAAGGTCTTCGTCTATCCTCGATACCTCCTCCCGGTGCTTCTTGATGACGCCCAGCATGGCGACACGATCGTCATGAAGTCCTGCATAGGGTCCCATTCTTGAAGCCAACCGTGCGGAAACCGAATAGGCGTGACCGGTCATGAGCGCGGTCACCGACGCAGCCCACGCCCGACCAGCGTCGGAATCATAAGCAAGGCCCTGTGCCATGAGAGCCGCACCCAGATTGGCATAGCCAAGACCCAACTCACGATAACGCCTGGAGTTGGCTGCGATCTTATCGGTCGGGTAGTCGGCATTGCCCACCAATATGTCCTGAGCCGTGAACACCACGTCCACTGCAGCCTTGAAGCCTTCCACATCGAACGTGTCATTGCCATCAAGGAACTTCATGAGATTCAATGATGCAAGATTGCATGCTGAATTATCCAGATGCATGTATTCGCTGCAAGGATTACTGGCATTGATCCGGCCTGCGCTGGGTGCAGTATGCCACTCATTGATGGTGGTGTCGAACTGCAAGCCTGGGTCGGCACACTCCCATGCACTGTGAGCGATCTGGCGGAACAGGTCACGCGCCTTGACCGTCTTGATGGTGTATCCGCCGGAACGTGCAACAAGATCCCAGTCACCATCTTCCAGCACTTGATTCATGAACTCAGTGGTAACCCGAACCGAATTGTTGGCGTTCTGGTACTGGACAGAAAATGAATCGGCTCCGTCCATGTCCATCTCGAAACCAGCATCCTTGAGCACCCGCGCCTTGCGCTCCTCTATCGCCTTGCACCATATAAACTGCTCGATGTCCGGATGGTCAACATCCAGGATGACCATCTTCGCAGCCCTGCGCGTCTTGCCGCCGCTCTTGATCGTACCAGCCGAAGCATCTGCACCACGCATGAAAGAGACCGGACCCGACGCTGTCCCGCCCCCGGACAGCGGCTCGAGCGACGACCGTATCCTCGACAAGTTGGCACCTGCACCGGAACCGCCTTTGAATATGATCCCCTCCTCGGCATACCAGTTCAATATGGAGTCCATCGAATCGTATACTGACAGGATAAAACACGCAGATGCCTGCTGAGGCACACCGGCAACGCCAATATTGAACCACACAGGTGAGTTGAAAGCAGCCTTCTGCGTGATAATCAAGTGTTTCAGCTCGTCCACAAAGACGGCCTTCTCATGGCCATCCTCGAAGTACCCATCCATTTCTCCCCAGTCTGCAATCGTATGGACCACCCTGTCGCATACCTGGCGAAGCGATCTTTCCCGGTCAGGTGAACCAATGGCCCCACGAAAGTATTTACTCACCAATATATTTGTGGCATTCTGGCTCCAGCTTGCCGGCACCTCCACGCCATCCTGCTCGAATGCAATAGATCCATCCGCAGCATTGACAATCCTGGCACTTCGTATATCCCACTCGACCTCATCGTACGGATCGATTCCCTCCATCGTGAAGTGTCTCCGCAGGCCCACCACGTTACGCTCAGGTGCAACAGTCATACTACCTCTCTCTCTTTTCATCTGGCCTATGATCCCGTCCGCTGCGGCCACTATGCCGCAGTCCGTGTGGGGTCATACCATCTCTCTTTCCATCTGGCCTATGATTGCCAACCGGGCATCGCAAGCCTCAACGACCACAATATATTGTGGTCGATCTACCCCGCATACACAATATGCTGTGGTAATTACATCATAGTATCTATGACCATGTCAATGATTGCCGCGAAAAAAATCGAAATACCGGCTTGGCCTGCATGTACTCGCTCGGCAATCCCGGTGCATCTGGCTGCTACAATTGGCATCATACGATGACCGAAGAAGTCCACCCACCCGTCGAAGAATATCTTGAAGCCATATGGTCGCTCGAAGAAGAGGGATCATCTGTTATACAGGCTCGCGTCGCCAAGCGGCTGAGCCGGTCGGTTCCTACCGTCTCGGCAATGCTTGAAAGGCTGGAAATCGAGGGCTACCTGCAGCGTAAACCGCGTCAAATCGCCCTTACGCCAAAAGGGCGGGCACGCGCCGTGAGCGTGGTTCGCAAGCACCGCCTAGCCGAACGCCTGCTGGTCGACGTGATCGGGCTTCCCTGGCACAAGGCACATGCAGAAGCAGGACGCTGGGAACATGTAATCTCAGATGAAGTGGAGCAATACCTGGTCACCCTCCTGGGGAATCCATCTACGTGCCCCCACGGGAACCCGATCCCTGGTGCACTCGATACCTCCAACACGCCGACCTCACACGATAAGCCAGGCAAATCAGGCGTAACCGGCAGCGATACACGCCCCCAACGAGGCATGGGTAACGGCTCATTGCCCTTGTCCGATATACCTCAGGGTGCAACAATAACCATCGAGCGCGTTACCGAGGAAATGGAAATGGATGCCGCCGCCCTTGAGCTGGTGGATCGCAACGGACTCGTACCCGGAGCCAAGATCACGCTTACAGACCGTGAAGATGACGGCAACATCCAGGTGAGTTGCAAGGGCGTACTCGTCCGCGTACCGCCGTGGATATCCGAGCGCATTTTTGTATCTTCATGACACGGCATCCAACACGCACTCGTACATCCAGAACACAAGTGCACATCTCGTGGGAGCGCGCTTGGCTGGACATCAGCGGCGGAAGTATTGAGGCCCCTATGAATGCTGTGAAGAGAGTCAAGTCAAGTCAAGTCAAGTCAAGTCCACCCGAGGTACACAGGCACCATATAGAGGCCAAATGCTATCACTACAAGGCAGAGTCCTGTAACGACCCAACGATACACTCCACTTGATCGGTATTCAGGTGGCAGCGCGCGTACCTCGAGTGCCAGCAGGAAACCGAGTACGATCGGTAACAGGAACGCATTCATCACCTCGACATCGATAACCAGGCTGACCAGGTTGAGCCCTATGAGCACCACGGCCGCTCCCAGGATATGCGCAAGGGAATAGACGGTATAGAATTTGGCCGTCTTGCGGTTGGGCCGCCCGTTCAGTGTATGAACCCATCCCCAAGCCTCGGACATGCCCCACGCGCCGGCCAACGATGCCACAAGAGCTCCCACGAGAGCAGCCCCCGTCACGGCAACGCCAAGTACGATGTTGGCTCCCATGTGACCGAAGAACGGCCGCAAGGCTGAGGACATCTCCCCCACTGTATCGAGCCCGATACCCGGATGAGCAACCCCTACCGTAGCAGCGAAAGCCAGCACCACGACAATCATGATCGCTTGGGTGAGAACAGCCCCGATAGCCGTATCCCGACGCTCGCTGCGGATATGATGAGGCAGGAGTTTCTTGTCGATAACGGCACCTTGCTGGTAAAAGATCATCCACGGCATGATCACCGCACCGATATTGGCTGCAAGCATCTTCACGTAATCGCCGTTGTGCAAGGGAAATTGCACCAGCGCAGTGCCAATGGCGTGCAGGTTCGGGTGCGCCATCAGCATTGCAGGAACAAACGCCAACTCGGCGAGACCAAGGGCTATCCCGACCCGCTCGGTCCGCCTGTAGCTACCGGTCACCGCGATGCCAATCAGAAATGCGGTGGCCACCGGAACGGTCATCATTGGAGAAATCCCGAAAAGCTCGCCTATTCCTGCAATGCCGGCAAATTCCGTCAATAGCGCGCCAATACTCGACAGGAAAAGGGTCCCCGCGGAGAGCATGGCCCATCTCCGCCCGAAGTGATCCCTGATGAGTACGCCGTGGCCCTTGCCCGTGATGATTCCAAGACGTACCGTCATCTCCTGAACGGCATAGAGGATGGGTATCAGTACCAGCAGTGGCAGCACCATCTTGTAGCCGAACTCAGCTCCAGACTGGGCGGAAGTGACTATACTACCAACGTCGGTGTCTGCCAGCATGACCACAAGGCCGGGTCCCCATATGGATAGCAACCCGATACGCAACCACCGGAGGCGGCGCGCCCTCTTATTACCAGACATGTCCACGTCCGCTATGCCGGTAGGCTCTGACCGGATATTGCTGGAGGCCGGAGTGGAAGCCGGAGTAATTGCCATTAATAGTAGGTTAGTCTTACCTAACTATTTCTGCAACCCCGCTCACCGCTCCAGGTAACCAGGAGCGATCCAGATCGATCTCAGCTGCCCAAGCAGCCACTTTACAGTAGGATCGGGGACCCGGGGGAGGCAACCACCTGCAAACGTCTGTTGAAACGGTGGAAACCATTACCCTCAGCTTATGAGTCTGCCAGCCTGCCTGCCATGTAGTCTTCGTAAGCGCTCAGATCGAGCAGCCCATGTCCTGAATAATCGAAAAGTATCACCCGCTCGGAGCCCTCCTCTTTTGCTTCAAGGGCCTCGTCTATCACGGCTCGTATGGCATGGCTCGTCTCTGGTGCCGGTATGGTTCCCTGAACACGTGCAAACTGGATAGCGGCCTCGAAGGTCTTGCTCTGCGGATAGGCGACAGCCTGCATCCGGCCGTTGCGCACCAGATGGGAAATGATCGGAGCGTCTCCGTGATACCGCAGACCTCCGGCATGGATAGAAGGCGGTACGAAATCATGTCCCAAGGTATACATGGAAAGCAACGGGGTCAGACCTGCAGTGTCGCCGAAATCGTATTCGTAACGTCCCTCAGTAAGAGTAGGGCAGGACGATGGCTCCACCGCCAGTAATCTCACCTCCTTGTCCTCCACGAAGGGCAGGGCGATCCCCCCGAGGTTGGAACCGCCGCCACACGCCCCTATCACCACGTCAGGCAACCGCTCTCCCGCCATCTCCAGCTGGGCCTTTGCCTCCAGCCCTATGACGGTCTGATGCAACAGGACATGATTGAGCACCGACCCGAGCGAATAGTGCGAATCCGGGCGAGAGCCGGCATCCCTGACTGCGTCGCTTATGGCGGTACCAAGCGAGCCGGGGTGCTCCGGATCGTCGACCGGTGACGGTTCCACCTGGCCACCCCACACCTCCATCATCACGCGCCTGTAGGGCTTCTGCCGGTATGAAGCACGTACCATGTACACCTTGCATTCGATATCAAACAGGGAGCAGGCAAAAGCAAGGGCGCTGCCCCACTGGCCGGCTCCTGTCTCCGTGGCAAGTCTTCGTGTTCCTGCCGCCTTGTTGTAATGGGCCTGGGGAACGGCGGTATTGGGCTTGTGCGACCCGGCTGGTGACACCGACTCGTCCTTGTAGTAGATACGAGCAGGAGTCCCAAGCGCCTCCTCCAGGCGCCTGGCCCTCACCAGAGGCGTCGGACGCCATAGCCTGAGCACGTCGATCACCGGACCGGGTATGTCCACCCATGGATCAGGAGCCATCTCCTGGATGATCAGTTCCTCCGGAAAGAGCGGAGCAAGATCATCTGGAGTAACCGGCTCCTTGGTGACTGGATGGAGCGGTGGCAGCAGAGGCTCCTCCAACCGCGGGAGGACATTGAACCACGCGCCTGGTATCTGAGTGGTAGGCAAGTTCCAACGATTATCATCTGTCATGATAGGAACGTTAGCACAACGGATCCGCCCGACACTGCAGATCCCATCATTGACTCCGCACTGATCCGCTCGTAGGCCAGCACCGACGGAGCGGAACTCAGTTCAGCGATGCACCGCAAGGTCTGGCAACCCCGCTAGCCACCCCGCCAGGAGATGCCGCGACCGGTTCCACGGATAGCATAGAGGCTTACGAGCGGTGACGCAGGTCCAATGGCACGGTCACGGCGCCCCTGTCCGCCCCGCTGACAAGCGACGCGTACTTGGCAAGGACACCGGACTCGTATCGCGGCTCCGGCAATACCCACCCAGCCCGGCGAGCCGACAGTTCGGCTTCGTCCACCAGTAGATCCAGGGTATTCGTATTGGCGTCAAGCACGATCCTGTCCCCGTCGCGCACAAGAGCTATAGGACCTCCATCGGCAGCTTCGGGCGCGACATGGCCGACCGAAAATCCGTAGGTACCACCGGAGAACCTGCCATCCGTAATCAGGGCGCAGTCTGCCCCCCGCCCGGCACCCTTCAATGCTGCCGTAGCGGCAAGCATCTCCCTCATACCCGGCCCACCTTTGGGACCTTCGTAACGGATGACTATGACAGTACCTGGCTGTATGTCACCAGCAAGTATCGCATCAAGCGCTCCCTGCTCTCCGTCGAACACTCGTGCAATTCCCTCGAATCTCATCTCGGCCAACCCTGCAACCTTGACCACTGAACCAGCGGGAGCAAGCGATCCGCGCAGTATCGCTATGCCTCCCTTGGCATGAATCGGGGCAGTCAGAGGATGCACCACCTCACCGTCAGGCTCAGGCGGCCTCGACGACGGGCCGCTGTAAGCAGCAAGGTTCTCCGCCACCGTCCTGCCGGTCACGGTCAGACAATCGCCGTGGATAAGGCCCGCATCCAGCAGTTCCTGCATCACCACCGGCAACCCACCTATACGGTCGAGGTCGTTCATATGGTACTTGCCGTGAGGCTTCATGTCGGCTATATGAGGAACCAGTCCTGCAATACGGTTGAAGTCGTCCAAGCCGAGATCCACCCGGGCTTCGGCGGCAATTGCAAGCAGGTGCAACACCGCATTGGTGGAACCGCCCAGGGCCATCACCACCGCAATCGCATTCTCGAAAGCATCCTTGGTCATCACCTGCCTCGGCGTGATCCCCTTTGCAAGCATATCGACGACCGTCCTGCCCGACAGGTAGGCATAGTCGTCTCTCCTCCGGTCCACCGCAGGAGCGGAAGCACTCCCCGGCAAAGACATACCAAGTGCTTCCGCCACTGACGACAGGGTATTGGCCGTGAACATCCCTGCGCAGGAACCTTCAGTGGGACAAGCGTTGCTTTCGACTGCATGAAGTTCCTCATCACTCATTTTCCCTGCAGAATGTGCACCTACGGCCTCGAAAACGCTCACGATGTCCAGTGCTTGGTCGCGTAACCGGCCCGGGAGTATGGTACCCGCATAGAGAAACACGCTGGGAACATTCACGCGTGCGGCAGCCATGAGCATTCCCGGCAATGACTTATCGCAACCAGCAAGCGTCACCATGCCATCAAACCGTTCCGCATGCATCATCACCTCCACCGAGTCGGCAATGACCTCTCTCGAAACAAGGGAAGCTCGCATCCCCTCATGTCCCATGGATATACCATCGGACACAGCTATCGTCGTGAACTCGAATGGAAACGCACCAGCTGCCCTAGCGCCGTCTCTAGCTCTCTTCGCCAGCCTGTACAGTGGCATGTTACAGGGAGTAACATCGTTCCACGATGAGGCGACGGCAACCTGCGGGCGATCCCAGTCATCGTCTGTCATGCCTACCGCCCTCAGCATCGCCCTTGCGGGTGCGCGGGTCGGGCCGTCAGTAACTTCGTAGCTGCGTATTTTCAGTGGATTACTCATGGGTGTATCCTATCAGCCGGTCAGCGAGACAGACGTCGGAGCGCTCGGAGCCGGCTATGTACCTGCTCTGTATCAGGTACATAGCTGCAGCGTACCAGGTATGTACCGGCATTGTATGAGCAATCCGGCTAATCTTATCTGGTGGACCCTATTGCACATGAAGCAGGAGACCACCCGGAACATCCTGCCCAGAGCCGCCATGATTACAGCCGGCAGGATCGCGTCCAGCAAACTCGATCTCGTGAGGATCAAAGTCTCCACCCGTCGGAACCTCTCACGCGCGAGGCGCACGCTCAAGGCGGCCATTCGCGGGAACACTCACCCGCTGCCTTGGCAACCAAGACGAAAACAGTACTTCTAGGCTTGCGCAAATCACTCGGAAGCGATGCGGAAGACCGTCCCGGCCAGATACAAATGGCACAAGCTGTATCACGCATCATCGAGGAGGGAGGGGTCCTGGTGGCACAGGCTGGTACTGGAACCGGCAAGAGCTTTGCGTATCTCGCGCCGATCATTGCCGGCAGCCGGAAAGCGGTAATCGCAACAGCTACTATCGCCCTTCAGAACCAGCTGGCGAGTAAGGACTTGCCTGCACTGACGAAACTGTTTCCGGACCTCACATTCGCCGTCCTGAAAGGCAGGTCCAACTACATGTGCCTGGCAAAATACATGCTACATCCACAAGATGGGCCAAACGAGCAGGGGTCCATACTCGAACCTCCGGATGACAGCCCCAAGGACCCCAAGGCAGGTACGCCGCCGGAAACTGGTTGGGACAGTATATCTTCCTGGGCACGCACCACCAGAACTGGAGACCGTGATGAGTTGGGTAATATAAGCCCTGCAATATGGAGTGAAATCTCCTCGGGCAGCGACGAATGTCCTGGAGCTTACACATGCAGCATCGGTCGCGAGTGCTTCGCCGAGAAGGCCCGGCGCAACGCTGAATCCGCCGATATAGTCATCACCAATCTCCACCTGTACGGACTCCACATAAAGTCGAGTGGAAACATCCTCCCGGATCACGATATAGCAGTGCTGGACGAAGCGCATGAGACCGCCGATATCCTGATAGAGACATTCGGCGTGGAACTCCGCCCATCCCAGGTGGAAGGACTCGCCCGGCTTGCGGAGAGGATCACGGAGGGCAACCGGCCAGTAAGGAGAATGACGCCATCACCATTGGAGTCAGTCCCGGAACTCCACGATGCAATCCAGCGAGTCCGCATCGCATCACGTTCATTGAGTGATACCTTGCACGATTTACTGGATCGCTCCGGCAATCCATCCGGCGTCGTCATCAAAGGCGGTATCAAAAGTGGCTCGGCATTGGACAGCGTGCTCCGCAGCCTGCAAGATGCAGTAACGGCCATCGTCGCCATCCTCGGCCAACAGCTCCGTTCCTTGCGTGGGCAGATCCGGCACGACCAGGGTATCCCTGCGGTATCAGGCAATCCACTAAACTTCCCTGCGAACACTTGGACGACCCCAGCCGTCCCTGGCACCAAAGGGTCAAGAGGCAAGGGCCCGTCACGTTCCGGCCGTAACGATGTGGCAGGCCTAGCCGATCATATCGAGCGTATCATCACCCGTTGCGAGAACACTCTGGACGCGACCAGGCAACTAATCAGCTCTCGCGATGGAACCCCGCACCACATACTGCTGGTGGAACCAGTATCCACTAGGGCATCCCGTGCGCCCTCCGCTGAACCTTACGACGCCGATTGCCGCATCAGGCTACTGTACCTGGACATAGGAGAAGTTCTCTCGGAGTGGCTCTGGCCTGCCATGGAATATCGCAACGATACTCACTCCAATCGCGGAGCACCTCGGAACGCTGCACCTGGCAACCATCTCCTTGGCGAACAGGAACTCTCCACGCGCCAAGAATCCACCGGACCATTATCACGGCTACGAGTACTCGACACCGATCCTGGCAGGAATCATATTGGCCTGGAAAGATACCTTGCTCCCACTATGGTGAATCGCCGCGACGCGAAACCCGATGGCGCTGAGGATGCCGGCCATGACGGGCGCATCGGAGACAACTCCAGTCATTCACATGCTGGGGATGACGAGCCTGCCGCTCCAGAATCGGCAGGGGATGACCCGGACGAGTGGGCAGCAGGTGCTCCTGCCGCTCTGATCATGGTCTCCGCCACCATCCCTCCCGGCATAGCAGAGAGACTGTCCCTTCCCCGTCCAGTCATGATCGACGCTGGCACCCCTTTCGACTTTGCCTCGCAGGCATTGCTATACGTCCCACCGGCACCGTTCCCATTGCCAAACAGCAAGGCCAACGATGCAACTGCACGCTTTCATGCAGCATGCGAGGAGGAGCTCATCACCCTCGTCATTGCCGCCGGTGGACGTACTCTGGCCCTTTTCACCTCGTACGCGTCCATGCGGCGCGTCGTAGAGACTATTCGCACCAGGCTTCCAGACAGTATCGAGATATTGTCGCAGGATGACCACCTGTCGCGCAATGCCCTCGTGGATCGTTTCATCAGGAACGAGCAGAGTTGCCTGCTTGCAACCCGTAGCTACTTCCAGGGTGTGGACGTTCCGGGACCCAGCCTTTCGCTGGTTGTCCTGGACAAGCTGCCGTTCCCCAGTCCGGCGGACCCCGTCATCCAGGCAAGGCGGGATATGGCCAGGGAAAGGGATGAAAATGCCTTCATGTCGGTGGACATACCGGCTGCAGCAACACTCCTCGCTCAGGCAACCGGTAGGCTCCTGCGCAGGGCATCCGATACCGGCGCCGTCGCCGTCCTGGATCGCCGCATCACCGACGCACCCTATAGCTCGGTCCTGCTCTCCCACCTACCATTTCCAAAGGAATGCCTGGTTAGGCAGAGGTCGGTTGCCGTCGAGTGGCTGGAGACGATCAGGGCTTCCCGCGACGATGCCAGTGACAGCGCCAGTAACAACACCCGCGACAACGCCAGTAACGCCCGGGCGGTTTGCCAAGATGTACACCCGCCCAACTGCTGAGATCAGCGCAATGACCCGATTCGAAATCACGCCATTCATCCCCACTGGAAGTGATCGCCGAGATGTCATGCAACTCATTGCAGATTCGGAGGACTTCGACGGATACAGGCCGTTGAACGATCAGTCGTGGCTAGAACTGTCGCATCACACGGAAAACGGCACCCGTATTTCTTCCACAGGAACGGCCTGGGGGTACCTGGCGAAAGATGCAGAAAACGGCCAACTGTGCGGATACGTCCACATCTCTAAGACCAACCATGGATCTGCAATCGAAATAGCCACGTCGCCCGCCTGCAGGAGCGATTACCTTGAAATAGCGTCGGCACTTGCGAGGAAAGCAATTGCCGGACTGGCTCCGGCAGCCTACCCGGTATCACTGTGGGCCATTCGTTCGAACGCACTTCTAGAAGAGGTGGCTCACTCTGTGAGCATGAAGGCGGGCAGGGAGCTGTACCAGATGAGGAGAGCGTTGCCCCTGGAAGCAGAAGACACGCAATCCGATCCACTCGTGCTACGTACATTCCGACCCGGCGAAGACGAACTATCCTGGCTCGAGCTGAACAACCGGGCCTTTGCTGGCCACCCGGAGCAAGGAAACTGGGACCTGAACATGCTGGTGGCACGCGAGCAGGAGCCCTGGTTTGATCCGCAGGGCTTCATCCTGTGTATAGATGCCAACCACCTTGCAGGGTCGTGCTGGACCAAAATCCACCCCGGCAACTTCCCCGCAGATCCGCCCATGGGTGAAATATACGTCATCTGCGTGGACCCTGCATACCAGGGACAAGGGATGTCAGCCCCGCTGCTACGAGCCGGCCTGGACTATCTCTCCTCGCGTGGACTACGGATTGCCATGCTGTACGTGGACTCCGATAATACGGCTGCCCTGAAGCTGTATAAGAGGTTTGGTTTCAAGATAGACCACACTGACAGGGCATTCTCTCTTGATGAGCCACCAGGCTACTTCCGGAAGCTCAGGACTAACCGATAAGCAGTGGTCACCATCTGATCTCTAACCAGGAAAATAATTTTACATCCCCAGCATTTTCCACTCAAAGCAAGGTGATGCAACCCTATTACCATTCTGACCAGCAATTTAACCAGTCGGGAAGGGGGGATTTGAACCCCCGGCCTCAGCGTCCCGAACGCTGCGCGCTGACCAAACTGCGCTACTTCCCGCAACTCTACGAGCATGGCATACCTCACCACACCGCCTGGATGCACCACGTACATACCACAAAGGCACCCTGCGCCATCCAGCGTAGCCCAGGTTACGCAGGTATCACATCAATATCATGTGGATAGATACCACTTCAGTACTACTAAAAGTATAGCTCATGTAGAGCGGCAAGAGGAACTCATGGAATTCAGGCGGTGCGGTCCGATAGCGAGTCCGATAGCACAACTGATAGCGAGTCCGATAGCACAACTGATAGCGAGTCCGATAGCACAACTGATAGCGAGTCCGATAGCACAACTGATAGCACAACCATACGGGCACGCTTCAGAAGGAGTGCGTGGACCCCACGGAACCAAAGGCATGCCCAATCCCCCATGCGGCCGCCGCGACAACTCCGGTAACCGCCAGCTGCCTGAGAGAAGAGAGCAGCATCCGACGACCGGTGAACTGCGCCAGCACCCCCCCCACCACCAATGCAGCCACGCCCGTAGCCACCACCGACCACGCGGTTGCCACCATACCGGCAGTGAGCAGCCATGGCAGTAGCGGAACAATCGCACCAACTGCAAAAGAGACAAACGATGCAGCAGATGCCAGCCACGGTGATCCAAGGGAACGCGGATCTATTCCAAGCTCTTCCCTGGCGTGCATTTCAAGTGCAAGTTCAGGGTTGCTCATAGCCTCATCGGCTACACGAAGCGACAGATCTCTACTGAATCCACGCTCTTCGTAGGTTCTGGCCAATTCTTCACGCTCCTCATCGGCGTGCATGGCAATCGCGTGGCCTTCTACAGACAGCTCCCGCTGGAGGAGCTCCTTCTGCGCTCTCATAGATACGAGTTCACCCGCACCCATGGAAAACGCCCCAGCCACAAGACCGGCGAGCCCTGCCAAACGTACGACGCCGGCCACCGGGTGCGCTCCTGCAACGCCAAGTATAAGCGATATGTTGGTAACGAGCCCATCGCTTACCCCGAACATGGCGGCACGAGCCCCCCCGGACTGCACATTACGATGATGGTGCTCGTATTCCTGCTCCTCGGTCATAAGCTTCGATACTAGTGCACTTGCTGCAATTACCGAGCGCTCCCGCCAGCCGGATTCAGTCTATGGCTCCGGCAACGTAGAGGGCATGCGGCTGTCAGCGGCTCGGTGCTGCTGAGGCTTCACGCGGCTTCATCCAGGTGGAGTACATCCGGGAATACCTGCCACCGGCTGCCACCAGCTCACCATGGCTGCCCGTTTCGATCACCCGGCCATCCTCGATGACCGCGATCTTGTCCGAACGCAGCGCAGTGGACAGGCGGTGCGCCACCACGACCGAACTCCTACCCTCCAGCAGCGTATCCAGAGCCCTTTCGATCCTCCTCTCGGTGGCCATGTCCAGGTTGGAAGTGGCCTCATCTGCCAGCAATATCTTTGGTTGTGCCAGGAAGGCTCGTGCCAGCGCAATCAGCTGGCGCTCCCCTGCCGAAAATGTCACCCCCCTCTCGCTGCACAACGATTCAAGACCATCAGGAAGCCTACTTACCATCCCATAAAGCCCAGTCATTCTGAGTGCCTCAAGGATGTCATCCTCGCTGCAATCCGGAGCACCGAAAACAAGGTTCTCCCTCAAGGTTGTCTCGAAGATAAAGGGTTCCTGGGTCACCAGCAGCACCTGCCTGCGTAATGACTTCAGCGTCACCCTGGATATATCCTGCCCATCTATGGTCACCTTGCCCTGCTCTGGATCGTAGAATCGGTTCAGCAGCTTCACTATGGTGGACTTGCCCGCTCCGGTGGATCCAACCAGGCAGAGGCGCTCGCAAGACCCGACATGGAGCGACAGCCCGTGCAGAACCTCCTGGCCAGGTACGTATCCGAACGATACACCCTCGATATCGATCTCCCCCCTGCGTACCACCAGGTCTCTCGATCTCGGATGCTCGATCATGTCCGGTTCGGTAGCCAGCAACCCGGCCAACTTGTGCATGGCAGCTTGACCTGCTTGGTAGGTGTTGTAGAGCTGGACCATCTGCTGGATGGGCCCGAAGAAGGTAGACAGGTAGAGTATGAACGCCACCAGACTGCCCACCGATACCTGGTGATGGAA
Source organism: Actinomycetes bacterium (assembly GCA_021841005.1). GTDB lineage: Bacteria > Actinomycetota > Acidimicrobiia > Acidimicrobiales > JAMCPL01 > JAMCPL01. Next base: position 29,003 of record JAKBVZ010000011.1, on the reverse strand, counting down.
GAGCATCTCGCCACCGATGAGCAGCAATGCAGCCTGTGCGACCATGCCCAGCGACACCGTACCGGGCTGGTATACAGCCTGGAGATGAGCTGTATAGATGTTCGCATCACGATACCGCCCGACCACTTTCTCGTGGTTCTCTATGTTCCTCTGGTGACGGTTGAATGCATCGGCAACGTGATGGCCCGCCAGGGACTCAGCAAGATCGGCCAGCAAATCGGCAATCCCGTCGCGCACTCGTTTGAAGCCTATCTCCGAGTACTTCCTGAACCACAGTGTCAATGCTGTCAGGACGGGCAGGACAATCAGGATTGCGTAAGCTGCAAGCTCGGCGTTGATCACGACCAGGACCACGGTGACCAGTAGGATATTCATCACCTGAACGACCATGGTCAAGAGCCCGTTCTGCAGCAACTGCCCGACCTGCTCTATATCACTCGTCATGCGAGTCATGATCCTACCGGTGCGTTCGGACGTGAAGTACCGCAACGACATCCTCTGGACGTGAGCAAAGACTCTAAGCCGTATGTCATAGAGAATCGCCTGGGTAAGCCTACCGGTAAACGCCGTCTGCAGGCCCTGGGCGACTATCGTCACAATCACGCTTCCAAGGAATACGAGCGACACGGCCAGCAGCACCCCTATGTCCTTGTGCATCACGCCATCATCTATTGCTATCTTGGTAAGATATGGTGCAACCTGTAGCGATGCGGTTGCCACAGTCACCAGCAGTAATGCCACGCCTACCTGAAGCTTCCTGACCCCCAGGAGGCTGCGCAAGGTGAACCTCTCACCTGATTGCACGGCGTAATCAAACACCGGCTCACCAATGGGTACTTCCGGTTCTAGTGCCTCTATGTCCGATACATCATCAAAGAGATCGTCAGGGATGCCTCCCCACCTTCCGTCGCCACCAGGGACACTGGCACCCGCTCCCATCCGGCCTGCTCCCCCTCCCCATCCCATACCGCCAGTAACCATACTCATGGCTGCAATGCATCCTGACCAATCACCTCGTCACTCGGAGATGCATGCGCTGCCTTCGATGCAACCCGATGGAGACCTCGACCGGCATCCGGATCCACGGCTCGACCGGACACGGAATATTCAGAGTAACTCTTACCGGGAACCACATGGTCCGGAATGGCCTGACCAGCAGTGGCTCGACCACTCTCGTCAAAGATGTGCTTGTATGCGTAGCTAGCCGAAACAAGTTCCTCATGGGTCCCCTCGGCCACTATCCTCCCTGCTTCCATGAGCACGACCCTATCGGCAAGGGTAACGGTGGAAAGCCTGTGCGCTACCAGCAACAACGTCCTGCTATTCTTCATGGTGGCTATGGTCCTGTGAAGCGCCATCTCCAGTTCGACATCTATCGAACTCGTGGCATCGTCGAACACTGCGATGATCGGCTCCGCCAGCAGGAGCCTGGCAATCGCAACCCGCTGTCTCTCGCCCCCCGAGAGCGTATACCCTCTTTCTCCGATCACAGTGTCCATCCCTTGCGGAAGTTTCTCCACGACGTCAAGCAGACCCGCGGCAACAACCGCATCCATTACAGCCGCCTTTCCTGCGGCCGGGTTTGCATAGGAAATGTTCTCAGCCAGTGACGCGGTGAACAGGAAGGGATCATCCCCAACCACTCCTACACACTTCCTCAAGCTGGATAGAGTGGCCTTGCGAATGTCCATCCCGTCAATCCTGATCTCGCCAGATGATATATCGTAGAAGCGAGCCAGGAGCTTTGCGACCGTGGATTTTCCACACCCCGTCCGCCCGACAAGTGCCACCGTCTGACCAGGCTCCAGCGTGAGCGTGAAGTCCTGGATCAGCACCTGCCTACCAGGATAAGCAAACGAGATCCCGTCGAACTCGACACGCCCTACCGGATCTACCAGTGGAACACTATCAGGACTGTCCGTGATGTCAGGCTTTTCATCCATCAGCTCGAGTATCCGTCCCGCCGATGCGGCTGCACGCTGGAACTGGGCCAGAAGCACCCCCAGCATTTGAAACGGTGCCTGTAGCATCACCACATAAGCGCTGAACGCCACCAGATCACCGACAGGTATCCGCCCTCCTATCACCAGCCAGCCACCGTACAGGAGCACCCCGAGAAGTCCCAGCCTGGGGATGTTCTGGGCAAGCGGCGCCCATCTGGCCTGGATATCGATCTGGTAGACAGATGCCCACTGTAATCGACGTGAAAGCCGGCTCATCAGGCTGAGCTGCTCCGGTTCCCTCGCGTAGGCCTTGACCACCCGCACCCCCTCCACGTACTCGTCCACCTTGGATGTGATGTCGGCCCTCCTGCTCTGGACAAGCCATGAAGAGGGCAACATCTGACTACGCATCCTACGTCCAGCCAGCATCACAAGGGGCATGGCCACGACCACCACCAAGGTAAGGGTAGGGCTCATCGTGAGCATCACGGCAACTGCGAGTAAGAAAAGGACCAGTTGGCTCAGTATATTGGGTCCGAATGCAAGCAACATCTGTATGACCCTTACATCCGAATTGGCTCTGGCAACCAGTTGCCCAGAGGAAGTACGGTCGTAAAACGATGCTGACAGGGTAGTGAGATGCCTGTAGATCATCGTCCTAAGGTCATATTCGATGTTGTAGGCGTTGCGTAGCAATGTAAAGCGGTAAAAGTAGCCGATGATGAAGCGTAATGCAGCAAGCAGGGCAAGGATTGCTACGTATGTCTTCAATGAGGATCTGTGGGCCAGTAAAGAGTTGTCCACCGCCTCAGCCAGTACGTAAGGTCCTACAACCTGTATCCCGCTTGCGATAATCGAACCTACGAGAGCCACCAGGATCGCTCTCTTGTGCGCACTCACCACTGGCTGGAACCGCCTTATCCAGCCCTTCGATCTGTCGGGATCCACGGCCACATCTACGGAGGAAGCGGCGTTACCCATAGGCACAGGGCCTCCATCTGCAGGGTATTTCTCTATTCGCGTTTCGCACTGCCACTAGCACTGCCACTACGAGTGGTGTCTTGTACGGCTCGTACATCCATGACGGCTCGTACAGCTCGTACGGCAAGCACGTAACCGAGACCACCGAAGCCGGCGATGGAACCCTCAGCGACAGGAGCCACGACAGATCGATGGCGGAAAGGTTCCCTCGCAATCGGGTTCGACAGGTGGACCTCCACGACCACGCCGTCAAACGCAGCCAACGCATCATGAAGAGCCCATGAGTAGTGCGTCAGCGCGCCAAGGTTGGCTATTATCGCGACCGCCCTCCCGCCAGCGGCATGTACAGCCTCCACCAGCTCCCCCTCATCGTTGGACTGGAAGTGCTCCAGAACGTACCCCAGGCACTCAGCCTCTTTCGACGCGGACGCCACATGCGTCTCCAACGTATCCTTGCCATATATGGCCGGTTCACGTGTCCCGAGCAGGTCCAGATTGGGTCCGGACAGAAGGAGAACCGTCGGTCCACTCTCTCCGGCCACCGTCGATCCACCCCCTCCGGCCATGGCGATACTCATGGTCTCGCCCCGGTCGCCACCAGAACATCTCTCACCAGAGGCTCATCTATACCCTGCACCCGCTCCAAGCCACTCGCACCATCAAGTACGAATACCATACCATCAGACACTTTTTTGTCCCTTCTCATGAATGCCACAAGATCATCGGCACGTACGCCGTCAGGTATCCCGGTCGGCAGGCCGAACCCTTTTACTATCCTGCGATGTTGATCAATCCCGTCACCACCTATCCTACCAAGCCTTCCGGCCAATTCCGCCGCAAACACAAGACCTATGGCTACGGCCTCACCATGACGTAGGTCCACCCCGGAACGGCCATCGAATCCGACCGCTTCGAGCGCATGGGCAAGTGTATGGCCATAGTTGAGCAGCACCCTGCGGCCACCCGGCATCTCCAACTCGTCTTCCGAGACAATTCCGGCCTTCAATCTCACGCACGCTGACACTTGCTCATCCAAAGACAGATCGAGAAAATCGGTACCCATGCGCGCAGCTGTCGATGACGGGATAAATGCATATTTCGCCATCTCTCCCCTACCTGACGCCCACTCCCTCTCACTTAGTGACGACAGCACTGCGGTGTCGCACAATACCGCCGAAGGCTGGTGGAAGGCCCCAATCAGATTCTTGCCCTCGGGCAGGTTGACCCCAGTCTTCCCTCCGATAGAAGCATCTACTTGCGCCAGCAGCGTAGTTGGGATATTAATATATCTGATTCCACGATAATAGGTTGCAGCTACGTACCCGGCCAGATCCGTCACTACACCACCACCCAAAGCAACTACAAGATCAGACCGCGTTATGCCCATGGTGGCCATCTTCCGGCATAGAGATTCTGCCACTGATACCGATTTAGCCGATTCCCCGTCAGGTACCAGCAGCACTTGGCTCGGGACTCCTGGATCGACCTCCACTGGTATGGCCCCCTGGGTAATCACCACGGCCCTCGATATCATGGGAACGAGCCTGCTCACCATACCCGCCAGATCACCAAGAATGCCGCTGCCAACAGTCACCTCGTAGCTCCTACCGGAAAGCGATACCTGGATAGTCTCCCTGATGAAGCCTTCCGCAGTCATGACTGCCCCGTCCACTGGATCTCGCTCATGGCCTCCCGCATGGTTCCCTGCTCTATCAACTTATCATCCACTTATCATCTACCTATCATTTATCTACAATCTACCTATCATCTCTGTCGTGACTTATCACGGTACCCTCGAACATCATCCTTCATCTTCTCCGGCGCCTGAAACCGGCAACCTCAACTGCGTTGCCGGAGAACCGACTCGCAGCGATGTCATAAGTGAAACGTTCTCCAAGATCTTCTCCACCACCTGGGAAACATCCAGGCCACTGGTATCTATTGCCAGATCCGACACGATCCTGTACAGTGGCTCTCGCTTACGCAACAACCTTTCCAGGCTACCAGCAGGATCAACTGCCAGCAATGGCCTACCGGGCTCCATCCCCACCCTGGAAAACAGCACGCCGGGTTCCGCCACCAGCCATACCACACTGGTCTCGTTCGCAAGGAGCTCACGCGTCACCTCATCCTCCACGCAGCCGCCACCTGTAGCAATTACCACACGCTGGGAGGAGGTGATCACCTCAGCAACCGTATCGCGCTCTACCATCCTGAAACCAGCCTCACCATACTCCGGCGATGCAAAGATTCCCGCTACCGGCTTGCCGAGATGATCTTCGATCATTGCATCCACGTCGACAAAGTCCCAGCCCAGCCTCTCGGCAAGCATGGTACCCACTACGGTCTTTCCCGAACCGGGCATGCCTACCAGTATCACTCTGTTCAATGACAACTCATCTGGCTGAGATTGGCCAGGAACTTCCCCATCCTGGCTGCTAACGACCAGCACCGGATGAACCATCAATCACCGTGCCGGCCTCACCGGCTTTATCGTTGGCATCGGCGCCGCTGGCAAACGGCGCAAGACCACGGTGCACCTGGGCCGTATGGCTATGATAGTTGGCGATGAACTCGCCGAGCGAGTCCCCACCGTACTTCCTCAATGCTTCCCCTGCAAGCGTCAGGGCGACCATGGCCTCCGCAACCACGCCCATCGCAGGCACAGCCGTAACGTCGGTACGCTCCTTAAACGAGAGCGCCCTCTCGCCCGTGGCCACATCCACAGTTCCGATCACTGGTCTGTTCAGCGTCGCTAGTGGCTTCATATACGCACGTACGATGATATCGCCACCCGTGGAGATCCCTCCCTCTATGCCACCTGCGCGTGACGTTTCGCGCTCATACGTGCCTGATGCTTCATCAAAATATATGGAGTCATGTGCCTGCGATCCCCGTACTCCCGATACAGCTATGCCATCGCCTATCTCCACGGCCTTTACCGCCTGGATGGAACAGAGCGCCTGCGCCAGCAGGCCGTCGAGCTTACGATCCCAGTGAACATGGCTGCCCAGCCCGACCGGAATACCGTAAGCCATCACTTCAGCCACACCGCCCAGGGAGTCCCCCTCCTTCGCTGCAGCCTTGATGGCATTCACCATGCGCTCCTGTGCTTCCTTGTCAAAGCATCTCACAGGCGACGCATCCACTTTGTCAATATCCCCTGGGCGTGGACGCACGGATAAGCCTGCGCGTTCAGAGCCTAGTTGGATCACATGGCTTATCACCGTGGCCCCCAACTCGGCCAACATGGCTTTCGCAAGCGCACCAGCGGCAACTCGCGCAGCGGTCTCCCGAGCCGAAGCACGTTCCAGCACGTCCCTTGCATCCACCAGGCCATACTTCTGCATCCCGGGCAGATCGGCATGGCCGGGCCTGGGAGTGGTAAGGCGTTTCGAGGGCTTACCCGGAGCGGGAGACATCTCCTCCTTCCACTTCTCCCACTCGCTGTTGGCGATTTCGATGGCAACGGGAGAACCAAGGGTCCTACCATGACGTATGCCTCCGAGCAGGGTGATCTCGTCAGCTTCGAACCTCATTCTGGGTCCCCTGCCATACCCGAGGCGCCTTCTTGCCAACTCGCGGCCGATCTGATCCGAAGTGATCGGTATGCCTGCCGGCAAGCCTTCCACGATGGTCACTAGGCCCTTGCCATGGGATTCGCCTGCAGTAAGAAAACGCAACATACCAGTAAATTTAGCTCGATTGCAAGGCATGCGTGGCGACTGCAGACCGCTCAAGCAGCATGAAGCCATACCTTTGCCATGGGAGTGCCCCACATAAGTGTCACGAATGTACCGGCAACCAGAAAAGGAGCAAACGGCAGCCTGGACTTTGCGCCATAGCTCTTGAGAGCCATCAGCAGTATCCCGGTAATGGCACCTAGCCCGAAAGCCACTACGAAACCCACTAATACCTGAGGCACGCCAATCCAACCAGAGGCGAATCCGAGAAGCCCCGCAAGTCGGACGTCACCGAACCCCATACCCTGCGGAACTATGAAGTGGATTGCAAAGAAGATCAGGAAGCATACCAACCCAGAAGCCGCAGCCACCCACAGATGCTCCAGCCTTCCGTCTACCAGTGAAGACACAGCCAGCAATGCCGCGAATCCACCCAGAGTGGGATAGAGCACACGAACGGGAACGATCATGCGCTCCAGGTCTATAGCGCTCAATACAATGAGGCCAGCAGCCAGAAGATCATAAGCCACCAGGTCGACATTTACTCCGAATCTTATCGAGGCTCCGGCCAGGACAATGCCCGACACTGTGGCCAGCAGCAACGGTCTCAACGGCCAATCACGCTCAGATCCGCAATGCCTGCATCGCTTCGCATGATAAAAGATCGCTATCGGGCTAATACTCGATATCGTTGAAAACCCATTGCCGCATGTGTCGCACACCATCCAAGGCGGCCCTGGTGACAGCTTTTCCGGCACCCTCTCCACCATTATCTCCATGGGGTATCCCAGCAGCACGCCCACGACAGCGCTGATCACGATCAACCATGTTTCCATCCATACGACATTAGGCGACAAAGCACATGAGATGCGACTACATGAGTCAATGCAAACACAATTCTTGTATATCGAGCTGGTGAGGGCGGCTAATCATCACGTAAGTGTGGTCCCGTCCCCACTGGGCGCGACAATTCAATTTGACTACTTGGCGCTGCAGCAGCAATATCTTACAAATGGATCCCGGAAAAGTGCATACTGGCTTCGCACCATCTCCCCCCGTAACTGCGCGGCCATACAGCTTACGGATCCTTGCTGCCAAGAGCCGTTCATGGCCGTTCAGAGTAGCACCAAGCGGATCATATTCGGGTTGCGCGTATGGTAATCCCGTAGGGTACGCAGGCGCATGCATACAGATAGAACACTGAATGGAGCAAATGATCGATAACCAAGATCAAGAGAACAGCAGGACTGCTCATGAGCAAGAAACCATCCAGTTTCCAGCTGGAACCTGGATAATCGACCAGAGCCGGAGTACTGTGGCATTCTCCGTAAGGCACCTGCTCATTTCGACAGTCAGAGGCCACTTCGATGTCTTTTCGGGAATGATCATTACCTCGGGCAGCCCGATCGGTACATCCGTGGAAGCGTATGCCGAGGTGGCGACGCTCCAGACAGGAGACTCCGCCAGAGACATCTTCATCCTCTCCCGCGAGTTGCTCGATACCGAGAGATGGCCAAGGATGTGGATGAAGGGAGAGGTGACCGGGGAAACTTCCACCCGATACATCCTTGACACTGAAATGTGTATACGTGACGTAGTGCGGCCTGTCCAGTTCGATGTCGCCCTGGACGACACTTCTACCAGAGAAAGATATAGAGACCCTTCCAATATCGGTAGGGTAACGCTACATGCCAGAGCTACTGTCAACCGCAAGGATTTCGGCTTGGAGTTCAGCCCAATCTTGGAATCAGGCGGGATAATCGTTGCTGACACCGTTGACCTGCGGCTGGACGTATCAGCAATATTCGATCATCCGTAGCACCGCGACCTAGAGACCGATGGATACTGTGGCCGACATGCTTGCAGGTAGAGTGCCTGAAACCACCTACTGTCTCAACACCTATTAGATCCTGGATACACTTGAGCCCGGCGCTGATGTCAGGCACTCGTATTGGTGGCTACTTCTTCGACGCCTGGTAGTATGGATCTGTACCGGCAGCATGATTAGTGACGTCGACCACTCGTCTGATTTCGGGAACAGCTTGTTTGATGGCGACCTCTATGCCCTGCGACAGTGTTACGGCAGCAAGCCCACAACCCTGGCATCCGCCCATCATGCGCACGTAGGCAGTATCTTCGCTGGCCGCAACCAGTTCCGCATAGCCACCGTGGCTAGCTATGGCACGGTTTATATCATTCTCTATGACCGCCAGTACTTTCTGAGACACCTCAGAGGAAAAATCCCCTTCGACCACGCCATCAGGCAGTCCACCTGCACTTGCAGGAGCGTTCGGGTTGATCATGACAAGGCCGCCATCGTCCTCATCGGACCAATCCAATTGAGCACCCCTTACGAGGTCGATGCTCGACACAGGGATGACCACCGGCACATCTCCATCTCCGGTCCCAGCCTGTACCACATCCGATGGACGCGCGTCGCTCGCATTCTGGAAATACAGGTCATAGTCGTAAGCGTTACCACGCGTACCTACCACCTCGATCCATAGGGCCAAGCCTGCCGGATCGGACTCCGCATCACGAGCCTCACGTACCATTTTCATCGCCTGATCTGTCACGACGAGCAATTGATCTACCATACAAGGCATTATATAGGCAATGGCAAGAATACTGATCATCGCGCCAACGGGCACTTACCGGGCGGCTGCATTCGTCACAGCGGCAAAGCGTCTTGGCGTGGACATCGTAACGGCCTGCGACAAGGATGTTCCCGTCCCGCTTGGAGCGCGCAACTACGTAGCCACCCTCCCGCTTGATCGCCCGCATGTAGCTGCTGAGCAGGTGATCCAGCTCGACGGAATGCTCCCTCTCGATGCAATCATCGCACTGGATGATAGAGGGGTGGAACTGGCTGCATTAGCGGGAGAGCGTCTGGGGCTCGCACACAACGATCCCGAATCAGCTGCCAGGACCCTCCACAAGAACCTGCAGCGTGAAGCAATGCATGCAGCAGAAGTTGCCCAACCTGCCTACCGCACTATCGATCCAACCGATCAAAGAAATCTGGAACGAAATCTGGATGCCGCTACAACCGTGACCGGCTTCCCCTGCGTCATCAAAGCCAACAGTCTCTCCGGCAGCCAGGGAATCATCAAGGCCGATAATCTCCCCCAGGCTCTGGATGCAGCGAGGCGTGTCAAAGGCATACAGGCAAAGGAGGGTTATGATGACATAATCCTCGTAGAACGTTATATAGGCGGTTACGAGATAGCAATAGAAGGCCTGCTGCAACATGGCCAGCTGACAGTCCTGGCAGTATTCGACAAGCCGATGCCCATGAATGGGCCTTTCTTCGAGGAGAGTATTTACATTACCCCTTCAATGCACGATACCGGTCACCTAGAGGCGGCCGTAGATGCCACCCGGCGCGCTGTGGCAGCGCTGGGGCTGGAGAGCGGACCTATCCATGCTGAACTACGTATCGAGGACGGCATACCTTACGTAATAGAGGTCGCTGCTCGCACCATAGGCGGGTGCTGCTCCAGCATACTCAGATTTGAAGATGGCAGGTCACTGGAGGAACTTGTGATCGCATCCGCCATCGGATCGAAGTCCCCCAGCCGGCGGTACGCCGGGCGAAACACCAGGTTGCGAATGGTTCCAGGCTTTTCGGGAGTATTGATGCTCTATGCGCCTACGAAAGGAACGCTCGTGGGCATCCATGGACTGGATGAAGCAGCCAGGATAGCCGGTATTACCGGTATGGACGTCACCGCACACCCAGGCAGGTCGGTGGCCCCTCCGCCCGAGGGAGCCGATTATATCGGCTTTGTCTTTGCTCACGATCTTTCCAGGGATAGGGTCGAATCAGCCCTGATCGAAGCCGCCAATGCGATACAGGTAGCCGTCGACCCACGGCCGTAATGGATGTGGATGCGTGGGCGGGAACGGATCTCAGGACTTGCCGAAAGACCGGAAGAAGCAACTTCTCTCACCGGTATGACAGGCCCCTTTTCCCTCCTGGTCCACCAAGACCAAGAGGGTGTCGCCGTCACAATCGTAGCGCACTTCGCGCACCCATTGGCGGTCGCCCGACGTCTCCCCCTTGACCCAGAACTCCTGCCTGCTCCGGCTCCAGAAGCACGTCCTGCCGCTGGACAACGTCCTACGCAATGACTCTCGATTCATATAAGCAAGCATCAGCACAGTGCCGTCACCAGCATCCTGTACTATGGCAGGGACAAGACCATTCTGACCAAAAACAACGTGATCAAGCTCAGATTCATCGAATTGGATGGGGGTAGCCACATATCTGGAACTCACAGGTACAGCCCCGTATCACGGGCTGCGGCATAGTGGCCGCAGCGGACGTCATGCCACATATCTGGAACTCACAGGTACAGCCCCGTATCACTGTCTGCATGGCTGGACGCCACTGCATGAACATCCCTCTCACGGAGTATGACGTACTCTTCCCCCTGCACTTCCACTTCAAAACGGTCATCAGGATTGTAAAGCACCTTGTCCCCCGTCCTTACCGATCTGACATGGGGGCCAACCACCACCACGTCCGCCCATGCAAGCCTGCGCGACAACTCCGCTGTGGCAGGAATCAATATGCCCGCCTTGGACTTGCGTTCTCCCTCGGCATCCACCGGAACTGCAAGTATCCTGTCGGCCAGCATGTTAATAGAGTGTTTTCCAGATGATGCTTTCACGTATGTAACGGTAGCCGATCTGGACGAGCCGGTTGTACCAATCGCAAAAACCGTTGCAGCTGCTGTCTCACCTCCCTTGTAGAAGGTTCGATTCGCGAAAGTACTCGACCACCTGACTCACGCCACTTTCCAGTTCCGTCCACGGATACCAACCAAGATGCTCGCTGGCAAGAGCCGGATCAAGCGCATTGCGCCGCAACTCGCCGGGTCTCTCCGGCGCATATACTGGAGCTACGTCCACGGAAGCGGCCCGCATCATCATGCCGGCAAGCTTATTCACGCTTACTTCATGGCCTGTGCCGATGTTGACTATCCTGCCTCCGCCAGTATGCCCAGCCTTGACAAACGCGTCCACTACATCATCCACGAAGACGAAGTCCCGGGTCTGGCCGCCGTCACCGTATATCGTCAGTGGCTGATGTTTCAGCAGGCGCTCCGCGAAGATTGCTATCACCCCTGCCTCGCCGTGGGGATCCTGGCGCGGACCGTAGACATTGGCCAGAGCCAGCGCGCAATAATCAATACCATAAAGGCATCTGAACGCTTCCAGATAGTCGATCCCGGCTTTCTTCGATACACCGTAAGGAGAGAGAGGATGATGAGCACAGGTCTCTGTGATCGGCAAATCAGCGTCACCCGGCTCGCCGTAGAGCGTACCACCTGAGGCCGCAAAGACCACTCTAGTCACTCCAGACGACCTGGCACCCTCCAGTACACGCAAGGTACCTGTGATGTTCACCTCTGCGTCGAATACAGGTCGCTCCACCGAGTGGCGCACATTAGCCTGAGCAGCAAGGTGAAAAATCACCTCAGGCCGCTTCAGCGCTATGAGATCCACCATCTCCGAAGACCGTATGTCCATCTGGTGAAAACCAAACTTGGATCCGCCCTCCATCCTGGCGCCAGACAGATTGGCAAGGGACCCAGAAGAAAGATCGTCCACCACGTCCACCTGGCAACCCTCTGCCATCAGCCTGTCCACCAAGCACGATCCGATAAAACCAGCCCCTCCGGTTACCATTGTCCTCATGTAATTCTCCTATCCGCGCCCCACATGTCATATGTGAAAGCAGCTTCAGCCGTTATCGAAGCTCTGGAATCCTGGCGTGGTGGAGTACCGAGCCTGGAGTCACTATATATCCATCTCCTACCACCGACCAATCCGATACACGCGATCCTGCACCGACCTCAACGTTTTCTGCAAGTACCGAGTCAGATACCAGAGAACCTTGCATGATCTTCGAGCCATCCATTACAACAGATCGCTCCACCCTGCAACCGGCACCGACAAAGCACCCATTTCCAATGACCGCATACGACACTTCCGCCCCACTCTCTATCATCGATCCGTCCAGAACCAGTGACGGTGGCTGCACCTTGCCATTGATCGTCGGGTTACCGGTTACCCATACACCCTCCGCCATGCGACGGGCACCCTGCAACGGTGAGACTCCGCCCGCTGCTGGAACTTCGTTGCCACCACTTCCCCAGGGCTCGCCTGGACCAGTCGTACCGGATGAGCCCGCAGGAGATAAAACTGCAGGATAGTAACGAGACAGGTAATCCATATTTGCCTGAATATACGCCTCAGGAGTACCTGCATCGAGCCAGTAATCGTGAGAAGCGTAAGCATAAAGCGCTCCCATACCGGCAAGCGCTGGGAACGTTTCGCGCTCGATCGATACCATCCGGTCTCCAGGTATCATGTCCAGCACCTCCGGCTCCATGATATATACACCACTATTCACCAGCCGGGATGGTGACTGGCCCTGTGGAGGCTTTTCCACAAATCGCTGGACCTGTCCGGAAGCATCCATCACCACCACTCCGAACCGCGACGGATCCTCTACAGCAACAAGGCCTATGGTCGCGAGGGCGCCGTGCCGCCGGTTCGCGAAGTGAAACGACAGCAGATCGCCAATATCAGGCCCGCCAAGCACGTCACCGTTCATCACCACAAAGGTGCGGTCAACCCTTCCATGTGCCGCCGCAAACCTGATAGCCCCTCCGGTGCCTAATGGCTCCGGTTCAATGGCATAGGATACCTTGACGTCAGAAATGATTCCATCAGGATACGCTTGGCGAAACCTGTCAGGCTTGTATCCCATCGATAGTATGCACTCCACAGACCCGCCACTAAGCATACCTGTACCAACATGTCCACCGCTGTTCCCACCGCCGTACTCCCCATCAGATGTTTTGCCTGGTACGCCAGCAACGCTCCCAGCATCGCGAGAAAGGGCATGCGGCACGGTATGCAATCTTTCCAGGACCCGCTCGATCATTGGCACTCCTGTCACGGGAAGCAACTGCTTCGGGGTCGTATAGGTTAGCGGCCGCAACCTGGTACCCTCCCCACCTACAAGGAGTATGGAGTTCAATTCAGTGGAGCACTCACGGCTTTGTGGAACCGTGAGTGGTTCCGCTCGACGTCTTGCTCGAAGACGGTACAGACGTGGCTGGGTGCGACACGCTCGATGGCGTGCTGGAGGTGGGAATGCCGCTCGATGGAACGCCGCTCGATGGCGTGCTGGAGGTGGGAACGCCGCTCGATGGCGTGCTGGAGGTGGGAATGCCGCTCGATGGCGTGCTGGAGGTGGGCGTCGGTTTCACTCCTGAGATGTCTGTGAGCATCTTGGAGGTCACACTCGCCGGTGGCCTTGGGATCGAGGCATTCGCAGGGATAAAAGCCATCGTGACCTCCATGCCGTTGGTAAGAACAAGCGAGGCGGGATTACCGGAAACGGGAGTACCGGTTTGAGCCTTGAAGCTCGCCCACTGCTCCACCCGGACGGTGCCCACCTTACCGGAATCCGGGGTTCCCTTGGGACAATGGTTGCCACTGTGATACGCGGGTCCACCTGGATAACGTATGGTATTGCTTGTCAATTCCATCTTCGGATAGGAATCTACAAAATTGCCCAGGGTGTTCTTCCCCTTCTTGGCCGCAGATGCCGGTATATAGATGATGCCGTCACCCTTGGTAGCTAGCACCGCTTTGGCCGGATTCGGATTTGTAGGGGGATTGCCCAGCTGCTTGCCGCAAAAATCGAAAGAGAAAGCAGCATAAGTGGTCTTGGTCGGAGTGCTCGCGCCACTCGTCGCGTGTGTCAGCTCGTAGCGCGAGTATACTATGGACAGCACGCCAAGTATCACGATCAACGCGAGGCTCGCATACCAGTGGATAGGGGACCTTTCCCTGTACGACTTGCTGCTCCCAGTAGACGCAGCCCGCGCCACTTGCCTTACTATGTCTCGTCTATCCATTTACTATGTCTCGTCTATCCATACCGACCAGGTATCTTACTACCAAAACAGAGGTGCTGGTCAACACCGCCTGGTCATCCGCATCTCACGCGGCCAAGGGCGTCATCTGGTCGGCGGGAGCGCACTGTCATTTGTGGACGGGCCACTAGATACGCCGTGACGCAGCGAGCTAATCGCTTGGTTCAGTAACGCCATCACAAGTCGCACGCCTAGAACTGCTGATACAGGCACTAGCAGTATGCTTCCTGGTCCAACGTATCTTTTCGATGCGAATCTAAGGGTGGACCGGTGGTGAGCCATCAGCATACGATAGGGATGCCTGCTGGTGGAATGGGCTCGCTCATGGGTGACAACTGCACCAGATACATAGATTACTCCGTAGCCTGCCTTGTGCGCCCTCCAGCAGAGATCCACATCCTCTCCGTACATGAAATAGTCTTCGTCAAACCCGCCTATCTCTTCCAGAAAGCCTTTCCTAGCCATGAAGAAAGCCCCTGACACCCAGTCCACTTCAGTCGCGCACCCCTGGCCACCGATGTCGTATGCAGGCGATCCATTCGAGCCGACACCGGCTGCACCACTGGCTACGCCTGCATCGCCTGTACCACCCTCCATCCTGTAGCGTTTCGTGAATCTGTTATGCGGAAACAACAGGCCCAGAGTGGCGTGCATGCCAGCGTCTAGGAGCGATGGGAACCTCCGTGCTGACGGGTACCTCGAACCGTCCGGTGCCAGGATAAGGGGACCGGCAATGGCCACCGTAGGATCTGAAGAAATGGCGCTGGCCAGAGAGACGATGGCTCCCTGGTGCAGGCGGATATCAGGATTACAGACAACCACAAGGCCATCTTGCACCCCGCAGGCCGCTATCCCTCTGTTGGCGGCCGCGCCGTATCCCAGATTGAGCCCGGTTTCCACGACGCGTACATCGGCAGCCCCGGTACCTGGGCCGGAGCTTGAACTTGAATTTGGGTTCGGACCTGCGTCACCAGCGCCAGCATGGCTTCGAACAGTAAGTCGCAGATCCTCTATGGAGCCGTCCGTCGACACGTTGTCCACCACGATCACCTCGTCAACGCCATCGGACAGCAAACTCTGCACGCATGCACCGAGCAGATCCCCCCCATTGTGATTGACAACCACCGCCGATACCGGGCAGACCACGCCACTATCGTGCCCACCGGCCGACGCCATCACCTTGATGCCTCAATCCGGGTATCGTGTACCCGGGTATCGTGCGTCCAGGAAGCACCGGCTCGGGTAGCGCTAGGGAGGGACCGGATCCGGCAGGTACGACGGCACAATATCATACATTTCCACAAATGAGGATAGGCAACACGTCCATCTCGATCTCGCGGCATTTCAATAGACTATAGCCGTGTTATGCGATACTTTAAGAGCGCAGCTAGTGCCTTGAAGCCATCCTGCCATCGTATCTTCTTGCCCTCACTCACCTCCCGCCCGGCGTACGATACCGGTACCTCGTAAATCCTTATACCCTTCCTCAGGATCTTCGCGGTCAGCTCGGGCTCCACGTCGAATCCCCTGGATTGGATCTCTATGCCGTGAAGGGCATCCCTGGTGAACAGCTTGTAGCACGTCTCCATGTCCGAGAGAGTCGACCTGTACAAGACATTGGTGACCAGGGTGAGGAAGCGATTGCCGATCCAGTGCGACGGGAACATATTCCTGCGCGGACCGGTAAATCTACTGCCGTAGACCACTTCAGCCTTGCCGGAAAGCACGGGAGCCAGCAACGCCGGCCAATCTCCGGGATCATACTCGAGGTCGGCATCCTGGATCAGCACAAGATCTCCGCTTGCGGAGGCCATGGCCGTTCTCAAAGCGGCGCCCTTGCCCATGTTGGTGGTGTGCTTGATGACGCGAATCGTGGAATCAGAGATGGCCTTCAGGACGGCATCCGTCCCATCGGTGGAACCGTCGTCCACGACAATCACTTCCATTTCCAGTGGAATCTGGGCCTGCCTCACCCGGCGGAGCACTTCGCCAACGGTGGTACGTTCGTTGTAGACAGGAACGAGCACGGACAGACGCCTATATCGCCGCCCTTCCGAGTTCATCATACCCTCCATCACTGGGTTCTCTCCATTCACTCGCTCGGCTTACCTCTCACCTAGCCGCACCTCCAGCCAACTATATACACATCCGACTGCATCCTCACCCGATCACGCCATCCACTCGTGCCCTCATCCACTCGATAAACATCACCAGCCCATCACGTAGGGCTACAGACGGCGACCAAGCCAGCTCCCGCATCGCAAGGCCGATGTCAGGACAGCGCTTCTTGGGATCATCCTCGGGAAGAGGCATGAACTCCACTGTCGAGGAGGAACCAGTAGCCTCGATAACCATATGCGCCAACTCGAGCACCGTCACCTCGTGCGGATTTCCGAGGTTAACAGGGCCCACCAGGGACGAGTCGCTCAATGCGATCAATCCCCTGACAAGATCAGATACGTAGCATGGGCTGCGAGTCTGGCTACCGTCCCCATAGACGGTCAACGGCTTACCAGTCAACGCTTGCTCCACGAAGTTGGAAAGAACCCTTCCGTCACCGGGGCGCATTCTCGGCCCGTAGGTATTGAAGAGTCGGGCAATGCCGACACTCTGACCAAGTTCGCGATACCTGGCGATAGTCAATGCCTCTGAAAATCGCTTTCCCTCGTCATATACCGATCTAGGACCGATAGGATTCACGTTGCCCCAATATCCCTCATTCTGGGGATGGACCAGAGGATCGCCATACACCTCGCTCGTGGATGTAAATATGAAACGCGCACCGCGCTGGTATGCAAACTCTACGGCACGCCACGTACCTGTACTGCCTACAAGAAGAGTCTGGAGCGGCATTGCAAGGTAATCGGGAGGTGAGGCAGCGCTGGCAAGATGGAACACCAGGTCAAACCCTCCCTCACCTGCTTTGGATTCCCATTCACCAGCCGAGAGATCCTCGATGACTACATGAAAACGCTTACCACCCAACTCTTCCAGGTAGCCCACGTTCGACCTGCTCCCCGTAGACAGATCATCCACACAGACAACCGACCACCCACGGTCAAGTAAGGCTTCGCAAAGGTGCGATCCGATAAAACCGGCGCCTCCGGTCACAAGCGCTCTCGTCATCTACGACCAACACCCTCGTAAACAAAACCAAGCTTTCGTATGACAATCGGATCCAGCAGGTTCCGCGCATCCAGTATCTTCGGCGTCACCATGACGTCCATTACCTTGGAGAAGTCCATCCAACGAAACTCCTCCCACTCCGTCATGATACATAGCAGATCGGCGCCGCTGCAAGCCGAATACGGATCGCCACATACAGCGGTTCCTTCCGGCAACCCGCCGGTCGCATTGTGCAAAGCAGGATCGAAAATCCTAAAGGTCATGCCCTGCTCCGCAAGTGTAGTCAGGAACGCCAGCGCCGGTGAGTCCCGGGTGTCATCTGTACCGGCCTTGAAAGAAACCCCCCACACCGCCACCACCAGCCCGTCCTTGCGACAGTCGTCGGATACCCCGAGCATGGACAGCGCCTTGCGGGCAATCCACACCTCATGATCCTCGTTGGCCCTTGTAGCAGCCGCCAGCAACTTCATATCGTAGCCAGATTCAGACGCAAAAGCAAGTAGGGCACTGGTATCCTTAGGCAGGCATGATCCACCCCACCCGGGCCCCGGACTCAGGTACTCGAAGCCTATGCGATGATCGTAGGCAATGCCCAGAAGCACATCTTTTACCTCGACTCCGAGCATCTCGCAGAGTTCCGCGACAGAATTGGCAAAACTGATCTTCGTTGCCAGGAATGCATTTGCCACGTACTTCACGGTCTCAGCTGTCATGGCATCGGTAATCATGATCGGTGCCGGAACACCTGAAAATAAGGAACTCACCCTCACGGCAGACTGCTCGTCGTCAGAACCAATGACTATCCTATCTGGATGGAGAAAATCACTCACTGCGGTACCTTCCCTCAGGAATTCCGGGTTCGACACCACCTTGATATCGGAACGTCCTATCATGCGTTCCACCATCAGGGCAGACCCTACCGGAACGGTGGACTTGTTCACGACCACCGTCCTGCTTCGAAGCACAGGAGCTATCTCATGGGCCACCGACGATATGGCTGACATGTCAGGCATGCCATCCGGCATGCGGGGGGTAGGGACACAGAGAAATACATACTCAGCGTCCTTGGCCGCTCGAGATGCGCCAACCACAAACCGTAGCCTGCTCGACGAGATACCCTCCTTCACCATCTCGTCCAACCCTTTCTCGAAGATCGGAACATCGCCCTTGGACAACTGTGCCACCCGTTTCTCGTCTATGTCACCACACGTAACCCTGTGGCCCATATGAGCCAGGCAAGCTGCCGTAGTCAATCCGACATATCCGGCCCCGATGACTGCAATCGAACCCTGCCCATCTCGCCTACCGGCCAATTACCAGCCCTCCTTCAGCTCGGCCACAAGCCTCGCCATCCCGTCCTCCCAGCGTGCTGCCAGCGCCATCCCACCGGCACGAAGAGCTGCGTTGTCCAAGACGGAGTGTGCCGGCCGTGGTGCAGGTCTTGGAGGGTCAAGTTGGGCAGTAGATATAGGCTGCACTAGGTCGGGGTCACCACCAAGCTCGGCTACCACCAGCCTGGCCACTTCCCACCAGCTTGCCTCACCTTGGTTGGTAATGTGGTAGATGCCGGGCAATCGCTCTGTGGCAAGATAGGCTACCATGCAAGCCAGATCCGCGGTAACGGTCGGGCTACCTTTCTGGTCATCGACAACTTTCAATGGTTTGCCCTCCCTGTATGCACTTACAATGGCTTTTACGAAATTCCAGCCCCTAATGCCACACAACCAGGAGGTTCTCACGATGGCCCACTCACTGCCGATCTCCATCTCGCCGCCAAGCTTTGAACGTCCGTAGACAGATATCGGGCAAGGCACATCCCACTCGACATACGGACGATCAAGGGTTCCATCGAAAACATAGTCGGTCGATACGTAAAGCATGTGAGCACCATAACGCCGTGCACCCTCCGCAAGGTTCCTGGTCCCCAGAGCATTGACCGCAAAGGCCCTGTCAGGGTACTGCTCGCAGTCATCCACTCTCGTCCAGGCACCGGCATGGACTATCACGTCAGGCCGGATCGCCTCGACGGCATCCAGTACGCCGGCCCGATTGGTCACGTCCAACTGTGCGTGGCTGGCCGCCACCACGTCGCAGTACTGCATCTCCTTGATCCTCGCACTCATAGGCGAGCCACTGCCTGCGCCCGGTGGCAGCACGCCCGATAGTGCGTCGCAAACGTCGGATCCAAGTTGCCCACCGGCACCCGTTACAAGCACCTTCAGGAGGTTTTCCACGACTCCTCCGAAACTGGTGCCCTTTGTTTCAGTGGCTCCCACCATGCACGATTGTTCTCGTACCAATGCACAGTCTCGGCCATTCCTTCATCGAATGGAACGGTAGGCTCCCAGCCGAGCTCGTTACGTATCTTGGTCCAGTCCAGCCGGTAGCGGCGATCGTGCCCCGGACGATCCGGGACAATGGTCTTGAGAGACGCAGGCTTGCCAAGCACCCCCAGAACGATATCCGCTATCTCCTCGATGTCCGCCTCGACACCGCTGCCTACATGATATGTCTCTCCAGCGCGGCCCTTCAGGAGAACTGAATCAATCGCTCTGCAATGGTCGATGACGTGAAGCCACTCACGCCTGTTGCGTGTAGAAGCGTAAAGAGGCAACGGTTTACCGTCCATGGCGTTGGTTGCAAACAAGGGAATCACCTTTTCCGGGAACTGGTAGGGGCCATAATTGTTGGCACAATTGGTAATGGTGGCGTCCAGGCCGAATGTCGACACATACGCTCTCACGGCGTGATCCGCACCGGCCTTGGCAGCGTTGTAGGGTGTACGCGGCCTGTAGGGACTTTCCTCGGTGAACTCCTCTTTTGAATCTAGATCAAGATCACCATACACCTCGCATGTAGATACATGATGGAAACGTGACAGACCCACCTGGCGAGCCGCATCCAGCAACGTCTGAGTACCCAGCACATTAGTGCGAAAGAACTTTCCCGGATCCAGGATGGCCAGGCTATTGTGGGATTCGGCTGCAAAATTGACCACCATGTCCACCCGATGCTCTTTCAGCGTCTCTTGTACCAGGACAGGATCGCAGATGTCTCCCTGGACAAAGACGATACGCTCCCTCACGTCATCCAGGCTCTCCAGGCACCCCGCGTAGGTGAGTAGATCGTACACGATGACCTTGTCGTCACCATGATTGTCCAGCCAGTAATGCACAAAATTGGAGCCGATGAAGCCGGCTCCTCCAGTAACCAGTATTCGCATGGACACCAGGTTAGCCTATCATGGGATACCGGCGCACAGGTCCAGGTCATCAGGGAGTCATCTGCATCTAGGGGGACTTTCCGGACTAGCACCGAAGCAAAGAAGTAATCGCCTACTATAATGAATAGACAATGATCATGCTGGCAGCGATATTCAACTTGGCACACCACGATATATATGTCCACTGGGGGTTCATCTTGATATCCCTCTCGAACTTCCTGGTCGTGGTGGCGATGCTGGTACTGTTCGCTCTTGCGTTGCTCGTGCCGTTTGTCCATGCCAAGAAGAAGCACCGTTCAGCTGATGCCCGCAGCAGCCTGGCAGGTGAGAGGCCAGTTGCATCTCCGGTAGGTCACGACACCGGCGATGGGTTGGAGTCTGACACCGGCGATGGATTGGAGTCTGACACCGGCGATGGGTTGTGGACCGCCTCTGTGCGACGCTTATGGCTCAGGTACCTGCCACCGAAAAAAATGCTTCCCGACAGCCAGCCATCCTACGTGTCGTCATGGATATACGTGTTCGGGGTGCTCACCCTATCCGCTCTCGCCGTGGCAATACTGTCCGGCCTGGTGCTTGCCATAAAGGGACCCACCTGGTGGCACGTATCATCCATCGGTCACTTCGACAACTCCCTGCATTTGTGGAGCGTGGAAATGTTCATGGCCTTCATGGCGATCCACCTTTGGGGCAAGTTCTGGATGGCCGCCTGGAGGGGCGGCAGGACCGCAACATGGATCACCGGGGTGCTGGCGTTCCTAGTGTCCATCGTGGAGGCGTTTACCGGGTACCTGTCCCAGACCAACTTCGATTCGCAATGGATCGCTTTCGAATCCAAGGACGCCTTCAATGCTTCGGGGATCGGCTCGCTGGTCAACCCTATGAACTTTGGCCAGGCGCTCATGTTGCACATAGTGCTCATCCCCCTCGTGCTGGTGGCAATCGTCGGGGTGCATATAGTGATGGTAAGGGTGCGAGGCGTAGTGCATCCCATCGATGCCCTTCCGGAGGACAGGGATCCTGAGCTGGATCCTGCCCTATCGCGGCAATATAGCAGTACTGTCGAGAATGCCGGTATGGTGTCCTCCCCGGCAGAGAGCTACTCCGAGACGTGGCTGGAAGACACGGGCGAAAGGTAAATCATCCATGCACAGCGAGAACAATGGGCACAATGGTAGCAGCAGGCACAGCAGGAACGATGGAAGCAGCTAATACGATATGAGCAACGAAAACAACGAGGGCTTGCGCACAAAAAAGAAGTTGGATGGAACATCTGGGAAAACCAGGCCACGCCAGGCCGGCACCGCCCGATCGCGCGTCCTGGATGCAATGCCATGGCGGGGTCCCGAAAAGCGTTACGACATACTGAAGGAAGCCACCATCGCCTTCGCCGTGGTGCTCGTCCTCGCCTTCACGCTGGCCATCCTCTTCTCTTCACCGGACACACCGCCGGTCACCATAAAGGCCTGGGCGGGCGCGCAACCGAGAAGATTCACCGAAATCGCCCTGAGCGAGTTGGAAGGAACCAGCAACTCCGCCACTTACGGCCCTCCTTACAACCATGCCGACGGATCGGTGCAGTACCTCGGCCCCGTCTCCATCCAGAAGCTCTTGGGCGTGCACTACCCCATACATCCCGCCAACGATTTCGTACTTGGCCCCCTGTCGACGCTTCCCGGGGAAAAGCCGCTCAAGGCTGCCATATCCAGCTACCTACGTGCCCCAAAGTCGCAGCAGCATGCATGGGCAGTGGCCTATGGTACTGCCCTGAAGAAGTCGACGGTGCATGATGGCATCTTAGATGTACCGGCAGGCAACTACGGCCCACTCGCAATCATGTTCAGGAACCTCCTCGGGATGGCCAGATCGGGAGCTCTGGACTCCCAGCTCATCTCCCACAGCGGCTTTTACACGAGCAACTACACCAAGCCGATCATGTTCATAGGAGACTCATGGAAGGCTCAGCACGATTCGAGCTACTGGGGTCATCTTGTCGTTGCCCAGCACCTTCGGAGTTCCCAATGGGGAGTCATGAACGAGACAGGCAGCTGGCCGGGGCAACCATGGTTATGGTTCTACACAGCGTGGTACCAGATACCCCCTATGTCCACCACCCAGGAATCCAACGCTGACATCCTAGTTGTCGGCATCGTGACCATTTTCACCCTGGCATTGCTTCTGGTCCCTTTCATTCCAGGACTGCGTGACATACCGCGAAAGATCCCCATCCACAGGCTGATCTGGAAAGATTACTATCGCGAGATGGATCAGCGGGCAGGCTCGCCCGGTACCACTGTGCACCGCGCCCCACCTCCATCTGGATCTTCCCCGGCTGCAAGCCAAGCCGATACCGGCAAAGATTTGCATCGACCTTGAAATCCAACCATGCGCCAGGAGGGCGCAACTTCCGGAACACCCACCCGCTTGGTATCTCTGCATCTCTGCTCGGAGCATGTGTCCTCGCTACGGCGTTCATGGCACGTTCCAGCCAGAATATCTTTCAGGTCACTTACCCCCTGCTGGGCAAGGACGATGTCCACTTGGGACCTTCAGCTATAGGCATGGCTGCCGCAGCCGGAATGCTGGCGTCTGCGCTGGCCTCGCTCCAGCTCGCCCGCGGGCGGCGGCACGTCGAGGCAGGCAGGGTGGCCATGCTGGGTCTTTTGACAATGATGATCGGTTTTGTACTAATGGCCGGCGCAAATGATCTTGCTGTATACATTCTCGCGGCAATGGTGGCGGGTGCAGGCGGCGGATTCACATTGCCCAGCCTCGTTGCCCTAGCAAGCAGGTCCAGCCCGGGCAACCCAGGCAAGGGTATTGCACGCTACACTGCAGCCCTCAGCCTGTCCCTGCTGGTAGGTCCTCTCGTGGAAAGCGGCACGCTGGCACTTGCCAACGGATCCTTGAGAATGGTGCTGGCCGTGTTCGCACCCTGGCCGCTCGCTGGTATCGTCCTCATCGCGTATGCCAGGCACAGCACGAGTGCATATGCGCGATCGGACCCGGGCTCGATCGTAGGCCAGCCACGGTCCTCGCATCAAGAAGAAGAGTCGCTCAATGGGCCGGAGGCAGGATCCGGAACACCATCCGCCGGAGCCACCGGTCGCGCCTATCCAAGCGATACCCCTGAACATCACTTTCCTGAGGACCATTCTCAAAGATATACTCACGACCCACGTGAAGAAATGCGGATCGTCAAGGAAACCTTACCCATGGACGACCAGCCATCCGCCGGCCTCGCCAACCTGACCAGCCTGCAGGGACTGACAGCCTTGTGGAAGAGCGCCAAGGACGGGACAGCCAGTATCAGGCTACCTCTGCTTATCCAACTCGCCTACATGGTACCTTTCGTGTCCATGGTAGCTTTCGGCGGTCTCCTCGCCATAGACGTCGACCACGCAAGTACTGGACAGGTTGTGCTCCTGTTCGCCGGATTTTACGCCATCTCGCTATTTATGCGCCTCCTGATAGCATGGAAGCCGCCGGGTGATGCGAGAAAGCATGTGATCAGGATCTCGCTGGTGGCTACGGTCCTGGGTGTGGCCATGCTGGCGGCACATAGTATGGGCCTGCTGATAACCAGCTTTGTCCTGCTAGGCTTTGCCCACGGCATAACCTACCCGATATCGCTTACCCTCCTGGCAGAAGACACATCGCCACAGAATATGGTGAGAAATAATGCCCGCCTCGCCTCCATACAGAGCTTCGTGGGCGTCATCCTCCCGGCCGTGCTGGGACTCGGCATAGGCACGGTGGGCTTTTCGGCCACTTTTGCCCTTATCCTGATTCCGGTTGCCGCATTCGGTATCCCTGCATGGCGTTGGAAATAGCATCCAGCTGCAGATCCCAGCTAAAGATGATCGGATAATCATTCTCAAAAGCCAGGACTGATACGGACGCAGGCTGTAACGCAAAGAGGCGTCCCTCTGATACGGGCAGTCCGAGCCAGCGAGCGGCCAACACACGCAAGAAATGTCCGTGAGAGAAAAGGATTACGTCCCCTGGGTGCTCTCTGGCGAGAGAAAGCACCCGATCAGCCCTCTGGCTGATCTTGCTTATCCCCTCGCCACCGGTCACGCCGTCTCTCCACAGAAACCAGCCTGGATGGATGCCGGAAATTTGCGATGTGGTAAGGCCCTCGTAATCGCCGTAATCCCACTCCATGAGATCGTCGAGCAGGTGAGGAGAATCGAATCCCGCCAACTTGCAGGTCTCACGCGCACGAGCCAGCGGGCTCGAAGCCACCCACGAAAACCCGATGGTAGACAGATACGTGGAAAGAAGGGTTGCCTGGCTCTCTCCATGCTTTGTGAGAGGCACATCCGTCCTGCCGGTGTGCTTCCCTGAGAGGCTCCACTCGGTCTCGCCGTGACGTACCAGATATAGCTTCGTGAGGCCACCGTTCCTCTCACCACCGGCGCCGGTGGTGACATCCATCAACAGGGATCAAAATCCATGTAGGCGCATGACGCTATATGGCCACGCATCACCGGTAGGATAAGTCTCCGGGGAAGGAGCATTGGCATCCACGAGCCTGCAACCGATGGGCATACACCATCAAGCATCAGCATGTACGCATCCATGTACGCAGACTCGGCCCCTACTGGATGCGCGGGCCCGCAATGCTTTCATCGCCGTACTCCCAGTATCATACATGCTCGAGTACCGAATCGGCGGAACTCACCTCGACCCCAGGCCCCTGCTCCACAAAGAGCGCCTCCAGAACGCCGTTATCCACGACAGCGGCATAACGTTGCGACCGTAATCCCATCCCAAACCCGCTGCCGTCCATCTCCAACCCCATGGCCTTGGTGAAGTCGCCATTACCGTCGGCAAGCAACACCAACTTGCTATCTACTCCATATGCCTTGCCCCATGCATCCATCACAAACACATCGTTCACCGCAATGCACGCGATAGTATCAATGCCCTTCTCTTTCAGCTTATCGGCTCTGTGAATGAATCCGGGCAAGTGCAGATCCGAACAGGTCGGGGTGAATGCGCCCGGCACCGCAAACAGCACCACCTTGCCAGTGCACAGAATATCAGCGGTATTCACCTTCTTCGGGCCGCTGGCGCTCATTGTCATTACCTCCACCTCGGGAAGAGAATCGCCTATAGAAATTGCCACTATAACCTCCTGACATATCAAGTTTCCGTTCACCACCAGGGCCCGCTCGGGATCCAGGCGGATCTCGCATACAATCTTACCAGGACCCGCTCGGGATCGGGCCGGAATGCCGCCAACATCTCACCATCAGGTCGTGTGAACCGGCATTTCTGCTTTTCCGCATTTCCGCCACTGACCATCACGCACTCCAGCAACGGCATCCGTGGCTGGCGGCATTGTGCGCATACCTTAGGTGCGGTGTGATGTGATGCGGTATGGCGGTGCGGTATGGGGGTGCGGTGCGGTGCGGTACAGCACTCGTACATGCCTTGAATACCTTGGCGGATTTTCCGTGATCGGATGGCATACGCTTCTGCAACCCACATGATGGAAAATACAGAGTACAATAGATAAATGATGAATCAGGGCACGGGCAACCGCAAAGGACACCGCCAATCACGAGATACGACTTTAGGTGAGGTCGGCATGGACAGCATTGTTCGTATGCAGGCCAGAGCACTGTCGGATCGCACGCGTTTTAGCATATACAATGCCATACGATCCAGTACTTCTCCTGTCACCGTGGCGGACCTCACCAGCATATTCAAGCTGAATCACAATGCTATCAGGCAGCACCTGGCTATCCTTGTGGACGCGGGGCTGGTGAAGGAAGAGTTGGAGCGGCGGCGCACCACTCCGGGCAGGCCACGCCTTTTCTACAGTACTGGCGGGCAGGAAAGCCTGCCTTTCGGCACCATTGATCCTGACGGGCGATCGTACAGCCGCTTGGCCCTGCTGCTGGCGGAAGCCATAGACAGCAATACTGCGCCACGAGAAATGGGCAGGACTGCGGGGATGCGCGGTGCCGGTAGAGATGGTAATGATGGAGCTGGTAGTGCCGATGCCGGCACCGGCAGGGCCGGCATCGTTAAGGTAGGCGCTGGCGGAGGGATCTCGGATGGAGACCAGGCACTCGACAGAGTCATGTCCGCAATGGAAACCGAAGGATTCCATACGCGACTTGCGAAAAAAGGCAAGCAGATAGAACTGATTGTAGACACCTGTCCTTTTATTGACATCGCCGAAGTCGCACCCAAGGTGGTCTGCGATCTGCACCTCGGCATGGCGGAAGGAGTCACTGCCGCAACCGGCGACCTGACCGTCGTCGGCCTGACGAAGAGTGACCCGCTGAGGAGTGGTTGCCGCCTCTTGCTCCAGCACGCCGCCAGCTGACCGGCACCAGCCCAGCACCAGCAGGCATATTATCGGTGGGTACTACCGGCCTGTTACCGGCTACGCTAGCGGAGTGCCAGCCCGAACCTGGACGTGTAGCCATGTTCCTGCCCTTACACGCCAGGCACCGCAGCGCCACCAATCAGCCAAGACTGAGATTGCTCTGGGCTGCCTTGACTGGAGCACTGGTGCATACCGAGGAAGGTTGGTCCTTGGTGATCGAGCAGATAGCGCCTGTAATGTAGTTTGCGGCCCCGATTGCCGCTCTGGCAAGCGTAGTCTTTCCACCCTTGATCTGAGCGGCGATCTGGTACCAGTTGAGGCCGGACAGAAGTGTAGGAGTATAACTAGCACCGGAAATGATCGCCTTGTTGCCGATGTCCACAAACGGTATCGATCCAGAGCTGGCAGTGGAGGTCTGCGGTCCCGTATAAGGCGGACCGTCATACTTGGCCACAAGCGCACTCTCTCTCTTGGTTGGAGTCATAAGAGTCGTGTATCCTCCGCTGGAGGCAAGAGGCTTGTCGGTCTCGTACTCCACCGGTACAAACGAGAGGTACGGGCTTACAAAAGTGGACTTATAAAAGCTGAAGGTATTGGTCAACGGATAGACATCGAACGCAGACGAGGTGGTGATCCGCAGGTGGCTGAATGTCCCGAAACGACTCAGGGCAACCACCATCGGCCAACGCTCGGTTGCACAGAAGGGGCAGTACTCGGCTCCGAAGTAGAAGACCTCGGGCTTGCCGTTGTCCACCAGCGGAGGCTGGGGCTTGGTGATCTTTATCGGAGGGCTGAAACTTATAGTACTTGCCAGCGACTTGCTCGGGATCCCAACCGAGTTGAATTCTGACAAGGGTATGGTTGTCACGTCCTTCACTACAGAAGCCGGTGCAGGTTGTGCCCCTGTAGATGTGAGTGTGGATGGTGACGGGGTGGAATTTGTCGCCGACGTCTGGGCTGGGATCGTGCTGGTATGTACGTGCTGTGACGAAACCCCCAGAAACGTAGGTATCGCTACAGCAAACATGACGAGCACTACTACTGCAAACCCTACAATAATCCCAGCAAGTGCTAGGCCCTTACCGCCTAATGCGCCACCACTCTTCTTGATCTGTGACAGTGCAGCGAAGCCGAGTGCGATTCCCACTATAGCAGCTATTGGCCAGAAAATAACGAGCACTATCCCGCCCACCGAACAGATAAACGAAGCTATGGCAAGACCGTTAGTACGCCGGGGCTGCTGATAAGGAGGGTAGTAACCACCCTGGACAGCTCCGTAGGGCGGGGGGCCGTAAGGGTTACCGTATGGAAGCTGGCCCCCGGATACGCCGTAACCGTAGCTCCAGGCAGTATCCTTGCCGACATCTGGATAATCGCCGGGACTACCTGGCTGTTCTTCAGTCATAAAATCGCAGCCTAATACGATATGATATCGCAATTAGGATCGGCCGCTGGGCAGCGACCTCAAATCTCAATAGTATCGTTTCCTCCTAGCGATAATCCTGCATGCTCAATCGAGTATGCTTCAACTTCAACGGATTGCACCCTCAGCATGTATCATAGAAACATGCTAATCGGCCAAGGTGGTACCTGTCAACCTTTTTTGGCGGATTGAAGTGGACCCCAATATCTGGACAGGTGGTTAAGCTCGTCGTGACCGAATAAAAAGGAGTATAATAATATGGTAGCACGACGTAATAAGTACAAGGCTGAATTCAAGGCACAGGTTGCACTGGA
>JAKBVZ010000036.1:105374-144510 GCA_021841005.1 Actinomycetes bacterium | reverse complement strand
GAACGTTAGAACCTCCAAAATCTGAAGCTGGTGTGCGTACCCTTGCCTGTCCTGCGTGGCTTGTAGACGAACTATCCGCGCTGCTTGCAAGGCGCAGACTTACCGCAGCCAATGGGGACGCTCTTATTTTCACCTCTCCAAATGGCAACCCGTTGCACCCCACAAACTGGCGACGCCGTATATGGATACCAGCGTGTAACGCAGCAGGATTGCCGGGTCTCCGGTTCCACGATCTCAGATCGCTTGCGGCGACAATGCTTGTCGCTACCGGTGTAGATGTCAAGACAGCACAGACACGCCTCGGACACGCCTCGCCACAGATTACACTTGCTCTCTATGCCCGTGCTACCGTCGAAACAGATCAGAGGGCAGCAGATATGGTCGGTGATGTGTTTCGTCCGCGCGATAAACGCGCGATGAAGCATCCAACCAAGCCGAGTCACCGTGACATACACCCACTATGACCTGGGAAAACTCTGTGGGCGCTAGAGGACTCGAACCTCCGACCTCAGCCGTGTGAAGGCTGCGCTCTAACCAACTGAGCTAAGCGCCCTAGCGCTATATCGCGAATTCGGAGTATACAAATAATATCCAAGATTATATTAACACAGCATCTTCACGGCAGGCCAACGCCGTGGCTTGCAGGATGACTCTGCCGGCAATGCGCCGTTCACCCGTAGAACTGCCGCCAGTTTGACTGAGATGGCTGGGTCAGCCCTGCTGGTCCCTGACCGAACAGCTTCAACAAGTTGCCGGTCATGATCCTTATATAGTACCTGGGGCAGTGTGGTGTGGAGGGTGGGCACCCGGTCAGCGAGGTGATCCAGGCGTTGGTGCCGCTCTGGAATACCCCTGCATGGCTGGTAGGCATGGTATAGTATGTCGTATCGGCATATTTACGGTTGGGGTGGAACTCTACGGAAACCGGAGAGTGGGCAAGTATCTGCAAACCGGGCGGGTTGCCGGTACGGGAGGGATCGTATGCCTGGAAATCTGTGGAGAGCACGCCGGGGACCTTGGCACCGTTCACCAGCCCCGTTCCGGCGAAGAACCACGAAGAGGCATCCGATACCACTAGGGGGAAGCTGGTGTAATTGTTGTATCCTATATATCTGGCTCCTACCAGTGAACTGGCAGGCTGGCACGCAGGAGCTTGGCCCCACCAGTTCTGGGTGACCCTGGAATTGCTTACACAGGAGGCATCCACGGCAGGGTTGTAGAGGGGGTCCTTGGAGGGGTTGCGGTAGTTGACCACCTGCATATCCGTACCGAGAGGCGATGGCTGGAGGCGTACCTTACGTAATATCGGACTCGCACCGAAAAAGATCAGGTTGACGCCCTTGGCGGCGGCGGCAACAGTGGCTTGGCGCATGTGGAGAGACCATTCCTCGTCGTGGCCTGGGGAGATGAGCACTTTGTGGTTGGCAAGTAGGTTGCCGTGTTCCGCCAAGGTGAGGTCGGTCCAGTAGGTCACATCTAGGCCACGCTGTTCCGCGAAGCGAGTGAGGGGGTATACAAGGCTCAGGTAGCTTGCAGCTCCATTTCCGTAGGCGTAAGGCCGGTCGAAGGAAACCACCCTGGAACGGCTGGAACACGGATAATGGCTGGGAGCGCATGGGGTCGCGCCTTGGTAGAGGTCGTAACCACCGAACGGGTTGAATACCTGCTGGGTGATCACTCCTGACATGATGACGTAAGCGGCATGGCTGTCGGGGTCCCATATGGTGAGAGGCACGTAGCTCTGCTGCCCGCCACTGCCGACGAGCTTGAGCAGGTACTGGCCCTGTGGCCAGCTCTGCGTTATCTGGAAGCTCAAGGATGGGGGCCAGTTGCACTGCACCATGTTGATTCCTGGCGTGAGCGGGCAGGACGGTTGCACCGCGCCTTGGACAACGTGCGATTTCCACACGAGCCTCCCACCCTTTCCCTGGTAGTAGCCCATGCGAAATGCGTCCACATGGAAACTACTCGCCTGAGTGGATACATAGAGCGTGACGGTCTGACCCAACCTGGCTTGCACGTGATTGGCGTAGCCCATTATCCCGTTGGGAATCTGGTTGCCGGTGATGTTCCAGGCCGTGGTCCCAGGCAGCTTGTTTTGCTGGATCACCCAGTTGGACTCGATCCCGTACTGGCCCGTGAAGGTGGTGTTCCGGTCATCTCTGCTGCTCGATTGCGATGACTTGTCGTTGCGTGCACTGCCTCCTTTGCTCCTGGCTCTGCCACCAGAACGGTTAGCGGACCGGGAAGCGCGATAAGTCCTGGAGGTATGCGAGGGTACCGGCAGGAACGCGAGAGCGCCCCCAGCCAGTAGGATGGCAGCCAAGATCACCGACACGATGATGAATATGGCTGGCCTGCGCCTTGCGGTGCGTGCATACGTGCCGTATTCCAGACCGCTTGCTGCGTCATTTGCCGGCTTGCCGTAACCTGATTTGCCGTTGGTACTCGGGTTGCCGAGGTGCCTGGGTCCGCTCTTGTCCTCTCTGTCCACTCTCCTCTGTCTTTCCTGTCCCCCTCTAGCTAGGCTCGCTCATGTCTTCCTGAGTCTATCGCTCCACCGATGAAGTACGAGGTCGTCTTTCTTGCTTCCTACCTTAGCTTCCCCACCGTCTGTCTCCCTGTCCCCCTGTCTCCCTGTCTCCCTGTCTCCCTGTCTCCCTGTCTCCCTGTCTCCCTGTCTCCCTGTCTCCCTGTCTCCCTGTCCCCCTGTCCCCCTGTCCCCCTGTCCACAACGAAGGTACAATAGCTGCTATTGCCTGAGAATGCTCGGCGGGTGCTGGAGGTCGCTCGGCAACCGTCACTCGTGCCAGGTGCCTGTCGATGTTAAGATAGTGATTGATGAGAAGGTTCACTTTCGATAGGCTGAACGTGATCGAGCTGTCGAAGCCAGGCGAGCTGGCGGAGAAGGCCGCACTGGCCGTGGATCAGGAACTGGCTAAGGCCGTCAAGGTGCGCGGAGATGCAAGTGCTGTATTTGCCACTGGCAATACGCAGGTTGCCGTGTTGGATGCGCTGGTGAGAGTTGCCAGCTTACCCTCCTCTGTGGATTGGTCCAAGGTTCGGATATTTCATCTCGATGAGTTGCTGGGAATAGGCATTGAGCATCCTGCGAGCTTTGCTCGATTCATAAAGGAAAAGCTTGTGGATCGGCATGCAGCCAGTTCCAGCCAGGTGTTCTATATGGATGGTACTGCTGATCCCGTGGAGGAGTGCTCGAGATATTCGAACCTGCTCAAGGCTTGTACGCTGGATGTGTGCATCGTCGGGATAGGTGGCAATTGCCATGTAGCCTTCAACGAACCTGGTTCAATCACTGATGCCGAATACGCTGGCTTGCTCGAGCAAGACGGCACAGAGAGAGCTGGTCTGGTGAAGGTGGTGCATCTTGAAGAGGATACTAGGCTGCACCAGTTTCAAGCGGGAGGTTTCGAAGACCTTGACAGCGTGCCACGGCAGGCGATTACGCTCAGCATGCCCGCCATACTGGGAGCTAGACGGGTTATCGCCGTTTGCAGTGGGGCGCGTAAGGCAAGTGTGGTGCAGCAGATGCTGGAAGGGGAGGTATCCCCCCTGTGTCCAGCCTCATTGCTGCGGCTGCACGGCAATGCGACACTCCTGCTGGATGGGGATGCAGCGTCTCTCCTTCCGCGTAATTCTCGGTCCATCCAGCGGGCTGGCCTGAGTGCAGGTTAGCATTCCTGGTTTGCCAACCACATTCACTTCACTTGCCGGAGCTGATTCGCTCCAGCTGGCAGATTGGCATGGCTGCTGCTGCACTATGATCACATACAGGCAATCCAGCCGGATAGACTAGGCGAGCAATGCACTCGCGTAATATGCGGAATACATCAGATTTACCCGGAAGTGGCACCCTGTCCGAAGAGATCATGAGAAAACGCCATTTGAAAAGGCGACATCGCAGGGGTGTGAGGATTTTAAGGACGTTGCTGCTCCTGATCCTGGCCGGGATGATAGCGGTACTGGCCACGGGGCCATCTGGGGATATCCGCTCCATCAAGCGGTTGTTTGCCACGGTAACCGACAGGACAGGTACCACCAAGCCAGGCACCACCTCATCAGATGCCAATTCGCCCACCACTTCCACTAGGTCAACTGCCACGACTACGACGCATCCTGCGAGCACCGCTCCTGATGCTGTGGGGGTGCGCCAGTTCACATTTGTAGATCACAGCCGGCTGATCTACCCTCCGCATACCGCTACGGGCCAGCCCGAACCGCGTACCCTGGTCACCTACCTGTACTATCCTGCAATAAGCCCTGCAGCGAAGGGAGCACCCAGTAGCCCATCGCCCGCCGGCTCGGGAACGGCACAGGCAGACGGCCCCACCGCTGGCCAGTCCAGCGGTGAGAACAGGGATACGGCCCAGTATGGCCCCTCCCAGATCAACAACTACCCTCGTGCATACGGGAACAGGCCGCTACCGCTCATTGTCTTTGCACATGGATATGAGGTGTGGCCGTGGCGCTACCAGCCGCTCCTCTATTCCTGGGTGAACGCCGGTTTTGTGGTGGCCGCGCCGGTCTTCCCGCTTACCAACCCGGATGCTCCAGGTGGCCCGTATGAGGACGACATCGTCAATCAGCCCCAAGACGTGAATTTCGTGCTCTCCCAGCTACTTGGTCTGAATGCACAATCCAGTGGTCCGATAGCAGGATTGATCGATCCGTCTGAAATAGGCGTTGCAGGCCACTCCGACGGCGCTGAGACCATGATGGCGGTCGGCTATGATACATGCTGCATCAATCACCAGGTCAAGGCGGCCGCCATCCTTTCGGGCGCCAAGCTTTACATAGACGGTGGCAACTACTTCCCCGGTGATACCCCTCCGCTCCTGGTGGTGCAGGGAACGGCCGACACGATCAACCTCCCCATACATTCTCAGAATATATACGAGGAGGCGCCGCCTCCAAAGTACTTTCTCCAGCTGGCAGGCGCCGGTCACTATGCACCTTACGTGCACAGTGACCCGTTTGAGCAGGTCGTGGCAGAGGTCACTACTGACTTTTTCTTGAAGGAGCTGGTAGGCAATGCTCAACCTTTCCAGGGACTGTCCAGTCCTGGCGCGTTGCCGTCGTTTGCCGATCTTCAACAGACTCCCTGATAGTATTTTGGTGCAGTGCGTGTAGTATGCGCAGTGCGTGAACCAGGGTTGAGCCAAGGTCGGTCAAGTTCAGTTCAAGTTCAAGTTTACCGGGACAGAGAGTCCTAGAAAGGATGAGATGCAGGAGTTTCTCGAAGCAATCGTTGCGGGTGCTAGCGGCGATGACATAGCGGCTATTTCCATGCCGGAATCCTACAGAGCCGCTTACGTATTAAGAGATGAGATTGAGATGTTTGCCGGAGTGCCCAGTGCAGACAAGGATCCGCGCAAGTCACTGCATGTGAACGAAGTTGCAGTGCCCCAGCTGGCTCCCGACGAGGCATATGTGGCGGTGATGGCTTCATCCATCAATTTCAATACAGTGTGGACCTCTATTTTCGAACCCATACCTACGTTTGCCTTTCTCGCAAAGTTGGGACGGGAGAGCGTGTATGGAGCAAGGCACGATCTTCCCTACCATGTGGTCGGTTCGGACGCTTCCGGTGTGGTCATCAGAACCGGTCCGGGTGTCCATAATTTCCGGCCCGGGGATCGGGTGGTTATCCATTGCAACTATGTGGACGATCAGGACCCTGCCGCTCACGAGGATTCGATGAAGGCCGCCAATCAGAGAATCTGGGGATTCGAGTCCAACTTCGGAGGGCTGGCGGACTTCACTGTCGTAAAGGCCAACCAGCTCATGCCGAAGCCGGCCCATCTTAGTTGGGAAGAGGCTGCGGTGAACGCACTGTGCAACTCCACCGCTTACCGGATGATCGTTTCGAAGAACGGCGCCGGTATGCTTCAGGACCAGAGCGTGCTCATCTGGGGAGCTACAGGCGGTCTCGGAGCTTATGCGGTACAGCATGTGCTCAACGGCGGCGGTGTACCGATCGGGGTCGTATCCTCCCCGGAGAAGGTGGAGCTACTGCGCAGGATGGGGGTGGATGCCGTCCTTGATAGAAGGATGCAGGCCTACCGGTTCTGGAAGGACGAGCATACCCAGGATGAATCGGAATGGAGAAGGTTCGGGAAGGACATCAGGGCGCTGATCGGCGAGGACCCTGACATAGTTTTCGAGCACATAGGCCGGCAGACCATGGGCGCATCGGTGTTTGTCGCCAAGCGTGGCGGCACGGTGGTTACTTGCGCCGCTACATCTGGATATATGATCGAGTACGACAACCGCCACCTGTGGATGAAGCTGAAAACGATCAAGGGGTCGCACTTTGCCAATTATAGGGAGGCGTGGACAGCTAATGACCTGCTCGTGAAAGGCAAGGTGGTGCCTGCATTGTCTTGCGTGTACCCACTGGATCAGGTGGGCGAAGCGGCCTACCAGGTGCATCACAACCTGCACGAAGGCAAGATAGGCGTACTATGCCTGGCTCCGCATGAAGGCATGGGCATAGATGATCCAGGGTTTAGAGAGCAGGTGGGAGAGGACAGGCTCACGTTGTTCAGGAGAGAGCGGGCATGAGCGATTCAAGCACCAGCTCAAACACTGGTACTGCTGGTAATTCGCTTATCAAGGGTGTGGATCATATCGCGATCGCCGTGGCCGATCTCGAAGCAGCAATATCGTTCTATGACAAGATGTGGGGAGCCAGAGTTGTCCACAGGGAGTACATAGAGAAGGACAAGGTGAACGAAGCTCTGATTGCGGTAGGAGATTCCTACGTGCAACTGCTATCCCCTGCAGGTCCGGAGTCTCCCGTTGCGAAGTACCTGGAACGCCGCGGGGAAGGCATCCATCATGTGGGATACCGGGTGGATGGCTGCGCCGAGGCGCTGGAAGTCATGAAGGCTGCTGGCGCCAGGCTGATCGACGAGGTGCCCCGTCCCGGTTCTAGGGGAACTACTATTGCTTTCGTGCATCCGGCTTCGGCTTTTGGCACGTTGATCGAGCTGGTGGAGGAAGGACGGTAGATGGAACATCCTATGCCTGAAAAAGTGGAGACTTTGAAGGCCCGTAAGGAAGAAGCGCTTCACGCAGGTTCGCCGAAAGCCATCCAGCGCCAGCACGACAAGGGTAAGATGACCGCGCGAGAGCGCGTGGAGTACCTCTTGGACGAGGGCTCCTTCCAGGAGCTGGACATGTTGGCCCGGCATCGTGCTCACGGTGTGGGCTTAGATCACACAAGGCCATATACCGACGGGGTGATTACTGGGTTTGGTACGGTGGATGGCAGGCAGGTGTGTGTGTTCAGCCAGGACTTTACCGTGTTCGGTGGTGCGCTGGGAGAGGTGTTTGCCGAGAAGATACACAAGATAATGGATCTGGCGCTGTCACTAGGTGTTCCCGTGATCGGACTCAACGACGGGGCTGGAGCTCGTATCCAGGAGGGGGTGGTCTCCCTGCACAGCTACGGTGGCATATTCTATCGTAATGTAGCATCTTCCGGAGTCATCCCCCAGATCAGCGTCATCATGGGTCCGTGTGCTGGTGGTGCAGTATATTCCCCTGCAATGACGGATCTTGTCTTCATGGTCGAGTCTACCAGTCATATGTTTATCACGGGACCGGATGTGGTGAAGGCCGTTACTGGTGAGGAAGTTACGCTTGAGGAACTTGGCGGTGCCATGACGCATGCAACCAAGTCGGGAGTTGCCACGTTTGTATCGCCTGACGAGAAGGCGTGCTTAGACGATGTGCGGTATGTCCTGTCGTTCCTGCCGTCCAACAACCTGGAGGAACCGCCTTATTTCGAGCCAGAGGACGATCCCGAGCGTCTTACTCCCGAACTGGTGGAGGTAATGCCACCTTCCTCCAACCTACCTTACGATATGAAAAAGGTAATCCATGCGGTTGTAGATAACGGGGATTACGTGGAGTTCCACGCGCATTGGGCGCAATCAGTCACCTGCGGACTTGCTCGGCTGGGTGGCCATGTCATAGGGATTGTCGGGAACCAGCCCTCCGTGCTTGCCGGGGTGCTCGATATCAGCGCCTCTGAAAAAGCCAGCAGATTCGTGCGGATGTGCGACGCTTTCAACATCCCTCTTGTCACGTTTGTGGATGTGCCTGGATTCATGCCCGGAACCGATCAGGAATACGGCGGGATCATACGTCACGGTGCGAAGTTGCTCTATGCCTACTGCGAAGCGACCGTGCCGCGTATCCAGGTCATCACCCGAAAAGCTTACGGTGGCGCGTACGTGGTCATGAACTCCAAGTCCATAGGGGCTGATCTTGCCTACGCCTGGCCGTCCGCTGAACTGGCAGTGATGGGTCCAGAAGGCGCTGTGGAAATAGTCTACCGCCGGGAACTCAAAGAGGCGGCGGATCCAGCGTTAAAGCGTGCCGAGCTGGTGGACGAGTACAGGGAACGCCATGCCAATCCCTACCTGGCGGCGGAACGAGGGATAATCGACGACATCATAGACCCGGCGGACACTCGTAAGGTGCTGGCCGGTGCTCTCAAGGTGCTGCGTACCAAGCGGGAAGAGCTGCCTCGCCGCAAGCATGGAAATGTACCGCTGTGAGCAACTCAGGTCCTGCGAGTATGTCGGGTTCTGCGGGTGATCCTGGCATGGTCGGCATGTCGGATGCTGCGGATGTGTATTGTGTACCGGACGGCCCGGCTTCCTCCGGTACGTCTGGTGTAGGCGAATCGCTTGACCCTGAAAGTGCAGTGCTGCTGGTAACGGCAGTTGCTATGGAGGTGCTCGGTGGTGCTGGTGCTGGTGCTGGTGCTGGGGTCACTGGCAGCGGTGGTAACCCTGATTTACGGGCGGCTTCCTCGTGGAGGTTCAGCGGCAGGTGGTGGGCAGCGCCGCTTACGTTGCGCCGTAGCAGACCCATAAAGCGGTAACTGAGCGGCAACGTGTTGGCTACTTGGTGTGAGATGAGCATGTGCAGGATTGAACGGTGGAGAGCGCGGCAGCATGTACCGGTCGGCGGCTGGTGATGTGAGATGAGCGCTATCAGAGTGGCGCTCTGCCAGCTCGATTTCGTGGTAGGAGATATTCCGGGCAATGTTCACAAGATTGCCGGCGCTTACCGGCAGGCTGTTTCCGAGGGCTGTGATCTGGCCGTCTTTACAGAGCTGGCATTGACGGGATACCCGCCTGAGGACCTAGTTCTCAAGAAATCGTTTGTGTCCAACAATCTCAGGGCACTTGATTCTCTGGCATCCATTACTACGGAGTGCCATATGCTTGTAGGCTTTGTCGACAGGCCTGCCGGCAACCGGAAGGCTGGGCGTAATGCCGCCGCCATGTGCGCTGGGGGTAGGGTACTTGGCGTATATCACAAGAAGCTACTTCCCAACTATGGCGTGTTCGACGAGGAGCGCTTGTTCGAGCACGGCGACACTCCTTACACGATTTACCAGGTGGCCGGTACACCTGTAGGGGTGTCCATATGCGAGGACATGTGGTTTGCCAATGGGCCGGTGGCCGTCCAGGCCAGGGATGGAGCCCGCCTGATTGTGAATATCAATGCTTCTCCCTATTCCCTGGGCAAGCTGGACCAGCGGATAAGAGTACTTGGAAAACGCGTGAAGGAGATCACCGGAGTGGCCGGTAGCGGGTGTACGATCGTATATGTCAACCAGGTCGGTGGGCAGGATGAGCTGGTTTTCGACGGTACATCTATGGTGGTGGACGGCAGGGGAGCTGTGGTTGCCATGGCAGCGCAGTGTGCCGAGGAACTGCTCGTAGTGGACCTTGAGGTGGGCTCGGGAGTGGGTTCGGACGACGTTTCTGGAGTTTTCACCGTAACTGCCCATAAGCATCTTCCTGTAATTCCTGTGAAGGACATGGATTCCACGCCCGATCCCTCTACCCTCACGCTCCCCTCCTTCCCTCACGCAACCTGCAGGCGGATGGATGAGGACGAGGAAATTTACAGCGTGCTTGTACTCGGTACACGGGACTACCTTGCGAAGAATGGATTCAGCGACGCAGTAATTGGACTTTCCGGAGGCATAGATTCCTCCTTGGTGGCCGTTATCGCTTCCGACGCCATAGGCCCTGCGCATACTCATTGTATAGCCATGCCTTCCAGGTATTCTAGCGCCAGCTCACTGGAAGACGCCCAGCGGCTGGCAGCCGGCACTGGGGTGGATCTGTCGGTGGTACCCATAGAGGATGTGCACCGAGTGCTGTCGTCAGACTTGAAAACCGTACTTGGCCACGAGCCTTCCGGGCTGGCTGACGAGAACATGCAGTCACGTATCCGGGGGATCATCCTGATGGCAATCTCCAACGCCAGGGGATGGATCGTGCTTACCACGGGGAATAAGAGCGAGCTTGCCACGGGTTACTCGACTCTGTACGGAGATACTGCAGGTGGCTTCGCGGTGATAAAGGATGTGCCGAAGACCATGGTTTACCGGCTGGCCCGCTACCGTAACATCACGGCTGGGCGAGAGCTTATACCGAGTAGCGTGCTTACAAAGCCACCCTCAGCCGAATTACGTCCTGACCAGCGCGACGATCAATCACTCCCTCCATACGAGGTGCTGGATCCGATCATGCGAGGCTTAGTGGAGGATGACCTGTCCATAGAAGAGCTGATTAGCAGAGGCTATGATCGGGACACTATATCCGCAGTGGCAAGGCTGGTGGATTTGGCGGAGTACAAGCGCAGGCAGTCACCACCCGGCGTCAAGATAACTTCTAAGGCATTTGGCAAGGACCGGAGAGTACCTATCACCAACCACTACGAGGACAGCCAAATCGTGCTCCGTCCAGAAGATCTGACCTAATCCAGCCAGCGCCCCGCGGTTAGCCTAACCGGGCCTACCTAAGCCGTTTACCATAAGGCCCGGCAGTGGTTCTCCTGCCTAGCGACTGGCAGTTAGCATCCTAACCAGGCCTACTGGCTGCCATCTGGATGATCGCTACGCAATAGACCGATGCCCGGGCCGGAAGCCTCTAAGCAAGTCTCGATCTCGCGTATACGTGCCATAATCTCGACAGGCAAGCTGGTTCCTCCGGCTTTGCTCGGATCGCTCCGGCAGAACGTAGCTTCGAAAGCAAGCTGAACTGCCTGCCACATATCCAACACATCGTGGTACGCGATATTCAGTGTCCGGGAAAATGACCCATCCGTTGCTGGAGACAGGCGGCACTGGT
Source organism: Actinomycetes bacterium (assembly GCA_021841005.1). Classification (GTDB taxonomy): domain Bacteria; phylum Actinomycetota; class Acidimicrobiia; order Acidimicrobiales; family JAMCPL01; genus JAMCPL01. The sequence continues at coordinate 133,321 of JAKBVZ010000036.1, read as the reverse complement.
GGATACGGTACGTGAGCAGCATCCTGGGAAGGATGACCTTGCCAAGGGTGCCGAGACGGAGCAGTGACAGGTTCTCGGCAGCTTCCAGCATGTGCAGCGCCTGCGCGAACCCCGGCCTTACCAGCGTGGGCACACTATCTCCCTCCAGTCGGTCTTGTGGAGCAAGAGACCTTTCGGCCCTGAGAGAACCCTCCGGGGGCATCTCCTTCCTCCACATGGCGGCATTCCATCCGTGTGCCCTGCTCTCTGCATCGAAGAGTACTTTCAGATCAAGATCATCTTCCCCTTCCACCCAGCCACCTATTACCTCGAAAAGCTTGTAATCGATCCACGCGTAGGCGCTTATCGTACTTGTCCGTTCGACGATAGATAGAGGTGACGCGTACAGCCCTGTTCGCAGCAGCGCCTGTTCAAAGTGAAAACTCCATCCTGAATGGACTATCACATTGTTTCGAGGTTGTCTGTTGGTGTCGATTGCCGGAGAAGTGGCGTCTAGATCTATGCGTACCAGCGTACTGTCCAGAGAATTGCCGGCGGGCTGGGAACCAGTGTACTGATCGGTGGAGGGCTGGGAACCGGCGGGCTGGGAACCGGCGGGCTGATCGGTAGCGACACGGTCACCCTGCAGCATCCAGCGTTCCTCCTTTTCACCTGGCCTGCGCGCCAGCTTCATCACTAAGGGATCTGGAGGCGCGGCAAGGCTGGATAGCACGTCCTCAACCTCATTGATATTGCCGAAATGATGGAGTCGCTCAGTGCGTTGCCGCAATTCGCCGGCGGTCTGCGACCCGCGAAGCATCAGTACCGCAAGCACGGCCAGACGGGGTTCATCCAGGGACAGCACTTCGTCCACTACATGGCGGTAGCGAGTGACTGACTTGCCGTGAGACGGGTGGACAAACCTTACCAGTTTCTTCTCCTTGAGCGACTGCACGCTGGCACCTACGAGCTGATCGCTGTATGATACTACTGGATCACGGTTGGTGGACTGGTTGCAGGCGAGAGTAAGGGCGTTCAGGGAAAGCGGGTACTGCTGGGGAGTGGCCAGGGATTTCTCTACCAGGCACCCTAGTATCCTGATCTCTTCCGGTGTCAATTCCATGCCTGCATGGATGTGCCCAGCAGTACTATTCTTCGCCAGAGCTACGGCTGGCTCCTCCACCCATGTGTGCATATCTGTATTCATGTTCTCCAGCGTACCGCACCGTAACGTACCGCAAGAGACCAGGGCGCAACACATCGCGCTAATTCTAGATCCGCACCAGAGCTCAGCATATCGTACCACATGACATTGCATGACACCACACCAAGCCAACATCACGCCACGCCATACCAGGCCACATCACATCACATCACATCACATCACATCACATCACATCACATCACATCACATCACATCACATCACATCACATCACATCACATCAGGCCAAGCGCTCGCCGCTGGATGCGTATATAGTGGAGTATGATAATCCGGGTATGATGCCAGGAACGCATAGATGGTGGACAGGAGGAAGGCATGACAGACATGGCGGGAATGCAGGGCAATATGCAAGGTGGCCCTCAAGGCATGGGTGGTGACCCTTACCAGCAGCAGGCATACATGCAGCAGATGATGTCGCCGGGAGGATCTTTCCCTATCACGACGGCGCTTGAATTGCCAGGTATGGTGGTTGTGCGGAACCTTGGGATCTGCTATGGATTGGTGGTTCGCAGCATGGGAGCGGGCAAATCGATCGTGGCCGGATTCAAGTCCATAGCTGGTGGCGAGATCAAGCAGTACACACGTCTGGTTGAGGATTCGAGACGTCAAGCCATAGATCGCATGATAGACAATGCGCTCCAGATGGGAGCCAACGCCATAATATCGATGCGGTTCGACTCGTCCGATATAGGCCAGGTTTTCACCGAGATAGTCGCCTACGGTACCGCAGTAGTTGTGTCCAGCAGGCAGTGATACTGGGATTACTCCTTGGTCTTGTCCTGCTGGCAGTGATTGGAGCTGCTATATACAGCATTTTTTTGCGCCGTCACGGCGAGAGCGATGCACCAGTGGCCGGGTGGGTAGCCACTGATGAAGTGTTCAGGGATCCTACCACCAACAGGCTCATGCGCGTATGGGTGGATCCGTCGGATGGAACGCGTCATTACGTGAGCGAGGGCAGGCTGCCGGGTTCCTTCTGACCAGAAGAGCCCGCAAGCCCCTGGGAAAGCCATAGAGAGGAAGTCAATCAAGTGCCCTCGGATGTCTCGTTTCCTGTGCCGTGGATAGGCATTGCCCAGTCCAATCGTAGCTGCACTTGTGAAGAGAATGCGGCTTTGCGGAAGGCAGGTGGTAGACTTGAGACCATGGCTGGGTTGCTCGAGCATGTTTTCAGTGTGGAAGAGTGGGACGAGATGGGCCGCACCGGAGTATTTGGCGAGGATGCCAGGGTGGAACTCATTGAGGGAAGGATTATCGACATGAATCCTATTGGAGATTGGCACGCTTCCTGCGTGAGCCGGTTGACCAACTTGCTTGTTCCTATTCTTCAAGGTGTTGCAATCGTATCTCCGCAGAATCCTGTTCGCCTGTCCAGATATACGGAACCACAGCCGGACCTTGCACTGCTGCACTATCGCGACGACTTCTATCGTAGCAGAAGGCCCGGTCCTTCGGATATCCTGCTGATCGTGGAGGTGGCCGATACAAGTTTGAAACATGATCGGACCAAGGCGCTTTACTATGCACGTGCGGGTATAGTTCAGTACTGGATAGTCGATCTGAATGGCGAGAGGGTGATTGACTTCACCGATCCAGCCGAGGACGGTTACCGGGCAGAAAGAGAGGTAAGGGTCGACGGGCAACTCACTTTCAACGCTCTTCCGCAGATCAAACTTACCGTTGCCCAAATCTTCGGGTAACGTTGACCTCCTCCTTATGGACGCAAGCCAGGGGCTTGCGGGTCACTTTTGGTCAAAGTTGATCGATCGGCACTTCGCTATGCGCGCCGGTTACGTGCAAGGCTGGTCTCAAGATTGGTATTCACGGTGGCTTGCAACAGTGCCGGGGAACGGCGACCAGCAAAGTGATGCGATTCGAGCGAAGTCAACGGATTAAGAAGTCAACGGATTAAGTGGTTGCGGTCGCATCTCGATCAACTGGCAAGTAGCTGCTCCAGTGCTTCACGTACCAGCTGGGACATCGACTTGTGCTCATGAACGGCACGCTCCTCAGCACGGACTTTCAGGTCAGCCGGTACCCGGAATGAAACCTGTGGAGAGCGCGCCTTGCCTTCCGCGAGAGCGGGGCGTCCACGGCCAGCTCTCGCGAGAGTCTCTTGCGCTATTCGTACTGCGCGCTCTTCGGTAATCCGGCTTCCGCGACTGTCCAGTACAACTTCATTGTCGAGATCGACATCCGACCCAATCCTGTAGTTACGAGGCATCACTTGCTCCTTCTGTGGTAGTGAGTGGGCATGGCGTGTATGACCAGCAACAGACCAGGTAGCTTCAATGCGACTACTTCGAGTTCGACTCCGCGGTCATCAGTGCCAATCCACAATAACCTTTCATCACTGTCTGCATCTGCATGGATTACGGTTGGCTGAACGTGATCCATGATATATATAACGTGCGCTTTGCCAATGCGGTGCTTACAAGCCGACCGGCTAAAGCGAACGGTATCCATTTACTAATTGTGTCAGACATAATTGATAAAGTCAAGAGGTGCTCTGTCCGTTGCGAAAGCCGCCAGTTTATGTATAGTATTGAGTGAATCACTGGCGGGGATCAGTGATTGGTTTGAATCAGTGATTGGTTCGGGCTGGAGGAGAGGTCATGCTAAAAAGGTCTTTACCGATGGCAGCGGTTGCGATTGCAATTGCACTTGCAGTGACATCTATTGTCGAGGTGGAACCTGCCTCGGCCCAAACCGGCACTCCGGGAGCACCTACAGGAGTGACCGCCACTGCAGGAACGAATGAAGCTACACTCACCTGGACGCCTCCATCGTCCACCGGAGGATCTACGATCACTTCGTATACCATCACGGCATCTCCCGGGGGGACCACTCTTACGGTTCCTGGGACGTCCGTAACAGCTACGATGAGCGGGCTTGCACCGGGCACCGCGTACAGCTTCACCGTGACTGCGACCAATTCCGCGGGCAACGGGCCACCATCGGCATCCTCGAACAGTGTCACTCCTCAGCAGCCTGGCAGCATTTACGTACCTCTTCCGCCAAGAAGGATAGCCGATACCCGCAGCAATTCTGGAGAACCATATGCCGGCGACACCCTTGGACCAGGATCGACCCTTGATATACAAGTTGCAGGAGAGGGTGGCGTGCCTTCGACTAGAGCAACTTCCGCTATGCTGAATGTCACAGTCGCCGGAGCCACGACTTCTTCATATCTAACGATCTACCCCGCGGGAGATCAGCGTCCCACTGCCTCCAGTCTCAACTGGACAAGCGGTCAGATCGTAGCCAACCTCGTCCAAGTACAGCTTGGACAAAATGGACAGATCACTCTTTACAACCAGCAAGGATCCGTAAATGTCATAATAGACGTAGAAGGATATACCACTTCTACACCAAGCGCCAGCGAACCATCCAGCCTCTATCATGCCTTAGCGCCTGCAAGGTTGGCCGACACTCGTACCGGCTCCGGTGAGCCGGATGCAGGCAAGACCCTCGGCCCCGGAAGTATCTTGAACGTGGCTGTAGCAGGTGTAGGTGGCGTACCGGCAACCGGAGCAACTGCAGCCGTGATCAATCTCACTGCTACCGACGTAACCAGGCCGACCTTCTTAACGGTCTACCCTGCGGGAGAGAGCAGGCCGCTTGCCTCCAATCTCAATCTCTCTCCCGGCCAGACCCGTTGCAACCGGGTAACCGTACCACTGGGCAGCTCGGGAGGGCTGTCAGTGTACAACAACGCCGGCAGCGTGAACGTAATCATGGACGTGAGCGGCTATTACACTTCCACTTCGGTGTCGAATCATGGCTCGTACCTTACCCCACTCCCGCCTTTCCGCATAGCGGACACCCGTACCGGCTCCGGCGAGCCCTATGCCGGCGACACACTTGCAACAGGCGGGATACTCAAAGTCCAGGTGGCAGGGGTTGGCGGTGTACCAGCCGAGAATACTTCCGTTCCTCCTGTTGCAGCAGTGCTGAACGTAACAGCCGTGGACGCCCAGGCGCCTTCGTACTTGACGGTCTACCCTGCAGATTCTACACCGCCACTTGCCAGTGACATCAATATCGTACCCGGCGCCGCCATTCCCAACCTCGTGATAGCCAAACTTTCCAACAGTGGAGCTGTCGACATATATAATTACCGTGGAGCTGTCGATGTCGTAGTGGATATCTATGGCTACCTCTCCGGCAGCATCATTATCCCTCCTACCACCCAGGTGCTCTCTTCGGCCAGCAGGCAGGCCCTCTCCAATGTAAGCTCCAGCGGATCGACGCTGACCTTCTCGTCTTCCACTTCCCAGCTCTCATCGCTCCTCCCAGGCGACATCCTGGCGCTTCCTTCGAGCACGCAGGCTCCTGATGGCTTGCTTCGTCTCGTTACCGCCGTTTCCACTTCCGGTTCTCAGGTGGTGGTAACCACGGCGCCGACGGATCTTGTGCATGCTCTCGCAGGGGGCGGCTTCTCGGTGAACATGTCTCTCGATCCATCGCAGATTGCTTCTGTGAATCCGGCTCGAGCGGGTGTACGCCTCCAGCCGATGACCAGCTCGTCAGGACCCACGAGCTCGCCGAACTGCGGTACCGGTTTCACAGCGGCGCTCTCCAATGTACCGCTCTACAGCTCGTCCTCCGGGTCCGTAACAGCAAGTGGATGTGTCGGAATGTCAGTATCATTCGGTTTCTCTGTGAACTTTCCGCTCTTCCAGGCCCCACAGGTCAACTTCTCCGTAACGGCACAGCAGACCGGTCAACTTGCCCTCTCAGCCACTGCAACGGTTGCTGCAGGATACAGTAATTCCGTAGATCTCGGTGAGGATATTCTCGATCCTATCGACATCCAGGTAGGTCCGATCCCGGTAGTACTGGTTCCAGAACTCGACTTCGTGGTGAACATGGATGGCCAGGTAACCGTCGGAATATCCGATACGGTTACCGAAGAGGCGACTATCTCTGCGGGACTTAGCTGTTCGGGTGGGAACTGCTCGCCCACTTCCTCGTTCAGTCACACTGTCCATGCAGGCACCCCCTTGGTAAGCGGCGATGCATCCGTCAAGCTTTCCGCGGGGCCTGAGCTTGACATACTTATTTACGGGATCGTGGGTCCCACCTTCGGGGTGGAAGGGTTTACCGAGCTGTCCGCCTCCTCGACCGCCAATCCCTGGTGGACACTGACAGCCGGCATAGATGCCACCGCCGGGATCACTTTCAAGCTACTCGACATCACCATCGCGAGCTATAGCACCACTCTCATCTCGGTTACATGGCCTGTAGCTCAGGCCTCCGGCGGGATCGAACCCCTTACCCTGGTTGCCGAGCCGAACTCCCTGGTGGCGCTGACCTCGTCAGCATCGACCGTCACTGCCATAGTGGTGTCTACCCAAGGTCAGCCTATACAAGGTGACAACGTGAGTTTCGCCGTGTCGCCGTCGACCTGTGGAACGCTTTCGGCGCCAAGTGTCCAAACAAGTGCAGGCGGAGAGGCTCAGGTCACTTACACGGCTTCCACCACAGTGGAGACCTGCACATTGACTGCCACGGAGTCCCAGGGAGGACACACCGCTACTGTCACGATAGATCAAAGCGTGTCGTTCCTACCACAGCAGCTCCCGCCCGGCGCATCATCAGATACGCCAGTCAGTCTCTCCTGTCCATCTGCGACCACCTGTTTCATCCTGGCGGCCGGGCCCGAAAACGCCTACATCCACCTATTCAGAACAACCAATTCGGGGGTCACATGGCTCGACATCACGCCGGCGCTTCCTGCAAATGCACGTAATGCATCGGCGGTTGGCCTGTCGTGCATCAGCCCGAGCACCTGCTGGCTGGTTGGCCAGATACAATTTCAGGACGAGATCGGCGCCTATGTAAATGACGGAGACATCTGGAAGACGACCGATGGCGGAGCCTCCTGGGTAGACGAGTACGCCAACCTCCCGGCAGGCCTGCGTAACGCCGTCTATGCCCAAGAAGGACAGATGTGGGAACCGAGCGGCATATCCTGCGTCGCGCCAGGAACCTGTTTTGTCATGTCGCTGGACGGCCCCTCAAACAGTGCCGGCTACCAACTATACCCTATGATCAGCACCACTGACGGAGGCGCGACCTGGATAAATGACGGTCCTGGCATTCCCCTGACCGGTTTCGATCCCTATAATGTCTCATGCACTACAGCCACTGACTGTATTGCCGCCGGCATGTACGTGAATCTGCATCCTTCTCCCTACTTCATCTCCATCATTGCCACCACAAACGGCGGGATCACGTGGCAAGATGAAGACCATGGGCTTCCAGCCGATGTCCAGCCAAGTGGCGGTTATCCCAGCCCAGCACTTAGCTGCCAGCCAACAGGCACCTGCTGGCTTACAGGCGAGATCTCAGGCGGTTTCTCGACCACCAACGTTCTCGGCAATCCTTTGATCGTAGAATCTCTCGATGGCGGCACCTCGTGGTTGGATCTATCGGGTAATGCACCACCTGGATATAATGAAAGTGCCGATGAAGGTGACCCAGGGACATGGATGTCTGCCATATCGTGCGTAAGTCAGTGGACCTGTCTCATGGTCGGTAATGGTGGGCAGGTCAATTCCACCAGCCATGCGGTGGCCTTTTCCACGACCGATGGCGGTGCTACCTGGGTGGATGACTCCGCCATGTTCCCCCCAGGATACCAGCATTTTGGGGTGGGAGGCATGGATGGGAACGGACAGACACAGTCCCTATCGTGTCCTGCTACCGATACCTGCTACCTGCTCGGTGAGAACAACTTCGGTGGAAGCAACGCCCAGATGGTCCTGCTGTCGACCGCTCGCTGAATATACTGCACCATAGGGTCGGAGTTTGCTGCCGGTAACTGGTAAGCGATAAGGTAAGCGACAAAGTTGGAGGATAGGGCCAACGGTATGGCAAGTGACAAAATAAATGGCAAGGTCGCTGTAATCGGTCAGGGGCATGTCGGGCTGCGGGTGGCGCTCAGCGCAGCGGCGGGCGGATGGCTGGTGACCGGCTACGACATCGATGAAGTCCGTGCAAAGGAGTTGGCGTCTGGCGACGGAGCGCGTGATGGAATTGACCAGATCCGCTACCACGACCTGTTGCATTCGGGTCGGTACCGGCCTACCGCGCACAAGGAAGGTATAGCTGGCTACGATGTGGTGGTCATAGCCGTACCTACTCCAGTACGCCATGATGGTAGTCCTGATATGTCGCACATCGAGGATGCCACCAGGCTGGCCAGCGAGTATCTCCACAGGGATGCTGTAGTATCGGTCGAATCGACGCTATATCCAGGCGCCACCAGGCAACTGGTTGCACCTATTCTGCAAGCGGTGTCTGGACTGGTTCCGGGCGCTGATTTCCACCTTGGATACAGTCCTGAACGGGTGGACACCGGCAATCTGGTATTTACCTTCGACAATACACCGAAGATAGTGTCTGGAATAAACGATACATCACTGGAGGCGTTGGATGGCTTTTACTCGACCTTGGTGGATACTACAGTGCGGGTGAGCGGTTTGGAGGAGGCGGAGCTTGCCAAGCTGGTCGAAAATACCTTCCGGCAGGTAAACGTGGCACTTGTGAACGAGATAGCAATGGCTGCAACCGGGATGGGGATAGATGCCGGTGAAGCGTTGAGGGCGGCTGGCACCAAGCCATTTGGCTACATGGAGTTCCACCCGGGTATAGGAGCTGGCGGGCACTGCCTTCTTGGCGCTTCATCGTACCTGAGCTGGCAGGCGAGAGAAGGTGCAGGGTGTCCCCTCCAAGTCGTGGATGCGGCCATGAGGGTAAATGCCTCCGTGCAGCGGTATGTCGTGGAGCGTGTTGCCGGTGCTCTTGGCGAGCATGGGCTGCAGATCGAGGGGTCAAGAGTGCTGGTGCTGGGTCTTGCCTACAAGCCAGGCGTATCGGAGACGGCCAACTCGCCTGCGGTGGCCATAGTCAATGCCCTGGTGCAGCTTGGCGCCGTGGTGTCAGCCGCTGATCCTCATGCCAGGGAATGTCCGGAGCTGATCGAGTCCGTAATGAGAGTGGATGCCACCAGTGAGGAGGCAGCAGTAGCGGATGCTGTCGTGTTACTGGTACAACACGATGAGTTCGATATCCATACACTCAAGGATGCATCCAAGGTGTGGGTGGATGCGCTCTACGTGACCTGATCCGTAGTGGCCACTCCAATTCCGGCTGCCTCCACCCCGACCCTTTCCATCTCGGCTGCCTCCACCCCGACCGACTTCTTGTCCAAGTCCCTGTCCAGGTAGATCTGTGCTCCGGCCGCAAGGAACTCTTCAGATTTCTTCTTCATACCGATTTTCACCGCTTCCTGGTCGCCGGTGCTACCTGCCACCTCTCTCACTTGGTCGCCGGTGCTACCTGCCATCTCTCTCACCTTGTGGCTGATCTGCATCGAGCAAAAACGCGGACCGCACATGGAACAGAAGTGAGCCGTCTTTGCCGGTCCGGCAGGGAGGGTCTCGTCATGGAAGCTGCGTGCACGTTCAGGGTCGAGGGCCAGAGCGAACTGGTCCTCCCACCGGAAGTCGAAGCGTGCTCGCGACAGGGCATCATCCCATTCCCGAGCATGCGGATGGCCCTTTGCCACATCTGCCGAGTGGGCGGCTATACGGTAGGCGATCAGGCCTTCCTTCACATCCTCCTTGTCCGGCAGGCCCAGATGCTCCTTAGGCGTGACATAGCAGAGCAGCGACGCTCCACTCATTGCTATGACTGCCGCTCCTATGGCGGATGTAATGTGATCATACCCAGGTGCTATGTCGGTCACCAAGGGACCCAGCGTGTAGAAGGGAGCTTCATGGCACCATTTCTCCTCCAGCCGGGCATTTTCGGCAACCAGGTCAAGCGGTACATGACCCGGTCCCTCTATCATCACCTGCGCACCGTGTTCCCAGGCGACAAGAGCAAGCTCGCCCAGCGTTCTCAGCTCTGCAAGCTGGGCTTCGTCGTTGGCATCCGCAAGGCAGCCGGGACGCATCCCGTCACCGAGCGAGAATGACACATCGTAACCCACCATTATATCGCATAGTTCCTCGAAATGCGTATAGAGGAAGCTCTCTTCATGGTGAGCAAGGCACCAGGATGCCATGATGGATCCACCCCTGCTTACTATGCCGGTGACCCTATTGGCGGTTAGCGGAACGTAGCGAAGCAGCACGCCCGCATGCACCGTGAAGTAGTCGACCCCCTGCTCGGCCTGCTCGACGACTGTGTCACGATATATCTCCCAGGTGAGATCCTCGGCCTTGCCGTTCACCTTTTCCAGGGCTTCGTATATAGGGACTGTTCCTATGGGTACCGGCGAGTTGCGAAGGATAGCCTCCCTGGTCTCGTGGATGCCTGGCCCGGTGGAGAGGTCCATTACCGTATCCGCGCCATACTGGAGCGCCCAACGCAGCTTTTCCACCTCGGCATCCACCGAGTACGACACGGAGGAGTTCCCTATATTGGCATTGACCTTGGTGAGGAAGCGCTTGCCTACTATCATCGGCTCCAACTCCGGGTGATTGTGGTTTGCCGGGATGATGGCTCGACCCGCCGCAACTTCCTGCCTCACCAGTTCCGGGTCGACCGCCTCGCGCATGGCAACGTATTGCATTTCCGACGTGATCGTGCCTTCCCTAGCGTGCTGGAACTGGGTGAGTGATGTGCTCCCCAGTACGGCTGTTCCGGCCGTTACCGGGCTTGCTCCCGCCAATCCTGCTGCTGCCGCTCCCGCCACCCTTCCTGCCGTTACCGGGCTTGCTCCCGCCACCCCTCCGTCGACACCATTAGTATCGTATAGCGAGAATATCTCTCCATTGCTGAGCGTGATCTCCCGGAAGGGGGATCTGGATGTGCGGTGGCTCATGGAATTGCGCGGTACTATGTCCTTTCCGGCTTGGCCTGCTCTATGATCTAGGTGGTAACTTTCATCCTGGCCTGTACTTTGAGTGTCGGCTTGGCGTGCGTTCTGCACTGCGCCTTGTCCTGTGCTATTTACTGATTGGTGGTTTTCCATACTTGCTCCCTTCGCCGGCATTACCCGGAACAGGTTGTGACGGTCGGCGTACCTGCGCACTGACACTGCAATGCAATCCTGTCATGCAATGCCCAATGTGTAAAACGCCCTCTCAGCCCGGCTACCCGAGCTCCCGTGACCGGACCATCCGGTCTCATGTTATTCTAGCTCGCCATACTGCGAGATGTGTCCGCTAGAGTAATTCATCGCGGCAGAAGTGGAGAGGAAGTAATACGGTCTGTGGAGTGTGCCGTGGAACCTACCTGTGCAAAGTGGCGGAGCAGACAGGCTGTGAGGCAGAATGGTACGGAGAAAAGAAGAAAATGGTGTACAGCATCCGACACGAACAGGCACAATCAACACAGACACAAGTGTTGCACTGAGCGGTATTGCACTGAGCGGTAAGCCGCTTGTACCGTTGCAAGGAGTGGATGCAACAGTATTTACTGCAGTTGGATACCATCGTTACTAGAGGTTACTAGAGGTTACTAGAGATGAGCTGGGAAGTATTATAGATGAGCAACCATAAGGGCAGTTCCGGTGCGGGTGTAGGCAATCCGTCAGGCAGCCGTTCGCTTGACAGTTTTGGTGTGCGTGCTGGATTGCGGGTGGACGATACCAACTATCAGATATTTGATCTGAACAAGCTGCCTGCGAGTTACGAGGTTCACCGCTTGCCTTACTGCCTGAAGATCATCCTGGAGAACCTGCTGCGCCACGAGGACGGGGTCAATGTGAAACGGGAGGACATAGAGGCGGTGGCTTCGAGGATGCGTAGGCGTGCAAGCGTAGGCGGTGCAGGGGCGGACATGGGCGTGAGCGCGAGTGCAGATACGGGTCCAGGCGCGGGTGTAAATGGTGCGAGCGTCGGTGTCGGTGTGGATGACCAGCAGGCTGGTTACGAGCAGCTGAGTCACGAGATAGCCTTCAGCCCTGAAAGAGTGCTCATGCAGGATTTTACAGGCGTGCCTGCAGTGTGCGACCTGGCGGCGATGCGCGATGCCATGGTGAGGCTCGGTGGCGATCCGCAGAAGATCAACCCGCACGTACCGGTCGAGCTGGTCATAGATCATTCCGTCATCGTCGACTACTGGACAGGCGAGAATCCGTTTGCGAGGAACGTGGAGATGGAATACCACCGCAACATAGAACGCTACAGGCTCCTGCGCTATGCCCAGGGCGCTTTTGACAACTTCTCGGTGGTGCCTCCAGGTACAGGTATCTGCCACCAGGTAAACCTGGAATACCTCGCAAGAGTGGTGTTTGCTGCGGGCGACGGAGAATATATCGAGGCATATCCCGATACCCTCGTAGGCACTGATTCTCATACCACGATGGTCAATGGACTTGGCGTGCTTGGATGGGGAGTAGGGGGTATCGAAGCGGAGGCGGCCATGCTCGGCCAACCACTTACTATGACGATACCGAGCGTAGTGGGGGTCCGGCTTTACGGAGAGTTGCAGCCGGGCGTCACCTCCACCGACCTCGTGCTTACCCTGACGGCGCTCCTGCGGTCTCACGGTGTGGTCGGGAAGCTGGTGGAATACTTCGGGGAAGGGATTGCGTCATTGCCGGTGGAGACCAGGGCGACGATAGCCAACATGGCGCCTGAGTACGGGGCTACCTGCGGTATATTCCCCGTAGATGCGGCAACTCTCGATTACCTGAGAATGACCGCCCGCCAGGATGAGCAGGTGTTGCTGGTGGAGGCATATACAAAGCATCAGGGGCTCTTCCATGGATCAGGATATGCCGGCCCTGCGCAGGGCGGACCAGATGGATCAGACGGACAGGGTGGACCAGGCAGACCAGGCGGACCGAGCGCAACGGGCGGATCAGGCAACATGGATCATGGTGCTGCAGCGACGGGATATGACGGGGTGATCTACGACGAGCTGGTCGAGCTCGACCTGTCATCGGTGGAACCGTCGATTGCCGGGCCGTCCCGTCCTCAGGACAGGATTCCGCTTTCCGGTGCAAAGATGGCTTTCCAGGATGCACTGGGGCATTCTCCGAAAACGCATGTGCTCGAGGGCGATGATGGGTCGGGCGATGATGCAGTGGCGGAGGTCACACACCTCTCCGACGGGGACGTGGTGATAGCGGCCATCACCAGCTGCACCAATACCTCCAACCCTTACGTCCTGGTGGCGGCGGGTTTGCTTGCAAGAAAGGCACATGATTTCGGGCTGTTGCCGAAACCCTGGGTGAAAACTTCTCTAGCTCCAGGTTCCCGGGTGGTGATGGACTACCTGGAAAGAGCTGGACTCGACGAGGCGCTGTCCAGCATCGGCTTCAACCTTGTGGGCTATGGTTGCACCACCTGCATAGGCAATTCGGGGCCACTGGTACCGGGCGTATCGGAGGCCATAAGGGAGGCAGGTCTGACCACATGCGCTGTGCTGTCTGGTAACCGGAACTTCGAAGGGCGCATACACCCCGATGTCCGGTCCAACTATCTTGCCTCTCCTCCGCTGGTGGTGGCCTACGCGCTTGCAGGTACGATGCGCTTGGATCTGACCACAGAGCCGATTGGTACGTCCCCGGACGGCCAGGAGGTATTTCTCGAGGACATCTGGCCGAGCGACGAGGAGGTTGTATCGACGGTTAGGTCCTGCGTGACGAGGGACTCTTTCAAGAGCAGGTACGCCTCGGTCTTTACGGGCGATGAGCACTGGCAATCGATAGATGTACCAGTAAGCGATACTTTCGATTGGGATACCGGTTCCACTTACGTACTCGAGCCGCCGTTCTTCACCAAGATGGATACGGCAATCCCGCAGGCACGTCCTTTCAAGAAAGGGAGCATCCTAGCTGTACTCGGGGACAGCGTGACCACCGATCATATCTCTCCGGCGGGGTCGATCTCGCCTACCAGCCCAGCCGGAAGGTGGCTGGAGGAACGCGGGGTGGAACCCAAGGAGTTCAATTCCTACGGTTCCAGGCGGGGCAACCACGAAGTGATGATGAGGGGCACCTTCGCCAATGCTCGCATACGTAACAAGATGGTGCCGGAACAGGAAGGTGGGTTTACGGTCCATATCCCTAGCAATACCCAGACTACGATATACGATGCCGCTATGATGTATGCGGGAACGGGGACGGGAGCAGATACGGGAGCAGCCCGTAATGCAGCCGCAGGCACGGGTGAAAACGCAGCCGCAGGCACTCCCCTTGTCATCTTGGCCGGAAAGGAATACGGCACCGGGTCTTCCAGGGACTGGGCGGCAAAAGGCCCAGCTCTTCTTGGTATACGTGCGGTGGTGGCAAGGAGTTTCGAGAGGATCCATCGTTCCAACCTGGTGGGCATGGGCATACTGCCGCTGCAACTACCAGATGGTGCAGATATGGAATCTCTGGGGATCACCGGTAGCGAGGAGGTGTCCATACCTGGGATCGAGGCTATCTCCAGCGACCCCGTGCCACACATCCTCGATGTGCACTTTGGCGACAAGGTGGTTGCCTGCACGGTAAGGCTGGATACGGAGACCGAAGTGAAGTACTACCGCAATGGCGGCATCCTCCAGTACGTGCTGCGCCAGATACTCGGGTAGTGGATCATTGCCAGCCCAAGCGGCCCAAGCAGCTTCTGTATCCCGAAGATGCTGACGCTCACGCGCATCACCTGGTACGGACATTGTCATGGCCTGTCGTGCGGTTGCATGGTATGGGACAAGGACCGTGCGTGTCAAACGTATCGCGTGCACGCTTTCATGCGCTTCTCATGAAGGCATGAGGAGGCGGTATCCTGCCGGTAAGCGATGATGGTCAGCGGGTAGCGGATAGGATGATCGCATCTCCTTGCCCGCCGCCGCCGCATAGACCCGCTGCGCCCAGAGCGGCTCCACGGGCTTTCATCTCGTAGAGCAAAGTAACAACCAAGCGAGCTCCTGAAGCTCCCAACGGGTGCCCGAGTGCTATGGCTCCTCCATTGAGATTACATACCTGGCTGTCAATGCCAAGATCGTCCATCGAGGCGAGTCCTACTGCTGCAAAGGCTTCGTTGATTTCGAACAGATCGACGTCTCCTATGGACCTGCCAGCTCTTTCAAGCGCTTTGCGGATGGCGCTGGAGGGCTGATGCAGCAGCGATGCGTTAGGGCCCGCTACCTGGCCATAGCCGGATATCTCACCGAGAGGTTCAGCACCGAGGCGCTCGGCCGTGTCTCTGGAGGTCACGATGACCGCTGCTGCACCGTCGGAGATCTGGCTTGCGTTACCAGCGGTGATCGTACCGTCCGGTGAAAATGCCGGTTTGAGACCAGATAGAGATTCAGCGGTGGTACCTGGACGTATTCCCTCGTCTGAATCGACGGTTACGGGATCGCCCTTACGTTGAGGTATGGAGACTGGAGCTATCTCCAATGCGAAACGCCCATTTTTCTGAGCATTGGCTGCCCGTTCGTGAGATAGCGCCGCAAAGGCATCTTGGCGTTCTCTGGACACCACGGTCGCCGTGTTGTAGCTGTCCGTTGCCTTTCCCATTGCGCAGTGGTCAAAAGCACATGTGAGGCCGTCGTACATCATCGAGTCGACTATGGTGGCATTTCCCAAGCGGTAGCCCTGCCTTGCCTGATCCAACAGGTAAGGCGCACGAGTCATCGACTCCATGCCTCCTGCCACCACTATGTCTGCCTCTCCTGCATTGATCATCAGATCGGCCAGGTAGATGGCGTTCATGCCCGACAAGCACACTTTGTTGACGGTTGTCGAGGGTGTATCCATGGGTATGCTCGCACCTGCAGCAGCTTGCCTAGCAGTTATCTGCCCCTGTCCTGCTTGGAGTACATGCCCCATGAAGACGTAGTCGACTTGCTCTGGTGTGACGCCTGCTCGTGTCAGAGCTTCTTTGATGGCCACGGCGCCAAGATCCACTGCACTCAAGGATGCAAGTGACCCCGACAGCTTGCCAATGGGAGTCCTAGCTCCCGACAGTATAACAGTTCCAGCCATCAGTGCCTCCTATCCGTTGCCATCACACTAAGCTACAACTTGGCGTACCATCCGGTTGCTACCTGTCTGGATGAGCCCCATTGTTTCCAGTATGACCTTTAGATCATGCGGGTTATCGGCAGACCTCATCGCTTCGTCCAAGGTGATGATGTTGTCACGAAGCATCTTGGCAAGAGTTTGGTCGAAAGTCTGCATCCCGTAGTATTCGCCATCGGCGATTATCTGAGTTATGTCTGCCGTCTGCTCAGGATCAAGGATGGCCTGCTGTATGCGGCCCGTAGATACACATATCTCGAAAGCCGGAACCCTGCCCGTGCCATCGGCTCTTGGCAAGAGCCTTTCGGCGATTATCCCTTTCAACGAGGAGGACAGGCTGACTCGTACCTGCTGATGTTGGTGCGGAGGGAAGAAATCCACTATCCTGTTGATGGTCTCGGGGACATTGGTCGTGTGGACGGTCGAGAGCAACAGGTGGCCAGTTTCGGCAGCCGTAAGTGCCGCGTAAACCGTCTCTGGATCGCGCATCTCTCCCACCAGTATTACATCAGGATCCTGGCGTAGGACCACCCTCATTGCCGCCTGGAAACTGGTCGTATCGAATCCTACTTCCCGCTGGTCTATAGCGGCCAGATCATCTTTGTGGAGGTATTCCACCGGATCCTCGATTCCCACTATATGACATGCACGTGTATGATTTATATGGTCGATCATCGCGGCGAGCGTAGTAGTCTTTCCCGATCCGGTTGGACCCGTTACCAGCACCATTCCTCTTTGCTCTTCCGCAAGCCGACGTATGACATCAGGAAGACCGAGTTCCTCCATAGTGACGGATGGGCGCACTCTCCTGATGGCAAGAGCGACCGAAGAACGCTGGTAGTAAGCATTCACTCTGAAACGACCCAATCCTGGTACGCTGTAAGCAAAGTCCGCTTCATGCTGATCCTGGAAGATGTTCTGGATGTTGGGTGGCATCATGGATTGTGCGAGTAGACTCGTGTCGTCAGCGGTGAGGGGTGGCATATCGTTCAGCGAACTCAAGTCACCGTTTACACGCACTCTTGGTGGCGCACCTACTTTCATGTGTAGGTCCGAGCCATCAATTTCACCCAGTAGCTTTAACACCTTGTCAAGATCACTTTTGTCCATAGGGATATATTATACCCTAATTGCAAGTGTCGCTTGGATTCTACATATTTGGATTCTACATATTACGCGTATCGAGTCGAGAGAATGCTTGCGTTCCGGTTGCCGCGCTCATTGCCGAAGCATCAACGCTATCTCTAACGGTTTGCACAGGCAAAGAGAATCCGTTATGATGAAACGGTAATGAGAATTGGGCTGGAAGGGCGGCTTGGGCTGATGGTGGTGAAGCCAAAGAGCTTGCTGCCATGGAGGGTAGTGGCGGTCGTGCTGGCTTTGTCGAGCATTTCTGCAGGAGTATTGCTGACAACTGCCGGTGTAGCGTTTGCATCTACGACCGGGTGGGTGCGCTTATGTAATTCGGTATCGTGTAAACTCCCTCCGGCGCTATCGGATACCACCATGGTGTACGATGCTGCAACTAAGCAGGTCATACTTTTTGGCGGGTATGGGTATGGCGTGCAATCGCCCGCCGCCACCGGTACCAGCACTGGCAGTACTAGTAGCGCAAATGGAGCGGGACCCAAGAGTATCACTCTTGATCAGACCTGGACATGGAACGGCAGTACCTGGACGCAGGCCCATCCGGCGAAAAGCCCGCCTGCGCTTGCTGACGTATCTCTGGCATACGACGCATCATCCAGGCAGGTCGTACTCTTCGGCGGCAGGAATGCTCAGAACAAGGTAATGGCTCAGACCTGGACATGGAACGGCAGTACCTGGACGCAGGCTCATCCGGTGAAAAGCCCGCCTGCGCTTGCTGACGTATCTCTGGCATACGACGCATCATCCAGGCAGGTCGTACTCTTCGGCGGCTATGGTCAAAGCGTATCCCTTTCAGGAAATCTGGCCAGCCTGATAACCGGCCCTCCTTCTCGTCAGACCTGGACATGGAACGGCAGCACCTGGACGCAGGCCCATCCGGCGAAAAGCCCGCCTGCACTCTATGGAGGGTCCATGGCATATGACGCATCATCCAAGCGGGTTGTGCTCTTTGGTGGAAGCAATGCTAGTGGCCCAATCGACAGTACCTGGACATGGAACGGCAGCACCTGGACGCAGGCCCATCCGGCGAAAAGCCCGCCTGCACGCATGGATGCGTCCATGGCATACGACGCATCATCCAGGCAGGTTGTGCTTTTTGGTGGGAGTACCTATGGAGGCACCTTTCTCAACGATACCTGGACATGGAACGGCAGCACCTGGACGCAGGGATCCTCTGCAAGCGCAAGCGGTACAGCAAGCAGTGCATCCGGCGGGAGCGTTACTTCCCCGACGCTTTTTCCTTCGTCCACCTCTTCTGCTTCTTCTGGTGCGTCACCCGGCATAACGGGCCGCAGCTATGCACCTGCTGCCTACTATGCTCCTGCCAAACAGGTCGTGCTTTTCGGCGGGTACGCTTACGTAAGCTACGATCGTGGCATGTGGGGATACTCTTTTTCTACTGCACATCCTGCAGGTGCGTTGGAGCCTGGAGTCAAGCAGTCGTCTTCCGTTTCGGGCAAGTCGACTTGGAACGTCGTAATAGGAGCTGTCCTTATTGTGCTGGCATCTATCGGACTGGTCACAGTATCCGCGTTATGGATTATACGTCGTCGCCGTGCCAGGCGCATGGTGGCTTGATACCATTTGTGCAATGCGTGGCGGTTTACAGCATGGCTGCGGAGGAGACTTGGCGGTAGGTCTACTGGATTGCCGGCCTGGCATGGATGGCCATAGGTTCAATACAATATAGACAGAAGGAGGCAGCTTGAATGTACTTGAAGTACTCGGCACGGCGACTTATGGAGGGGGCATGGGCCAGGCTAGAACCTTCGGGGGCCGTACAGCGAACTTGCCGGATCGTTGGGAGTATGGCGGTACTGGTTGGCGTTGCGGCTGCGATAGTTGTGGTTCCTGGTGGGGTTGCATCGGCATCATCGTCCGGTTCCTGGACAACCCAGGCGAGCTATCCTGCGCCGGCGGGTGGTTTAAGGAGCGTGTCCTGTCCTGGGACAGCCGGCTGTTTGGCTGTCGGGTCGAACAGCATTGGAGGTGCGGCGGCCTACAGTACTACGGATGGAGGGTCAGCATGGGAGACCGTGGCTGCTCCACTTCCTCCTGCGGAATATAATCTCGCAGCAATATCCTGCATATCCATGTCCAGTTGCCAGGCGGTGGGAGAGGGCAGCATGTCCACAGGCGGTACTACAGGAGGTGCTCCCACCGGCGTTGCCCTCTTCTATAACGGTACGGCCTGGACACAAGAGACCCTTCCATCGGGGGTCGGTGGTCTCAGCGGCGTCTCCTGTGTCTCGGCCACCTCGTGCCAGGCGGTGGGGGGCGCCTTCACGTCCACGGGTGGTGCCACGGGCGGCACTCTGAGCGGCGTTGCGCTTTCTTTCAACGGTACTGCCTGGACACAAGAGACCCTTCCTTCGGGTATCAGCGATCTCACGAGCATCTCCTGTGTCTCGGCCACCTCGTGCCAGGCGGTGGGGATCAATTTGTCATCTACAGGGGGTGCTCCGACTGGTGTTGCTCTCTCCTATAACGGTACTGCCTGGACACAAGAGACCCTTCCTTCGGGTATCAGCGATCTCACGAGCATCTCCTGTGTCTCGGCCACCTCCTGCCAGGCGGGTGGATTCGGATCCAGCGGGCATGATGTCCTTTCTTGGAATGGTACTAGTTGGGCCACGGAATCTCTTCCAGCAGGCATACTGGATGTTACGGGAATCTCCTGTGTCTCGGCCACCTCGTGCCAGGCGGTGGGGGGCGCATTCACGTCTTCCGGAAGCAGTAGCGCCGCAATCGTTTATTTCAACGGTACGGCCTGGAAGGCGGAGACCACTCCCTCGGGGATCGGCATGCTTTTTGGCGTCTCCTGTGCCTCGGCTACCTCCTGCGAGGCAGTGGGCTCCAGATTTACGACCAACAATAGTCCTGGCGTTGCACTTTCTTTTGACGGTACAGCCTGGAAGGCGGACACCCTTCCATCCGGGGTCAGCACGCTTTTTGGTGTCTCCTGTGCCTCGGCCACATCCTGCCAGGCGGTGGGGGAAGCCTTCACGGCTACCAGCACCACCACCGGCGTTGCGCTTTCTTTCAACGGTACTGCCTGGACACAAGAGACCCTTCCATCCGGGGTCAGCACGCTTTTTGGCGTTTCCTGTGTTTCGGCCACATCCTGCCAGGCGGTGGGGATCAATTTGTCATCTACAGGGGGTGCTCCGACTGGTGTTGCTCTCTCCTATAACGGTACTGCCTGGACACAAGAGACCCTTCCATCGGGGGTCGGTGGTCTCAGCGGCGTCTCCTGTGTCTCGGCCACCTCGTGCCAGGCGGTGGGGACCTCTTCCACTTCCACAGGCAGCACCACCGGCGTTGCCCTTTCCTTCAACGGTACTGCCTGGACACAAGAGACCCTTCCTTCGGGGGTCGGTGGTCTCAGCAGCATCTCCTGTGTCTCGGCCACCTCCTGCCAGGCGGTGGGGACCTCTTCCACTTCCACAGGCAGCACCACCGGCGTTGCCCTTTCTTTCAACGGTACGGCTTGGACACAAAAGACCCTTCCTTCGGGTGTCAGCGATCTCAGCGGCGTCTCCTGTATCTCGGCCACATCCTGCCAGGCGGTGGGACAGGGCATTACTTCCACAGGCAGCACCACCGGCGTTGCCCTTTCCTTCAACGGTACTGCCTGGACACAAAAGACCCTTCCTTCGGGTGTCAGCGATCTCAGCGGCGTCTCCTGTATCTCGGCCACATCCTGCCAGGCGGTGGGACAGGGCATTACTTCCACAGGTGGCATCGCCGGAGTTGTACTCTCCTTCAACGGTACTGCCTGGACACAAGAGACCCTTCCTTCAGGTGTCAGCGATCTCAGCGGCGTGGACTGTGCTTCGACGAGCGCATGCATGGCGCTCGGCGCTACTTCCGCAGATATAGTAATCCTGACGACCATCAAGCCTATTCCGGTCATCATGTCAATTACTCCTGATTCATCGCCCCTGACCGGAGGTGAGACGGTCACGATTACAGGAATACACTTCACTACCGGTGCAGTCGTAACCTTTGGCTCACTTACACTTACAAGTGCCGCCGTGACAGTGAACTCCACCACATCGATCTCCGTTGTAGTGCCTCGATCTTCTGCGCCTGGGACCGTGGGAGTCACGGTGACCACTTCCATTGGTTCGAGCAATACTGCCGGTTTTGTCTACGTGAATACAGATCTCTCCTACGTGCCTCTTAGGCCTTACCGTATAGTCGACACGAGGTGTGCTACAAGCCCTCAGCCGGGCTATTGCTCGGCAGAGAACCTACCTTCTGGCAACTTGCGCCTGTCCTCTCCTGCGGCTGGCGGTAGCATCGAGGTGCAGGTAACGGGTACCGGGTCATCCGGGAACAGCATTCCTGCTGGCGCCGAAGCCGTAGTGGTCACCATCACTGCAGTTGCTTCACCGTCAGCCCACAACGGGTACCTTACCGCGTACCCGGCCGGTACGCTCCCACCTACCGCATCCAGCCTAAACTACGCACCGGGTGAGGTTGTACCGAACCTAGTGACAGTCACTATAGGGACATCCGGCAAGATATCGATCCTTTCCTCCTCATCTGGAGTAAACGTTGTCGTAGATGTCGAGGGGTACTATGTGTCCTCTGTGTCCTCGGGTAGCATGTTCGATCCCCTTCCCACCCCTGCAAGGATACTGGACACCAGATGTGCTGCCCCCGCCCCCCCATCTTTCTGCTCCAGCGAGCACATACCAGCCGCCAATTCCTCTACCGGTCCTCTTGGCGCTGGTATGGCCTTGAGTGCCGTGGTCGCTGGTGTGGATAGCGTACCTGCCACCGCTACCGCGGTATCTCTGGTAGTGACTGCTGCATCGCCCCAGAAGGCGGGCTATCTAACCGTCTGGCCAAAGGGTGCTGCAAAGGCGGTCACTTCCAACGTGAACTTCATCGCAAACTTCGCGTCCGCAGACTCGGTGATCGTACCGTTAGGTAGCAATGGTAGTATAGAGGTGTACAACGGCTCAGGTGCGACAGTGAATGTGGTGGTCGATATCAACGGCTACTTTGCATCCTCCGGTGACGTGCTCACCCCGAGTTCACCGGTGCGTATATGCGATACTCGCGACGTGCAGGCCATAGGTGGTACGGGCGATGTGACGAGCGGGGTTACCGGGAGGTGCGCCAACTCTGGTACGCCGGTTAGCCCTTCAGCTCCGCTCACGGTGCAGGTAACAGGTGTTGGTGGTGTACCGGCAGGTGCCAAGGTGGTCGTGACCAATATCACTGTAGCAAATACTTCGGGCAATGGATACCTTACTGCCTGGCCGCAGGGAGGCAGCATGCCGGCAACATCCAATATTAATTGGAGGAAGGGAGAGATTGTGCCCGGCATGGTGGTGTCCACCCTTAATCCATCGGGGCAGATGGAGGTCTACACATCCGTTGCTGCAAATGTGGTGGTGGATGTGGTGGGGTGGTATTTGTAGGCGCTGTTGCCTCTTGCTATCTAGGAGTACCAGCCCGTCACATCAATGATCACGTCGGCTCCTGTCGATGTATAGATTGCCACCTGCCCAGAATTGGCCAGTCGTGCTACTGCCATGTTGGGTATTGCCTCTCCCTTGATCCAGTTCATGCTGGAAGTTGGTGGTTGAGAGGCGCCTGCAGGCCAGATTTTGAGATAACCGTTTCCCGTGGTACCCGTGACGGTCACGTTGGCGACTATCGCCTTTGCAGAGAGGGGTACACCTCCCTCTCCGGCAACCTGCACAGTCATCGGGTCAGTCGAGGAGATGGACGGATCCAGGGCGATGCCAGAGTTGGCGCACCTCCCGGTGACCCCGCTCGTCACATCGCCCGTACCACCTATGGCCTGCACGTCGCGAGTATCGCATATACGCACAGGAGACGATGGAGTGAAGGTATCACCGGTTGACGAGAAATATCCATTGACATCTATAACTGCATTTGTGGCGGTTGAGGCAGAATTATATATACACAACTTCCCGTAATTTCCAGATGCAACGGTTACGCTGTTCGCTGAAGCTGCACCCTTATGGAAATTCACGTTCGATGCCATAGGTGGAGTACTGCAGGATCCTGTGTCCGGCCAGAGAGTCATATACCCTCCCGATGACGGTCCCGCTGAAGTGGCAACAAGGCTGACTGCCGTTACTCCAGAAGACGGGATGCCAGAACTTCCGTCTATGCCGGTTATGCTGATGGAGATGCTCTTGCCCGGACCGGGTGCATGAAGAGTCATATTTTGAGAAGGGATGTTCTCGCTCTTGCAGAAGCTTGGCTGCGGGCTGGCGTCGCATCTGGTGTCCAGTACTCTGACAGGAAGGGGCAGTGGGTTGAACCGGCTACCGGCAGGTAGAGATGGCCCGTAGTATCCTTCCACGTCTACGACTATGTTCACTCCCGCGCTGGACGAGAGTATGGATATTGCTCCGTCTTTGCCAATCGTGGCAGTTACGAGGTTGGGCACGGCTTCTCCTGGGACGTAGTTGAGCGAAGAAGCTGTAGGTGGATCAGTGCCTGCTGGATAGACTGTCAGGTAGCCTGGATGGGCGCTTTGACTGGCTACGGCAGTTACGTTGAGAACAGCGGATTGTGCGTTAGGGGGCACTGATCCGAGAGTAGAACCTGTCCCGGTCACCTGTACGGTTATAGAGCCTCCGGCACCCGGAGATGCAAGCAATATATTTTGAGAAGGGATGTTCTCGCTCTTGCAGAAGCTTGGCTGCGGGCTTGCGGCACACCTGGTGTCTGCTATCCGGTAAGGAACAAGTGGCATGTAGGATAGTCCGCTTGTTACGTAAACAAATCCACTCGGTGAAGTGGTACCTGTAGGAGTCGTCACTGTTACCCCTGTAGCGCCAGGCGTGCTTGCAGCAGGTATGGTGGCCGTTACTTCAGAGGAAGACACGGACTTGACATCGGTTGCGGCGATTGCGCCGAAATGGACTGCCGTTACACCAGCCAGACCACTGCCTACTATGGTTGCCGTACCTCCTCCTGCCAGGGTGGAGGAATCCGGAGTGATGGAGGAGATGGCCGGGTGGGATGCCGTACTGGAACACAGGAATCCTGTAGTAAAGATTGTGGCGGTCGGCGTTCCCAGCCCGGTTGCCATGTTATAGCCAGCCGTGGCGGGATAAAGACCGTTTTGTGTTCCGGTCCAGTCGTTGTTGCCGCCTGTCACGTTGTTGAGGTCTGATGGGTGCGAATAAAGTGCCGGATCAGCAAATCCCGTAGGAGCCGAGCAGCCTTCGTTTGCCAGTACAGTGGCTGCCGCCCAGACGATGGTGGCCGCACCGGTACCTCCAGCAGTCTCCCAGGTCCCGTAGTAGAAGACGTACCCGTGGTTGGGATCGGCAGAGGCCGAGACATCGGGTACTTCCCGGCAGTAGCTTCCGGCAGGTGCGTCGCAGGGAATCCCGCTCGAGTTCTGGCTGATTACGCCGCTTCCATGCTGCCAGCTCGGCATAACCCAGAAGGTCGAGATGCCTCCACCTCCAGCACCTGACGTATTGTTCCATGCTGTTTCGGCTGGTGGTGGACCTACGGCACTGAGTGTCGTTCCACCTACGGAAGTTACGTATGGTTGGGAGGCAGGGTCTTGGACATTCAAAAAGTTGGCTGGAGCAACTGCCGTGCTTGGAGCATCAGGTACTCCGTTCACCGTGCGAACTATTATACTTCCGATGTTGGTGCTTCCGCCGGTGGCCACACACGTGCCTGCCGAGGTGGAAGAGGTCGAGGATGTGCAGGCGATGGCATCGAGAGAGATGGTTCCCGACACATAGACCGGAGTTCCTGTAGAGACGGTCCCGTTCGAAGAGAGAGCGACCGGGACGGCGACTCCCTCGATTGCACTGTTTGTGGTGGTCTTCCCGGTGGCCACACACGTGCCTGCCGAGGTGGAAGAGGTCGAGGATGTGCAGGCGATGGCATCGAGAGAGATGGTTCCCGACACATAGACCGGAGTTCCTGTAGAGACGGTCCCGTTCGAAGAGAGAGCGACCGGGACGGCGACTCCCTCGATTGCACTGTTTGTGGTGGTCTTCCCGGTGGCCACACACGTGCCTGCCGAGGTGGAAGAGGTCGAGGATGTGCAGGCGATGGCATCGAGAGAGATGGTTCCCGACACATAGACCGGAGTTCCTGTAGAGACGGTCCCGTTCGAGGAGAGAGCGACCGGGACGGCGACTCCCTCCCCGCCAGCGGATTGCCCGGTGGCCACACACGTGCCTGCCGGGGTGGAAGAGGTCGAGGATGTGCAGGCGATGGCATCGAGAGAGATGGTTCCCGACACATAGACCGGAGTTCCTGTAGAGACGGTCCCGTTCGAGGAGAGAGCGACCGGGACGGCGACTCCCTCCCCGCCAGCGGATTGCCCGGTGGCCACACACGTGCCTGCCGGGGTGGAAGAGGTCGAGGATGTGCAGGCGATGGCATCGAGAGAGATGGTTCCCGACACATAGACCGGAGTTCCTGTAGAGACGGTCCCGTTCGAAGAGAGAGCGACCGGGACGGCGACTCCCTCCCCGCCAGCAGATTGCCCGGTGGCTACACACGTGCCTGCCGAGGTGGAAGAGGTCGAGGATGTGCAGGCGATGGCATCGAGAGAGATGGTTCCCGACACATAGACCGGAGTTCCTGTAGAGACGGTCCCGTTCGAGGAGAGAGCGACCGGGACGGCGACTCCCTCCCCGCCAGCGGATTGCCCGGTGGCTACACACGTGCCTGCCGGGGTGGAAGAGGTCGAGGATGTGCAGGCGATGGCGTCTAAGATCCAAAGGCCAGGTACGGTAACCGGTGTGCCTGTAGACGGGATCCCACTCGGAGAGACCGTCATCGGCACCATGATGCTTTCCATGCTGTACCTGTAGGTCTCTCCGATGACCACACAGGAAGCCGAGGAGATGCAGGCAAGATCGTATAGGACTGAAGTACCGGAGACGTCGGTCAGAGTGCCTATGCTAGATAGCCCGTTCGAGGAGAGAGTGATTGGCAGGATGGTTCCAGCATAGTTACCCGTGCTCGCGAAGTAGTTGTACCCCGCGGCCACGCAGGAAGTCGAAGAAGTGCAGGCAATATTATAGAGGGCTGAAGTGCCGGATACATCCACCGGTGTACCTGCACTTGGGATCCCACTAGAGGATAGACTGATCGGCACTGCGGTCCCCCCTTTGTGCACTCCTACCCCGGGGGCTTCTCCGACGGCTTCGCAGGTGGCGGAGGATGGGCAGGCTAGGCCGATAAGGGAGAAGGTGCCGGACACATCCACCGGCGTGCCTGCACTTGGAGTCCCACTCGCGGATATAGCGACCGGAGTGATAACGCCCTCCTTTCCTGTTGCCTGGGCGCGGGTCCATCCAGCGGCTACGCAGTTCGCCTGACGGGGACAGACGATGTCATTGAACGAGGAAGTGCCGGACACATCCACCGGCGTGCCTGCACTTGGGATCCCACTCGCTGATAGAGTGACCGCCACGATGGCCCCGTCTCCGTTGGTGCCCCTTCCGACGGTTTCGCAGGTGGTGGACGCGGAGCATATGAGACCATTGAGGGCAGTCGTTCCGGATGCATCGACTGGCGTTCCTGCAGAGACGGCCCCACTCGAGGATAGAGTGACGGGTATGACGATGCCTTCCCCGTTGGCGGTTTCCCCGACAGCTTCGCATATTGTAGAGGATGGACAGGAAATGCTGTTCAAAGAGATGGTCCCAGGGATGTAGACCGGCGTGCCTGCACTTGGAGTCCCACTCGCGGATATAGTGATCGGTATGACGGCACCCTGAGTACTGTTTGTGTCTGCTCCTGCGGCCACGCAGGTAGTCGATGAGGCCGTCGATAGCGGGCAGGCCATACTGTACAGTATCCAGAGACCCGGTACTGCCACGGGTGCTCCCGCAGAGACGGTCCCGTCTGAGGAAAGCCCAACCGGCACAGCGACAGCCTCTTCACTGGTGGTGTTTGCAACATAGGTGTACCCGCCTGCTACGCAGGATGTCGATGAAGCGCACGAAATAGTGTTGAAGGAGATGGCGGTGGATACATCCACCGGCGTGCCTGCAGATACTGTCCCGTCCGAGGAGAGCGTAACCGGTACAGTGACACCCTCGAGATTGTACCCTACTGCTTCGAGGCTGTACCCTACTGCTTCCCCCGCTGCTATACAGGATGTCGATGAGGTGCATGCGATTCCATAGAACGGGGTGAGGCCTGGTACTGCCACGGGCGTTCCCGCAGAGACGGCCCCACTCAGAGAGAGACTGAGCGCCACGATGATACCTTCTGTACTAGTGCTGGAGACGTAGCTGTACCCGGCAGCCACGCAAGTGGTCGATGTGGTCGATGACGCCGGTACTGGGCAGGCAATGGCGTCGAGAGTCGATGTCCCAGGCACATCCACGGGCGTTCCTGCAGAGACGATCCCACTCGGAGAGAGACTGACTGGCACTGCAACGCCCTCCCCGCTTCCGGTCTTACCGGCAGCCACGCAAGTGGTCGATGTGGTCGATGACGTCGGTACTGGGCAGGCAATGGCGTCGAGAGTCGATGTCCCAGGCACATCCACGGGCGTTCCTGCAGAGACGATCCCACTCGGAGAGAGACTGACTGGCACTGCAACGCCCTCCCCGCTTCCGGTCTTA
>JAKBVZ010000036.1:0-105364 GCA_021841005.1 Actinomycetes bacterium | reverse complement strand
CGGTACTGGGCAGGCAATGGCGTCGAGAGTCGATGTCCCAGGCACATCCACGGGCGTTCCTGCAGAGACGATCCCACTCGGAGAGAGACTGACTGGCACTGCAACGCCCTCCCCGCTTCCGGTCTTACCGGCAGCCACGCAAGTGGTCGATGTGGTCGATGACGCCGGTACTGGGCAGGCAATGGCGTCGAGAGTCGATGTCCCAGGCACATCCACGGGCGTTCCTGCCAGGGTAGGGGTAGAAGATGCATCCTTGATACCGACGGCAATCCCGATCGTGCCATTGGAACCGGAAGCGAGGCAGGTTGTGGTGAACGGGCATGCGGAAGATACAATGCTGCTGGAGTTAGATTGTTTCGCGCATCCTTCGGAGCCCGAACTCCCCGCCGAGGCAAAGACGGTCTGGCCTTGGGCAGCCATTTGCTCGAAGATTGCATTTTCAGCTTGTGCATAACTCTTCGGTATAGCGCTTTCGCAGATGCCCCAAGCAGTGGAAACAACCTGTGCCCTGTCCTGGGCGGCAATAGCATTGTAGGTGTCGAGAGGGCCCGTTGGCGTATTATCGGGACCTTCATATACGAGTATGCCGGCATCGGGTGCCAGGCTTGCCGCTTCCTCGATGTCCAGGGTGGCAGTTGTCGAGTCGCCTGTACCGGCCGCAGTGCCTCCATCCACGCTGATGCTGGTCACGGATGTCGATATGCCGTAGCAATTCTCGAATGTGCTGACGCTGCTGGCTGAATATGGCGCCAACTCGTAAAGAGCCATCGTCTCTCCTGCTCCGAAGTGCCCCGAACGGTATGCAGCAGTAAAACCGTAAGCTTGAGCTATCTGTCCGGCAGTGTAGGAGCCTGACGTTTCGGCCAATGATGACGCGGCATTGCATGCGGCCGGTTCACCGGTTACAAGTGGTCGAGAAATTGTATATGCATGTTTGGATGATCCTGCTGTTGACGGCGGTGATTCACTGGGTGCCGGAGACGGAGCATGCTGGGGCGGGCATCTAAACATCTCAGGGAGGCTTTTCTGTGGTAAGCGGGCGAAAAGCCCGGCTGGGGTGGAGCAAAGTGCATACCTGGTGCCAGGCTGGGCCACCGGCGTAGTTGTTTGGGAACTCCCGAGCGGTTGCGGCTGTGGTGGCGTCGAAAGTCCTACGATTGCCTGAATGTATTTTGCTGCTGATGCCGGCAGTTCAGGACGGTTGAAATTTGAGAAGACCAGCCGACCGTTTGGCAATAGGTAGCGTTCTAGACGGGTGTGTAGCGCGGACTCGACAGTTCGAGCGCTGGCATGGATGGAGATGATGCTGCCGGTAAGCCGTGGATGGAGATGCGCGGAGTCGAGTGAGGTTTCCACGGCGTGAATGGCAGGTGCGCCCGGACCGAAACGGGTCTCGAACTGTCCCGGGCGAAGGAAGTGATGGTAGTACGGAGAGCCAGGAGCATAGAGGTCCTTCAGGAACTTGCCAAGGAGCGGGGAGTGCCGCAGAACCAGGTCGACGGCGAGCGGCTGAGCAGCCGGCAACGGACCTATGGCTCGTGCTCTGGATAATGGCGTGGTTGCAGCAGGTACCGGGACGAGCGGCGCATAGCTGGTTGCGGAAGCGGATCGGTCCGTGCTGCGAGTAGGTACTTTGGCCAGCATTGTAACAGCAAGCAAGGCGACGGATACGATCATTATTATGATTACAGTGGCTATCCTTTGCATCTGGACTATTGGACCCCCATTTGCTGGTGTCGAGAACGTGCCACAACAGCGCTCTGAAGTACTCTGATTGCTTGGCAGCTTGCCTATAGCTTATAGGTTTCAGGCAAATGTAGCAAGACGGTCAGACTTTGTGTGGCCCAAGCAGGATTTCCGGTTGTACGCTCGGATGGATCACGCTATTTGAAACATTTACGTGCTGCAGCCAGGTCTCATGAGTTGCATTACCGGCATGCCGCCATAGAGTGTGCTGATACTGTTGCCGGAAAGGGTTGCACCAGTGGAACCGGCTATCCAGATGCCTACCTGCTCGTTGCTGATGGTGTTGCCATGTACCAGAGTACCGAGGATGGGGGTGGCCGCTCCTATAATGGCTATACCAGCGGACATGCTCAAACCGCAGATAGGCATTGCCGCATTGTGGCTGAGATGGTTGCTTGCGAGGACTGTACCTTTGATGATGTCCCCCGGAGAGTTGCTGTGAATTATGATGCCGGGCAGGGATGCTCCAGTGAGCGTATTGCCGCTTACCACGTTGCCGATGGCAGAGGTGTGTGCTGCATCCGTTGCCACTACGATGCCTCCGGAAAAGGTATTGTCCGATACTATATTTCCTGTGACTCCCTCACCGGGGTTGAATGCGGCAACGGCAACCAGGCAGTTCATGCTTTTGTGTATCCAGCTGAAGAAGTGATTTCCCTGTACCAGATTTCTGACGGAAGGACTGGGTTTGCCTGGATTGACTGCCGCAGCATCGACCCTACCATTGTCTATGACAGCGATACTGGGGGTTCCAGTGTTACCTGTTACCCGGGCGCCCGTGGTGCCCACCAATTCTATCGTCTTATTCTCAGGCAGCAAGGTTAGGTCGATTGCGTTGCCAAAATTGTCCGCAACCGCGTTGTTTTCCACTATGGTGCCGGAAGTGTCAACTACCATGATCGCATGAGCATTTGCACCGGTTATCGTGGCATGGGAGATGACTACACCTTTTGTCCCCGTTCTCACGTAGACGCCGACGTCGCAGCCGCTAGCATTGATGTACCCGGTGATGTGCTGCCGGGCGTGCGCTACCACGGCTGCCGATAGGCCACTATGTCCGGCTGGCATACAACGCGGCCTGGGACCTCCAGCCCGCCCAAGCGTGACGACCGATGTCCCGACGGCAGAAGTGCTATTGCTTGTGCGTGTGGTGCTATTGCTGCCGCCTGTGCTACCTGTGTTGCTGGTGCTCGTAGTGTCGGTTTCGCTGGATGGCCCGAGAAGGGTCAATGTAATGGTGGGGTAGATGGCTGGATCAGGAAATCCAGATGCAGTCTGGGGCAACGGCGAGGATGGGGACATACGGATGAAACGCACGCCCAAGAGCCTGCCGTTCTTGCTCATCCATATCTCTCCTGGCATGCGGCCAGTGCCGAAGTATCCTACCAGCCACTTGATGGCCGCCTGCTGTGCGTGGTTCGCGCTACCCGGCCTATCCGCAAGGTTAAAGATCACATCGTACTTGTTGGCAGGTTTACCGCTGATGAAGGTGCGTGTCGCTGCCCCGAGAGAAGTTGAAGTGCTGGCCAATAACCTGAGCCAGAAAGCGGGATTGACCACTATGGCCTCGTAGGTTTCGACGGGATCCAACTTACCGGCCGCCGCTATCAGGGAAAAGAGTATCCGTTCGCTGAAGAGCTTATTGCTAGGTATGGCAGTGATCGAGCCGCTGGATGCGGGGCGTGCCGGCAGCGGCACAGGGAATTTCGGAGTGGCCTGTACTTCCGTAAAGGGCTGAGGCTGAGTTGTGGTCATTATGCTTCCGGCCTGATCGGCTTTCCACGATACAGGAAAGACATGGGAAGCGCTGGGGTCTGGGATAGCGAGCGATCCGTTTCCGGCATGGAAGTTGAAGAATCCCTTATAGTAAGGCCATGGTCCACCATTTGTGGCAATGCTGGTTCCCGGAAGGTAGTAACGTAGCTCTACTCCGGTCGTTCCCAGATTCTTTGTCGATGCAACGATTTGCGAGATTTTCAGGTTCTGGAGGACGGGCCTTGACGCCAATGCCTGCCCGCACGCACTTGCTGCAAGTGCTACGACGACAAGGGTAACTCCTGCTGCAACTCCCGGGAAATGGTGTTTTGGCACCTTGTCACACTCCTCTTGTTCTGCGGTACGCACTGAAAGACATAATGTTACCTCCTACCATCAACTGGTGTACAGCGAACTACTCGCAGGCTGGATTGCGCTGCAGTGCTCTCGAGCGACCTGGCTGGCAAAGGTAAGATCACCTATTGGTGTCCGATGCAGCAATGCCGGATATACGTGACGCGGCACTTGACGTATACCACACACACACCTACTGGTCGTGCTATGATTCGCTCTATCAATTGAAGTTAATATACACCATTTTTATATATGAGTGTCGATAGAACGGAGTTACGTGATGCGTGTAGGTGGCACGAGGGTCAAGACTGTTGCGCGCCGTATCGAATTGGCGTTGGCTGTACTCGTCATAGGGATTTTGGTATACTTTGCCTTCAGGGCTTTTATAATTCCGGTGGGTGGGTCGCTCGACAAGACCGCTCAGTCGGACATAGACAGCAGCATGAAGGATGCCATGACGCTTTATGTCGATGCCCAGAGTTTTGGGGGAGCTACCGCAGCATCCCTGCATGCTACTGACACCTCCATTGCATTTGTTCCAGGGTTCTCCCAGAGTTCGCCCTTGGCATCGGCCGTGAAAAATGCCGTGAGTTTCGAGACCAGTTCGACCGGCTCGCCGCAGTCAATTGTCTTTGCCAGTTTTTCGCCAGTTGACTCCATATGTTGGGCAGGGCTCTCGTACCAGGGCGGCGGCTACTCGTCGCTAGGTGGCGAGCCGCCAGGTAGTTGGTATGGTGCATTCCAGTCTGGTCCTGGCAAGCCAAGCTGCAATGCTGCTAATGCTGTGGCGATCATAACGGGTCCTAATCCTGGAACTGTAGATGGAACGGCCGAGAGCGGGTGGCAGCGCCAGTATCCGGCAAAGCCATGACTTTCTCTAAGTAAGAGGCTCAGCGGATAGGCTGGAGCGTACGTGCTGGGACTTCTACCAAGGGGGGCCTCGTCGACGTCGAGGAGGGTGGCTACGCGGATAGGCTGGAGCGTACGTGCTGGGACCTCTACCCGATGCTCCTAGCAGCCTGTTGCCCTTCCGCCAAGCGGCGTGGCTGGAAGGCAGATAGAATGCCGGCGGCGGCTTCCCTGCCCTGAGCCACAGCTTCTATCACGCTTGCAGGGCCGGCTAGGGCGTCGCCAACCACCCAGCATCGTCCGGCAACGGAGTGCCTTGCCAGTTCCAGAGCGGCTTCCCTCTCCAGAATGGATTGACGCAGACCGGATCCGTATCCGTTCCTGCCAGTTACCCCGCCTGCTTTTAGCACATTTTCGAGCGGGCTTCCCGTGCTGGCCTTGGGCCGCAGGGGGAGTGGCCCTACTACTCCGTCGCTCACGGCCCGGTCTGTACTGAATCCGGTGGCTACCACTACCCGGTCAACGGAAAGTGTCTCTCCCGCTTGCTTGCTTCGGGCTATTGAACTCCATCTCGGCCGCCATCTCTTTCCGGTTTGCCTGTCGTGCATGCTGACGCTGAGCACCCCTGAGCACTGTTCGATTGCTTTCACTGATAATCCGAAGCGGACATCCACCCCCTCGGCGCGTGCGCTTGCCACTTCCTCCCTGCGTACCTTAGCACTGCTTTCCGGACTACGGCGTACAGATGTCGCATGCATACCCAGGCGCAATGCGGTTCTGGCAACAGCCATTGCCGTATCTCCCCCTCCAACTACAAGTATATTGCGGTCGTGGTTCTCGTTCCCGGCTCTTTCATCTGCCAGCGGAAACAGCCGGCGAGGTACCTGCTCTCCTGGCTTCTTATCTTGGTGGTTCCAGAGGTTGCCGGCGTAACCTGCCTGTTCTGTCTTCGGGGTTGCTTGGGATGGCTGCCCGGATAAGTGCGCACGTGCCATTTGGAGGAATGATCTTGCGTCCTCGACACCGGGCAGTGAATGGCCCGGGATGTCAAGGTTTGGCGGCAACGATGCTCCGTGTGCCAGGACCACGGCGTTGTAGCTTGCAAGCAGGTCCTCCAGCGAGGCGTCTTTCCCGAGAGTGAATCCTGTCTTTACCTGGATCTCGGGGGTGGCTGCAAGAAGCGCCGCCGGCACTTTGGCAACCGGTTCAGGGAGGACGTATCCAGGTATTCCCCAAGCCAGTACCCCTCCAACAGTCTGTTCTGACTCGAAAATATCGACCCGGGCCCCTCCACGGGCCAGCCACCATGCTGCTGACATGCCAGCAGGGCCTCCTCCTATCACTGCCACACGCAGTGTCCTACCGCTTAGAGCGAGGTGGCGCCTTTCACGGTTAAGATTGTACTGGGCCGGTGCGTTCCCATCCTCTTGCAAGGTTTCGTCCGGGTGTTCGATCGAGTCTGCAACAAAGCGCTCGACCAAGCCTATTGCAACAGCATCGCCGCCGGCGAGAGCTAGGGCACACGCTCCCTCGCACTGGTCGGCTCTGTCGCAGACGCGGGAGCAGGCGCCCGGAAAGATGTTGGTCAAGGTGATGATCCTGTAAGCCTCCTCCAGATCCCCGCGCTCGACAGCGCTGAGGAAGCCCGGGATGTCGTTTCTGGCCGGGCATCCCCATACACACATTGGATCCGGGCACT
This sequence comes from Actinomycetes bacterium, assembly GCA_021841005.1. GTDB lineage: Bacteria > Actinomycetota > Acidimicrobiia > Acidimicrobiales > JAMCPL01 > JAMCPL01. Next base: position 98,961 of record JAKBVZ010000036.1, on the reverse strand, counting down.
TGAGGCATCTTGCCGCCTCTGCCTGCGCCGCTTCAAGGCTGGCGAATCCCACTTCCACTTCGACCATACTGCCCTTGACTGTAGCCGGGCGGTATGGCTTGGGACGTTTGGATCGTCCTGACGCGACTGCTCCGGTGACCTCAATGGCATTGTACGGGCAGGCTCGTTCACATATCCTGCACTTGATGCAACGCTCGGCATCTGCTTCTACGGTGGCCCAGCTTCCCTGGAGGGACAGTGCTCCAACAGGGCAACGCCATACGCAGTCTGAACATCCCACACAGGCTTCCGTGCATACCTGGATCACCGGTGCTCGAGGTCGTATATTTTGCCTGTGGCGGGGCTTGCGCAACTCTAGATGTATCACGTTGCCAGCCCACGGATGGCGACGTAAGCCCATGCAGCCAGCGTGCCGAATATGAGCACCATTGAGACTGCGGCAACTCTCCCCAGTACTGGGCGACTGCTCAACGAAGCCAGTTCTTTTCCGAAGATCCTGTATATACTCCATGAAGATGCCAGTATGCCCAATCCAACCACAGCAAGCTGGATATCGAGAGCGGTGGTAGAGTGTCCACCGAATGTGAAGTGGGCCAAGCTTTTCTTGACTATTGCCAGCCGAGCGGTTCCGAAAAGGTTCCAATGCCTTCCGAATGGATCGGATATGGATTGGATTATGCGTGGTGAGTAGAATAAGAAGGTCGGGATACGGTTTGCTATCAGATCGGCAGTGACCAGTGGGATGATTCCGTATGCCAGTGGGGTAAACCACGTTCTCATCCAGGATCCGTTGCCGGGTGATTGCGTATCCGTCCTCTGCCCCCGGGCTTGTTCACTGGAGTGATCATGGGCCGTATTGCTGTAGCTGCCGCTGCCGGGTAGCAGCGTTCCTGCTCTACGTTCCTGCCCCCTGCCTCCTGCTGCCCATTTCACCAGAGTTACCATAGATGAAAATGCGAGGAACACTCCGGCGATGATTCCGATGTAGTCCAGGGGGTTGGGGTAGTGAGGGAACGAGGTCAGGCTGTTGAGCCACAGATCGACTTTTGTATAGGTCAGGGTGGCGTTGACCGTCATGAATACGATTACGCCACTCACGATAACGGCAGCAGCAGCTATATCCACCCGGCGCCTGCCGGGAGTGATGACGGAAGTGAGCGGTGCCTGGGCATAGAGACCGACATTGCCGTAGGGGCATGCCTTGTAGCATTCGCTGCACAGTCCACACATGGCATTGGATGTGCTGCTTCCGGGCCATTCATACCACGGGCACTCGTAACCTCTCTCTCCACCCCGCATGCAGTCCTTTGTAGGGCAGTCGAGGCATTGTGCTGGATCTCTTGCACGGAACCCAGCTACGGCTCCTGTTGCTCCAAGCGGTGCGAAGACTGCCGTCAAGGGGCAGAGGTAAGTGCAGAAAGTGCGCCTCTCGAACACGAGATGCATGGCCAGTGCCAGACCGATGATCACAAGTACGAGCAACCCGGTGGTGAAAGGATCCGCTGATGCCGAGATATTGTAGTATTCCTCTATGAAGGTGAGTATTACAAAAGCGGCGGCTGCGGGCAGTATGCCCAGACGTATCAGTTGCCGTGGCCATCTCAGGTTCAGCCCGATGTTGCGATGCCGACGCTTCCAGAGGGATCGTCTTTGAACCCATTCTGCGAATCCTCCGAACGGGCAGATCATGCACCAGCCGCGTCCCACGGCTGCCATCAGCACCCATACAAGCGACCACCATATCCACCATGTGATTACTGTGGAGAAATTGAGTTTCTGCCAGGTATCTGCAAGGGCAGAGCCAAACAGGCCTGGTGTAGCTCCGCCTGCCGATCCGCCGGCGGTAGGAAAGATGGACGTGGTACCGAAATGCACCACCGTGGTCACGTGGCCCGGGGGGAGGAGCGTACCTCCTATCAAGCCGGTGATCAGGACGAGCCAGAAGAGTATCTGGTTGGGCAGGATCAGGAGGAATTGGAAAGCCCTCCAGCGCAGTATCCTGTCTACAAACCTGCCTACGAGGGGAAGGCTCGCCAGATCTACGCCTGGCATGATTGGTGCATTCTCCGGCAAATTCTTGCCGGCTGTTGTCACTGCGTGCCGTGCTGCTTGCCTGGGCATGCCCATTGCCGTCCCTATCTTTCCATTTGCTACCGGCGGCAGTGGCGGTTTAGATGCTGCTATCCGGGACTCCGGCAACGCCGGATCGCCCGTTTCGTCAAGTGCCATATCAGTATGTGCAGGATCGTCAGACTGGCTACTGTCCCGGAGGTTCACCCGGAGGTTCTCCCATCTCTCCACCGGAGATATTCTCGAGTACGGTGTCGAGATTGCTCGTATCCTTCAGGGGAGGAGGGTTTACCAAGACCTGCTTCCCATATCCCGACAGCGTCATCGTAACGGTGGTTCCCTGTGCCAGATGAGAGGCGCCACTTGCAGAGGATGGAACCAGCACCGCCACGAGCTTGACGATCCTGCCGTTGCTCACCCATACAGTGACTGGTATACGGTTTGTACCTATATAGCGTATTTCCTGGTCGATTACATTGGAAATCAGGCTATTCTCGGCGTTGGCGACTGTATTGAGATCAATGAATCCACTGTACGATACGGCAACGCCTACCTGTCGTGACCGGTGCATATCCTGCCCCCCGGTGGCCAGTTCTTGGAGCAGGAAGTCCGGATTGACCATCTCGGCGGTGATGACGAACCCATCTTGAGCGGTAACGATTGCATTTAAATCGCTGTACCACAGTACCAGCCACGGCATCGTTCCTGGATAACTGATACGGTAGCTCGAGGGTACTCTCATGTACAATATGTTCGGGGTAAACAATATGGGTATGGCGTTTCCCGAATGCAGGCCGAATCCCGTCATGCTCATGCTGCCGGCTCCGGATTTGAAGTTGAAACCGCCCGTTGCTTGCCCTACTACTTTGACCTGATTGGCTGATGGCGCTATTTCCACAGACATTTTGGCCAGTACACTCCCAGCGTTGCTGGTTGTCTGGACAAGGGTTGCTGGGTTGATAGCAGAAGCACCCGCAGAAGCACCCGCAGAAGCACTTTGAGCACTCCCGCTGCAGGCGCTGGTTGCCAGCCCGAGCAAGAGCGACAGGGGTACAATTGTGGTCAAGGCGCGTACTCTCTTCATCACCTGTCGACCTTTGGCGGGTCGGACCTGGCATGCGCGGATACAATTGCGATCAGGCTGCGTTCTCCTCATACCAGGTAGTATAAGTAGTGCCGATCCGCAATGCTAGAGGAGAAATGCGCATTGGATACGTACGGAGCACGGGACACCTTCACAGGTGGAATCACCTGTCGGCAACAGGTGAAATTACGCTGACAATTCGGGTCCGGCATGGCTCAAGATGGACTCGGTGGGGACCTGGCTCGACAACAGGTGAAATTACGCTAACAATTCGGGTCCGGCATGGCTTATACTGTAACTCGTGGAAGAGAGGGCTATGATTATCATGGAGTGGGAGCAGGTCTGCCAGTTGCATTGTAGGTGCCAGTCGCATTGTAGGTGCCAGTAGCATGTCGGCACACAGTATGCGGCATACCGGCAGGTACGGAAAGCATACCTACAGGAGGACCAGGGGTGCTGAGAACGGCATGACGCTCGTAGAGGTGCTCATATCGCTGGTGCTTCTGATGCTGGTGCTCGTGCCGGCAGCGCTTTTCCTGGTGTCGGGTATCAATCTCGCACAGAGTTCGAGCATCAGGACCACGGCAATCTCGATAGCGTCCGGGCAGGTATCCAAGCTGCGTACCGCCCTGAGCGCGTTTTACCCTCCTATGCCTGCAATCTGCAATCCCTATACTGGTCCCAGCAACAATCCCTTCGGCGGTGCTCTCACTTCCTGCGGAGTGTTCCAGCAGGCGCAGGGTGTGCTTCCTGCCTCGGAGCGGGTAGGCGCTGCCACTTACACTGTCTCCTATCATTTGGACTGGGCGTCTTCTCCCTCCTACGCCTCCACCTCGCCATCGTCGTCGTGTGCGAGCCCGTCGATCAGTCCCTATCCGGCGGCAATGGTCAATGTGGTGGTGGATGTCGGCTACATGCTGCACAATCATCACTACTCGGTAAGCGCAAGTGCTCTCATAGACACGCCGTCCAGTTACTACAGTCCCAGCTACGGTTATGTGGCTGTCTACGGGGGACCGGGATCCTCCGGAAAGCCCGTGTACCTGACCGGCAATAGCGTAGCCGGGTACGAGACCTTCGTGTCACAGTATGACAGCAACGGATGTGCCTTCTTCATAAATGTGAATGCCACCTCGCCGAACAGCTCCAATCCTGCCACCTATGAGGCGGTCAGCCCGACCGGTGCTGCAAGGAACGTGGTCGTCTGCACCAACCAGACAAGCGTAGTCCCCCTTTACACCTCGGGTGTGGGTACAGGCGCCGAGGCGGGTGGCTTCGGAGGATGTGGTGCCCTCAGCGCTGCACGCAACGTGCATCCGGAGATCTCGGTCACTCCCACTTCCCTTACCCTCACCGACAGCTCGTTTACGTCGCCTGGCGCGTCGAAGAGTGTAACGGTGACAAATATAGGCACCTGGCCGCTCACCATATCCAGCGCCACTACCAGCGGTCCCAACGGGTCGACATTTGCGGTTACGAGCGGCAGCTCCTGCGTGGGTTCGGGAGGGCCGGTGACTATCAATCCCGGCCAGACCTGTACGGTCTCGGTGGATTTCCAGCCAAACAATACAAGCGTCTACACCTACTACGGTACCCTTGATATTAGCAGTGATGCCACCAACAACCAGGATGTACAGGTGAGCCTGAAAGGTATTGCACTCGACTGCTACGAGCAGGTGGTCCACAGCTACGGTCCGACAGCGTACTGGCCTCTGACCGGCACCACGCCTACGGCAACGGACTATTCGGGGAATAATTACAACGGCACGTTGAATGGCAGCATTACTGAAGGCGTGAGCCCGGGACCTGCACTGTGCAACCCGGCGGAGACCGCCATGCAGCTGAACGGCAACGGTGAGGTCACTACATCTCTCAAGAACTTTACGCCGAATCAGCTGACAGTGGAGGCGTGGTTCAAGGTCAATTCCTGGCCTACCAATACATCCAATCCATGTTGCGGAAATGCTAGGATAGTCGCCAATGCCCATACCGATGTCAGTTCCACGGGATTCGAGCTCGTGGTCAACAACGGTGGGCGGGGCGGCTTCTTCGACGTTGGAAACGGGAGTGGCCAAGGCAAGGCGGTCTGGAGCCTGTCGAATCCGCTATTACTCAAGCAGTGGTATTTCTATGCGGGTGTCTACAATGGAAGCAGCATCAATTCCTATATCGACGGGCAGCTTGTCGCCTCTAATAACTGGAATGGAGGAGCAATAGCTGCATCTCCATACCCTGTGGCGATAGGCTATGACCCTGCTTACAATGGTGACTACCTTCAGGGTGACGTAGGGCAAGTAGCGCTGTTTTCCAGTGCGCTGTCGCAATCTGACCTGCAAAAGGAGTATGCCGCGGCGAGTACGCCTTCAAGCGGGATTCCCAGTTCTGCGCGGATGGGGCAGGCAAGCACCACACTGGCTGCTTCCGACTACTGCTACTCCAATTACGTGTCCAATATCTTGTCTCCAAGTTTCTACTGGAGACTGGACGATCAAAATAACGACCTGCCTAATAGTGGGAATGGAAGCGGTCCTGTTTTCTTCAACTCTGCCAGTACAAGCAATGGTCCAGTACCGCCAGATACCCCCTGGGGCAACAACAACTGGGCTAATTACGGCTATGGTCAGGGAGGATTGTCGAGTAGCGGGTATTCCCCGGTGGGATGCAACCCGACCGAGTCATCTCTTGATTTCAGCGCACTACCGTCCTGGGCCCCATGGAATTCTTCTTGGGGCATTGCGACCAGCGCTCAACAGACCAATCCCAGCACTGTCACGATTGAAGCCTGGTTTAAGACAAATATGCCCGGTGGCATCATGGGCTTCGGCAACGGTCCAGTTGGCCTAACGAGTGAAAATGGCAAGATGCTGTGGGTGGGCCCGGGCGGGCATCTGCACTTCGGAGTGTGGAATCTGGCTATCAATAATTATGTTGAGCTGTCGTCGCCTGCACCAGTGACCGATCTCCAGTGGCATTTTGCCGTTGCGTCCCTTGGTCCATCCGGTATGCAGCTTTACCTTGATGGTGCTCTGGTTGCTTCGAATAGCACCACGCAGGGACAGGCCGGCTACAGTGGATACTGGCGCATAGGGGAGCTCCCAGGCATATGCTGGCCGCACACTTATGGATGCAGTTCGCTTATGCCCTTTATAGGCAAGATAAGCCAGGTAGCTGTTTTCCCTTACCAGATGTCCAGTGCGCAAGTTCAAACACAGTACTCCATGGCGCAGCCTGCAATGGCCGTTCCAACGGTAACCTGGGGAGGCGCTGCCGTAGGGCAGTTGACAAGCTCCGGTCCGCTCGTTACATGGTCCTTCGTCTCTCCGCTCGGACTTACTGGATGGTGCCAGAGCTGGGATGCCCCATCCACCAGCCCGGGGGCGTGCTATCCCACTGCGGACGGAGCAGGCTGGTTGTCCACGGATGGATTGAGCGTGGGCATACATGAAGTTTATCTCACCTTCTATGGTCCCAACGGGCAACGGGCAGTGGTTGAAAGCCCTCCAGTTACCATACCGACTGGAGCTGGAACTTGGGGAGTGGATTGGGTCGATGTCCACTGGGGAGGTGCGGCAGGGCAGGCTGTCACTGCTGGTCCTCCTGGTCCTCCTGGTCCCAACGGTCCTCTCGTGACATGGTCATTCAATTCTCCACCTGGATCAGATGGCTGGTGCCAGAGCTGGGATGCCCCATCCACCAGCCCCGGGCCGTGCTATCCCAGTGCGGACGGATCAGGCTGGTTGTCCACCAATGGGATGGCCCCTGGTCTGCACACTGCGTTCTTGACCTTCTACTGGCCAGATGGCACCAGCGTTGTAGCAAAGAGTCCTGCGGTTACAATTACGCCCGGGTACAGTGGACCCTGGATCAATGTTCACTGGGAGACATTGTGGCCTAGCGCCTCTGGCCAGATCACCAATCCTTCCCCAAACAACAAGGTGCAATGGCAATTCTACCTTCCACCCGGATCCAATGGCTGGTGCCAGAGCTGGGATGCTCCATCCACCAGCCCCGGGCCGTGCTTTGCAATTAATGCTCCGGCTAATTCCTGGCAAGGGGGATGGCTGGCCACCAACGGTTTGAGTCCGGGCGTCCATCATGTATTCGTTACGGTTTACTGGCCAAACGGTACGAGGGGCGTTGCTGAAAGTGGTCCGGTCACAATATCGCCTGGATACGGTGGGCCCTGGGTCGATGTCCACTGGGGAGGTGCGGCAGGGCAGACCAACGTTCCCGGTCCAAATGTGACGTGGTATTTCTGGATCCCACCCGGATCTGATGGATGGTGCCAGAGCTGGGATGCTCCATCCACCAGCTCCGGGCCATGCTATGGCGGCAGCTCAGGCGAATATCAGGCTGGGTGGCTATCCACAAACGGGATGAGTGTCGGCCAGCATGAAGTGTATGTTACCGTTTACTGGCCAAACGGTACGCGAGCGATTGTCCAGAGTCCTCCAGTCACGATCACCACTCCCTGGGTGCCCGTCAGCTGGGGAGGTGCGGCTGGGCAGGTGGTATATCCTGGGCCCAACAGCTCGTCCACGCCTAATGCCGTTACATGGTCATTCAACTTTCCGTCAGGGTCCTCGGGCTGGTGCCAGAGCTGGGATGCTCCATCCACCAGCCCCGGGCCATGCTATGGATCTTCTGGCGGATGGCTGGCGATTACACCTAGTTTCGCTCCAGGGTATTCTCAATATGTATTTCTTACCTTCTACTGGCCAAATGGTACGCGAGCAGTAGTCCAGAGTCCTCCGGTAGGAGTAAATTTGAGTATGTCGCCGCTTGCTATCGGATGGAGTGGTGCAGCTGGTGAGAAGGTATATCCTGGGCCCAACAGCCTGTCCACGCCTAATGCCGTTAGATGGTCGTTCAACTTTCCGCCGTGGTCCTCGGGCTGGTGTGAGAGCTGGGATGCTCCATCCACCAGTCCCGGGCCGTGCTATTCTTCGGATAGCGGATGGCTGGCGATTACACCTAGCTTCTCGCCAGGGAGCGTGCACCAGGTTTACCTTACATTTTACTTTCCTACTGGGAACTATGTGATTGCGAGTCCGCCAGTTACAGTAAGGTGATAGCTTGACAGCCGGAAATAGATGCAGGGGAATTTTCCGATTGGATGGTGCTGTGATGATCGACCTTGATGTGCCGTAGCGGTGTCGGAGGGGGGACTTGAACCCCCACGCCCTTGCGGGCACCAGCCCCTCAAGCTGGCGCGTCTGCCTATTCCGCCACTCCGACCGGTAAATATCACTGTGGTATGTTACAGGCCGAGCCGGTTGACGTTTCGGCCTCCTGCAGCATCATATCACAATCGCCGTATACGAGCATCCTTCCTGGTTGAGGCGACGTTTCGGCTGTCCCTGGGCACTATGGGCACCTGGCTTGGCGCCAACGTCTCAGGATTACGACTTGTGGTCCGGAACAGCTGCAAACAGCTGCCATTCGGAGATATCGAAGAATGGCCCCGATCCGCTTACGTCACTTCCTATCCCTGCGATCCAATTCCTATATACCGTAAGCACAGGAACTGTAAACAGCGGCAACGAAGGCATATCGTGCCACAGCAACTCGTCGATCTGCCGGTATACCGGTGCTGACCTCATGGGATTCATATGTCTCTCCGCTTGTGAAAAAAGGATACCCACCGCAGGATCGTAAAAGCTATTCAGGTCTTGACGCAGCCCATCGCCGTACTCCGGGTATCTCTGTGGCGGCGCAAGCACCGAGACACTGCCGCTCGGTACGGAATGGACTGGTAAGGGCATGTAGGACCCTTCCATCCGTGATGGGAATGGGCTGGTTCTCACCGGCATAAGAGCAATGTTGTATCCACCGGATGGCAATACATCTCTAAGCAGCATGGTTCCCGATACCGGCATGGTCCTCACCGTAAAGCCAGCGGCAAACAACTCCGACGCTATAAGTGGGCCTGACTGTTCGGCCCACGGGTCATTCACATCCCATGCGATGTTCAGTACCACGGGTACGCCATTCAGTAACCAGTAACCTGCACCTGGCCCTTTCCCCGCAACTTGGCGCATGCCCAACGCCTGGAAAATATCGGCAGCACGACGAGGGTGAGGGTGGTTGTATCCTGCGCCATCCGCAACATATCCTGGCTGGCCATTGGCATATAGAAAATTGTCGGCAGGCTTACTCCCAGGCAGGATGGGATTGACCACTTGCGATACTATGGCTGGACGATCGATCAGGCTTGCGAGCCCTGTTCTGAAGGGTAACGATCCAGTCAGCGATCGCGATGCAAGGTTGAAGAGAATCTGCATTGTTGTATCACCATCCTTTACGAAGCTTGTTGCATTCGCTTGCGTCGTCGCCTGCGCGAGCGAAGACTGCCCAAAGTTATCGAGGTATGCCAAGTCGTAAGATGAAGAACCCAGAGTACCTGTCACACCCGATCCGCTACCGGCGCTCCGGATGGTAATGTACGATACAGCGGGGACTGGACCCCACCAGTGGGGATTGCGATCCAGTATTATTTCCTGACCGGGCGTGAAACCTATCACCTGGAAAGGGCCACCCGAAACAAGTGGGCGGGCGGCGCTGGCGATTGCCGTACTCCCGAGAGATGGAAACCGCCAGACCGAGGGCGTGCCGGGCGTGGCAGGCACTGCAGTAGCTGGCGCCCCTGTGGCACTGGTTGCGCCAGTGGAAAGTGTAGAGGTGGCGGAGGTGGGGCCGGATAACGGCGCGGAGGTGGAGGTGGAAGCGTACAGGCCGGCAGGGATGAGGTTGTTGAACAGGCTGTTCCATTCGCCATAAGGCTTCGAAAACACCACTGTCACTGTTTTGCCTCCGGACGTACTCGCAACAGAAGCTATGTCCCTGTATCCAGTATCCGGCCTGAACTTATCACTGGCTATAACGGTTTTCCACAGCCGTATAAAGTCCATTGCTGTAATCGGCACACCATCAGACCAAGTCGCTGCCGGATTGATCGTGTAGACAACCGTCTCCGGATTCAAGTGGACCACCACAGCGCTCGTTGTAACCAGGGTATCCAGCTGTGGAATGCTGCCTGGCATTACGACGAAAGGCGACGGCCATATCAGCGAGTCCACCATCCTTATCGCTTCACTATGACCGGACTGCAGGTGACTGTCTAATGCCATAGGCACCTGACCAACTACGATGTTCATCTGCGCACTTCTCTCTTTCACCAGCTTCACAGGCACAGATGAAGCAGTGTTTTGCCTTGTATGGTGCTGCCCGGGCACACTGCATCCGCTGATCAGTAGCATTGCAGCCACCAGCACAGGCACCCAGAGGCGCGTCCGAAGCGCCCCCACCCTGAAGTATCCCGGAAGACCTAGAGGCAACTTATGGAGCCGCCGCCCTAATCCGCTCCTGCAATCTCTGCATAGGGAACCTCGACCTCCTCTATTGCAATTCCCGGACCACACCACCGGCAAGCTATATCTACCACTTCCTTGGAGATGACAACCTCATCCTCTATGTGCAACTCCCCTCCAACCGTATAGTGGTAATAAGACTTGCTACGTATGTCAGTCACGACATCGAACCGGGTCAAGTTGCCACATCCTGTACAGCGATAACGTGTTTGGTTCATACGATTCAAGGTTACCAGCAATCCGAGCCGTGCTACACGCGATCGACATCGCCGGATCGTCTTGGATTCAGGAAATGCGACTCTACGCGTCTGCCTACGATGTTGACCCGACGTGCTCCGCAAGCCATGTGAAGAAAGCCACGAGGAAAAAAGCCACGAGGAAGATCGACGGCGATGTCCACCAGCGGTTACAAACCAATACAGCGTTACCACTTGGCTGCGTGACGAATGGTATCGCTGGACAGTACAAAGAGTCCGTTACCGCTTGCCGGCAGCAATCTGGTGCGACAACCTGACGAGATTGTCCAGAACACTTTGAGCGCGACCTTCGCCCAGCACTGTAACCGACAGCTCTATGCCCTCTTCGAAACTGGCAGCCAGCCCCGCCACCACAATAGCTGCAGCAGCATTCAGGACCACCACGTCTCTGTAGGCGCTCTTCTCGCCTGACAGCACTGACAGAGCTATCTCGGCATTGCGCTTTACGTCACCACCCTTGATGGCTTCCGGTGGAACCAGCTCGAGACCGAAATCGCCCGGGTGTAACTCGAAGTGCGTTATCTCACCACCTTCCGTGATTTCGAGCACGGTACTCGGTGAGCAAAGTGAGAGTTCATCCATCCCATCGTCCCCGCGGACAACCATGGCTCTATCGCAACCTTTGCGGGAGAGAACCTGACCGATCTTCTGCAATGCATCCACCGCGGGCACTCCAAGTACTTGACGGACATCTACGGCAGGATTAGCCAGCGGCCCCAAGAGGTTGAATACGGTGGGCACGCCCAACTCCCTGCGTACAGGCGCGGCATGGCGCATGGCAGGATGGAACGCAGGAGCGAAACAGAACCCCATACCCGCTTCATCTATACATCTACTGACTCCGGCGGCGTCCAGATCTATCACCACCCCAAGCTCTTCCAGCAAGTCAGCTGAGCCTGCCTGAGAGGATGCCGCCCTGCCTCCATGTTTACACACCTTCGCACCTGCTCCCGCCGCCACAAACGCTGCAATGGTGGAGATATTGATAGTGCCGGTACCATCCCCTCCAGTACCGCAGGTATCCAGTACCGTATAGCCTGGATCTACCCTCTCCGCTACATCCAGCATGGCCTGTACAAAACCGTACATCTCCTCCGCTGATTCCCCTTTGCTTTTCAGCGCAATCAGCAATGCCCCCATTTGGGCAGGAGTTGCTTTTCCAGCAAGAACCCACCCCATTAGTTCTCGGGCCTCCCATTCTTCCAGGTCGATGCCTTTCAGCAACTTGGCAAGGACACCGGGCCAGTCGGCAGATTCGAACTTTCCCAAACCACCTTCCGATGCCGGCATCGGTTTCATGCAGACTTACGTCTCTGGCGGATGATCCTCCTGCGTTCCCGCTCCGTGGTACCGCCCCATATCCCGTAACGCTCACGATTGGTGAGGGCATGCTCGAGACAGGTCTCTCTAACTGGACACTGTTCACAGACTGCCTTGGCAGATGTAATGTCTTCCTCTGGCCCCTCGGGGTCCGGGTAAAAGATCACAGTACTCATACCACGGCATGCAGCCTGCTTGCGCCAAGCCATGCCAGTCTGGACGGTCATTTTAACATCACTTCCCTATACATTTTGTAACAACTAAATTGTTTAACGCTTATATTATATGGATAGAACAGGTAGTGCAAAACACTTAAGGCCCCGCATACGCTTTCCACTGCTTGGCTGAAGTTGCACAAAACCTGCATGTTCACGCGAAGCAGCCCCAATAGTGCTATTATCGCGCACTTCATTCGCGTTGTCCAGTACGGGCTGCATCGTCAGGGACTAGTATATTGCAGCTCATGCGACCAGGCACACTGGCACTGATACCATCAGATGATCACAAAGGATCCATCGCACCAGCACGCTTGCCCGCTTGGGCAAAGCATCCAACGTATCGTGCCACATGATCCATCGTGAGTATTCTCGAGTTCAGCAAGGAACGCAACGCGGGGTATTGGCAAGGTCCCCGAAATACGCTTCCTGGCTTGGGCGAACGTCCGAACCCCGATGTACGAACACCCTGGTCGATCGCGACTTTGCAAACCACCTGAACACAACGCAACCAGCAAAGGCTAAAGTGCAGCGAAGATCGCCTCGCCAACATGGTCTATCTCATAACGGAATCCCGCATCCTGTAGGCACTTCGGCTGTACCTGCTGGCTTGTAAGCAGCATCTCGTCAGCTACCTCACCAAGGGCTAGGCGCAGTACGGCTGCCGGCACACCGAGCATGCCGCGCTTACCAAGCGTTGAAGCGAGTACCTTGGTAAACTCTGAATTACGCACAGGGTGAGGTGCACACGCGTTGACTGGACCCGAGAGACTCTCCTGTTCGAGGGCGTATAGGAAGATCCGTACCTCATCTGCGAGAGCGATCCAACTCATCCACTGTTGACCCCTGCCCAGCTTACCTCCCATCCCAAGTTTGAAAAGTCGTACCTGGGCAGCGAGGGCGCCGCTGCCACGGCCGAGCACGATCCCGGTTCGTACTTTCACGACACGGATGCCGTGCTCCTCGGCTGGCCTGGTAGCGGCTTCCCAGCCAATACAGACCTCGGCAAGGAATCCTTTGCCGGGTGGGCTATCCTCGACCAGCTCCTCCTCGTTCCGATTGCCGTAATAGCCTATCGCTGACGCTGATACCAGCACCTTTGGAACAGGAGTACAGGTCGTAAGAGCGCGAGCCAGGATATCTGTGGTCAGTATCCGGCTGGAGCGGATACGCTCACGCTTGGTCGCCGACCAGCGGGATGCTGTTATCGGTTCGCCGGCCAGATTGATCGCTGCGTCGATGCCATCCAGACTGTTGCCGGGCAACCCCGATAAATCGATCTTGTGGGCACCAAGGTCGAGTCCGACTTCGCCAGCTTCCGGAGTGCCGCGCACCACACGATGCACCTCATGTCCACTCGTAGAAAGCCTATCAACCAATACCCGCCCGATGAAGCCACTTCCACCAGTAACGAGAACTCTCACGAGATCCTTCTGGCCATGTCAGCAATCACCATCAAAGAATATCACAACGTAGGAGCATATGGGGGTGGCTCCCTTGTCCAGGAATCCGCGTTGTTTGCACCAGATGATCTCGCCTCCGAGCAAGAGTCGATGCAACCCTTGTGTGGTGGATCTGATCCTTACCTTCGGCCAGGACTATCGTGGAGCGTTGATGGGTGGCAAGAATCTCTTTGATCGTTGACCACTCGCGATTGTCGCCAATGCCCGCAAGGCTCCCCTCGATCGCTGCCGGTAGGTGGTAGAGGCGGGCACTGAGATGAAAAAGTGCGCCGTCGTGATCGAGATGGAGTGATGGAAGATAGGACGTAATCCAAGGTCGCTTCACAATGCCTTGAAGTCGGCTCCTACCCTGGTTAGGGTCATATATATACATATCCGCCAGTTGGACTAAGAAGTGCTGTACCATCCAAATACGTCCAGAACCACCTCGACCGTACCAGGGGAGCCGTTGTAAATCGTGACCTTCCCGCCAGATCCGAGTTTTGCGACTACGAGGTTCGGTATTGCAATGCTGCCGGCATGAAAGTTGACATCGGATATTAGAGGCTGGGCCTCACCCGCGGGATAAAGCGTGAGATAACCTCCAGCGACGGGAGCGACTGCGGTCAGATTTGCAACGACTGCAGTAGCGCTCAGGGGTATGCCCGCGATACCCCCAACATCGAATGTAATCGAGCTATCAGGGCCGACAGCTCCAACGGCGGCATTCTGACTTGGCAGGTTCTCCGTCGAGCAAAACGCTGGTGCCGGAGAGACAGCACAGCGGGTATCCAATATGCGTGCCGGGGTAGTCTTTGGGGTAAACAGTGCTCCGGTGACGCTGGTGGTGTAGATGCCGTTTATATCCAGCATGATATCTACTGTAGATGAGGAGCCGTTGTGAATTGACAGCTTGGCTGAGGAAAGAGGGACCATGATGCGGTTCGCCACGATTGCGCCCGATGTAAAGTTCAAGTTCGAAACCATGGGCACTTTTGTCCCTGCTGGGTATGCGCTCAGATAACCTCCGGAGGTTGCGCCGGTTACGGTTACGTCCATGACTACCCCAGTAACATGATACGGCCCGCCAGTGTTACCCACCTGAGCGGTGATTGTCCGGTGCGCGAACGTGGAAGTATAGCTAAGTGCGTTGCCGTTACCGTCTACCGCCATACAGAAAGAAGGCGTTGGACGGGAGACAGACTGGAGAGGACCTGACCTGGGGGCAGGTGAGGCATGACCTGTATCGAAAGAAGACGTTGGACAGGAGACAGACTGGAGAGAGGGGCCACTCGGCAGTTGGACGTTGTCCACAGTAACCGGCCATGACCATCCCGGCCCGCTTGCCGTAAGAGGTGCAAAACCCAAGCTATGACCTAGAGACTTCTCACTTGAGCAAAATGATGGGTTCGGGATTACCGCAACCTATGCACATCGAGTGTCCACTATGCGGTAAGGAGAAACAGGAAAATAGCCCGTGGTACTGCTTGTACTGGTACTTGAGGTTGTAGCAACTGCGGCGGTGGCGCTACGAGCCCCGGGTGCTATTGTATATCCTGAGCGTGTTGATTCCGTCGCTGTTACTTACACTGCCAGCTGTTGTGACAGGGGAGCCGGCGAGGCAGCGCTTCGTACTCGGCGAGGATCCTGGTCTTGTACTTGGCCGAGAACTGTCGGCGTCCCGCGGAGCGCTCGAGAACCTCGGGGTTCGGTGTTGGTGGTTCGGTCACACCACCATTTTGGTGGCTCGTGTCGCCAACAGTTGTCGTTGTGATAGTCATTGGAGTAATTTCTTCTCTGCCCTCTAGTTGACTAATTCGCCAGTGCGGACTGTTTCACTGGAGCTTGACACTCGTGACCGTTGTGGTGGATACCATGAAGAGTGCTCCAGATCCAACCGGCCCATACTTGATCGCGTAGAGACACATTGATAGCTATACGGCCTCGACATATATAAGGCACCGGCTGGACAAGGCGAGGCAAATTAGGCAAGGTGGTTTATATGCAACGCGTACCATATGATAATTCAGAGACTCCCGGCACTGAGACAAACGCCGAGGGAAATACATTATTCGAGCCGGAACCGGTGGTCGCTACGAACGACTTCAAGGGTACTCCTGGACAGGCCGAACTGGCCATACAAGTAAGGCGACTGATCGACCTCACTGCCAGATCCCGTCTGAGCAGCCACCAGTACGACACTCTGATGGCAACCATCAGAGTGGCAGTGGATACGGTAGAAGACCCTTTGCGGGCAGGATTGGTACAACATGGTTCGACAGCCGAGGAAATGGCACTGGTAAACTCAAAAGCGACGAACCTGCCGCCCGAACGAGATCCACTCGACTATGTTCCCCTCAGCCCCGTAATGGGGATATGCAACCCATTGGCTCCTCCAGTAAAAGCAAGCATCCACAGTAATGGGGAGATTACGGGAACAGTGTGGCTCGGTACCGCGTACCAGGGACCTCCGGGTTGCGTGCACGGTGGAATTATCGCGGCAATTTTCGATGAGCTACTGGGTCTTGCCAACTTCGCAGCCGGATCGCCTGCCATGACGGGCACATTGAACATACGCTATAGGAAACCCACGCCTCTCTGGCACACCTTGGAGCTCATGGCAAGCATCAAGGAAAAGGGCAGCCGAAAGACTATTGCTGTAGGACAAATATCCTACAATGGGGAGTTGACAGCAGAGGCAGAAGGTATATTCATTACACTAAGCCAAGAGAAGCTGAACGCTCTCAGCGCCAGAGCCACCACGACATCTCGCCGCCAATGACTATTCCAGCAGCCACGCCAGCTAAAGCCCCAGCAACAGTAGCCGTGCCACGCCGGACACGGCGGCAGACCCAGTAACGACCTCGGCAATGACTGGACACGATGCCTTGCACCAAGGCATCGTCGCTCACGATACGGTCACCACCTGAGCGCATACGGTCCAACATACGGTCCAACGTAGCTGTGTATCAAGGCCATGTAAGTTCAAGGCCATGCCGAGCCCACAGGTCATGTATCAGCCGGACAGATCTGCCAGTAGCTGGTCAACTACCTGACGGCCCAATTCAGTGGTGGCTTTATAGTAAGGATGGTTTGCCACAAGTGTGCCGCCGCCGTTGCGAAGCGACTCGATGTCGGGTCCTTCCAGTTTGAATCGTATGTAGTGAACCGTCGATGTCACATCCTCCCTAGTAAGCATCGCTTCATGTGCTTTCTCGGGGAAGCAGGTCACAACCTTGGCATTGCCATCCTCACCACCAAGGTGCAATTCGATGGATCTCTCTATGTACGCTAATTTTGGAAGCCAGTTGCGGAGTGACTCTTCATCCACAAGTTCCAGGAACAAC
This sequence comes from Actinomycetes bacterium, assembly GCA_021841005.1. Taxonomy (GTDB): domain Bacteria; phylum Actinomycetota; class Acidimicrobiia; order Acidimicrobiales; family JAMCPL01; genus JAMCPL01. The sequence continues at coordinate 81,856 of JAKBVZ010000036.1, read as the reverse complement.
GTTGCCGAGAGCTCGCCTGTGGCCGGTATGAGGGCGTTGTAGATATCGAGTTCCCCCTGTACCTGCTCATCGCTGATCATCCGCTCAGCTCGAACCATCTCCTGGATCTGGAACTTGACGGTGTCCCTGTTCTCGAATACCAGAGTAACGAAGTCGCCTAGGGCGACCCTGCGATTACGCTTCCGCTCCATTATCCAGGAACGGTACTCGTTCCTTCGCCTTTCATATTCACGCAAGTCCCATATGTCGTTCAGAACAAGCTCATCCATCTGATCACTCCTCCTTTACTGTTCACCCGCCTCCACCTGCCTGAACATCGCTGCTCACCAAGAGGCCAAGAGGCATAGTTGCTTGCCTTTTATCGTTTGACCGTCCTACCACGGAAGGGACTTGCGCCTTCGTTAGCTCAAGTGTCAATCTGGATATATGCCATACGCACGAGCTATCGCCTGGATAGGATGCACCGGTCGGATACCGGTCTCCTCGAGGATGGCGTAGTTTGCCAGGTGGCAATCCCCGCACACATCATCGCTACCACCACCTTCTATCGCCCTCTTCATCGGTTGAGCGACACCACGGGCCAAAGAATAGTTCTTCGACCTGTACCCCCATGTACCATCTATGCCGGCGCACTTGTTGACCAGGTTGACCTCGTAACCAGCCAGCTTGAGGAGGTCACGCTCCTTCAATCCAATTCCCTGAGCTTGAGTATGGCAGGCGACGTGATAGGTGATCGCCTTATTTTCTGGAGAGCCCACCTTCCCTGCTACGTCGCCAGTCCCTCCATCTAACTGTAGACCAGCTCGGCGGGCAACTCCAGATTCGCCGGCACCCCCGACAACTTCGGGCGGAAATGAGCTGTCAAAGACCTCCCTCTCTGTCCGGCGCAGATCCAGTAGGTATTCAGCCGGGTCACGTACCCGAGATGCCAGAAGCTTCGCTTCCTCACCGTCGATCAGGGCTGGGTAGTCCTTTCGCATGACATAGCCGCAGGTAGCTTGGGGTACTATGACCGGACTGCCACGTTTCATGCTATCCTGCATGGCTTCGATGTTTGCTTTTGCAACTTTGCGGAATCGATCGATACGGCCGGAGTGAAGCCAGGGGGCCCCACAACACCGGATTCCCTGCGGCAAGGTACAAGCTGTTCCGGTATGCTCCAGAACGCCTACCAGATCCCTGCCTATACCAGGGTCCATGTACTCTACGAAACAGGTAGGGAATATGGCCACTTCTCGCTTGTACGTCGCGGGCCCGGTAACCGGCAAACTTGATCCTGCACTCTCTCCTATATGAACTGTAGCGCTGTTGGACTCCAGCGCTCCAACCTCACCTCCACGATTCACGCTGGCACCGCTCACGCTGGCATCCTCTCCATCGCTGTCTACTTGTTGTGCGATGGTTCGACTTCCCCGTATCGCCACCTTCTCGACGTGGTCTCTCCTGAACCATGTCGAGAATCTCCGTTTCGCGTAAGGCGGCAGCAGCCGTTGGGAGGATACGCCCGATGTGATATCCATTACTTTACGCGCAGTGCCGTTCCTGGCTGCGAGCACAGGATTGACGAGATCCGCAAATGCCGTTGCCACCCTGCCGGAAAGATCCGTTCTGGAAAGTACTTCATCAGATATCCTTTCCCTAAGAGGCATATGGCCGGCTACCCGCCTCTGGATCATCGCACGCATCATCAGCTTCGGGAAATCCACCAACCATTCGTGCGGGGGGACGTACGGGCACCGGAGAGCGCAGAGTTTGCACTGGTAGCATTCCTGTGTAACCTTGTCCTGCTCAGCAAAGGTCATGCGCGCGGGCTGCCCATCGTACCGATCTATTGCATTGAATAGATCGTTGAACGATGGGCATAGATTGAAACAGACCCTGCAGCCATGGCAGATTTCGAACACCCTTCCCAATTCCTGGCGCAGGTCGCCAGGGTCCGAGAACGGAAGATCATCAGGATTGTAGGTTGTAGACACAGTACCACACTACCTCACTGCACACAGCAGGGTTGGAGAAGCTGGTTGCGCGGGGAGGGATCCTGCAACCAGCTCGACCGACCGAATACGGGGGGGAATTCAGACGATCGACTCCAACCCTTCCTTAAACTTACCAGCATGGCTCTTCTCTGCGCGTGCAAGAGTCTCAAACCATTCCCCAATTTCTTCAAAACCTTCATCGCGAGCCGTTCTAGCGAAACCAGGATACATCTCCGTGTATTCGTAGGTCTCGCCCTCAATCGCAGACCGCAGGTTGTCGGTTGTAGAGCCTACTGCATGACCCGTGACAGGGTCGCCAACCTCGCTCAGGTAATCAAAATGGCCAAAGGCATGCCCCGTCTCGCCCTCTCCCACCGAGCGAAAGAGCGCCGCCACTTCCGGATAGCCCTCTACGTCCGCCTTACGGGCAAAGTACATGTAACGGCGGTTTGCTTGGCTCTCACCGGCAAAAGCTTCTTTCAGGTTGGTTTCAGTCTTGGATCCTTTTAAAGATGCCATGTTTGTCATTCCTCCATTTCTAGTTGTTGTCTATATTACCTATATTTGTACAATACATGATATTGTACTACTTACTGGAAACCCGGTACTCCCGTTCTCCCAGATCCTCTCTACTGGCCATGCATGCTTTGCATATGCCACGAAATACAATCTCGGTAGATGAAACCTCGAAATCCTGCGCATAACCTTCCGGCATATCCGGTGGCCGGAGATCGGCGAAAAGATCACTCACCTTGCCGCATGATCGGCACACCAGGTGATGATGGGGCACCTCCACAAAGGGATCGAATCTGACCGTTCCGGTACCCAGGTCTACGGGAATGAGTTCCCCCAGAGACACCAGTTCCGCCAGTGTCCTGTACACCGTCTGGAGCGACAGGGAACTCATTTCCTTTCTCGCCTCACGATAAATACTTTCTGCGGATGGATGCGAGGTATTCCCCTGCAGCAGCCTGAACACACATTGGCGTTGCGGGGTGATCCTGTATCCACGTTCCCTGAACATCTCCACCAATTCATTCATCTCTTTCATGATGACTGTTGTTACATCTTAGCAGGCATATCCTTAATGATAGTCACTCTCAAGTGATATTGATGTGCATTTGTCCTGACCGATTGGATGAGCGGCATACCAGCCGGTAATATAGTGTCGTGAAGGAAGCCGCAAGACAGTGACCCGTATGTACCGTGCTCGACCAGCCCTGCAGGGGTATGTGCAGGTAAGGCCGGAAGCCGCAAGACAGTGACCCGTATGTACCGTGCTCGACCAGCCCTGCAGGGGTATGTGCAGGTAAGGCCGGAAGCCGCAAGACAGTGACCCGTATGTACCGTGCTCGACCAGCTACCGACGATGCGTTGGACCGGAACACGGCCTTGCAAAGGTTGCAAAGCGAAACATTCGACCTGCTGGTGATTGGAGGAGGTATCACCGGGGCTGGGACCGCGCTGGATGCCGCAGCAAGAGGCTTGAAGGTCGCTCTTATCGAACGCAATGACTTCGCTTCAGGCACGTCATCCAGGTCGTCCAAGCTCGTACATGGCGGCCTTCGCTACCTCCAGCATGGTGACTTCACTCTCGTGTATGAAGCCCTGCACGAGCGCCAGCGCCTCCTCGACAACGCGCCGCACCTTGTGAAACCGCTTCCTTTCGTCATCCCTATTTTCTCCTCGAAACGTCCTGGGGTAACGCTATCCACAACTGCAGCCATCTCCGCTGCATTATGGATGTACGACCTCACGGGCGGCATGCGCATAGGGAAACTCCACTCGCGCTTATCGCAAGGTGATGTGTTAGATCTGCTGCCCGCTCTCGGCAAGGACCGCGTTGAGAGCGGGTTCATGTACTACGATGCAAGCGGAGACGATGCACGCCTCACTCTTGCCATCCTGACAACAGCTGCACGACACTATGGCGGGGTGTGTGCCAACTACGTAGAAGCGACCGGGTTGCTGCATGACAGCGCTGGGTTCGTCCGTGCAGTTTCCGCTGGTTCACGCTTACCCTACAGCAATTCGCAGGAGCCCGGCACCGACTTCGAGATACGGGCAAATGTGGTCGTGAACGCCACTGGCGCCTGGGTGGACAGCGTACGAGCCATGGACACAGGAGGCCACGGCAGGACCATCAGGCCCGCCAAGGGTGTGCATCTCTCATTCAAGCTATCAAGGCTTCCTGTAAAATCAGCAGCCGTGCTACCGGTCCGAAGCGACCGCAGGAGTATCTTTGTCATACCGTGGAACGATGGATCTTATGCCTATATAGGTACCACCGATACCGATTGGCAAGGGTCGATAGATGATCCGCCGTGCTCCAGCGACGATGTCGATTACCTGCTCGATGCCGTGAACTCCCATCTCGACAACTGCCTCACCCGCTCGGACATCACGGCAAGCTGGGCAGGTGTACGCCCCCTGCTCGCTGGTGGGTCAGGTGGCAAGCGATCAAATCGTACCGCTGACCTATCCAGGCATCACAGCGTGCAGGTGTCCAGTAGCGGCCTGGTAACGGTTACCGGCGGCAAGCTGACCACATACAGGAAGATGGCGGAGGAGGCGGTCGACAGAGCCATGGCCGCAAGATCGCTTTCCACGTTTGCAGGCGCCGGCAGATCGGCAACGCGGCACCTACGAATCGCTGGATCTGGAGACACCCTGGCTCTCAGGGAGCTTCTGGCACCGAGCACTGCCGATCGACTGGGCCTCCAGCCTGATCGGCTGGCGCACCTGGTAAGTCGCTACGGTACCGAAACGCCCAACCTTGTGGAGCTTGCCTCTTCCTACCCAGGATCGCTGGAGCCTCTCTCCCCTGAAGCGCCCTATCTGAGGATGGAAGCCATCTGGGCGGTAAAGAAGGAAATGGCCTGCACGGTTGAGGATGTCTTTTCTCGAAGGATGCGCCTATCCCTCATGGATGCATCTGCAGCGTGCGAAGCCGCTCACACCATGCGCGACGCCCTGGCAGCAGCGTGGCAGAGAGATCCATCTGACGTGCAACACGAAATAGACAGCTTTACCGGCGATCTCGAGCATCAGGCTCAGATCTACAACTCGCCAGATACTTTACCACCTTCATTTTCTCCTGCCGACTCGAGGGCCAGCGCAGGCACTGGCCGTGCTCGCGGCCTTTCTCAGACCGCACCTGCGGGTAAAGCCGATGAGGGGGGCTGAGATGCCTCCAGGGACACCACGCGCGATATGGGCCGTCAGCAGCCCGTAGAGCTGGCAGGCAGTGGCAACACAGCTGGACATCCCAGCCGCATGCAAGTTCCTCGCGTTATCCCAGATGACGATACCCTGGAGCGCCTGCAGGATATTTGCGAAGTAGTTCTTACTGACGATGCATCACTGGAAGGAGCATCAAGGGACTGGTGGCCTATATCGATAAAGTGGGCAATAGATGGCACGGTACCTGCACTGCCGGCAGCGGTAGCTGTTGCAGCAAGCGCGGAGGAGGTCGCAAGTATACTTGCCGTATGCAGGGAATCTCACGTACCGGTCACCACGTCAGCAGGCCGTTCAGGAGTATGCGGTGGAGCAGTACCCCTGTTCGGCGGAGTAGTACTGGACATGACAACTATGGCCGGAATACTTGATATAGATTCCAAGTCTCTTACAGCGAGAGTCAGGGCAGGTACATTCGGCCCCCCGCTCGAGGATGAGTTGCAACACAACGGATTCACGCTCGGTCACTGGCCTCAATCCTTCGATATATCCACCGTAGGTGGTTGGCTGGCCTGCAGGTCAGCTGGCCAGTATTCGACACGCTATGGCAAGATGGAGGACATGGCTAGAAGCCTACAGGTAGTGCTGGCGGATTCTTCGATCATACATACGGGTTACACTGCACCCAGAAGCTCCACCGGGCCCGACCTCAACCATCTCTTCATGGGCTCGGAAGGCACCTTGGGGGTCATCACCGAGGCGTCACTTGCCATCCACCCCGTACCGACAGCAAGCTGCCGGCAAGCCTGGTCGTTCACCCGCTTCTCGGATGGGCTGGAAGCTTGCAGGATGATATTGCGCAGCGGTGCCACTCCTGCAGTATTGAGGCTGTACGATAGCGACGAGTCGGCCTTGCACTTTGGAACTGATGGGGTTTCGATCCTTATTGTGTACGATGAAGCAGACCAGGGACTCCTGGACTGGACAGGTGCAGCTGTGAACCGAGAGTGCGCCGCACAGGGTGGCGAGATAGCCGATACGGGCCTGGTCGACCGGTGGTTCGAGAAGCGTAACGACGTTTCCGCTCTGGCACCTCTATACAAGAGCGGGATAGTTGTGGATACAATAGAAGTGGCCGCATCATGGTCCAAGCTCCACAGTCTTTACACCGGATGCATGGAGTCACTCCACTCGCTCGAGGGTACATTGTATGCGTCAGCACACCTGTCCCATAGTTACATCGATGGTGCATGCATCTACATGACTTTCGCGGGTCAGATGGACGGGGAAAGAACCGCTGCGACTGCAGAAGCGTATTACAATGCTGCCTGGCAACGCGTAATGGCGGCGGTCATGCAGGCAGGCGGCACCATCAGTCATCACCACGGCATCGGTATCCAACGTTCCAGATATCTCCGGGACGCAATGGGCTCCACATGGAAGGTCATGGAAGCACTCAAGGACGCCTTTGACCCTACTGGCATCCTCAACCCAGGGAAACTTGGCTTTTCCAGCTATATTGCCGAGACGCCCTGGGCTTGAGCACTACCGCGGCGATGCTGTGGATTTCCTAGTGGTCTGTCCTGTAAATAGCATGACATTATCCGGCAAGTCAGGGGTGTCATCTGGCTGGCGGGAACCCATGGTTATTTGCGGGACAGACCACTAGCTCTACGCTGTTGTGCCGCAGCAACCAGTTCATCGAGTATCGCTGTGGCCGTCGCCTTCCAGGTAAGAGTCCGCGCGTATTTATGTGCGCCGACGGAGAGCGTTTCGCGCAACACTTCATCCTGGATAACGCGCTTGATGACTTGCGGTAACGATTCTGAAGCAGGCACCAGCAGGCCGCTTACCCCATGTATCACTGCATCCCTGTGGCCCACGATGTCGGTCACTACTGCCGGGGTACCACAAGCACCTGCTTCGGTAACCGTCATGCCCCATCCCTCCTTGCTGGAAGTGGACACCACCATCCATGCACTACGGTAGATGTCCACCAGTGCTGCATCGGAGAGCCTCCCTGGCATCCGTATCCATCCATCCGCTCCATATAAGGCACGTATACTTTCCAGCTTTGGCCTCTCGTAGCCCTCACCGACTATGATTGCCTTCAGGTCAGGTATCTCCTGCTTGACGGCCGCCAAGCTCTCGATGAGCCGATCGAACCGCTTTACAGGCACCAGCCTTCCTACGGCAATCACCAGAGGATAGGGAGCCTTTGTCCTACCCGGAGAGAAACCGGGATCTACGCCCGGAGGCACGACCCGTATGTGCTGTACGGGGATGCCCAATGTGGATGCTATCTCGCCTCGCGATGACTCGGACAGGGTGATTATCCGGCTGGACCTGTATGCTTTTGGCGCCAGCTTCAATTCCACCGTCCTACCCATCCACGCCAGCATCGGAGGTAGAACCATGTTCCACATCTTGGCATGCACATGGTGCAAGATTGTGACATGGGGTTTTCGGGTGGCGAGCGGCCCAAGGAATGGCATGCCGTTCCATACTTCCACCACTGCATCAGCCTCAGCCGGGTATCCAATTCCAGTGGAGAGTTCCAGGAACGTCCTCGGAAACACCCAGTAACGGCCCGATCTCCTGACCACCCTGTAATCGTTGCGCCATTCCAGCTCAGCACGACCTGGCGCCCTTGAAGTGCGCATGACCACATCCAGTCCAGCGCCCGCCCACTCCGAGGCCACCCTGTGAGCATGCATCTCAGATCCACCCGCCTCAGGATCGTCGGCATCGCGCCATGCTATGATTTCAACGCATGATATGCCGGCTGCCCGTACTTGCTCTACGCTGCGAAGGATGCTCTCGCTGTCAGGAACTTCCATCCTTGCCTTGGCGCCGGTTCCGGCCTCTGGCCAGTCAGCCATGCCTGCCGGCTTCTCACTGGCCATCCTGGTTGTCATTCCGCCAGCCACTCCTGTATCCCATTGATCCGGACTCCCAACGGCCTGCATGCCGACGACCTCGAGCGGCGGGCGTGCCGACCACCATCATCGATCACCGTTACACCCGCTACCAGCAGCATTATCCATACCGGTATCATAGTACAACGGAAACACTAATGCTACTTGGTAGTAGGTGAAACATTCATGAGAAGATGTCGAATGTCGCATAGTTTTCCCGACGAGCCAAGCGCAAAGGCTATCCAAGGTTAAACATTCATGAGAAGATGTCGAATGTCGCATGGCACCACTCCCACCTGTATCGAGATTGTCCGTGCTTGAAAGAGCAAGCCAGGGATTGCGCAGGAATGATCTGTTGGCAATAGGAATCATTGCCCTGGTAAGTATCGCCTATTTTTACCCTGCGCTTGACCACGGAACGGTATATGGATCGATGGACCTGTTGACCTTGTTCCCGGTCACCCATGGCCTCTTCAACCATGTGCACAATCTGGTCAGCTCAGACCAGGTAAGGGAGGAAAGCCCGTGGCTGGCATTCAACTGGCATTCCATCCACAACGGTGTCCTGCCATTGTGGAATCGCTACACCCTCCTCGGCATGCCCCAGATGTTCAATTTTCAGTCAGCGGTGTTCTCCTTGCCTCATCTGATCTCCTACCTGTTTCCAGTATCTCTGGGATACGGCATATCGGTGCTGGTGGCACTTTTCATAGCAGGGACCGGCGCATATGCTGCAGCCAGGATACTCGGCGCCAGCACCTCTGGAGCCCTGATCGGAGCGGTCACCTTCGAGCTGTCAGGATCTTTTGTCAACTGGATAGCATGGCCACAGGCTCAGGTGAATGCCTGGCTCGGATGGGTCGTATTCTTCTCCATATTGACCTACCGGAGTAAACGGGCCGCCGGCCCCATGATAGGTCTTGCTATGAGTGTGGCGTTTGCACTATGGGCAGGTCATCCGGACTCCTACGTGCTGGACGGCTTTACCGTCCTGCTGCTTGGGGGGTCGATCATGTCATTCAAGCTCGTACGAAGGGAACTGGACGGGCTTATGTTTACACGCAGAGCGGCGAAGATCCTCATCGGAGGCCTTCTAGGAGGCATGCTTGCCGCACCTATGCTGCTGCCTGCGATGCAACTGGTGCATGGAACGGCCAAAAATTTGGCACGGATGCACCATTACGGCGGGCTACCTCCAAATATAGCCGTTAATTTTATCACCACGGGATATTATGGTTACCCGATTACCTCCAGCAGGTGGTTTTACGGATCCAACTTCTACGAACTGAGCGCTTGTGTGGGACCGGTTGCTCTGGCACTTGCCGTATTCGCCGTTATCCGGATGATCAAACGACCAGTAATCGCCGGTACTTTAGCCAGCGCCCTAGTGCTATTTGCTGTTATATTCCATATAAGTCCACTGCAGCGTGTCGTCAGCACATTACCCTATGGAACCGTAATATCTTTTAACAGGCTGCTTATGCCCCTTGACTTTCTCGTTGCCATCCTGGCCGCACTGGGATTCACTCGATTGATCCGGTCACCTTCATATGCATATGCACATGTACGCGAGAACGGGATGCTTGGCAGGCATGCTCGTACTGACGGTCATATCTTCGCCATTACATGCGGGAGCATCGCTGCTTTGATCATATGGCTGTACGTAAGGGTGGAGAAACTGGGTACGCTTACCTCGCAAGAAAAGCATATCCGCCTAGGGTCACTGGATTGGTCGATTGGTTCCCTGGTGCTTGGATCAATATTCCTGCTGGGATGGCTTTACCTATTTCGCATCTTCCAACCCTCGAATGACCGGGAAAAGATCCCGGAGCGAACCAGTAGCGAGCAGCCAGTGAAGTGGAATAGCACGCAATTCCCGCATGGCCGGGAAAAGATCCCGGAGCGAGGAGATCTGCATATCCGTAATTCGCCTGGTCAACTACCGGCTCGGCTCAGAGGACTATTGATAGGGGCAGGTATCAGAACGTTGTTCAATCGGAACAGAACCCTATGGCTAGCTTTGCTATTACCGTCTCTGGCAGTACTGGCGGCGCTGGCTTCCCAAATTATGCTGCTCTTGCCGCCTGCAGCCGGAGCAGCCAGTTATAGCCATCGTTTCTTCCCAAGCGATCCAACAGTGCAGACGCTCAAAGTCATTGTCGGAGATCACCTCATAGGAGATGGGCCGCCACCGCCCGGAGATACTAGCCAGCGCGAGTCCATAAGCTCAAGTCTAACCAATGCATTCTCACCCGAGACGAATATGCCTTACAGAATCTCACTCTTTGGAGCATATGATCCGATGCTCCAAGCGGAATACATATACTCCTGGAACGCCGCGGCAACGCCACAGACCCCAGTCCCGTTGCCAACAGGAGGCAACTTCATGCCCTCATTTCCCAATGCCGCACTTGCCCGACTCTACGGAGTCAAGTACCTCCTTACCGTCCGAGGCAGCCAGGGAAAGACGGAGGCTCCGTCTGGGTCCTACTGTGTCCTTGCCGAACCAGGTTTCACCCTCTATGAGGTGCCTGGCGCGCATCGCTTCACGCTTGTAGAGCCTGACCTGAATGACGTTGTCCATAACGCAGAGCAGGATTCCACCATCTATGGCAAGGTGACATCATGGAAGTGGACAAGTGACAATCACCTGGTTGTCATGGCGGCTTCCAGCAGGCGGTCAGAACTTCTCGCTCGCATCACAGACGTCCCAGGCTGGCATGCCAGCGTCAATGGCCACACGGTACCTGTGGAAAGAGCTGCGGGAACCATGTTGGCCATCCCCCTGCCGGCGGGAAAGGACACTGTAGATCTTACCTACTGGCCAACTGCTTTCACGGCAGGCATTATCGCCGCCATCCTGGCCATCATTGTCATTGTGGCACTTGCTATTATCGGCATACGATCATACCGTTCAAAGTCAGACTAGGCTACGTCTGATTCCGCATACTGACCGTTCCTCCACGGCTGTTTCGAGAGCCCGGCCTGGTTATGCGCCTGCCGCCTGTCCAATACTACAAAACACCCTACTACTACCGCCGCCAGGCAGGCCTGCACCACCAAGTCCATACGCGCTGTCTGCAGTGGCCTGCCGCCCGCTGCCACGATAGATCCGATTAGCGCCCCAGCACCTACGGTCAATACAGCCGGTATGCCGCGCCAGGCAACCCCGAAAAAGTAATTGGTAAAGATGATTGTCACCGATAGAAAGGCCATAGCCCCAACAAGATAAGGGAACCCGGAAGCCGCACCTTCGAGATTGCTCCCAAAAGCTGCCCCAAGGAAGAGTGATGGAACCGTGAGAGCTATGGCAAGCATCAAAAGTGCAGGAAGGAGCGCCAGCACCAACGTATTGCGAAGCTCGCCAAGGGCATGCCCCCCCATATGCCATCGGATGGTAGCCTCCGGCAACAGGTAGTTGGTAAGCATGATCGTCCAGAACACAAGCGATTTGGCGGATACCGATATGGCTCCGTAATCCCCTGCACGGGATGGTGAAAAAGCACCGACCATCACCACATCCATGTACTGGAGTATTGCAAGAAGCCCGAGACTAGCAAAAGCGGTAAGTACATCTCCCGCCAATTCTCTCCTACCATGCGTGGATCGTCCATGTCCATGTCCATGTCCATGTCCGGGATATCCGGCCTGTTCCAGGTGTGCAGCCGGCTCCCTGAAGGTACTGGCTGCCCACTTGGAAGAATCTACCGACCTTCTGAAAACGCCAGTCATTCCCCTGAAGGCGCCAGTCATCCCATGGGTGAGCGCCAGTGCTTCTCCCAGCAATATCCCCATCGCGGCACCGGTAAGTCCCAGGCCGGCTGCCGCAAGACCTATCATGAACACCGTCCGCGTCAACCCCTCGATGGCCAAGTTCCAGCCAAGCCAGTGGTACTCTTTGCGCGCCTGCAACACGCCTCTATTCACTGACACTATGACCCATAAGGCACCTGCCACCAATGTCTCGAAGATGCCGGCCCGGCTGGGAAGGCTGAGCCAGGTGGCAATCCTGCCCTGTAATATCCAGACAGTAACCATGAACAGGACAAGACCACCAAAGCAGAACATCTCCACTCTTCCCAGCCACGGCTTCAGCCGGTGCTCGTCACCCGCAATCCGCCATGCCGTCACTCGATGCACAACGCCTACCATCAGAGCTGATCCCGGCATTGACAGGATAAAGAACAATCCTAACAATTGCGTGAGAGCGCCATATTCTCTTGGAATCAGCAACCTGGCCACCACCACGGTGCTTCCGACATTGGCTAGAGCTATTGCAACACCCGCAATGACAATGGGTGCAGCTGCGAAGATCCCACGTGCTCCAGGCACCGGGCCACCGGTGCCAGTACCCGCTCTTGGCATGATCTGTATCTTCACGCTGCCTGTCTATTCCAGGCCGGTTGCCAAAGATCGAGACCGCTCAGCAGGCAGGCTCTTGAGCCCACCATGCACCTCCGTACCTACGGACGGGGTTGTGCCATGCTCGCGGCGATAGCCCTGATGTACTGACTCGCCTTCTTTTCTGATTACCACCGCCAGATTGAGAGTCAGCAGTTCCGACAAGCCAGGCACGGACACCACCGGCTTCATCCAGCGAGGAAAGTACCTGGGGAATGCATCAATGATAGTTGCACCAACCATGCCGGAATCCAGCCTTTTCTTGAACCTGTGTACCCCCATGGGAAAGAGGCTTTCCCCATACATGTTCTTTGGGAGGTGCCCGTATTTCCTCGAATACCGTTTCGCTGCCCTGGCTCCACCCAGATAGTGCCAGGGAGAGGTCTCATGGCCGCCAAAAGGCGAAAGCCAGGTCGTGTAGTTGAAGAACACGATCCCGCCTGGTTTGACCACCCGAATCATTTCCATCGCCATGGCAAAAGGATCGGGTACATGCTCCAGCACGTTGGATGCACATACAAGATCACACGTGTCCCCTGCCAATGGCAACTTGCAGCCGTCTGCCTGTACTGCACAGGCGAGCAAGCGCTCCCTGCAGTGCATCTCACTCCAGCTGCTGTCGACAGCCAGGACGCGGCCCCCCCTGCGCCTGATGGCTTCCGCCAGATCCCCCGGACCGGCTCCTACTTCCAGGATCAGCTTGCCCTCGAATGGTATGTAGAGTTGGACAAGAGCAGCAGTGTCCTCTGCAAGCAGCCTATAAAACCGATCGGGGTCAGATTGCTCGTAACGGAATGCAGACAGCAATGACCAGGAAGACGCCAAGGACGGAAGCGGATGCTGACCTTCGATTTTGTTAGCATTGCACCTCACGGACGTTCTCTCGGCTCCTCCATACAGCCACACCAATCGGCAAGACCCGGCGCTTTCTGGATGCTGTCACATGATCCTAGAAATGCAATGCCTGCCACCCCCACATCTTACCCACGTTCACACCCTGCATGATAAGTTGTGTGCGAATGGCCTCCACTATATTAGAGACCGAAACGGCGTCACCAGGCGATACCCGTACCGGCATGATGAGCGCAAGAAACGTTACCGTGGTCGGTATGGTGTTGCTGGGCGTCCAACTCGCCATACTGATTGCGTGGAGCTTCACCCTGTACAGCCGCTTCTCGCTTACGCAGGACTTCGCCAGCTACCAGCAGGGATGGTCGTTGATCGCCCACGGAGTACTGGATCCGTACAACTCGGTACAGCATTTTTCCTACTGGCAGAATGACGCACAGTTCATCATGTGGCCACTGGCCGTATTCTACCTTCTGTGGCCCCATGCCATCACCATGCTGCTCTTGCAGGATGTAGCTACTGTCCTGTCGGGAGCAGTGGTGCTGGTATGGCTTCTCGAATTGATCGACTCTCGCATAGAGCAGGGCTCGATCACCGCCCCTTACCGGCTGCTTGCTCTTCTTGGCCTGCTGCTCGTAACGTGCAATCCCTGGCTGTACCTTGCGGACAGCTTTGACTATCATCTGGAAGCTGTCAGCACTCTCCTCGCCCTGCTCGCTGCAAGAGCCCTGTGGAAGAACAGCAAGTATGTATTCGTATGGATGGCGCTGGCGACACTCTCCAGCGGGCTCGGAGCCACATATATCGTAGCTATAGGTATTGTAGCGCTCATCCAACGCAAGAAATATACCGGACTGGCGATTATCTGTATTGCGACCGCCTGGCTGGTCCTGATGTCGGCGATTGGCGGTACGCAGGGAGCGGCGCTGGGGGGGTATGCCTACCTGGTCTCAGCTGGTGGCCGGCACTTGCAAAACGTACACATTCTACAGGTACTCGTTGGGCTCTTGCTGCATCTAAATCGGGCACTGTCCATGTTGTGGTCGCATCGCGTCGACCTACTAGCCAACATAGGCCCCACAGGATACATAGGGATTGCCGGCCCATGGGCATTGGCGGGGCTGCTGGTCCTGCTGGAAAGCGGCTTGCAGTCATACTCCACATTCGTAGTACCCGGTTTTCAGAATCCGGCAGTATACATCTTCACCGCATTCGGCACGATACTGATAGTCCTGAGAATGGCACACTCACGATGGGCAGGAATAAGGCGCTGTGTTCTACCGGTTTCATTGTTGCTGTTGGCCAACTCGATAGGATGGGCTGCAACATGGCTGCCCACAGCCCCTCAAAGTTTTCTTCAAGTATCGCCCTCCGCTGCCCAGGTGCTCAACCGTGCCCGCTCGCAGATACCAGGCAACGCAGAGGTTATATCATCACTTGGAGTCGTAGGGCGATTCAGCGCGAGGCGATGGATCTACAGCATGTTGTATAATGGCGGGACTTTTCCGGTGAAGACGGCACCGGTATACTTCGTCATAGCCGCCTCGCAAGGTATCGAGCTGCAATCGACCGCCAACGCCAGAGCAAGCATCGGGTATCTGGCCGACGGGCTACACGCGCAACTCATGTTGCACGGCAGCGGCATCTGGGTATTTCGTTGGCAGCCGTCCAGGGCAACCAGCAAAGTCAGCTTTCCCTCTAATACCCCTGCCATCCCTGCCTGGACGCTTCCTGGCGGGTCTGGCACACCTGTTCTGGCAGGTCCATCGTCTACTTGGAGGGTGCAGCTTGACCACAGGGCCGGTTACCTTGTCAACCACGCTTGCTGGAGGGAGACACCGGGAAGGTATGTAGCAGTTGTAATGGCAAGATCCACCATGCCACTGACTATAACGGTGAGGGACGTTACAAGGAACGTGTTGTTGGCAAGACGTACCTTCACGCCCCATCGGCACGCTACGCTTCTCGAGCTTCCATTTCACCTGTCTGAATTGCAACCCAAGGCCCTTCGCAAGGGCCAGTACAGCGGGCCTTGGCCGTTTCATATAGATCCTCTACCGCCAGTTGCTGGAGACAGGCTGGAAGTCACGGCAACGGGCAATGGCGACGGGAATGCCGCTGCATATTTCGTGGGGCTGTATTGATCAGTGGGCCGCCCGGGGCTCGAACCCGGCACCTTGGGATTAAAAGTCCCCTGCTCTACCAGATGAGCTAGCGGCCCGATCAACCGTTCAATCCACCGATAATACAACACAATTACAGTAGCCGACATCGAGGTGCTCTAGGTAACATCATGAGATTATGGCTATCAGTGCCTAGGTGGCCCGCCCGGATGGTCACCGAGCGCTTCTCGAACGGCCACGACGATGTGGCTTACGGGCATTTGGTCGGGACGGTGTTAGTATGCATGGATGCGGGCTACCAGCGGGCTGACAGCGGCATGGCAGGCTATTGCGGGCACCGTGCGTAGGGGAACACAAGATACGAAGACCCACGAATCGGAAAGGATGGAAGATGGATTTTCAGGAGAGTGACGAGCAGCGGATGCTACGGGAGGCGGTCGCGCAGGTCGCCACCAAGTACGGGCATGAGTACTATGTAGGGCAGTCACGTTCGGGTAAGAAGCAGCAGGAGCTCTGGGACGAGCTTGCCGGGTCAGGCTACCTCGGGGTGAGTGTCCCGCAACGATGGGGAGGTGGAGGTATGGGCATGACAGAGCTGTCTACTGTATGCGAAGAGCTGGCGGCTGCGGGTTGTCCAATACTTTTCCTGGTGGTGTCACCCGCGATATGCGCAACGCTAATAGATCGGTTTGGGACTGAAAGTCAGCAGCAGCAGTGGCTTCCCCGCTTTGCAGATGGATCGCTGAAAATGGCATTCGCCATTACCGAGCCGGATGCCGGTTCCAACTCACATAATATTTCTACCACCGCAACCAGGGATGGTGATATCTACCGACTCAATGGTACGAAGTACTATATATCAGGGTGCGATGAGGCTGAAGCAGTGCTGGTTGTGACCAGAACGTCGAAAGACGAAGCCACAGGCTACAGCAAGTTGTCATTGTTTGTCGTGGACCTGGATTCGCCTGGGCTCAGCAAGACTCTCATACCTGTGGAGATGACCGCTCCCGAGAAACAGTTCACGCTTTTCTTCGACAACGTTGAAGTCGGGAAGGAGAGGCTTCTAGGTGAGGAGGGTGAGGGGTTGCGTCAAGTCTTCATGGGGCTCAATCCTGAGCGGATCATGTCTGCGGCCATAGCAGTAGGTATAGGTCGTTACGCTCTCTCAAAGGCTACGTCTTATGCGAGGGACAGATCGGTATGGGGTACGCCCATTGGAAGGCATCAGGGCTTGGCGCACCCTCTAGCCAAGGCAAAAGTCGATCTCGAAATGGCCAAACTCATGTATCAGAAGGCGGCTTGGTCCTACGACAACGGTATCGATGCCGGGGAGGCTGCAAATATGTCGAAATACGCCGGTGCTGAGGCAGCATTGACCTGTCTTGATCAGGCCATACAGACGCATGGCGGTAACGGCATGTCTTCGGAGTACGGCCTTGCCGATTTCTGGGGTATGGCGCGCCTACTCAGAATCGCTCCGGTCAGCCGTGAGATGATCCTCAATTTTGTGGCACAGCACTCACTGGGCTTGCCGAAACCTTACTGATAGTTAGTAGTTCAGATCACATGTTGCGCTGGCACGTTATCTGCTAACCTCTTCGGTGTGGAATTAGTATCTCGTCGTCGGCTTGCATTGGTGAGCGGTCGTTCCCACCCTGTACTGGCTGCAGAGGTGGCGCGAAATATGGGTGTGGAACTCCTCGAGGCGCATCTCAGGGAGTTTGCCAATGGTGAAATGCATTGCCGGTACGCCTCTTCCATGCGCGGTACGGATGTGTTCATCATCCAGACGCACAGCAGGAACGTGAACGACTCGCTGATGGAGCAGCTGATCATGATAGATGCAGCCAAGCGGGCATCTGCCAAGCACATCACTGCCATCTGCCCTTATTACGGATACTCCAGGCAGGATCGTAAGTCGGCCGGACGCGAACCAATCACTGCCAAACTGGTTGCTGATATGTTGCAGCGTGCAGGCGCAGATCGTGTTGTCAGCGTAGATCTTCACTCTGGCCAGATCCAGGGGTTCTTCGATATCCCGTTTGATCACCTGACCGCCCTGCCTGTTCTAGAGGCGGAGTTGCGCCGGCTGGACGGTGACGGGCTTGTTGTCGTTGCGCCGGATGCGGGGAGGGTGAAAGTCGCGGAACGCTACGGGCAGCATCTTGGTGCTGATCTGGCGGTCGTGCACAAGCGACGGCCAAGGGGTTCCGTCAACGAAGTCGAGGCGCTACAGGTGGTGGGGGAGGTGGAGGGTCGCAGATGTGTGATTGTCGATGACATGATTGACACTGCCGGCACGATCTGCGCCGCTGCGGAGTTGCTGGTGGACAGAGGTGCCAGAGAAGTATGGGCGATGGCTACCCATCCTGTGCTCTCGGATCCGGCTATGCAACGCCTGGAGAAATCCGTCATATCGAAGGTGGTGGTGACCAATACCCTTCCGATCTCTGACGAAAAAATGATATCCAAGGTGCGTGTAGTGTCTGTGGCCAAGCTAATTGCAGATGCTATCGAGGCGGTATTCCAGGATACGTCTGTTTCTGAGATCTTTGGTGGTGACAACCTCGCACTGTAACGGTCGGGGCGTCGTTTCACTTCCGGAGGTTGCTTGGAACTGCCATTTACGGGACGGACCACTAGGTGTTTCGGTGGCGAGCGGGGGCGTATCGAGCGTGATCGATTTTGAGCTAATATAGCTGACACTATGGCTGAAACAACCTTGATAGCAGAAACAGGCAGGGCAACAGGAAGCAGATCGAGCCGTCGACTTCGCAGGGAGGGCAAGATTCCAGGGGTTCTCTACGGGCGTGACGTGGGTCCGTACGCGTTGCACGTGGATGCAAAAGCGCTCAGGACCGCATTGCAGGGAGAGGTCGGCTTGAACGCGCTGCTGCGCCTAGAGGTCGATGGGATATTCTATACAGCGATGGCAAAGGACATACAGCGCCATCCGGTTAAAGGTACCGCTATCCATATAGATTTCCAGGTGACCGATCCAGACAAGCCGGTGACGGTGGAGGTACCGCTGACCTTGACGGGGCATGCATCGCATTTGCAGATGGCGGGCGGCATTGTGGACCAGCAGCTCTTTAGCGTCACTGTCGCAGCCTTACCCGGTTCGATCCCGCACTCCTTGGAGTTGGATATTACCTCCCTGCCTGTCGGCGGAGCCCTAAGGGTGGCTGATATAAATGTACCGCCTGGCGTCGAGGTGGAGAACGATCCTGATGCCCTGGTTGTTGCTGGCATGGTACCGAAAGGAGTGCGCGATATCGCCGCAGAGGGAGGCGAGGGTGGAACGGAACTCGGCGGTGAGGCGGAGGGTGGTACGTCCGGCAGCGACAGCTCTGACAGGTAGAGCAGGTATGTGGCCGCGTAAGGATCGTCTCCGGATATCTGATGGACATTCCCTGCGATCTTCAAACGTGCTGGTGTCGGCACGCCTGCATGGATAGAGTGCGCTGAAGCGTTTCAAGAAGTCCAGTGGCGATGCCGGTACTCGTCCGACCGTAATAGTGGTGGGGCTGAATAATCCCGGTGTCGAGTTCGAGGGCACTAGGCACAATGCCGGTGCTTTGGCCGTAGAGATACTGGCCACCCGTCTGGGCGTGGAGATGAAAAGAGATCGTGCCGCGAAATGCAGGATTGCAGGCACGCACGTAAATATATCTGGCCAAGAGGCGGACCGGTCGGTGCTTCTGGCGGTTCCCCTTGTGTACATGAACGCGTCTGGGATCGCTGTACGTTCTATTATGAGGAGGTGTGCGTTGGACGATTTCTCATCGCTCGTCGTGGTGCATGACGAGATGGACATAGAGCCAGGCAGGGTGAAGATCAGTGTGGGAGGCGGTGCTGCTGGCCACAACGGCATACTGTCCATCCAGGCGCACTTGCATACGAGTGACTTTACGAGGGTGAGGATAGGCATAGGAAAGCCGAGGAGCAGGGAAGCCGGCGCCGGTTACGTGCTTTCCAGGCCTCGTGGCATGCACAGACGCGAGTTTAATGATGGAGTCCATATAGCTGCCGACGCGTTGGAGGTCATCCTTTCCCAGGGGGTGGAGGCCGCCATGAGGATGTATAATTGATGTGGTGGTCCGTGGGGCGGTCAGTGGTCTGGGTTCCACCATGTGGCGCCGAAGGCGTTGCGGGCAAGTTGGGCTACAGAGACATGTACGGGCGTGCGGGCTATCAGCAAGTATGCGGATAGATCGCCTGCCAACCTGAATGAGATGCTGCAGCAGGTATAGGGTAGTTATTGGGGGAGGTGTAATATGGAGGAGCGTGTCATGAATCCGGCAGTAGCGGCCACCGCTTCCGGCAAGGTAGACCGTGTGGAGAGGTTGATCGATCTGACGCTGCTACTGAGTAACACCAAGTACCCGCTTACCCTGCAGAACATAGCTGACCAGGTGCCTGGATATCCTACAGGTATCGAAGCCAGGCGACAAGCGTTCGAGAGAGACCGGAATCTGTTGAGCGCTGAAGGCATACCGGTGAGCACAGAGCCGTTGACCGAGGATGCATCAAAGCTCGGGTACCGCATCAGGCAGGAAGATTACTTCATCGAGGACTTGGGCCTTACCCCAAACGAGCAGGTTGTACTGAACATGGTGCTGGCGGCTGTCAGATCGCAGCCCGATAATAGCACATTGTGTTACAGCTCGCCATCATCTGCGCACCTATTCATAAGCTTGCCTGCAGGAGCCGTATTGAACACACTTTACAAGGGTATCGTGACAAAGCGGCCTACCGTATTCAGCTATCAGGAGAAGATTCGTCATGTGATGCCGGGGACGCTAAATTTTGTGAAGGGTCACTGGTATCTTGTGGCCTGGGACATAGACAAGCACTCTCGCCGTACCTTCCGGTTGGATCGCATTAAGGGAGAGGTCACAGTTGGAATGGAGCCGGATAAGGGGCATGATGATCAGGCCAACGTGCCGGTGGATGATCAGGCCAACGTGCCGGTGGATGGTACTGCCGACTTTGTGTGGATGATGGCGGAAGGTGACCCTGTCAAAGTGGAAGTGCTGGTGGACCATCCTATGGCTTCGGAAGTCGAACTCGACCTGGGTACCGAAAAAGTCGTTGAGCGACTTCAAGGCGGTACCGTGTTTTCTCTGGACGTAGTCAATATTGAGGCGCTGTATTCGTGGGTTCTCTCCATGGGTGTGCACGCAAAGATCCTTGGTCCACCTGAGGTAACCGATGGACTGGTGGCAAGGCTCCGCTCCATGTCCGGGCGCACAGCGGGGAAGAGGTCGATCTCGCATTGAGTCCTCGCCCAGCGGCAGGTCCCCGTTTTACGCGGCTCTCTGCGATCATGATGGCGCTTGTGAGCAAGGGTTCCATGTCGCTCTCCGAGCTTGCCGTGAAGTTCGAGGTGGACGAAGAGGAGCTGGTATCTGACTTGGAAATGGCCGCATGCTGCGGCCGGCCTCCTTATACACCTGATCAGCTGCTGGAGATCATCGTGGATGGCGACCGGGTATCGGCCAGCCCTGGCTTGGGCTTGCTGCGCCCGCGCCGCCTTACATACCAGGATGCACTCGGCTTCATTCTCATGGCAAGGGCCATGCTGTCGTGGGCGACCATGGAGGACCATGATGTGCTTGCCGGTGTCCTTCAGAAGTTGGAGAAGGCGACAGGGGAGAAGACCAGTGCCCTTCGAGCGCATGTCGAGGGTTCACCTGCCCTGACCGGTGTACTCAAGGAAGCTCTCGAGAAGATGGAGAAGGTCACTATCGAGTACTATTCGTTCTCGCGAGACGAGATGTCCAGTCGCACGATTGATCCAGTGGCACTGTCGTCTATCGAGGGTCAATGGTATCTGGACGCATTCTGCCATCTGGTCAACGGCCCCAGGCGTTTCAGGGTGTCTAGGATACATGCTGCCTGGCCGACCGGAGAACCTGCCTGCCAGGACCTCCATGGGTTGCGAGCGGGAGTGCCATTCGATGATGCTGCCGGTACTTTTGTAGAGCCGTTAGCTATTTCCCCTGACTCCATGGTGGTGACACTGCTGGTGCGACCTGAAGCGAGGCCGGTAATTGAATCATACCCACTCCAATCCGCCGAAGAGAGGGAGGACGGTAGCCTCGTCGTAACGATTTATGCAGGTAGCCACGTATTCCTGGAAAGATTGCTCTTGCAGTTGGGGGGTTACGTCGAAGTGGTCGAACCACCGGAACTCATAGGGTTGGGCCGTCAAGCTGCCCAAAGGGTACTGGATCGCTATATCTCTGGATAATCAGCAGTCGTTACGCTCCTCCTACCTCAAGGGGCGGGTGCTGTATGGCTACAGTTGTACAGTTAGCTATGTAATGCCATGAGGATACATGAACCATACTAATATGCTACTGTGCATCTTGGAGGTCCAAGGGTGCTACGACTATCGAAACTGGGCTACGGCAGAGCAGATTATTACTTGTTGCCTACCGGCGTGCTGGGGAACAGGCAGGTGGAGCCATTAGGGTCATGGGTAGGGCGCGGCATGGCAGTCTTTGGACTGGACGGTATCGTGACACCCGAAGAATGGCGGCTGATGCTGTCAGGCCGTGACCCTTTCGGCGGGAATCTCTCGGCGAACCAGGGAAGGGTCAAGGTTGTAGGATTTGACCTTACTTTTTGCGCACCGAAATCGGTCAGCCTGCTGGCTACCCTGGGGGATACAGAGGTTGCTGAGCGGGTCGTGTCGGGACACGTCCATGCTGTTTCAGAGGCGTTTTCTTACCTGGAGGAGCACGGTCTGGCCGTACGGCGCCAGCGTGGTCATGCTCGGGGTTTTCCCGATCACATTGCGTCCAATGAGTCGGTGGAAACCAGTGTGGGCAGGGTGGTCCTTCCCACAGGTGGCGCGCTGGGAGCAAGTTTCCTACACAGGACATCTCGCGCTCTCGATCCGCATCTGCATACGCATTCGGTGGTGGCCAATATCGGATTCAGCGGCACCGTCAAGATCATGGGTGCTGATACGGATATCGAAGTTGGCGACACCACGGGTATAGGCCTGGACGGCTACGGCGACGGAGAACCTCTCAACGGGCCTGGCGCCGGTGCCGGCATCATTTTGCCGGACGCTCATGGCAGGCCGAGCGGTATCCAGGCCGGTGCGCTGGATTGGTCTGCGCTGGATTGGTCTGCGCTGGATGGGCGAGGGCTTTATGCGCACAGGAGTGCTGCAGACGCACTCTATCATGCAGTGTTGCGTCATGACCTGGCGAGCAGCCTTGGAGTGGAGTGGAACACGCCGGTGAGAGGAAGGGCAGACATCAAGGGCATTTCGCGAGATGTGATAGAAGAATTCTCCACGCGGCAGGCACAGATTCACGATCGCCTGAATTCTTTCGGACTCAGTGCAGGCGCGTCGTCTCGTGCCCGATATGTCGCAGGAATGGCCACTCGACCGGAGAAGGATCTGTCCATATCGGCAGACGACTTGGTTGCCACATGGAGAGAACGCGCCATCCACAGAGGGCTTGGACCTAGGCAACTCGAAGGGGTGTTGGACAGGTCTCCGCAGCGCTCGCCGGATGTAGGGGAGAGCGCGAATAGGATGGTTGAGGCTGGGATGCGTGCCTTGGACTCCCTCGCGGAGAGAGGCGTGCCAGTATGCCGCAGGGAACTTGTGCGGGCTTGGAGCGGTGCGTTGACAGAGGGTGCGTCTTTGGGGCAGATCGAGCAAACGGTGGATTCAGTGCTGGACAACACGGGTAAGAAAATGCGAGTGGGCGTGCATGAAGAGCGTCATGAGCTGCATTCGGTAAAGAGCGCTTTTGCTCGCTGGAAGGCTATCCTAGTGGAGCAAACCATGGTGGATTACGGTAGGCATCTCGAGATGCAAGGTACCGGACAGAGTCCTGAAGATGGAGCAGGCAGGGTCGCAGGATCGCCTGCGCGATCCGTAGATGTCACGTCTGCAGGTGTCGTGAATAGCTGGATGGAGAGGATAGGGCCACGGCCTGCTCATCCCGTCGAGTTGGCCGTCTGGACGCGAACGAGGGAGAGCATCCAAGCCTATGCCGACCGATGGTTGCAGGAAGGCCGTAAGCACATGGATCTTCATACTACCGACCCTTATTGGTGCTCCAATAGTGGCTATCTGCCAGGTTCTGCAAGAGACGCAGGAAGCGGTCCGGCACATGGTATCGACGCAGATGATAATGCATATGCCAATGATGAGCCGAGCGCGGCCAGGTCTTCCTTGGCGCGGTTGGCTGAGACCAATGATCTGGAGAGAATGGTTCGTCAGACCAGGTTAAGGCTGCATATGGGGCCGGAGCAATCCAGGGAAATAGGGAAGAGCATGGAGCTTGGCTACTAATCTGACCGGTACCTCCAGTCAGGTGGTCAAGAGCCCGGCTGGAAAGAGCGCTTGGAGCATAGCATAGCATAGCATGTGTCAATATCCCATAACGTGAATATCCTATGACACGAATATCGTACATTAGTATGTCCTACGCCGGAGGACTTCTAAGCAGCTAGGTAATGCCCTACTCCGGTAATGCCCTACTCCGGTAATGCCCTACTCCGGTAATGCCCTACTCCGGTAATGCCCTAAGCAGGTAATGCCCTAAGCAGGTAATGCCCTACTCCGGCAACGGACCTGCATCGGCAGCCCCTTGGCGGATACCCTGCCCTGCCCTCCTTGCGAGCTGATCTGGATCGTAGAGAAGCCAGTAGGCGTTGCGTGCATGTTTGCGGGCACGTTGCCTGCAGATTTCCGCAAGCTTCGATGGATCATCAGCCTCGTTTTCGTATACGAAAACTTCGAGCACATGTGTATTTGTCAGCAGTTGTGCCAGCATGATGGCCTGGCTGGCTTCATGCGCGCAGATTTGATCCACAGGGGCGCTCCCGGCCATGCCGATGGCAATGACTATATTGCACCCGTGCAGGTGGATCAGGCGCTTGCATTCGACCCCCAGATCCTTGAAGCCGGGTACAGTTCTATGGACCACCTCGAATTTGCTGCCATATCCATCGCATGAGCGCAACTCATCCATTGCCTCTGCAGCCATGTCGACGCGGGCGAACATGGTATCCACCACCCCTATATGGTCCACGGCGTCTCCATGATCAAGGTATTCTCAGCTCCTCACGACGGCCGGAGAGTGGCGGAAGAACTGTTCTATGTCCTGCTCGAAGGTATAAGATGGCGGTTCCTTTCCCATATTCCGCGCCAGTCTCATCGCCTTGATAAAGTTTCGCACCGTTCCGGCTGTCGTGTAGCGAGGTTCGAAACCCGTGCGCTTGATCCTGGTCGTGTCAATTCCCCGGCCATAGCGCAGCAACGGTTCCATCTCCGGGGTGAAGTGGATGAGCCCTAGGTGCACCAGTAGAGATGCAATATTCATGGTTCCGTAGGCAGGCAGGTGCATGGCTTTGGTCCCACATATTCCGAGCACTTCGCTCCATGGGATCTTACCGTCACCTGCCAGGTTATACAGGCCGGGTATTCGCTTCCTGGTGAGGTGCAGCAGGCATTCGACCACATCAGATTCATGCACAAATTGCACCAGCGGATCGAAGCCATCGATTACAGGAGCAAATTTACGTGCCAGGTTGGAACTCAGCGGGGTGACGATTTCGCTACCCAAGACGTTGGCGCATCTGACCATGCTTACCACGGTGGCAGGGTTATCCTCGGCGAAGTCCTTTACAAGCTGTTCCACGTCAATCAGGGACCGCTCCAGCCTCGAGCGAACCGACTTAGAGCGGGGAGTCTCCTCCCTGAACCATACTGGGTCGTTTTCGGTAGCTCCATATACCGTGGAGGACGATTTTACCACCACTTGCCGAACCATGCTGCCACGCTGTCCTGCTGCAGCCAGCAGGTTCATGGTACCGATCACATTTGTCTCGTGAAGGGTTCGATAGCTGGCTTCGGAGGTGTTGGTGATTACGAAGGTGTGTATTATCGTATCCACATGAGTTGCCCGTACTATCCGTGACAGTATGGAGTATGCTTGATCCGAGCGGACAAACTCTGCCCTTTCGAGCGCGACTCGTGGCTCTTTCGTTCCCATTCCCAGGATGACATCGAAGTCAGGATCCTGTTCCAGCGCCTGCGCCATCCTGCCTCCCCAGAACTTGTCAACTCCTGTAATTAGTACTCTTCTTCCCATGGCGTTACGTCTACCTATCCCAAGAAGGCACTCTTGCGGTCTCTCAACATATCATAGAGAGCATCCTGTATCATTGTACGTACCTGTTCGGCTTCCTCCATGACGAAGCTCCTGGAATAGCGCTCCTGGCCTGGTTCGACATCGTAATGGATTGGATCCAGCACTTTGATCTTGATCTTGGATGGGAAGTAGAGGAACCAACCCAAAGGCCCCAGCACCGGACCAAATGCAAGCATATTGCCGGTAATAGGAAAGTAGGGGAGATTGAGCATCGATGCTATGCCCGGCACGCGAAACAGGATAGGCATAGCTTCCTCCGCGCCGACTACCGCTAGGGGTATTATGGGCGCTCCCGCACGCATGGCGATCTCCACGAAGCCGCCCCTGCCAAAGCGCCTGAGCCGGTACCGGTCAGAAAAAGTCTTTGATGTCGCCTTGGTGCCCTCGGGGAAGACGAGCGCAAGTTGCCGGTTGTCACGCATAATCCTCAGGGCATTGTCAGGATGAGCCGTTACGCCGCCCATGCGTGACCACATGACGTTCACGAAGGGAATGGTCCTGAACCAATAATCCGCTAAGCCATAGACAGGGCGCCCCAATTCCTTCTCTATGCCATGTATGATAATGGGAGCATCCGGCGGGATTGCTCCGGCGTGGTTGGCCACGAGCAATGCGCCACCTTCTCTGGGTATCTTTTCGAGGCCCTCCCATTCTACCCGGAACCAGTGATTGTAAAAAGGATCCATGAGTTGTCGCATTATCGCGCGCATATGTTCCGACCGTCCCCATTCGTCCACGTCTCCGAGCCGGTCCTGATCGACGGAAGCCGAACCATCGCCCGGTGCAGTTGTATCCTGAAGTGACTGTACAGGCACGAGGCCCGTTTCTTCCCTGGAGCCTTCTGGGTCTGGGGACAGTGCCTGTGCTTCCAGTTTGTTCAATGGTGTCTTGCTTGGCTTGCCTGGAGCCTTGTCGATAGCCACATAATGAATGTTATCGCTATCCAGCTGCGCTTGCCAGCGGACATGTGGTGGTGTGCGCTGGCGGTAATTGCGGGTACCAGCAGATACGGTGCTGGTGATTGAGCCTCTTAGTTCAGGTGGGCGTTTCGGTAATGAATTGCGGGGACGGTGTTGGTAGTTTGCGGGTTGGCCATATTATTCCCGACTGCACCAAGCTGCCAACTGTTGCCCATGATTCTTCGCATTCGATTCCAGGCAGTCGGTGGACCAACGAGGTGATCATGGCATGCCTTTCGGGTGCCGAACTGAGCGGCATAATTATTTCCGCTCCTCCTTGCCAAGGAATGGCCAGGTTACTCGCCCTTACGGTTTGCTTGACGGTTTCCACCCATGCGGCATTCCCGGCAACAGCTCCTCCACTAGCTCCTCCACCAGATCCTGCCGGTTTGGCCGTTGAAAGCCTGCTGTGGGCTTCCCTCGGGGGCCATACGGTGATTATCGGTACTCCACGCGACAATGGTGGTTGTGAAAGTGCCCGGTGAATGTCGAGAAGCATGGAACACCCATCGGAGAGTGCATGTACATGGCTGCCAGGAACGTGTTTCCAGGTGATCGGCACTTCGGCGATGGTCATGCCCAGTGCTCTGGCCATCCATAGTATCTCTACGTCAAAGGAATAACGATCTATTGTAGACAGGTGGAAGAGCAGCTTTGCCACTCGGGTGTTGAAACCCTTGAATCCACACTGGGTATCGAGTATGTCAAGTCCGGTGGCCCTGCGTACGGCAATATTGAAAAGCTTACCCGCCACGTTACGGCTCACCAGCGGCCCGTCATCGCACGATTGCGGATGCGCACGGGAACCGACTGCAATGTCGGCATGGTCGAGAGAGGTCACGAGAGTGGGGATACTGTACGGGTCTATGGACATGTCGGCATCTATGAACACGAGTTTCTCGCCTCTGGCCCTTACGACTCCGGCGCGCACTGCGGCGCCCTTGCCACGGTTTGCCGGCATCCTTACAACATCTGCCCACGGCAAGTCCCGCAAATAAGATCTTGCTACGTTAGCTGTATCGTCGTTTGACCCATCGTCCACAACGAGTACCTGAGTTGTCAGGTGGCTGAAGGCACCGCTAGCGAACCCCTCGAGCAGGCGGGTGAGCATTGCAGGGAGCCGTTGCGACTCGTTGTAGGCCGGTATGACAATCGTAAGCTCGATGCAGGGGGCTGGTTCGTTCAAATGCTCACCGTTTTCCTGCGTGCGTCATGCGTTTTCTCACACCTTGTCTTCATACCTTGCCTTCTCATGTCCTGCGTTGCTGCCGTCATGTATGCGATAGCTGCTCTTTGCAGTCCCAACATCGTATGCAGGGCAACATCTGAAGATTATACAAATAGCCAATATCGGTAAGGGTCATGCATGGTATCCCTATTCTATAACTCTACTTTCAACGTTACTGCTAACGACGAGCGGTCACGCCATGTGCGGCTGAGGGTGGTACTTGGCTATGCCTAACAGTACTTGGCTGGAAGTGGTCACATGCGCTATCTTTGGAATCATGGATCACGGGGCTGGCCACAAGGATGTATCGCATAAAGACATAGAACCGGTCGTAAGGACTCCGTGGGGAGCCGTTAGGGGGCGCCAGGAGGGGGAGGTGCTGGCGTTCAAGGGCATACCATTTGCTGTTGCTCCGTCTGGTGAATCCAGATTTTTACCGCCGATGACCCTGGATCCCTGGGGAGGCGTACTGGATGCGGTGAACTTTGGCCCTATTGCTCCTCAGCCGGCTCCAATCCCAGCTATGAGCATAGCCGGCGATCCAGTGGACTGGAATGAGGATTGCCTATTCCTGAACATCTGGACTCCGAGTCTCGACGGCGCCAAGCGGCCCGTAATGGTGTGGATACATGGCGGAGGATTCTCGACGGGGAGTTCTGGGCAGGTTCTGTACCGGGGCGGGCGCTTGGCCATGCGTGGAGATGTAGTCGTGGTTACGATCAACTACCGGCTTGGCTCATTCGGGTTCCTGGCGCACCCCGAACTGCGTGCCACTTGGCCTGCCGGTCACGCGGGCAAGTACTACTGCGGGAATTGGGGATTGATGGATCAGATCGCGGCTTTGCATTTTGTGAGGGATGCCGTTGCGGGCTTTGGCGGGGATCCTTCTAACGTGACCATATTCGGTGAGTCGGCGGGGGGAATGAGCGTTGCGGCATTGCTGGTATGCGAAGAGGCAAGGGGGCTGTTCCATAAGGCAATTATCGAGAGCGGCCCACCGTCCAGTATCAGTCTTGATCTGGCTGCCAATCGGGCGGCAAGAATTGGGGAGATAGTTGGCGTGGACACTCCTAGCGGCTTTCGGGAGAGGCTCGGAGGGATACGGGCAGACGAGATTATCAAGGCGGATCAGCAGCTTGGATTCGAGGTGACTGGCGAAGGAGCCATGCCTCTTGCATTCCTCCCGGTGGTCGATGGAGGCCTTTTCGGGACGTCTCTCGCGGACTTGATAACATCTGGAGAAACGGCTAGGGTACCATTGCTCATAGGAACCAATCGTGATGAGACGGCACTGTTTTCCGCTGGAGAGATCCTTGGAGGGGGACTGGAAGAGGAGAAGGTAGTCCATCGCATATCTAAGATCCTGGAAGAAGATACGGCTGGTCGAGTTGTGGAGCGATACGGGAAGATACGCGCAACACGAGGCGAAGGTGTATCTCCTGTTGATATATGGACGGCGGTAAGCACGGATTACGTCTTCAGGCTGCCCAGTATCGAGGTTGCATCGGCGCACATGCTTAATGGTTTACCAGCATATGTGTACTTGTTTGACTGGGAGACCTCTTTTATGGGGACTTCGCTCGGGTCCTGCCATGCGCTGGAGATCCCGTTTGTGTTTGGGTCGATCGAAGAGCCAGTCGTTCAGCCATTTGCAGGCTCGGGCCCGGAAGCGGATGACCTGTCCATGGCTATGCAACGGGCCTGGGTTGCGTTTGCTCATAGTGGGGATCCGTCATGCGAGGAAGTCGGGGAGTGGCCTGCCTATGGCGCCGATCGTCCAACCATGATCCTGGGCCGGGAGCGACGAGTCGACTACGATCCCAGGGGAGAGGAACTGCAGGTATGGGAAGATGTCGGCTTGCGTCCGTCTGCAGGATATCATAGATAGGTGGTGGGAGCGCACTGTCATTTGCGGGGCGGGTTGCCTTTTCAAAGGAATAGTCAGTCCACTCACGACAGCCGTGTTTCTCGTCACGGACGATAGCTCCTTGGGTTGCACAGAACGGAGCGTCAGATGGTATCAGCGGCTGCGGTCTACCATTCGCGGTAGTATATATAAGGTCTTGTCGTGTACCCACATTGCATCGGGGGTGTAGCCCAACCGGCAGAGGCAAGGCGCTTAAACCGCCTCCAGTGAGGGTTCGAATCCCTCCACCCCCACTCTGTGATGTCCAATGTCCGCTGCGGCCACTATGCCGCAGCCCGTGTATTGTTCGAATCCCTCCACCCCCACTCTGTGATGTCCCGCGGCCGTACGCCATCATTCTCACGCACTGGATGGCACGCTATGATATCTTCGGGTTAATCTTGTATGGATGAGTGCTCCTGAGTGGTGGCCGACTTTACTGTCAGATTTGCAGGCAGAACATATTGATCTGGACAGGATAGCATCAGGCATCGACGAAAATGCCTGGTTGCGTCCGACTCCGGCGGAGGGATGGGATGTACGGGACAGCATCGGTCACCTTGCGTATTTTGATGATGCCGCTCGTATGGCCATAGAAGATCCTGCTGGCTTCAAGGCCCAAGTGGAAGGGGTGCGTTCCCTACGTTTCGATCCTATTGCTGAACATCTGGCTAAGGGCAGGGCCATGAATGGTGCTCTTATGCTTCAATGGTGGAGAGATGCCCGGATGTCCCTGTTGCAATGTCTCGAGCATGCTGATCCGGTGTCTCGGATCGCCTGGTATGGGCCTTCTATGGGCATGCGGTCGTTTGTCACCGCTCGGCTGATGGAGACTTGGGCACACGGCCAGGATGTGTGTGATGCCCTAGGGGTGTCTAGGGAGCCTACGGTGCGTCTCAGGCATATTGCAGACCTTGGAGTGCGAACCCGTGAATTTTCCTATGCCGTCAGAGGTATTGAAACCCCGACTGAAGAGATATTGGTCGAGTTGACTGCGCCTGCGCTTCCATCCAGTGGCAATGATAGTGGGGGCGGCGGCGTTTGGAGGTGGGTTGCTGCGGGTGGTGGCAAGGTTCGAGATGGAGGGGAAGGTTCCACCCTCCCGGCGCAGTCCGGTGGTTCCATTCGCGGTTCAGCTCTCGACTTCTGCCTGATAGTTACAGAACGTAGAAACCTTGCAGATGTTTCCCTGCGGATAGATGGCGAGAAAGCCTTGGAATGGATGCAAATAGCACAGGCATTTGCAGGCCCCCCTGGACCCGGCAGGCCACCGCTCCCAAGCTCCTGAAGCCAGGGCGGTTCAGTTGGCACTCAGCCAGCAACACTCCGCTTGAAGCCGGCTCGTTCCCCGCGCTTGACAAACTTCAGTGCCATCTTCCTGCTTGCCTCGTCGATCATCTCCTCGCCGAACATCACTGCGCCCTTGCGCTCGCTCTCTGTGGCTTGGCGGTATGCGTCGAGAATATCGTGAGCGCGATCGAACTGTTCCTGGGTGGGCGAGTACACCTCATTGAGTACGGTTACCTGATCCGGGTTCAGCGCCCATTTACCGTCATATCCAAGGACTCTGGTGCGTTGTGAGAACTCCCTTAGGCCGTCCAAGTCCCTTATTTTCAAGTAAGGTCCGTCGATGACCTGAAGGCCATTGGCGCGACCTGCCATGAGTATCTTGGAGAAGACATAGTGGAAGTGGTCGCCAGGGTACTCTTCTATGGCGACTCCTCCCGTAAGAACTGGCATCTCCATCGAAGCTGCGAAGTCGGCGGGACCGAAGATGATGGTTTCCAGCCTTGGAGATGCAGCGCATATCTCTTCGACATTGATGAGGCCTCTTGTGGTCTCGATCTGCGCTTCTATTCCTATGTGTCCGTACGGTAATCCGCAGTTGGCTTCTATCTGGGTGAGAAGGAGATCCAGCGCCACCACTTCTGCTGCACTCTGCACTTTGGGCAACATGATCTCGTCCAATCTCTGGCCGGCGTTGGATACCACCTCTATGACATCGCCGTAAGTCCAACGGGTGTCCCATGCATTGACGCGTACGCACAGCACCCTGTCGTCCCATGGGAGACTCTTGATGGCATCAGCCACTTTTGCTCGGGCCGCTTCCTTCTCCAGTGGTGCTACCGAATCCTCGAGATCTAAAAAGGTCATATCAGCAGGTACAGTAGGGCCCTTCTGGAGGAACCTTTCGTTGGATCCCGGAACCGACAGGCAGGAACGACGCGGTAAATCTCTACTTCTTTCGGACATGGTCATCGATAATAGCGTCGTTGCCGATCGCCTGGCAACTCGACCGGAGATCTGCCTACTGGTATCCGTAGCCCGGTGCTATAGTGCAAGCAGTGATATACAACGAGCGGACATGCATGGCGGGAGGCTGTGGATGAAGCCAATACCGGTTCAGTTTCATATAGGTCCATTGGTTGTCCATACCTACGGCATAGGACTGGCGATCACGTTCTGGTTCGCGTACAGATATTTCGAGCGTAGACTCAAGCAGAGAGGGTATCCGTGGGCATGGGTTACCGGGATGTTTGTCTGGGTGATCGTGGCAGCAATAATTGGTGCTCGCGTAATGCATGTTCTTGCCAATCTGTCTTTCTACACTGCTGATCCAGCGCAGATTGTTCAGGTCTGGCATGGGGGTCTCTCCTCGTTTGGGGGCTTGATTGCAGGTATACCTACGGGATTTATCATTGCTCGCAAGCGCTGCCCTGATCTGTCCCTGGCTAACCTTGCAGACTTGGTTGCCCCGGTGCTCATAGCGGCATGGGGAGTAGGAAGGCTCCTCGGACCACAGCTCATGGTTGCAGGCGGTGGTCACCCTACTCATCAGTGGTTCGGCATGTACTACGCTGATCAAGTCGGCAAGCGACTGCCGGTTCCAATTTTCCAGGCGATGATCTCGTTCGGGATATTTTTTACCGTAATTATGATAGAGAAGAGGATGGCCAATCGCCCTGCCGGGTTTGTGGCTTCTTCTACGGTTGGTATGTGGGGGTTGGGCAGATTTTTCGAGGAGCACCTATGGCTTGCATATCCGGGACACTTGGGAGCGGTTCTGGTGCAGCTGGCAGGGCTGGGTCTGTTTGCGGTTGGACTTGGCTGGTCGGTTTGGCTTCTTGCTCATCGAGAGAGTCACCCATTGCCGTTGGCTGAAAGGGCATTTATCATGGCTGGTGCCAGTGGTGCAACGGTGGACAGTGTCAGTCCAAGCCTGGACGGGGACAACGGAGACAGCTTTAGCAGTCAGGTTATGGAAAGCAGCGACCTGGACGGGGACAACGGAGTGAGGAACGGTTCAACGGATGCTCGTACCGGGGGTCAACCCGTTACTACCGAGGATCCAGCTGAGGGTTGAGATGTCGATATCTATCGACGCCATACTTTGACGGGGCATCAGGTTACTACCGAGGATCTAGCTGAGGATTGAGATGTCGTGCCAATTTGCAGGCCGTTTCAGCCGACCTGGTTGAGCAGCCTCCGGGCGATCACCTTCAGTGAAAGCGTTTCGTCTGCTCCCTCGAATATCGATAATACTCTTGAATCCACGAAGTATCTACTGGCAGGGAACTCTTCGGCATACCCCATGCCCCCGTGAATCTGCATGGCCTCACGTGCAACCCATTCGGCCGCCTTGCAGGCGTACGCCTTTACCATCGATGCTTCGAGCGACCCCTGTCCTCGTGCCATCAGGTCGGCAACTTTGTAAGTGAATTGCCGGATCGACTGGATCAGTACAGCCATACGGGCAAGCTTTACGCGGGTGAGCTGGTACTGATCTATCGGAGTGCCAAACACCACCCGGCTACTGGCGTAAGAACAGGCCGCCTCGTACGCGGCCTGCATGACACCTACGGCCCGGGCCGCTGTCTGGAGCCTACCATTTTCGAAGCCCTGCATCTGCAGGTAGAAGCCTTTACCCAGCCCTTGTTCTCCGCCAACCAGGCAAACGTCAGGTACGAACCACTTGTCGAAAGAAAGCTCGTAAGAGTGCAAACCTCTATATCCGATCGTGTCTATCGGGCGGCCTTCCAACCTTCCCTGATGGCCCTCTGGCAATGTAGCATCTTTGGTGGAGCGTGAATGTGCATCCTGCGTGAGCACGAAGCCTTTTCCATCTGCCCTTTCTTTTTCGATCACGAATAGGGATAACCCTTTGTGTCCTTTCGACTTGTCCGGGTCGGTGCGGGCGAGCAGCATCAGTAGGTCTGCCCTGGCGGCGAAGGTACACCAGGTCTTTACGCCCGACACCAGCCATCCGCCAGACAGCGGCTGGGCGGTGGTGGTGATGCCGGCAACGTCCGATCCATAGTCAGGCTCAGTGACTGCCACTGCAGTCATGAGGGCACCTGTGGCCATCCTCGGTAGCCAGCGTTGCTTTTGCTCTTCGGTGCCTCCCGCCATCAATGCTCTGGCCAGTATTTCGGGCCTGGTGATGAGTGATCCGCCTATGGCCAGAGCGCCCCATGAAAGCTCTTCCGTTGCTATCACCATTCCCTTGTAATCACTGTTCCCGCTGGTGGCGTAACCACCGTATTCCTCCGGTATGGACAGGCCAAACCCACCCAGTTCTGCAAGCCCATTGATGATGTCCTCGGGAATGTCATCGTTGTGCCGGTGGACGTGTTCGGCATGGGGCCTGATACGATCTTCCGCAAATCTGTGAAAGGTCTCTCGCACAAGGTCGAACTCCTGGTCCAGATGGTATTCGCCCGTAATTCCCGCGATGCCCGCCAGGTAGGATGGATTACGATATTTGGTGGTGAATGGGTGGGCATCGAAGAGGAAGCTGGTGGAGATGCCCCATTCCTCCTCCCTCCCAACCACCCGTGAGAGCAGGTCTCCAAGAGTGTCAGCAGCGAATGCGCAGGCAATCCCCGCCTCCTCCCTGCCAAGGTGTCCATATGATACTGCACTTTCAGCTATTTTTATGGCTGAGGCCATGTGGGCGAGGTCGTAGGCAACCGCCTGGTTCGCATCTATGCCTCCCCTGGACGCGATGCGTGCGATTGCTGATTCGATTACCTTTTCAGCCGTATCCAGTACCCCGCCGGCCCTGTCAAGATCCTCTTCCGGTCGGAATGTGTCCAGTATGTCTGCAGGGTGGTCCATCAGGTCCTCCGTAGGCTCGTCCGTGCTCAAAGCATATCCTCCTTTTGTGACTTGTGACTTGTGACTTGCGTTCGAGTCATTCTATCAATCCTGCTGTTCTCTCCTCCATCTCGTACTTGCTCTCGTAGTTGAGGCACTCTCGCCAATCGGTCGGACGGTCAGCTACCGGTATCCAGGTTCACCGGAGTCAGGGTTCTAGCAAAGAGGTTGCTCACCAATCGGTCGGACGGTCAGCTACCGGTATCCTGTTCTGGCTGTCTACCGGACGATTCTCCGGTACACGGCCTACCGCCGTCACTAGGGGGGGGAGTATGACTGGATTGTCGCAGGGATCTACCCCAGTCAAGCGCTCGAGATAGCGGGCAACTGGTCCCTCACCGGCCCATGCGGGAGATTCCGCCCAGCAGTCGACCAGTTCAAGACCTGCTTGGCGTATTAGGGAAGGCAGGACATCACCGGCGTCGGGATGCAACGCTCCTTCCATGGAGAAGGGCAGTCCACCTATCCTGCCGGCCGATGTCACCGGCTCCTGGGCGACTACAAACCCTCCTGGCCTGACGGCAGTCGCCATCCTGCACACGACCACCAGAGGGTCATGGACATGCATTAGGAGAAAGCGGCAGAATGCCAGGTCCACTGGTTCCGGTAGCAATAGGTCTTCTGCTGCCTGGGTGATTGCAATTACCTGGCTGTATGCGGCTGCTCTCGAGGCCACCTCGTCCCTTGCTACGGGATCAATGTCGACAGAGTATATACGTCCTGTGGCTCCGACAATTTCCGCCAGTGCAACTGAAACATCGCCACCGCCGGCGCCGGCATCCACGCACTTCCAGCCGTCTGACACGCCCAGCCTGTCGAGTGCGGTTTCGAGCGGTCTCCTGTACACATCGTCCCTCAGGAGGTTCCTTCGCGACCGTTCAGGCACGGCCGTTCCACCATACCGCGCCCGAGGTGAGGATGAGGTACGGTGAGAGGTACCTTCTTGGCCGTGCATCTGTCATTGGCAATGCCGCCCGCGCAAAGCGTTAGCCGTGCCGGAAACCTTGCAGCGGTCAAATGCTCTAGCTGCAGCTTCTTTTAGCGCCCGAGCTGCGCGGTATGGATCATTGGACTCGGTTAGATACCTGACCACTACGTAATGCGTCACACCTACGGCGGCGAGCTGGGGAACAGTCTCTGGGGTGACACCTCCTGTGACGAAGACTGGTTTGGGCGAATTGGTCACAGCGTACTTCACGTATTCCATGCCGGTGCCCTCACGGCCCGGCTTGGTGGGAGTGGAAACGACAGGCCCCGCAGAGACATAATCCACCGGTTCGGTGATACTTGAATCCAGTTCCGCCTTAGCGTGGGTGGAACGGCCTACTACTGCCAGGGAACCGAGTATCTTGCGGGCAAGCGATGGGGGAGCATCATCTTGACCTACATGGACTCCGTCAGCTTCTACCTCCAAGGCCAGGTCAGGCCTATCGTTTACAATGAAGGGTATCCCCATGGCGCGACAGACACGTAAAGCTTTCCTGGCATACCCGAGTATTCCCAGGGCTTCAAGGTGTTTCTCGCGAAGTTGGACGGCATCCACGCCTCCCCTGATGGCGCTTTCCAAGAAGTGCTCTATGTCAGGCATTGCCGGTACGCACAGGTAAATCCTGGCTTGATCGAGGGAAGGTGATTGCTCACTCATATCGGCTGGCGATGCTTGTGGACTTCCAGACTGCGCAGGGCTATATCTATGACGTCTTTAGTGGCACTCGGGTTGTCAGCCACTGCTTGACGGACATCTCTTTCGGGATCAGAGGCAAGATCATGGAGGATCTTTTCGGGTGTGGCCGTATTCAGTGCCACTCCCCTGCGCACCTGCCAGTTACGATCCATCGCCAGGCTTGCCAGCAGGTCTTTCGGTGTTGCCTTGTTCATTGCAACGCCTTGACGTATGACCCAATTGTCGCTGACCGCCATCGCGCCAAGTGAATCCGGGTCACTGCCAGCGTCTAGGGCCGGATGTACTTTGGTGGTGGTGATCGAAATTTCCTCGGCCAGCTTGCGAACCTCTTCTGTGGCGGAGGGGTTGCCGTATGCAGCCATTCTCACTGACCTGTCTTCATCTCTTGCCAGAGTCTCGAGGGCGTGTTCGGGAGTGCGTGCGTTCCTGGCTGCTGCCATACGTACCGCTGGTGAATCGTCTTCCGATAGAATAGCAAGGATATCAGGGGTGGCGCCGGCATTCGAGGCAACTGCGCTCCTGACATCATGGCTCGGATCGTTGACCAGGTAAGTGAGCACTGCAGGCTCGGCGGTTCTGCTCTTGGCCACTTCGACGCGGACGGCAAAAGCGCTGTCACCTGCCAGCGCGTCGAGCATCTGGGCGGTGACGGTCCGGCTTGTCGCCACCTTCACCCTGACGTTTTCATCGGGGTCATGGAGCAGGTGGGTAAGTATTTCAAGCGTGGCGGACGGGTTCGCGGCAACCTCTGCGCGCACCTTTTCTTCCTCGTCCATGGCCAGGCATGCCAGTATGAATGGGTGGGCGTTACGATCCGCCGCTGCAAGTTTCCTTTTCTTATAGTCAGGGTCGAGGGCCCGCCTGATCAGGCTGTTAAGCGTCGGTATATTGCTTGGACTGCCGACCTTCTCGGAGTGGTCGCCTTCACCAGTACCCGGGCCGGTACCCGTGCTATCCGATCCCCTACCTTGTTGCTGTATGTTCTTTCCAGAACCATGGTTCCTGCCTGCCTGTACCCATTTACCGATGGCCAACTCTATGGTCTCCTCCGTATCCTCTACACTCAATCATAGCATGATGTTCTGCCACACAGGTGCATACCAGTGCCTGGGCATGGAGGCAATATAGTCTGTGTAGCCCGTGTCTGGGCCCGGGTACCTGGTGCGGTGTGCAGGTGTGCAGGTGTGCAGGTGTGCAGGTGTGCAGGTGTGCAGGTGTGCAGGTGTGCAGGTGTGCAGGTGTGCAGGTGTGCAGGTGTGCAGGTGTGCATCGTGTGGTAGCACAGCAGTCGGCAGCGCGGCAACCCACAGCGTAAACGCCGTCATGCCTTCGGTGCTGTAGGTTCTGGCATCAGCGGACCCGCTAGATGGCGCTCTATACAACGTAACGCCGGTGCACCTTGGCCAAGTTGGCCAAGGCAATCGTGAGAGCGGCGGGAGGGACGGCCGAGTTGTCGGCTACCGCCTGGCATACCTCAGGATGGTTGTCGTCTGCAAGCAGGATCAGGGTGTCTCTGGGTGTGGCATGGTTTGCCGCCACGCCTCGTCTTACTCTCCAGTCGGGGTCCTTGGCCAGTTGTGTCAACGCGTGCCTAGGAGCTACCGGATTCATGGCGACGCCCTGGCGGATTACCCAGTTGCGGTTGCTTGCCATATTCATGAGCCTACGTGCATCTGTTGCCAGACTTGCAGCAGGATGGATACCTACCCGTACTGAAAGGTATCCTTCCACCTTGTTCCTCACTTGATCGTTACTGGACGGGTTGCCATATACGGCTGTACGCACGGACCGGTCCGGATCGTCAGCGAGCGCCATGAGCCACTTGAGCGATGTGGCAGGGTTGTTTCCTACTGCGCGGCGCACATGTGACGAGTCGTCCGTAGCCAGCTGATCAAGTGTTTCTTGCAGGGTCATGGGGTTGGAGGCAACCGCTTCCCGTACGCTCCAGTTGGCATCGTCTGCCAGGTAGGCAAGCACGCTCACGTCTGAAGCCCTGTTGCTTGCCACGCGTGCCCTTACCAGGAATGATTGATCATCAGAAAGCTCTTCCAGTAAGGCAGGGGTGACATTTGGGTTGCCGGCCACTTCGGCCCTCACGCTGTCCAGCGAATCCAGAGAGAGGTGTTCCAGCACTACGCTCGGCGTGATAGCGTTGCCGGCCACTTTCATACGGGTAATGCCATCGTCGTCAAGGGCAAGGAACGCCAGTATAAATGGGGTGGCATGCCGGCTGGATGCAGCCAGTCGTCTGAGCTTTGGATCTGGATCTAGGGATCGTCGTATAACGGCATTGATGAACGGGTCATCGGTAGGTCCGGTCAGGTGTGTTTTACGCAACTGCGTTGCCCTGTCCGATCCGTTTGACCTGTCTGTGCTGGTAGTTGCAGCTATCATCCTCACTCTCCGGTTACGCAACTGTCTTGTGGATGGTTGCAGATAGTACCTGGTAGGCACTGTCTGGCTTTCTCCTGCCTACGCCTCTACCTCTAATTATAGTACCTTTTTGCTTAAAAAATACTAATAGTGGCGATATTGTCTACATGTAGTGTGTATTGATAACCAGCTGGCATGCGAACCGGTACCGGTGGATAGCTTGAGTATCCTGGCAGGGATCGCAAGACGTGTGACATGGGTATCCACCGGAAACCCCGGTACCGGTGGACAGCTTGAGTATCCTGGCAGGGAGTGCAGCGTCTTCATGCTTCAGGATATCCAAAGCATCGGTGGCCACAGTGATTAGTTCCCGAGAAACCACCAGAGCATTAGCATCGCAGTCCGATAATATGTAGGCTGCTTCCGGTGGAGTGAGCTGGGTGGAAATGGGGGTCGGGTGCCGTTGACCGCGACCGCCCCACCTCTGTTCCAGATTTACTTCAGCCACCCATTACGACGCGATAGGAGGTAATATAAATCGCGACCGCCCCACTTGTGTTCCAGGCCTACTTCAGTGCCCAGGGGTCGGGTAGCTCAGGGTCGATACTGTATCGCCTTATCGCAGCAGCAACCGTTTCGGGTCCTATCTCCCCGGCGAGAGCGAGCGCGTACAGCGTGGCAACGACTATGTGTGCCGCATCTGTCTCGAAGAAACGTCTCAGTGCACTACGCGTGTCCGATCTGCCGAACCCGTCTGTGCCGAGTGACATAAACATCCGTCCGGCAGGAACGAATCGGGCTATCTGGTCTGGAACCGACCGGATGTAATCACTTACGGCTACAATCGGTCCCGTACCGCCGGAGAGCATCTGGGTGACATATGGCAACCTGGGAGCAATAGTCGGATGCAGCATGTTGTGGCGCATCGTGGATAGAGCTTCCCGGCGCAATGTGGTGTACGAGGTTGCAGAGTATACGTCGGCACCTATCCCCCAGTCCGAAGCGAGCAATTCTCGGGCTTTCATTACCTCCCCGAAGAGCGGACCTGAGAAAAGCAACGTTGCGGAAAGTCCGTTTGATTCGTGCGATGAGGGCACCTTGCCGGCTGGGCCGTTGCCACTGGTTGCGCTGTCCCTGCTGTCCCTGCTGTCCCTGCTGTCCCTGCTGTCCTGGCTGTCTTTCCTGTCCGTAGCACGGCTAACGCCGTCTGGGCGTTCTGCATAGAGGTACATACCCTTGACCGTGCCTTCCAGGATGCGATCCCTGTCAATCCCAGGCGGTAGTGCCTGCATGGGATAATTCTCGTTGTATAAGGTGAGATAGAAAAAGGCATCCTCACTGTCGGGGTCGAGGATCTCTTTCACTGCATATTGCATGATTGCCGCTATCTCGTACGAGAAAGCAGGGTCATATATGCGGCAGGCGGGATTTACCGATGCCAGCAGGGGGGAATGCCCATCGTCATGCTGGAGTCCCTCGCCTTCAAGTGTGGTACGTCCTGCTGTGCAGCCAGCGAGTATCCCCCTTGCCCGGATATCGCCGAGCAGCCACGTGATATCTCCTGCGCGCTGGAAACCAAACATCGAGTAAAAGAGCAGTATAGGTATCATGGGCCGACCCCAGGTGGCATAGGCGGTCGCTAGGCTACCAAAAGCAGCCATGGCTCCCGCTTCGGTTATGCCCTCTTCGAGTATCTGGCCGTTTTTTGCCTCTGCGTAGGTCAGCAGCAGACCTGCGTCGACGGGTGTGTACAGCTGCCCCTCGGGAGCGTAGATCTTGTGTTCGGAAATAAGTGGTTCGAGGCCGAAAGTGCGTGCTTCGTCAGGTACGATAGGTACCACCAGTTTGCCGATTTCGGCATCCCTGGCCATGTTGCGTAACAACCTAGCGAATACCATGGTGGTGGAGACGGCTTGCCCGTTGGATCCTTCCAGCAGGTCATCGAAAACCTTGGCGTCCGGTTTACCGGTAGTGCGCTTCCTGACCACTCGTTGAGGCACCGGGCCTGCCGTCAGCTTACGTCTAGCCATGATATAGTCGTAAGCGGTAGAGCCTTTTTCCGGTCGGTAGTAAGGGGGGATATCGCCATCCAAGGCGCTGTCAGGTATTTCCTCTATGAGATTGAGGCGATCTCGTAGCGCCACTAGCTGAGCGCTGCCCATCTTCTTGATCTGATGGGTGGCGTTGCGTGCCTCCACCTCTGGTCCCAGCATCCAACCCTTGATCGTCTTTGCCAGGATGGCAGTAGGCGCCTCCCGTTCTTCAGTTGCCAGCTTGTAGGCGGCATAGAGTTTGCGGTAGTCATGGCCTCCTCTAGGAAGGTTCTGGAGCTCTTCGTCGGTAAGATGTTCCACCATCTTGCGCAGTCTTGGGTCCGGTCCGAAGAAGTGCTCGCGAATGTATGCACCCGATTCGGTGGCGTATTTTTGGAAATCACCATCGGGGGTGGTGTTCATCTTGTCGAGCAGGACGCCGTCTACATCTCTGGCAAGCAGGTCGTCCCACTTGGAACCCCAGATGACCTTGATTACATTCCATCCGGCGCCACGAAAGGTCGCTTCGAGTTCCTGGATGATCTTTCCGTTTCCCCGTACCGGGCCATCGAGGCGCTGGAGGTTGCAATTGACCACGAAGATGAGGTTGTCCAAGTGTTCCCGGCCCGCTACTCCCAGCGCTGCTATTGCTTCAGGCTCGTCCATCTCCCCATCACCGGCAAACGCCCATACCCTGGCATTGGAGGTATCGACGAGTTCGCGGCTCTGCAGGTAGCGGTTTATATGTGCCTGGTATATGGCGAACAGCGGCCCTAGGCCCATCGAAACTGTGGGGAACTCCCAGAAGTCCGGAGCGAGGCGAGGATGAGGGTAGCTTGGTAGCCCTCCGTTGTCTACCTCTGTCCTGAAGCTGTCCATCTGCTCTTCGCTCAGCCGGCCTTCTACAAACGCCCTAG
This sequence comes from Actinomycetes bacterium, assembly GCA_021841005.1. GTDB lineage: Bacteria > Actinomycetota > Acidimicrobiia > Acidimicrobiales > JAMCPL01 > JAMCPL01. Next base: position 39,959 of record JAKBVZ010000036.1, on the reverse strand, counting down.
CGTATATCCCTGGTGATGCGTGCCCTTGGAAAAAGACCTGGTCTCCGAACCCGCCATCCGACTTTCCCCTGAAGAAATAGTTGAAACCTACTTCATACAGTGTTGCGGAACTTGCGTAAGTGGATAGATGCCCGCCGATGCCGGGATTGCGTGTATTCGCCCTTATGACCATGACGGCGGCATTCCAGCGTATATAAGCCCTTATCCGTCTCTCCATTTGTTCGTCTCCAGGAAACCATGGCTCCTGATCTTTCGCTATGGTATTGACGTAGGGGGTGGATATAGTGGCGGGGAAATCCACTTGCTTTGTCCTGGCACGTTCGAGCATTTTCATAAGAAGGAACCGCCCACGGCCACGGCCCTTGGTATCGACGACAGCGTCGAAGGAGTCCATCCACTCCATGGTCTCTTCCGGATCGATGTCAGGCAATTGGTGCGACAGCCCATCAAACAGCATGGTCATATTCTTTCACTTGTAGATGCGTTAACGTTGGCAGGATGCCTGTGCCGGCACTTGCCTGGCAGCCCTGCTCCTGCTCCTGCTCCTGCTCCTGCTCCTGCTCCTGCTCCTGCTCCTCTGTGCCTTTGATCGCATCGGCGCCTGCCGGGGCAGTGCGCCGTGCTGCCACACGCCGTTTAACGATAGCGTGGCTCGCATACCGGCATACTGGAGCGGTTGGCGCGGTTGGATCGACAGTATTTTACCTACCGGTTGGCGTTGGGGTAAATTGTCGGCTGATGGATGTATTTTATTCAGTCGCCGGGTTAGATATTCTCGCTAAGGGCTTGCCGTGATTGCCTACACGGACGGTTCGTGTCTCGGGAATCCGGGGCCTGGTGGCTGGGCTTGGGCACTCGTTGGCGGCCCAACCGCCAGCGGGGCGGAGCGCTCCACCACGAATCAGAGGATGGAGCTCACTGCTGCGCTGGAGGCGATGCAGTGGATAGTGGATCACATTGACCATCTCGTAGGCCAGCGATGCGATTCCAGAATTATTGCTGGTGGTGCCGTGCGCCAATCAGGCACAGCCGCCGGAGCGACCGGATACGCTGTAACGACCCAAATAAACGGTACTTTTGACGAGTGCAATGACCTGGCTGATCGAACTGATCGAACTGACCGGCTCGGTCTTACTACTTTAGCCGGTGGAGTTACCACTTCCGCTCCTTCCCGGTCATGCGGCTCGGGCATTGACCCGGTCAGGCTGACTATAATCAGCGACTCATCCTATCTGGTCAACTGCTTCAGCCATCACTGGTGGGAAGGATGGATAAAGAAAGGCTGGAGGAACGCCAAAGGTGATGGCGTTGCCAATCGTGATCTATGGGAACCTCTGTTGCATCTGGTGCTGGACGGTCCTATCGAAGTCGACTTTTCCTGGACTCGCGGGCATTCAGGAGATGCGATGAACGAACTCGTGGATGCCATGGCCAACGAGGCCGCTAGGACACAGCGAGGAAGCGGGCCTGCCTGACGGCTCAGCATTTTGAAGCGCCAGGTGGGCAATCGATTTGGCGCGTAGCCGCATGGATGGTCTAGCATCGTCTTCATGGAAATAAATGGATGTTCAGCAATAGTGACCGGTGGTGCCTCGGGACTCGGAGAAGCCACCGTACGCAAGCTCACCTCTCTGGGAGCACGTTGTACGATATTTGACATAAAGGAGGAGCCTGCGAAGAAGCTTGCAGATGAGCTTGGTGCAGGAACGAATTATGTTACAGGAGATGTATCCAATCCGGAGGATTGCCAGAGAGCGGTAGATCAGGCCGCAGAAGGTGGTCGGCTCAGGATTGCTGTCAACTGTGCCGGTATCGGATGGGTAGGCCGGGTCATCAATCGTGACAATTCCCCTCATGATCTGCAGGCATTCCAGCTCATCCAGAATGTCAATCTGATCGGCACCTTCAACGTCATGACGAGGGCGAGTTCGGCGATAGCGCAGGTAGAGCCGCTGGAGGATGGCAACAGGGGAGTTATCGTCAATACGGCTTCAGTCGCGGCTTTTGAAGGCCAGATCGGCCAGCTGGCATACTCTGCATCGAAAGGTGCCATCGTCGGCATGACAGTGCCGGCATCCAGGGATCTTGCCGTTACCGGCATCAGGGTATGTGCCATTGCTCCAGGTCTGTTCGACACACCACTTCTCGGTCTTCTTCCAGAACCGCAGCGTGAGGCCCTCGGGCAGTCGGTGCTTTTCCCCAAGCGGCTGGGCAAGCCATCCGAGTATGCCGACGTGGTGGCATTCATCGTTTCGTGCAGCTATTTGAACGGTGAAGTCATCAGGCTTGACGGAGGGATAAGGCTCCCTCCAAAGTAAACTAGGGATTGGATGGCGATACTATATGGTTATGCAATATGTGCAAGCCCATGGAGAGAGGCTTTCCGCCATCGGGCTCGGTACGTGGCAGTTTGGTTCCAAGGAGTGGAACTATGGCCGGAGCTACGAGGAAAAAGAGTCTGCAGCGATAGTCAATAAGGCCCTCGACCTGGGTGTCAATCTTATAGATACCGCAGAAGTTTATGGATGGGGGCGGTCGGAGCGTGCTGTGGGGAGGGTGCTCGGCTCCCGCAGGGAAGAGGCGTTTATCGCGACGAAGGTATTCCCCGTCATGCCCGTGGACCCAGTGGTGAGGGACAGGGCGAGGCGTAGCGCAGCAAGGTTGCGCGTGGATACGATAGATCTTTACCAGATCCACTGGCCCAACCCAGTGATTCCGCTCAATTTCACCATGAGGGCAATGGCCGGGTTGCAACGGGACGGCATCGTGAAGCATGCAGGCGTGTCCAATTTTTCTCTGGCGGCCTGGCAGCAGGCTGAACGGTTTCTTGCAGGCAATGTCCTCAGCAATCAGGTACGCTACAACCTTCTGGACAGGCGGATCGAGGCAGATATCCTGCCGTGGGCGCAGGAGACCGGCCATGTCGTGATAGCTTACAGCCCGCTCGCTCAGGGTCTGCTGTCGGGTCGCTATTCGGCGGGCAACGTACCCGATGGACTGAGAGCGTATACTGCCGCATTCCAGCCTGGCAATCTGGCCAGAGCCGAGCCGGTGGTAGAGGCACTCAGGCGCATCTCTCGTGATCACGGAGCGACTCCTACTCAGGTTGCCCTTGCTTGGCTTATACGCAGGCCCAACGTAGTAGCGATTCCGGGAGCGGGATCGCTCTCTCAGCTACAGGCAAACGTGGATGCGGCGGATCTGGAGCTGAGTGATGACGAGGACAGCGAGTTGGACCAGGCATCGAAAGCGTACAGACCATCGTCAGGACCCCCGGCGGCAGTATCGCGTGCCGTCAAGGCTGGACAACTTCTGGCTTCTAGGACAATAGAGAGGTATACGAGGCCAGCCAAGTCCGCCTGGTGAGCGGTACGCAGAGCCGCGAGCTGGCTAGTTCACTGATTTGCTTGATCTATTGGCGAAATCCGTCCTAGTGACCGAGACACACATCTATTTCCTTGGCGGAGCTTGGCGGAGTCTTCCTGAAGATGCCGGGCATGATACCGGTCGGGCGTGTTCCATCCTACATATATCGTGGCATGTGATGGTGTGGCGATAGCTGGTACGGTTACGAGATAAGCTGCTGTAGGCTAGACTCTGATACATGATGGCTGGTCGGCAGGACACAATACGACAGATTGATGGGCAGGGACAAGATATCCAAGGGCAGGGAAACGAGAGGGATGTCATCATAATAGGGGGTGGACCCGCAGGATATGCGGCAGCTCTTTATGGTGCATCGTGCGGACTGCGCATCACCGTAGTCGAGCAGGCGAAGGTGGGTGGAACCTGCCTGCATAAGGGATGCGTTCCTGCGAAGGAATTGCTCGAAGCCGCATCAGTATGGAGATCCGTAAAGAATGCGGGTGAATTTGGCGTGGTGGTGGACGGTACTCCGAGGATGGATATGGCGGCTATGCAGCTTCGCAAGACTGCGGTGGTGGACCAACTACATAAGGGGCTGTCCGGCCTGATGAAGGGGCGTCACGTAAACGTGGAACGTGGCACAGGGACTCTGTTACCTGGTAAGAGGGTTCGTGTGGCCGAAGACGGTGGTGGGGAGAGAGTGATTGCGGCTGATCATGTCGTGCTTGCGACAGGTTCAGTTACCCGTTCAATACCCGGGCTGGACATAGATGGCAAGATGGTCGTGACCTCCGACGAAGTGCTTTCACTGGATTATTTGCCGAGAACCGTTGCAGTGATAGGAGGAGGCGCCATTGGTTGCGAGTTTGCATCATATTTCTCAGACTTGGGCGCAGACGTGACGGTTCTGGAAGCCCTGCCCAGACTTCTTGCCGGTTGTGATGAGGACATATCCAACGCGCTTACCCGGTCGTTCAAGCGCAGGGGGATAAAGGTACATACCGGAGTGCAGGTAAGGGGGCATGAGCCATCTTCGTCCACTACCACGGTGTCCTTCGGGGACGGCGAGTCGGTGGTTGTCGAGATGGTCGTGGTTGCCGTTGGCAGGCGTCCTTTCACTGACGGTGTGCTGGGTGAAGGCGTCGATGTCAAGCTTGATGGGCGAGGGTTTGTAGTCGTGAACGGTGAGCTTCAGACGGGAGAGACGGGGGTATGGGCTGTGGGCGACATCGTCGATACTCCCCAACTGGCTCATGTCGGTTTCCTGGAGGGCATCCAGGTGATCAAGCACATACTAGGAGAGCCTGCGCTTCCCATCGACTACGGGAAAGTCCCCTGGGGCATTTATAGCCATCCCGAAGTTGCATTTGCGGGCATGAGCGAAGAGCAGGCAAGGGCTGCAGGCTACGAGGTCATGGTTCGCAAAGACCCCTTTGGTGGCAATTCGAGGGCCAAGGTGCTGGGGGAGACCGATGGCATGGTCAAGGTGGTCGCAGAGGTTGCGGCCGGCGGCTCGTCGGGCAGGATACTCGGGGTGCATATTATCGGGCCCTGGGCAACAGAATTGCTGTCGCCGGGATACCTGGCGGTGAATTGGGAAGCTACACCGGATGATTTCGCTGGGCTCATCCAGCCTCATCCAACCTTGAGCGAAGCGTTCGGGGAAGTAATGATATCGTTGACGGGAAGGGGTTTGCATATTGGCTGATTCTATTAATGTGGAGATGCCGCAGCTGGGTGAGACGGTCACGGAGGGCATGGTGACCAGATGGTTCAAGGCTGTAGGAGAGACAGTGGAGCGCGATGAGCCCCTCTTCGAGATATCCACGGACAAGGTCGACTCGGAGGTCCCTTCCCCAGCATCAGGTGTGCTTGCGGAGATATTGGTACGCGAGGGAGAAACGGTGCCGGTAGGCACTCCGCTTGCTGTCATATCGCAGCCGATGACGGGGCCACCTCCCGCGGGGTCACCTCCTGTAGGGACTGGCTTCGCCACAGCGCCGCCGGTCGTCACTTCACAAGACGCCCCGCCGCCGGACGGTGAAGCACCTGCTGGATCCTCTGTACTTTCTCCGCCATCCTTTCCCCCTCTGTCATCCCCGGCCACATCCCCGGCCCCAACCCCGTCATTCCCAGCCACATCACCGTCTCCAACTCCAACTCCAACTCCAACTCCAACTCCAACCTCTGCAGGGTCTGGCGCATCGTTGTCAGGCATAGTCACGTCACCCATCGTCCGGCGACTGATTGCGGAAAAAGGTATCAATCCATCCGAGATACGAGGGACTGGTGCAGGTGGGAGGATCACTCGTAACGATGTGCAGTCTCATGCGGCTACTGGAGCCCCACCCACCAGTGCAACAACTCCACCCAGTGCAACAACTCCACCCAGTGCAACAACTCCACCCAGTACAACAACTCCACCCAGTACAGAAACTCCACCCACCAGTACCACAGTCCCGCCCAGTGCCGGCAGCGTGGTTACAGCGTCTGGGGTGCCTGTCCAGATGGAGATGGAAGTCGGCGCCGGCGGGGGAGCCATTCTGGCGGAGTCCTCTGGAACGTTTGCCGGTACCGATGAGGTGATACCTTTTGACAACATGAGGCGCCGGACTGCCGAGCATATGGTGCGTTCCAAGGCCACGTCACCTCATACTCTCATCTCGCTCGAGGCGGATTACGAAGCGGTCGAGCAGGTGAGACGTGGTCATGGCGGCAGGTTCCGTGCGGAGGAAGGTTACACGCTCTCATACCTCCCATTTGCAGCTCGTGCAGCCGTCGAGGCGCTGAAGGAGTGGCCCAGGCTCAATGCATCAGTGGTAGGTGACACGCTGGTGGTCCATCATAAGATTGAGCTGGGGATAGCTGTCGATATCAGCCACGAGGGCCTCATAGTTCCAGTCGTTCACCAGGCTGACGATCTCACCCTGAGAGGCATGGCTAGGCGTATACATGATCTTGCCACCAGAGCGCGTACTCGCCAGCTTACAGCTGACGATATATCAGGAGGGACGTTTTCCATTACCAATGCCGGGCCTTTCGGAACATTCATGACGGTTGCAATAATCAACCAGCCTCAGGTTGCCATCCTCTCCACAGACGGGGTGTCACGCAAGCCGGTCGTGGTCACTGATTCTTTTGGTGCGGAGAGTATAGCGATCCATTCCACGGGGATTCTTGCCATGTCGTTCGATCACAGGGCTGTAGATGGGGCATATGTTGCAGCATTCCTGGCAAGGATGGCCGAGATACTTGCCAAACACGACTTCGCAAGTGAGCTGTGATGCGGTATGTGCGGCGCCAGAGTTCACAACGTTCAATATGTTGAGAGCACGCTGGCTCGGGAGGGTGCCGTTCGCTGAAGCGTTGTGGATACAGAGGGCGGTGGCCAGGTATTCGCAGGAGCAGTATCTACTGATGATGGAGCATCCTCATATATATACTGCTGGTGTACGAGCGCAGCAATCCAGTGTCCTGGTGCCTCTCGACGCGCTTGGCGCCAAACTCGTGAGAGCTGACAGGGGAGGCGATGTCACCTACCACGGTCCCGGGCAGCTGGTGGCGTATCCGGTCTTAACGGTTGCAGGCCCTGGTGCAGGACCTCAACATGTAAGAAGGATGGAGGGTTTTGTAGCAGGGGTATTAAGAGAGATAGGTCTCGATGCTGGTACGCTCGATGGCTATCCCGGAGTCTGGGTGGATCCCGGTGGGAGTCCTCGCAAGATCTGCTCCATTGGGACCAGGGTGTCCAGGGGGAGGACGATGCATGGATTAGCGCTGAATGTGAGCACTGATCTATCGTATTTCGAGCGCATCAGACCATGTGGTATCTCGGACAAGCCGATGACATCGTTGGTGGAAGAGGGGTTCGACATGACGGTGAGGCAGGTTGTCGAGATGATGGTTGCCCATGCCGGCGACCTGGCTGGCGATGCTGAAGTGGAATACGCTGGGGTTGCATGGCGCGATCCAGGCGTGCATGCCACCACCCACGACCACGGCATGTATCGATCAGTCCAGCGAAAACCCGTATGGTTGAGGCCAAAGGTTCGAATCGGAAATGATTTCCTTGCGACACGCCGCACCGTCAGGAATCTGGGCCTAGTGACGGTTTGCGAAGAGGCGGGGTGTCCTAACATATTCGAGTGCTATTCGAATTCGACTGCAACTTTCATGATCAATGGGGATCGTTGCACGAGGAAATGCAGGTTTTGTCTTGTTGACACCAGGAAGCCATTGCCACTTGATCCTAGTGAGCCACTGCGTGTGGCACAGGCTGTCAAGCGCATGGGTCTGGCACACGCAGTCATCACCACCGTTGCAAGGGACGATCTCGCTGATGGTGGAAGCCTTGCTCTTGCGGCATCCGTGCGGGAGATCCGCCGGCTGTCACCAGGAACGGCGGTGGAACTCCTTATCTCCGACTGCAAGGGTGACGCACGATCGCTTGACAGCATTTTCGAAGCGCGTCCCGATGTGCTCAATCATAATATAGAGACCGTTCCCAGGCTGCAGAAGCAAGTGCGCTCCCATGCGAATTATGCTCGTAGCCTGGCTGTCCTGTCTAGGGCCAAGCAGTCGGGGTTGCTCACAAAGTCTGGAATTATGGTGGGACTGGGGGAGACCGAAGACGAGGTGCTGGAGACCCTATCCGACCTGAGAGCGGTGGGTACTGACCTGCTGACCGTGGGCCAGTACCTGAGGCCATCAGCAAATCATCTTGCGGTCGAACGGTGGTGGACCCCTGACGACTTTGCCGGTTTGGCGGAGGCGGCCAGGGAGATGGGGTTTGTCCATGTGCAGGCTTCACCATTGGCGAGATCGAGCTATCATGCTCGTGAGGGCGTTTTGCAGATGGCCGCCCACTGATTACCAGCGCGTGCAGTTCCCAGGACTGTGCACAAATATCCAGGAAATGGATAGTAGGATTACCCTGTGCTGGGCAGCAATCTATCGGCAGAGCAGGGCCTTGGATACGCTTCCAACGGTTCCATCCGGAACACTGAGTCGTCAGGCAAGGGCAGGACGCGAGGCGTGCACTCGCGAAGCAGTTCGGACGGTGCGCCGGCAGGTATTGGTGGCGATGCAATTGCCGTAGTGCTGATAGCCCTGTTTACGCTGGTCTTTTTTTATCCGGTCATCAGCAGCGGAACCGTGTTCGGATCCATGGCCGATCTCTCCCTGTTCCCGCTGACGAGCGGGCTATTCAAGACGATGCATAATGTGGTCAGTTCCGACAATATACAGCAGATCAGTCCATGGTTGTTGCTCAACTGGCGAGTCATACATTCGGGGCAGATCCCTCTGTGGAATCCTTACTCCCTGCTCGGCATGCCCCAGATGTTCAATTTCCAGTCTGCCGCGATGTCCCTGCCGCACCTTGTTTCCTACCTCTTTCCGGCTTCCTCCGGTTACACCGTATCGACTTTCATCTCGTTGCTGGTTGCAGGTACCGGAGCGTACAGTGCCGCCAGAGTGCTCGGCGCCAGTGCGGCAGGTTCGCTTGTAGGCGCCATCACGTACGAGTTTTCCGGATCGCTTGCGAATTGGATAGGCTGGCCGCAGGGGGGAGTAAATATCTGGCTAGGATGGGTTGTTTTCTTCGCCATTCTCATACACAGATCGAAGAGGCCGGTTGCTGCGTGTACAGCGATGTCCGTGGTGGTGGCGTTTGCCATGTACGCGGGTCATCCTGAATCTTATGTCTTGGACGGGTTCACGGTGCTCGTGTTGGGCGGGCTCATTACGCTGTTTGCGTTTTTCACCCGTGATGCGGACACGGCCCGGCTGAAGTCAACAATCGTTAAGATCATGGTTTCGGGGCTGTTTGGCGGCATGCTCGCCATGCCCATGTTGCTGCCTGCCGCCCAGCTCATACCCGGTTCCATCCGATCGACCGTCACGGTATCGGCCTACAGGGGTATCCCCATGTATTCCTCGGTGAACTTGCTGGCTGCCAGCTATTACGGGCTGCCTACGGCATCGAGCCATTGGTTCGGGCCTGCGAACTTCTATGAAGTGAGTGCCGTTGTGGGGCCGCTGGCGATTGTACTGGCGCTGGTGGCTGTTTTTAGGTTGGGCAAGAGACCCGTTGTGGCCGGTCTTGCAACCACCGCTCTGGTGCTATGGCTTATCATCTTTAGAAATGGTCCCGTGCAGGCACTTGTGAGCCTCCTGCACGTTTCGGGAGCGATAGTGTTTACAAGACTGCTGATGCCGCTGGACTTCCTTCTAGCGCTACTTGCAGCGATCGGGTTCAGTCGCTTGACTTCATCGCGTATCACCAACGGTGATGTCCATGCGTTTACCTTGGGATCTGGGATAATGGCGACCATCCTCGGTGTTCTCATAATATTGACGGAAACGGCTACGGGGCTGACGCTGGCGGAACGGCATATCAGGCTTACCGCACTGGGGTGGTCTTTAGGGTCTCTGGCTATAGGCGCGACGCTGATCCTCGTATGGCTTGGGATATCTCGACACGATGGTAGGTTTCATACCGGAAAGGTATGGCGAAGTGCCGCAACGGTGCGTTACCCGCTTACCGCTACGGGGCCGGCTCGTTCGAGGCAGGGTCCCTTGTGGCAGGTAACCGTGTTCTCTGCAGTGCTTCTGGCTCAAGGAGTCCTTCTTATGCCTACCGCTATGCAAGCTGCTAGCTATTCACATCGCTTCTACCCATCCGATGCTGCGGTAAAGAAAGTACAGGAGATGGTAGGGGACCATATCATGGGTGCTGCACCTCCACCTCCTGGGGCATCCACCGGCTGGAATCCTACGCAACCAATACCTGGAACCGGATTCGAACCGGAGACTAATATTGCTTACAAAGTGGCAGTATTCGGGGCACACGATCCCATGCTGCAGCAGGAGTACCTGTCTTCCTGGCAGGAAGCGGAGAGGCCGCACAAGTCCCCGCTGGTGGCCTCACCTGGAGTCTTCAATCCCTGGTTTTCGAATGCCTCGCTCGCACGTCTTTACGGCGTGAAGTACCTGCTGGCGCTTCCGGGGGCCAATGGCAGCTTGAGTGCACCATCGGGTACCAGCCTGGTATTGCAGGACAAGGCATTTTCGATATACGAAGTGCCGGATTCACACCGGTTCAGCTTGCTTCCGGGGAAGTCGGTCGTGAAGAGTGCGGAGAATCCATCGAACAGCTACGGCAAGGTTACCAGCCACCGATGGATATCCAACGACCAGCTGCAGATCCATGTGCATGCCCTCAAGCCCGCGACGCTCCTTGCCCGCATCACATACGTACCAGGCTGGCATGCCACCGTGAACGGGAAGGGAGTGGCGGTGGGCAAGGCGGCAGGAGTCATGCTTTCGCTGAGAGTACCGAAAGGGAAAAGTACTGTAGATCTGACCTACTGGCCCAACACGCTGACTGCCGGCATTGTAGCAGCGGTTGCTGCCATTGTAGGATTGACTTCGATGGCCGTGATCTCATGGCACCGGCGAAGAATTGCCCGCTGGAGGAGGGCGAGGCGTAGCAGTGCAGGGAATCCGGCCGTAAGACCTACTGGCAGGCACCTTGCAATCCCTGCTCGCTCCTCGTAGCCTCTGTGCATCTCTTATGACCCTCTTATGACCTCTGTACGACTTGGCTGGTACGTGACCAGCAAGTCCCGGGGAACCTAGGTGGAGAATGTCAGGGAATGTCCCGGGCGCCGCCCACTTTTACGAGCATGGGCACACTTGACTTGTCGCCGGTGGTAAGGTGATCATGTTGGTAATATTCTGCTGAGGAGAACAGAGGGGAGGTATGCATCGTGGTTGCACTTGCCTTACTACTGGTAATCATGCTGCTGGTGGTGGCTGGAATTGTAGCGGCAAACTCGATCAGGGTCATACCTGAGTATGAGAGGGCGGTGTTCTTCCGGTTTGGTCATGTGGTCTCACATCCAAGAGGCCCGGGCATTATAGTCAAGTTGCCGGTTGTACATAAGCTTCAGAGGGTTACCTTACGCGTAGAGGTGGTAGACATCCCTCCCCAGTCGGTCATTACGGCAGACAACGTCACCATCCAAGTGGACGCAGTAGTGTATTTCCAGGTGATGGATCCCATCAAGGCAGTTGTGGCGGTTGACAATTTCCGGTTTGCCTGCCAGAGGATAGCTATGACCTCATTGAGATCTATTATAGGCAGGTACGAGCTTGATCAGCTGCTTGCTCATCGCGACAACGTAAACAACGAGTTGCGAGCCCAGATCGCTTTCTCGACTCATAACTGGGGAGTCGAGGTGCGTCAGGTGGAGATCAAGGATATAGTGCTGCCGCCGGAGCTGATATCGGCGATGGCGCGCCAAGCGGAGGCGGAACGGGTGAGGCGTGCAAAGGTGATATCTGCCAGTGGTGAGCAGGAATCCAGTGCCGGCCTGGCAAGAGCGGCAGCCAAGTTGGCCGAATCACCCGGAGCGCTCCACCTGCGTACCCTGCATGCCCTTACCGAGATTGCCAACGAAAATCGGTCTACAATAATAGTGCCTATTCCAGTCGAACTGCTTGCTGGCCTCAAGGGCGTCAAAGAGGTGCCTGTCACCGCTTACGAGCCGGAGCCAGGCAATCCTGAAGATGCACAGGTGGTCACTTCGGGTGGTCGGGTTGGACGGGGGCAAGGTGAGCCGGAACCAGGCAATCCTGACGATGCACAGGGCGAGGCTTTGGCCGGATTGAGGCTTACGGATGTCGGGCTTACGTAGGAGACAAATCTCTCACTATTCGAAGTGCATCTTCCCCGGTCGGTATAATGCCGTGTACAGGGAGAACTTTCCATCACCTCGCTGATACTTCAAGTCGATATGGCTTTGCCGGACCCGGTACTCGTGGGATGGTCCATTAGTTCCTTAGTTCGATTAGTTCTTTAGTCAGCGTCCCCTGAAGTGTGGCTCCCGGCGCTGGAGAAATGCTCCCATTGCTTCCAAGGTGTCATACCCTTTGAAGTTCAGGGCTTGGGCACGTATCTCGTTCTCGACCGTCTCGTCAAAGGACGCGTTGAAGGCTGCATTGAGCATGGCCTTGGTCATGGATATTGCGAGGGTAGGGCCGCTTGCGAGCCGTCGTGCCCAGTTGTCTACGAATTCATCTAGGTCGTCGGAGGGAACTACCCTGTTTACAAGTCCTATGTCGAGAGCGTCGCGAGCGCTCAAGATGTCGCCGAAAAATGCGAGTTCCTTTGCCTTGTGCAAACCTACAAGCCTAGGGAGTAGCCAGGAGGACCCTCCATCCAGCGACAAGCCCCGGCGCGGGAATATCTCCGAGAAGCGTGCACTCTCTGATGCGACGACTAGATCGCAGGCGAGAGCCAGCGACAGCCCTGCTCCGGCAGCAATCCCTTCCACCTTCGCAATGGTGGGTATGGGCAAGCGATGCAGGGCCAGTGCAGCTTCTGCGAGGTAACGCAGCCCATATAGATCGTGCGGCTCCACAGCTTCGGTGGTGACGGCAATCCCCTCGGCCGTCGGGCTGTCGGAGGCTTTCCGGGTATCGGCATCTCCTGGCGTACCAGAAGTTCCGGCAGTGGGACCGCCACTCGCACCCGTCGCACCGCCATCACCCATCTGCTGTGCTTTACCGGTGCCTGCCGCTGACGGACGGTCTGCGCTACCTATAGCACCGAGAATTCCTGCTGGATCGCTTACGTCCGCTCCCGAACAGAATGACCCACCTGTGCCGGTGAGGACCAGCACCCGATCCTCGAAGTGCTTTCTCTCCTCATTCAGCATGTCCACGAGATCCACCAGCATGGAGAAATCGAAAGCATTCTTGCGTGCCGGCCTGTTGAAGGTAATGGTTGCCACGCCACCTTCGCGCCTGAATAGTAGGGGGCCATCAGTCATACTGTGACGATTATAGCCGTACTACACCAGTGTCGGTAGATACGCACCGGCAACAATGGCGGAGCGATGGTGCCGTGCCGATGGTGTGCAACGGAAAGGAAGATGCACCCGGCGTGATTGTACTGTGTGTCTCCTGATACAACTCGTGCAATTGGATAATTACCGTGATTATGGCTAACATATTATGGTGAGGGTTTCCTCGCCAATGCATTTGGTAGCATGAAGCAACACAAGGAGGTATAACGCACTATGTCAAAGTGGCTTACACAAGAGTGGCTGGACGAGACGCTACGCATGGCGGAGAGCCAGCCGGAGCGGCTTGGCGTCGATGCCACTCTCCAGTACGTCGTGACGGGTGGGGAGAATGGCACCATCGAATATTACTGGGTGCTGAAGGACGGCAAGATCGTGGAGAGCAAGCTCGGGAAACTGGACGGTGCCGAGATCACGCTTACGATGGGATATGCTGATGCCATCAAGGTACAAAAAGGTGAGCTGGATGCCAACGCAGCATTCATGCAGGGCAAGGTAAAGATAGACGGGAACATGGGCAAGATGATGTCGTTACTGCCCATTACCAACTCGGCAGAGTACAAGCAGCTTCAAAAGGATATCCTGGGAATTACCGAGTTCTGATCGACCTTTTTCGCTCTCACGGATACGATGAGTCCGGATCGAAGCCGCTGGTTACGGTTGTCGTGAACGGTGTCAGTGCATAAGCTCCTTCAATGCTCTATAGCCTATGAGCTGGACAGTGTGCCTATCGAGTTCCTCCCTGATCTGTGGGTCGTGAGTCAGTAGCTCGTAGTCGTCTACGCGTGCTTTCCAGTCAGGCGCAAAGGCCCGCAGTTCCGAGCTGTCAATGGCGGGGTGCAGGTATGCCTCGGTTACGCCTGGTTGGAGTTGCGGGATGGCATCCATGAGGTACTGCCTGGTTCCGACACCGGGGATGAAAAGGAAATTATCTGGATAGATCACTCCTGCTTCGTCTGCAAGGGTGCGGAAGGGAAAACCAATGAGCTGCTCTGTCTCGGAGCCTGAAAGGCGTAGTGGCAAGTGGAACTCCACAGCCAGATCCAGATACACGTCGAAGAATTCGGCTTTTATCTGCATGGTGCCCATGTGGGCATCCAGATGGCTGACATCGAATCCCCACAGGATTGCCCGCTCGATCTGAGCGTGACATTCTTTACGGACTTCATCGAGATCGGCATGATCCCATACATCGACAACGGTACGGGGGAATCCGCCGTCACCATCTAGCAGTGATGGAGCGTAAGTGATGGGTCCCCAGCGGCAGAGGTCGAATTCCGAATTCAAAGTGAGATGCACTCCGACATCTTCACCCTTGTACATCGCCGCAGCCTCCCGGGACCATGGGCACGGCACCATCAGAGTAGCGCTGGTGGCGATTCCTTCACGCAAGCATTCGTATATGGCCAGATTGCTCGAATGGCACGAGCCGAGATCATCGCAATTGATCAGGAGCAACTTTGTGCCGGGGGCGTAACCTAGGCGTGTCTCGAGGGACGCCCTGCCGGAGGATATGCGGGCCTCATTGCCGGCGATGACATCAGGAGTGTCGTCGGAAGAGTCAGAGGTCTTGTCAGGAGTCATCCAACATATAATAGCTGCCATCGATAGAAATATCTACTTGTTGACGATCTTGCGGTATTTTTGTTGACGATCTTGCGGTATTTGCGGATGGGTTTTCGCGTCTCCAATAGCGGTAAAATCATCTTGTGTCAACCGGGCGTAATATGGCAAGCAGCGAATTACCGTCATTTCAACGTTTGCTGGCCGTCTTTGCTCATCCTGACGACGAATCTTTCGGTTTTGGCGCGGTGGTGTCCGCTTTGGTGGACCGCGGGGCCCATATCGGTGCACTGTGTTTCACCCACGGAGAAGCATCCAGCCTTGGGGACCCGACCGGAGCAACGCTGGGAGAGATCCGGGCAACGGAGCTGGCATCTGCTGCTGGAGTGCTTGGCATTGACCACCCAAGACTTCTGGATTATCCGGATGGTCATTTGAACGAGGTACCCCTTGATGAGCTGGCAGGTGCCGTAAGACTTGCCGGAAAGGATGCCGAGGCTTTCATAGTCTTTGACAGAGATGGCATTACCGGACATGGCGATCACTGCCGTGCCACCGAAGCTTCGCTGGTGGTGGCAAGCGAATTCGGGCTCAGGGTTCTGGCCTGGACATTGCCCGAGAGTGTCGCCGGACGGCTGAATGCCGAGTTTGGCACGTGCTTCATCGGTCGCCCTCCCGGTATGATTGATTTTTTCATTACGGTGGATCGGACACGCCAGATGAGAGCAATTGCATGCCATGCCAGCCAATCGGGTGATAATCCCGTGTTGTGGCGTCGCCTAGAACTGTTGGGCAACAGAGAACACCTTTGCTGGCTGGCATAGTGACCGATGGCCGGTGGCTGTTGTTCGGTTGGCATAGTGGCTGGTGGCTGCTTGTATTCGCCTACCTAGTAGCTGGAACCGGGGAATTTCTGTTATGCTGCAGGTTCTCAACGTGTTTCAATGTGTTTGCTGTTCCGGATAGAACTTGGGCCGACATATCAACCATATCAGCAGAAAGGTACGAAGCCAGTAGGAGTGTGGGTCAAATCCAATTCTATCCGGTAAACATTACCATCCTAAGAGTAGGAGTGGCAGATGAGCGGTGGCAATGACCGAAGTGGCAAATCTCAGTCCGTGAAGGCTAAGAGCGCCAAGTCGAGAAACAGGCAGGCACGGACATCGAACAATCAGGTCGTCGCGCGCAACCGACGTGCGAGATATGACTACGAGATACTGGAGACCGTCGAATGCGGGCTGGTGCTGCACGGGTCGGAAGTGAAATCACTGAGGATGAATCAAGTGTCCCTCACGGATGCTTATGCAAGGATACACTCTGGCGAGATATGGTTGGTGGGTATGCACATAGCACCGTATACCCAGGCGGGAGCATATGGCATGCATGATCCAGAGCGCAGCCGCAAGCTACTCCTACATCGGAAACAGATAAATTATCTTGCTGGGAAGACTCTCGAGAAATCTCTTACGCTGATCCCGCTCTCCATATACTTCAAGGATGGCAAGGCAAAAGCGTCATTGGGTCTGGCCAGAGGGAAACGCATGTGGGACAAGCGGAAAGCCATTCAAGAACGCGACGCAATGAGAGATGCATCCAGGGAGGTGGCACAGGCGACCCGTAGGGCTCAGAGGACGGTGAATGATTCCTAGGCAGGGCAGGCTGGTGACGAGGAAAGGTGGATGGCCTGAGATACGGTTGCAGCTTGCAGTTGGAGCGGTATTGGATATTGTCTGTGCGGCTCCAGTTTATCGATCCCAGATAGTATGATGTCACGATAGTCTCTTGCCCAGCAGCGCGGGTGGAGCGGATCATGTAGCCTGTATGGTGATGCTTGTGATGACCAGTGACGTATACGCGCAGATCGTGGCGTACTGCCTGGAGCGGCTGCCTGAGGAGGCCTGCGGCATGCTGGCGGGACCTGCAGTCGAGCAGGGTACGGCCCACTACGGCAATGAGGCATGCACATTCTATCCGGCACGCAACGCCGCTGGTTCAGCCCGCCTCTATACCGTCGATCCGCTCGACTACCTGCGGGCCGATCGTGATGTGGAGATACGTGGGCTCGTCATCTTGGGGGTGGTGCATTCGCATACCCATACGGAGCCTTACCCTTCCCCGGTTGACATTGACCAGGCTCCCGATCCTAAGTGGCATTATGTCATCGTGGGACTCGGTCGTCCGTTGCCCTCGATGCGTACGTATTCGATACGCGCCGGCCAGGTGATCGAGGAGGAACTGCTGATCGGTGGTCTGGGGCACCGACAGGCGCAATTGATAATATAATAGATTAGAATAGTAATAATTCACTGTTGTAATGTCCGCAACCTGTATTCCGATGGTGATGACGGCAGCACAGGTGCAAGTGTAGGAGCTTGTACCTGTGCTGGCAGCGCAGGCCAGACGGTATCAGGGGAAGAACGGCTAGGAGATAGAGTTGCCTGTTGAAATACGTTTACCGAGCATATTGAGAGTACATGCTGATGGCAAGTCCACCGTGGAGGGTAACGGTTCTACGGTGGGAGAGATACTTGAAGACATGGTGAACGCATACCCAGGCATGGACGGCCAGATTGTCACCGCTGACGGCTCCCTGCACAAGTTTGTGAATGTCTATCTCAACGATGATGACATCCGGTATCTCAGCAACCTCGATACATCGGTATCGGATGGTGATACCATATCCATCCTACCGGCTGTGGCGGGTGGGTAATCGTGGCATACTGCCGTAACATTCTTGACCTAGTGGGTAATACCCCCCTTGTGGAGGTGAGCGAGTTCAGCCCGAATCCGGATGTGCGGATACTCATGAAGCTGGAAGGCCAGAATCCAGGTGGATCTGTCAAGGATAGGGTTGCGCTGGCCATGGTGGAGGACGCCGAGAAGTCGGGCTTGCTGGAAAAGGGGGCCACCTTGCTGGAGCCTTCTTCCGGGAACACCGGCATAGCCTTGGCAATGGTGTCGAAAGTCAAGGGGTATCGCTTGAAGGTCGTAATGCCGCAGAATGTGTCCGAGGAGCGCCGGCAGATGCTGTTTGCGTTCGGGGCGGAGATAATAGAATCGCCCGGATCGGAAGGATCCAATGGTGCTGTGCGGATGGCGGAGAAGATCCATGCTGAGCACGAAGAGTGGATCTTCCTGTACCAATATGCCAACCATGCCAATCCCATGGCTCACTACGAGGGGACTGGACCGGAGATCTGGAGGGACTGCCCGGACGTAACTCATTTTGTGGCTGGGCTGGGAACTTCAGGGACTCTTGTCGGTGTAGGTAAGTTTCTGAAGGAGCATAATCCTGCTGTACAGGTATGGGCGGTCGAGCCGCCTGCAGGCGAGATGGTCGATGGGTTGCGCAGTCTGGACGATGGCTATATACCACCCATCTTCAACGACTTCGGCGGCATGCAGATTCTGGATCGAAAGACGGTCATAGGTCCGAGAGAGTCGATCGAATGGACCAAGCGCCTGGCCGAGTCAGGGATCTTCGCGGGCATCTCGTCCGGTAGCGCCTTGGCGGGGGCCGTGCGTTGTGCGGAGTCGATCGAGAGCGGGGTCGTAGTGGTTGTAAGCGCCGATGCCGGCTGGAAGTATCTCTCTACGGGCGTGTGGACGGAGGATATTGATGTCGTGGTGGAGCGGGCGCGCACGATGGTGTACTTCTGAACGCCCGATATTGTCACTGCTAGGATGGTGACATGGCAGGAGAGGGCTTCGTGCTCGGTGTTGATCTGGACGGGGTCGTAGCGGATTTCTATGGCCGGTTGCGGGTCATCGCAGCTGAATGGCTCGGCAGGCCCGTAGAGGAGCTGTCAATGGATGGTTCGGGTATCTCGCAGTGGGGTATCGGGGAAGGCCAGGACGATTACGAGCGCCTGCATCGATTTGCTCTTACCGAGCGCAACCTGTTTTCGACGATGGACCCTATTCCCGGGGCACCTCAAGCGTTGCGCGGCCTGAGCAGGAAGGGTGTGCGTATCCGCATCGTCACCCATAGGCTTGTATTCAAACGGCTTCATCGCCAGAGCGTCATGCAGACAGTGAAGTGGCTTGATCACCACGATATACCCTATTGGGATCTGTGCTTCCTTGGGGAAAAGAGTGCAGTGGATGCAGACTGTTTTGTGGACGATACTCCCGAGCAGGTGGAGAGGCTGGCGCAGGCGGGAAAGCGCGTCATCGTGTACACCAATTTCACCAACACCAGCTTCGACTCCACCGACCCCAACCCCAACACCGACCCCAACCCCAACACAGGCTTCGACTCCACCCGGGCCCGTTTCTCCGGCGCGGAGGGCAAGGTCAGCCGTGCATCCAACTGGGATGAAGTGGTCGCTCAGGTCATTAGCTTGACAGATGGTCTGGCTGATGTCGGCAGAGGGCCATAGAGGATATAGAGGATATAGAGGATATAGAGGATATAGAGGATATAGAGGATATAGAGGATATAGAGGATATAGAGGATATAGAGGATATGCTGCGACTGATACTATTGCGTCATGCCAAATCGACCTGGGACGATCCTAGCCTTCTGGATCATGATCGCCCTTTGACCTCACGGGGCCGGAAGGCGGCAACCCGGATCGGTGACTACCTCCGGGAACAAGGCACCCAGCCGGATCTTGTACTGTGCTCCTCTTCTGTGCGCACCCGCCAGACATTGGTGCACTTGCACCTCGACAGTGGGATCGAGACGGTATTCGATGATGCACTATACCGAGCATCGGCAAACGATATGATGAAGTACTTGGGCCGTACCGGGGATGGGGCGCTCTCAGTATTGCTGATCGGCCACAATCCAGGTATATCGGACCTGGTAGGCATGCTCACCACCGAGCCGGAGCGTGTTGGCCCCATCTCTGCTGTCGGACTGGATGGAAGGTATACGGCTCCTCTACCTGATGCCGAGTCAAAGCATGCTTCCTCTCTGCCGACTGCGGGACTTGCTGATCTGCGTTTTATGATACCATCTTGGAGCGATATCCAGCCGGGTACCGCCGTACTCGATCACATAGTGATGCCTCGGAATCTCGTGTAATCCGGGGCTGGACGTTATGGTCACCCCGAAACTACTGGTGACCTGCACTTATGTAGTGGGGCTATCAGGACTTGAACCTGAGACCTCGGCATTATCAGTGCCGCGCTCTAACCAGCTGAGCTATAGCCCCTCTTTTCATAAAATAGCACGCACGCAAGATATGCGCATTACACAAGAGAATCACCAAGCCGACCTATTGCAGTCCAACGAGCCGGCTGGTCTATAAGGAGATCTACGCTACTATGAAAACCATGGGAATCATTCGCCTGGGCATCCAGGTTCCGAGTTTTTCATTTGGGGCGGGCAGATCCGGAGCAAACGCTTCTGGTAAGGCGCTGTCAGCGGACGCAGGCATCTTCGAGAACCTCGTCGACGTGGCAACTGTGGCAGAAGCAGCCGGTTTCGATTCCTTCTTTTTGATGGACCATTACCGGCAGATCCCAATGGTAGGTGCACCGGTAGATCCGATGCCGGAAGCATATACCGTGCTGGGCGGTATCGCAGGTCGTACTTCTACGATAATGCTGGGTACCCTGGTGAGCGGGGTGACCTACAGGAATCCAGCCGTCTTGGCCAAGATGGTTACTACTCTGGATGTCGTTTCTTCCGGGCGGGCGATTCTCGGTATAGGTGCAGCGTGGCTCGATACCGAGCATGACAGCTACGGTATCGAGTTTCCCCCTGTGTCAGAAAGAATGGACAGGCTGGAAGAGGCAGTGCAGATCTGCCGGATGATGTTCGACGAAGAGGCCCCAAGTTTTCAGGGACGGTACTATACCATCAAGGATGCCTTCAATTTCCCAAGGCCGCTACAGGCCGGAGGGCCGCCAATACTGGTCGGTGGAGGTGGTGAGCGGCGTACATTGCAAATTGTGGCGATGCATGCAGATGCTTGCAACGTGTTCGGAGACGTCTCCACTATACAGCACAAGATGGACGTACTCGCCCGGCACTGCGAGAGTTGCGGAAGGGATCCTGGTACGATCACCAGAACCAGGCTGGGTACCCTGGTGATTGGTGAGACCACGGCTGAAGCAGCCGGCAAGCTGTCAAAGCTGGCGGAGGCGCGCGGCTACAGTGAAGCTCAATCCTCTACGGTGATATGGGGCGACCCTGATACGGTGGCAGAAACAGCTCGTTCCTATCTTGATGCTGGGCTGGATGGTCTCATATTCAATTTCCCCGACCCGCTGGATACTGCTGACGTTGCCCTGGCCGGTGAGGCGCTCACCTCTATCTGACCCTTGATGGCATTTTCATGTGTACGTTTCGGGTCCACGGCTACGCAGGTTGTGTACCCGGACAGTTGGCCGCCCTATCCAGCATTCCAGCATTCAACCTACTCGTTCAGCTGATTGTCTTA
This sequence comes from Actinomycetes bacterium, assembly GCA_021841005.1. Taxonomy (GTDB): domain Bacteria; phylum Actinomycetota; class Acidimicrobiia; order Acidimicrobiales; family JAMCPL01; genus JAMCPL01. Next base: position 18,763 of record JAKBVZ010000036.1, on the reverse strand, counting down.
CGGTTGCTGTTGCTATGAGTAGTATCAGGGCTCCCGCGAGAGCGACTACGGCCGCGTAGCCGTATGACCAAGCGGCTCCCAGTGTATAGAGAAGACCCATGACCAGGTTCCCTACAAACAGGCCAGCGCTCCGGTACGCGGACAGCAACCCGAACCCGCTTCCCCCGTCAGGGCGGATGACCGACATTATGGCAGGTTCCAACGTCTCCACTATTCCGAGGGATGCTCCCAAGATGGCGACCGCAAGCAGTGTGACAAGGTACGGTAGCCGCAAAGCCGCCGACGTGCCTAGTAGAGCGGCTCCCGCGGCAGCGGGGAGATAGCCGAACAGCCCCAGGTTGCGAAAGCGGCTATGCCAGGTGGGCCCGAGATACCTTGCCAGAGCCATGCCCGTGGCTGAGGAGACTACATTGAATACGACAAAGGCGAGTAGGCCCAAGGTGGCGTCATGGGAGTGAGAATCTATTGCAGCAGTGAGTACCGGGAACCCTATGCTGTATGAGCTGAATCCAAAGAGTGCTGTGGCAGCGAGGATTGCCACGGCCGCACTGTGCGGTAAGGAGACCTGCGGTTCCCTACGGTTCTTGCTACTGGCCGTACTGCCGGCAGTGCTACTGGCCGTACTGCCGGAGTCCTTCCTGGCGGTATCTTGCCTGCCCGCGAGTTGGGTGCTGGTAACGGTAAGGCACAAGGTGGAGATTGCCAGCGGAATGGCGGTTCCGAGAAACACGTATCTGTAAGGCAGGTTGGCGGCAAGAGATACGAGCATGTATATACCTGCCAGTATCCCACCTCCAACATCCAGAGCGTGGAGGAAACCGAACGCTTGGGTGCGGTGCCGCTCGGTGGTGCTTCTCGACAGCATTACCCGCCTTGATGGGCTGCGCAGGTTGCGAGCCCACCAGCCTGCGCAGAAGAACACTATGGCCGCTACCGGACTTGCAATCAGTGCCGAGAGAGAGAGCAGGGGGATTGCAGAGTTACCGATTATGGCCACTTTCCGGTGCCCAATCCTGTCTCCCAACCTACTGCCCAGATAGGCTATCAGGGATCCTCCGCCGAAGCCGAGCGCCATTGCCAGGCCGTACAGGGCTATTGAGGCGTGCAGGGCGAGTACCATGAAAAGCGGAAGCCCGGCCAGAACGCTCTGGTAGCCGAGGTCAGCGAAGAAGGCGGACAGCGAGATCGCCCATACGTCACGGCTGCGCCAGCTACCGTCGCTCATTTCCGCATGTGCCGTATCGATTGGCTGCATAGGTGGACAAGTCTATAGTTTTGGTCAGAACGCCGTGGTGGAGCCAGGGACTATTTTCGCCAAATATGCCATGAATGGACTTTCAGCTTTCATCGGATGCCCGTATATGGCTGGTATATGGCTGGTATATGGCTGGTATATGGCTGGTGATCCGCACGAGCGGATTGCTGAACTGCTTGATGATATATCATAGAGGAGAGATTGAAGCACTGTGTTGAAGCACTGTGTTGTGCTGCGTCTTGGTGTGAAGTGTAGTTTGGAGTTTTGCTCCGACCAAGCGCGTTGCCGCCGGCGGCTAATGGAGGAACTGAATGGGTCATCAAAAGTCGACTTCCGGTAAGGAGGTGGTTTCCGATAGGGATGCGATGGAACTTGCACTGGCAGAAGCCCGTCTGGCTGCACTCGAGGGGGAAGTCCCGGTAGGGGCTGTTGCGGTCTTCGCCGGAACGGTCTTATCTTCGCGCCATAATGAAAGAGAGCACTCCTCTGATCCGACTGCTCATGCCGAAGTGCTGGCGGTGCGTGACGCTGCGGCTACGTTGGGGACTTGGCATCTCGAGGGAGTGGATCTGTTCGTCACCTTGGAGCCTTGTCCTATGTGTGCAGGAGCAATACTTCTCGGCCGGGTGAGACGGCTGGTATATGCTGTTGCCGACCCCAAGACGGGTGCCTGCGGATCGCTGTACAACTTATGTGACGATCCTCGTATGAACCATTCGATAGACGTCCATCAAGGGTTGCTGGCTGATGAGGCGGCTCGCCTGCTGTCGAGGTTCTTCACCGGCATCAGGATCTGATGATGATGGGCTTCGACATATTAGGCGGCTATGATGTGGGCGTTACACTCCCAGGTGCGAGGTCCACAGGAAGGATGGCATCAGGAAGGATGGCCTATTGTGACAATCTTTCGTAACCGTACAGACGCCGGGAAGCGATTGGCGGAGAGATTGACATACCTCCGTGGACGGGACGTGGTGATACTTGGCCTGCCTCGTGGTGGGGTTGTGGTTGCTTACGAAGTCGCATGCATGCTCGATGCTCCCCTGGACGTGATAGTGGTGAGGAAGCTCGGGGTTCCTTTCCAGCCGGAACTTGCCATGGGCGCTATAAGTGAGGGTGGTGTCTGTGTTGTGAACAGCGATGTGGTTGCGCAAGCAGGCATAGATGAAACCGGGATGGCACAGGTGAAGGCACAGGCACAGGTGGAACTGGAGAGGCGTGCTGCGCTCTACAGGGAACGGTTTCCCCGGATCGATATGCGTGGACGGATTGCTGTTGTGATAGATGATGGAGTTGCCACGGGGTCGACTGTCTGGGCTGCCTGCGAAGTGGCGAGAGCTCATGGGGCTGTACGCGTCGTGCTGGCTGTTCCCGTAGCCCCCAAGGAATTGTGCGTGGTGGAACGACCCCCGATACAGCCCACACCATCCGGCACACCTACACCAGCATCAGCACCCTCCGACACTTCCACCTTGCTACCACGACTCATATCTTCTAGTAGTTCTGCATCGACACCCGCTCCAGCGCAGGTCCTTTCTGTCCAGGGTAAATCGGGCGCACTTTCCTCTGTTGCCGATGAAGTAATCTGCCTTGACACACCTCGAGGTGTATTTGCCGTAGGGCAACGGTATGAAGACTTTTCCCAGGTAACCGATGCTGATGTCACGGACCTCCTAGCCCGGTTCAAAGAACGCTGAGCGCTCCCGGGTATGTGAGGAGAAATGCGCATTGGATACGTACGGAGCATGGGACATGCTCACAGGTGGAATCACCTGTCGACAACAGGTGAAATTACGCTAACAATTCGGGTCCGGCATGGCTTATACTGTAACTCGTGGAAGAGAGGGCTATGATTATCATGGAGTGGGAGCAGGTCTGCCAGTTGCATTGTAGGTGCCAGTCGCATTGTAGGTGCCAGTAGCATGTCGGCACACAGTATGCGGCATACCGGCAGGTACGGAAAGCATACCTACAGGAGGACCAGGGGTGCTGAGAACGGCATGACGCTCGTAGAGGTGCTCATATCGCTGGTGCTTCTGATGCTGGTGCTCGTGCCGGCAGCGCTTTTCCTGGTGTCGGGTATCAATCTCGCACAGAGTTCGAGCATCAGGACCACGGCAATCTCGATAGCGTCCGGGCAGGTATCCAAGCTGCGTACCGCCCTGAGCGCGTTTTACCCTCCTATGCCTGCAATCTGCAATCCCTATACTGGTCCCAGCAACAATCCCTTCGGCGGTGCTCTCACTTCCTGCGGAGTGTTCCAGCAGGCGCAGGGTGTGCTTCCTGCCTCGGAGCGGGTAGGCGCTGCCACTTACACTGTCTCCTATCATTTGGACTGGGCGTCTTCTCCCTCCTACGCCTCCACCTCGCCATCGTCGTCGTGTGCGAGCCCGTCGATCAGTCCCTATCCGGCGGCAATGGTCAATGTGGTGGTGGATGTCGGCTACATGCTGCACAATCATCACTACTCGGTAAGCGCAAGTGCTCTCATAGACACGCCGTCCAGTTACTACAGTCCCAGCTACGGTTATGTGGCTGTCTACGGGGGACCGGGATCCTCCGGAAAGCCCGTGTACCTGACCGGCAATAGCGTAGCCGGGTACGAGACCTTCGTGTCACAGTATGACAGCAACGGATGTGCCTTCTTCATAAATGTGAATGCCACCTCGCCGAACAGCTCCAATCCTGCCACCTATGAGGCGGTCAGCCCGACCGGTGCTGCAAGGAACGTGGTCGTCTGCACCAACCAGACAAGCGTAGTCCCCCTTTACACCTCGGGTGTGGGTACAGGCGCCGAGGCGGGTGGCTTCGGAGGATGTGGTGCCCTCAGCGCTGCACGCAACGTGCATCCGGAGATCTCGGTCACTCCCACTTCCCTTACCCTCACCGACAGCTCGTTTACGTCGCCTGGCGCGTCGAAGAGTGTAACGGTGACAAATATAGGCACCTGGCCGCTCACCATATCCAGCGCCACTACCAGCGGTCCCAACGGGTCGACATTTGCGGTTACGAGCGGCAGCTCCTGCGTGGGTTCGGGAGGGCCGGTGACTATCAATCCCGGCCAGACCTGTACGGTCTCGGTGGATTTCCAGCCAAACAATACAAGCGTCTACACCTACTACGGTACCCTTGATATTAGCAGTGATGCCACCAACAACCAGGATGTACAGGTGAGCCTGAAAGGTATTGCACTCGACTGCTATGAGCAGGTGGTCTATGGCTACGGTCCGATGGCGTACTGGACCCTGACCGGCACTACGCCTCCTACTGCAATAGATGTGGTGAATACCAATGACAATGGAACGATGGGTAGTGGCGTGACCACCAACCAGCCGGGTCCGTTGCTGTGCGATCCTGCCGCACCGTCGGTTTCGATGAACGGTAGTACCAGTGCCTACATAACTACGCCTATAACGAATTTTTCACCGAACCAGCTGACGGTGGAGGCGTGGATAAAGCCAACTGGATATACAGGCAACCCTAGGATAGTCGCCAATGCCCATACCGATGTCAGTTCCACGGGATTCCAGCTCGAGGTCAATAATGGCGGATGGAGCGGTTTCTTCGATGTAGGGAATGGGAACGTCCAAGGCAAGGCGGTCTGGAGCATGTCAAGGCCGTTGCCGCTCAACCAGTGGTATTTTTACGTAGGCGTCTATAATGGAAGCAGCGTGACGGCTTATCTTGATGGTGCTGCGGTCGGGTCATTTCCGTTCTCGGGTGGTGCAGTGGCAGCGGCCCCGTATCCCATCACGATCGGGATGAACCCAGCTTACCACGCTGACAATTTTGAGGGTGATATCGGGCAGGTGGCCGTCTACACCACGGCTCTCACTCCGGCTCAGATCATGAATGAGTACTCTACGGCGCAGAATGGCAACACTTCGGAGTCAGGGGTGATGGCGGCGTGGTCCGCTGCGTGCTATGCCAATTCGGTCAACTGGCAGGGGGGATATGGACCACCTACCAGCTCAACCTACTTCGGTCCAGATGCATTCTGGAGATTGGACGAGCAGCAGGGTAGTGTCGCTTACAACTCGTCAGGACAGGTTGGTGGGGCACAGCCGGGATATGGTACGGGAAATTACAACGGTACGATCCAGGGCGGAGTCAGCTACAGCAATATCTCGCCGCCAGGTGCTCTCGCTTGTGATCCGACGGACAATTCAATGACATTTAGCCAGAACTTACCATGAGCGCTCGGGAAATGGCTACGAAGGGAGATATGAAGATATGAGAGGCTTGATGGCTGCCATCAAGGGAATACCTTTTGTGGGACATACCACGATAGGCAAGGTGGTGACGGTGGCTGTGCTCAGTGGTATTGCATTCCTTCCCCAGTGTGGTGGTGGGCCAGGTCAGCCTGGCATCAATTGGATAAGTCCGAACAACGGGCCTTATACTGGTGGAAACTCGGTCCAAATCAACGTCAATACGAATGGCGCATGCGGTGTGAACTGGGTACAGTTCAACGGTGCCAACGCGCCCATCGAGTGGCAGAATAATTGCGGCAACAATATCGGTGTGCAGGTACCGTCAGGGCCGGTGAACCAGTGGGTATGTGTAGTGGTCAATACTGCTGGCGGTACGAGCGGGTGTAACTGGTATCATTACAATCCGACCCCCCCTAATATCAATTGGATTAATCCGAACAACGGGCCTTACAACGGCGGCAACCCGGTGCAACTCGGCATAAATATGAATGGTGCGTGCGGTGTGAACTGGGTGCAGTTCAACGGTGCCAACGCGCCCATCCAGTGGCAGCAGAATTGCGGTAGTACCATTCAGGTGACCGCTCCGGCCGGTCCGCCCTACCAAACTGTATGTGTCCAGGTGAACACTAGCGCGGGTACCAGCAATTGTATTGGGTACCACTACAATCCGCCGAGGTCATGGACTACGCCGTGGGGAATCTCCACCAGCACCCAAGTGAACAATCCGCAGGTGTTCACGGAGTCCGCTTGGTTCAGGGTGGCCCCAGGTTCTTACGGCGGGGGGATCATCTCCTTCGGAGTGCAGCCAACGGGCAATGCAGGTGGCTATGATCGCATGCTGTACGTCGGATGGAACGGGCAGCTGATCTTCGGTGTCTGGGAGGGATTCCCGGCGATAGCGGCCACTCCCCCAGGTACGATTCAGGCGGGTCAGTGGTACTTCGCTGCAGCAACTCTATCAAGTGCGGGAGAGAGCCTGTATCTCGACGGTAGGCTGGTGGCGCATATGCAGTACACTGCGGCGCAGGCGTATGCCGGCTACTGGAGGATCGGGGAGAATGCGGGTCCTGGGTGGCCGTGGTGTGCAGGCCCGGGCTGTATGTCTCCGTTTGGTGGCCAGATAGGGCAGGTGTCGTTGGAGTACAATGCGCTCTCTGGCCAGCAGATTGCCGCTATGTATACCGCATCGGGGGCAAGCGTGAATCCAAACAGCTGCCTCAACTATCGTGAAGCAGTATTCGGGTACAATCCAATTGACTATTGGGCTCTTACCGGAGGCAACGCTTATGTGGCACAGGAGCTGTGGCCGCGGGACGTAAATGGTAGCTTCCTGGGCAATTGGGGTTCCAATACGCTGCCATCTCGTGCAGGGCTTCCGGGGCCGTTGAACTGTTCCGGGCAGAGCACGACCCAGAATCGATCCGTGCAGTTCAACTACACTTCCCAGCCCACATCCGCGTGGTGGAGTCAGTCATACAATCAGTTCGGGTACATCAGCGCCCCTGGTCCTAACTCAAATTCGGATGCAGGTTGGGTTCTGTCTCCTGGGCAGTTCACCATGACGGCATGGGTAAATTACCAGTGGTATGATGGCGGCATAATAGGGTTCGGATCCATGCAGAATCAATCTCCTTGCCCGACCGGGCAGTGTACATGGTATGACCACATGATGTATATCGGGTGGAACAACCATCTGTTCTTTGGTACGTGTGCCGTATATTGTGGTGGCCCGGCGACAGTTGAGAGTCCGCAGCCGCTTCCTTCCGGCCAGTGGGAATTCGTTGCCGCTACGATGGGTCCGGCCGGTATGCAGCTATATATCAATGGCAATCTGGTGGCGACCAACACCGGTAATGGGACTTCCAGCGGCCAGTACTGGGGCAACTGGCGAATAGGGCAGCTTGCGGGCGGCGGCGGCTGGCCGTATACATTTGGTGCGGGTAATGCGCAGACGCCGTTTGATGGGAATATCGCTCAAGTGGCCATTTTCCCACCGCTCAGTGGCGCGCAGATCATGCACCTTTACCAGGTAGGTACATCGTGAGCATCCGTGGTAGGCTACATGGTGCGCTTACTGCCTTTAGGCGTCTTGGCGGTGATGCTGGTGGTGGTCATATCGTGAATATACGGGGTCGGCTCCTCAGGAGTTCTGCGTTACGGAGAGTTGGGAAGGTGCCCGAGCAGGATGGCTTTACTCTCATAGAGTTGCTGGTCGTAATGATTATTTTTTCCATAATTTCCATCACGGTGGCCATCACTCTCACGAATACGGAAGTGCTGACCAATTCGGCGCTTGCGACCGTACACGGGACGGATTCATCCACCGTGGTTACCAATACGCTGCTGTCGTTGCTGGAGGGATCGCAGTACCCACCGAGTAGTGGTGCGGGCAGTTGGGCTACTACTGATGGGCTGGCTTCGCCCGTCGTGGTGGCGTGCCCCGAAGAGGTGTTGTTCTACGCGTCCCCGCCCTCGGCGACCAGCTCTGTTTCCCCGCCGGTATGGGTGTATGCCTACGTAAGGCCCTATCCTGCCGGCTCACCGTCGGCGTATAAGAATATCTACAGATTGAAGGTGGTTACCTTTGCCGCTGGTAGCGGGCTGGCCCAGACAATCTATGGTGCCACAAGTACATGCCCATCTTCTCCACCGGCCATATCGCTTGCCAATATGCCGAGCGGTTCTCATGTACCAGTGCTGTCGTACTCGCTGTACCTGCCGCTGGATGGCCAGCCTTACAATGCACCATACGAACCTTCGTCGGGTACGCCCGCAGGCAACGATAAGATTCCCAATCCGCCCGCCGTGTTCGGGTATGTCAATGGCAATTACGGGAACATCTGGACGGATGTGCCGGGGTCGTCGGGTAGCACGTCAAGCTTCCAGCTGTCGGATATCGTAGCGGTACGGCTTTTTGTGGAATCGAAGCCGGTAACTGCGGGGGGTACCACTGTCACCACCTACCAGGCGCAACTCTCGAGCGTGGTGAACAACCCCAATACGTGCTACACGTTTTCGAGATCCTTCAAACCTGCGTGTTACCAGTGATTGATGGCTCTTACTTGGTGGATATGTGGATATGGATGGAGTCATTATGATTGGATCGAGAGATTACATCAGGGTGGGAGGTATCCTGAGATGAGAGAGGATGGCGTAGTCAGGGTAGGTTGCGAGTGGTGTCTGCACGGCAGCGTGTGGGGAATAAGGGGAACAAGGAGTGGATCATGATGTTCGGGAAAAGTATGGGTTCAGGTGATCGTCGGGGCGCATTCGATTCAATGGGTCCGGACGGGAAATTACGCAGTGCAAGATGGGCAAACTGGAAAAAGCGCCTCGGCACCAGGCATGGTGGGCATAAGGGTGGTGCAGTGAAACTGCTCGGCCTGCGCCCGCAGAGCGTTGCCGGGCAGGCGATGATCATGATCATCGTCGTACTGATGCTGCTGATGCTGCTGCCGCTTATACTGTACTCGGCCAACTCGGGCTCGTTGCCGGTGGTGGCCACCAATGTGAACAGCAGGCTTGCCTGGGATGCCGCCAATGCCGGGATGTCGAACTACCGCAACCAGCTCGATCAGAACATCAGCTTTGCGGAGTACAACGAGGATAGCCACTATGGGGCCGGTGGTACGGAGCCGACGGGAGCGGCCAGTGAATTCAACTACGCGGTGAGTGGCCAGTATTCCGGCCCGAGCGAGAGCGCCACGCCATTCAGCTGTACTGGACCCTACACGCAGGTGATCCCGAATGTGAGGATTATCAACTGGCAGCCGGTGAAAGGTACCTCCGCTCCGGCATGCGAGCACTATACCGTGTCGGTTGCCATCGGTACCCTTACCCTCAACAGCGCCAGTATCAAGGTTACGGTTACGGGTGAGGCCGGCGCGAAGGGGCAGGTACGTTCCTACAAGGCGGTGAGTTCAGTATTCTCGAGACCCGCGCTGGACTACGCACTCAACACCAATTTCAATGCAACCAATCCGACGCGTTCCACACTGCAGACCGATGTACCGGTGCTGATACATCTGGTCGAGTTCTTCGATCCAAATATCCAGAACGCCTTGCCGGGCGGGTTGCAGCTGACGCCGCAATTCATCCAGGAAGTGGTCGACATGGTATGTGTCCGTTATGCTGGCCAGCAGTTTTCATTGCCGGGTACGAGCATCACCTTCTCCGGTCCGTTCCCCGGTTGCCCAGTGAATACGCTCCAGGCCGGATGGTCGTGGAATGGTGGGCTGCCGTCTCCACTGGTTGGTTCGAGTTGGTCGTTAGGCAATTATTTCCGTAAGTACCAGGACACGATCAACGGTAACGTCAGGTCCAATGACGGCCTGTACTACTGCGGATTCCCGCCCAGTCACCTCGTGAACTGGGTGCAACTCGGTCTGAGCGCCTTTGGCGCCAGTTGGACAGGTCTTGTGATAGACGCCGTACTGGGCGCGGTATTCTATTTTGCAACCGGGAACCTCTCACCGGTGTCACCCGTGATCAATGGTAATATCGTCGCGGGCGCCCCGGTTTCCCAGGGCGGCGGCGGGGTCAGCCAGGGCCCGATACCTGGAATCCCGGGAGGGCTTGGCAGTACTCTGGCTCTGCTGACCGGATATCCCTCCTGTCCATCGGCAGGGCCGACATTGACCCCTGGGTCATCGGTCACACTCGGTTCCAAGCTGGAGCAGTTGCCGCAACCAAATCCAAACCTCGAGTCCATAGCGTCCCAGGGTGGGCATTATATCGAGCCTGGTGGAATCACGGTGCCCGAGTCACCGGGTGGGTGCCTCTATCAAGGGCAGGCAATTATCCTGTTGAATGCCAACGGCACGATGACCGTATGGAATCCGGACACCATCGGTATCAACAGCACCTACAATAATGGGTGCCCGTCGAACGGGGGTACAGCCGCGCTTCCTGCGAACGGGGTGATCTACGTGGCCAACGAGTACACGCACCATACCTGCAAGAACTTTCCCAGTTATCCGTTCACCGCTCTCAACTACGGCTATGGAACGAGCCAGGCCAATCCTATCCAGAACCAGAACTGCTCCAACGGCAACGCTATTATTCAGGGTACATTGAACGGGCGGTTGACGGTTGCGGCGCAGAACGATGTGATCATCACCAACAGCATCTACTACGGTGGCCCGAACTGCCCTGGTACGGGGAGCAGCGCTGTGGCGGGGTCGCTCTGCAACAGCCTTCTCGGGCTGACTGCTCAGGGCAACGTAGAGATCAATCACCCGCAGGATTCAAACGTCAACACCTTTACGACCGTGGTCGGGTATATCAGCGATATTTGTACGGTATTAGGAGCAATTGCAGCGGCCCTGTCGCTTGTTGGGATCGGTATACCAATTCTGGCGTCGGTTGCCACCATCTGTTACTACGTGACCTTTGCGGCTGATCTGATGCTTCTCTACCTGGTCGGGAGGAACGAGACGGACTGTCCCAATTCAGGATTCAACAACTGCTACCAGTACGGTGGAGGTACGTTCAATGACGATACGACCAATCCGAATGTGCTCTTCCCGGACCCATCTGAGGCTTCATGGATGTCTTTTGATGAGCCGGCCGCATTGCTTGGCGATATTGTTGATGGACTGGCTGATTTGGTTTTTTGCGGCGAGTGCCAAGTCTATATTACCATCTGGTACCCATGCAGCTTTAATTGGAATAGCTGGGGCAGCTTTAGTATGAACTGGTGTTCCTACCAACAAATCGTCTGGAATGAAAACTGGACCGATCCTCCATGGCAACCTGACTTCGGCGAATCGGACAACAACCAGTTCAATGGTGGTACCGTCAATGTTGGAGCACTGTTGAAACCTGATGGGCCCAATGGTACCGGTGATGGCGACGAGATCTGTATTCCTAATGGCATGGGGCTAGGTGGAGTGGTGGATGGTGTCATTGATTGGGTGATGAACGGGGACTGGTGCGGGGGCCAGTCCAGTTCGACCTGGCCGGTGGATCAGTTCATCGACTACTTCAGCCCCGATACCAACTTCCCTGCATTCTACGGTGAGGGGTATGTTGCAACGTCGGCCGCCCAGCGCGCTGTGGTGAATGCGGTCATACTGGCGGTCGGGCAGCAACTGCCCAACGGTGGTTACCCTGCATACAACGCGGTGCAGAACTCGTTCCTGTCAGGTACGTCGTCGGTATGTCCCTCCTGGAACCTGAATTGCGGCATGTTCAAGGTCAACAACTCGCAGGCAGGGTATTCAATGGGTCGGCTCTATGTGAATGGATCCGTTACCGAGTACTTCGGTGGGAGATGGACGGGCGAGTGCCAGTCGCTCGGTAACCTGTTCAACACCACTGGGAGCACCCTGCCGTTCATGAATTGCCTGTCCAATTCGGGATACTACTGGGATCTGTCCTTTGATCCAAGGCAGATACTGGAGAGCCCGCCTCACTTCTACGGAGCGGCTTCACCGGCGGCGGCGAGCGCCCTTACCTGGCAGCCAGTCAGTACGGGAGTGGTGAACAGCTCCGCTGAGCAGGCATTGACCGGAGCGGGCGGATGATCGGGGGAGCGGGCGACACGCTCTGGATGGTCGGCAGTAGATGGTCGGGCACCGATGCCTATTACATCTCGGTAGACGGCAGTTGGCAGGCTCCATAGCGGCGACCGATGTGACAGTGACTGATGCTGGCAGTGACCGATGTGAGACATGGTCGGCAGGTAAGATTATGGGTACGGATTAAGGTAAGGAGAGTGAACACATGACAGGTACGGAGAATGTAAATCCTGTGCAGGATGGAGGGGCTGATCGCAGGAATGGTGGTTCACGGTGGGTATGGGCATTGGCAAGTGCGGTCATGGCCGCAGTGCTGGTTGCAGGGGTGCTCTTCTTGGTGCTGCCCGGCAGGTCGGGAGTGCCGGTGAAAAAGGTTGCGTTGCAGGCCAACTCCAGATCACCAGGGAAAGGGACCTCCAGCACCACAACCTCGACGTCCAAGTCGGCCACTGGAGGCAGTCAACAATCGATCCATATCAATGTCGGTCACCTTACCGTTCCTGCGGGGCAGAAGGCAGTGTCAGCGGCTACCGCCCAGGCGCTGCTCAACAACAGCAACGCGGCAAGTGGTAAAGCGATATATACCGCGACATACCAGGTGACCAAGGGTAGCCAGGTGACCAGCTTCAGCGTTGCGCAGGATCCTCCTGACAGCAAGCTGAGCGTGTCTTCGCAGGGTATCAGTATAACGGGATATAATCTCAGCAGCGGGAGCTACGAGTGCTTCGAGCATTCCGCCAGCGCTGGCTCCAGTGGGATTTCCTCCATCCCGGCCGGCAAGTCACTCTGCATCAAGTCTACCCAGGCGATATCTTCCAGCGCCCTTTCGCCAGCTACCGCGCTAGTGAATGGCGTGCAGCAAGCGGTCAGCCATATCAGCAGCCAGCTTGCCAAGCACAAGGGTGCAGCCGCCGCCGGCATGTTTACCGAGAGCACTAAGACTGTACTTGGCATGCAGATGACCTGCCTGAATATAGCAGCGGGAGTTATAACCTACTGCTTCAACGCCCAGGGTATCATAGGCTATATTTCGGGATCGACCGGGGGAGGCACGCTCCAGCTGACCAGCTACAGCACGTCGGTTCCGCCCGGAACGTTTACCCTGCCGAGTACTCCGGTTTCTCAGAGTTCGCTTGCTCCGCCGAGCGCTGCAGGACTACCGCCGACCGGATCATCGAGCGGTGGATGAACGAGAGCAGGAGGAGCAGCCGGAACTCCTGTCGGTAGGGCCGCTTCACCGGGAGACCTTTCGGCGGAGGCTCGCCAGGGTTTTGAAGCAACACAAGCCGGAGGCGGTAGCTGTCGGCGCGGTTGTCCTGATCGCAGCGGCTGTTGCTGCTGGCGTAGTGGCGGGACCTTCGGGCAATGGCAAGGCCGTAACACTCGTACAGGGGAAAGGGCAGGGGGAAAAGGCTGGTTACCATCTGACCATGGGGGCGGCGCGTTTCGTCGCGGATGAGGAGGTCCTATCGTTGCGCAGTTCAGATTTCCCACCTTCCTGGAAGACCGTAACCGCAAACCCGGAGATACCGGTAGGGAAGCTACTAGCCGGAGGCAGCAGGTCAGGGCCGGTCAAAGCGTTTGTCTCCTGCATGCACATGCCACCGTCACTGGCTGCCACGGTAGGCACCACCGGCATGATCGGCGGGCTTGGTGGGGTGGTCGGCTACCATACGTCGCCCAACTTCGTGGCGCCGCCGGGTCAAGATGCGCAGGCTAGTTCGGTGGCCGCCGTGCAGGCCAGTTCGCGTACGGTCGTGCGGGAGGCGGAACTTCTCCGTTCCGCCCGCTATGGTGGCTGCTCCGCAGGTTTGCTGGCAGCTGTCATGTCGGCAGCCCCAGCAGCCTCATCGAGGTCTGCAACTTCCTCCGGGACGGCGGGTTCCCAGCCCGGCGCGCCGGGCACGAGCACGAGCACGAGCACAGGTGTACGCAATATCACGCTTCCCGTCGTCGTGAGTGTGAAGAGCGTCCAGCAGGTCCCCCTGCCACGCCTGGTCCCGGGAGTGTCCGGCGCATCCTACCAGTACGTCATGTCATTCTCAGAAGGGGTATTGTTTACAACGCAGTATTACGATACGATGGTCGCGCTGTTTGACGGGCGTTTTACGGTGAGTCTCTTTCTTGCTGGCTCCGGCCAGGCATTCCCTGCATCTCTGATGGTGCATCTGGTGAAGGTGGAGAGTGGGGCGCTTGCGCAGGTAGCCGCCCGGGCACATGCCAGCGGAGCGCATGCCGGAGCAAAAGATGCCAGCGGAGCGCATGCAGGTTCTCATGGCAGCGCTACTGCACATGGACGGGTGAAGCGTCCGTGATGCGTGAGGTTTTGCGCAGGTACGTCCTGCCGATTGCACTGACCCTATTGCCCATGGGGCTGGCCGCCTGCTCGCAATCGACTGGCTCCGGCAATTCCGGCACTACTTCTGTGAAGCCCAGCTCGGTATCGTATGAGAGCTTCCCTTCCCGTGACAGGGTGGAGCGGAGCGTCTCCGAGGCAATGACGCGCACTGCGAATATATCATTCTCGATGTCGATCACCAATGTAACGGCTGTGGCCGGGTCCACCACCATACCGTTTCCCTTGCTTACTATTCACGCTGCAGGTCCGTTCGACCTTGCCAAGCAGTACGGCGCTCTCGAACTGGCAATCAGCGGTACGGGGAGCGGCGCCGGGTCGCCGTCACTGCTCAATGGCCCCGCCAAGGCGCTATTTGCTGCAGGCAGTCTGTATGTGCTCCCGAACAGCGGTTCGGTGCTTGCTGGCATGCTTGGAGGCAGGAAGTACGGTCTCCTTACCCCAAGTGCTGTAGCTGGCCTCACTGGCTTGCAGCCGCAGCAGGCGGCAAGTTTGGTCAGCAACCCAGTCGACTTTCTGCATGTGCTTTCAACTCCTGACATGACGGTTTCCAGCGAGGGGCACTCTTCGGTGGGAGGAGGTTCTACCGAGTACAGGGCTACGGTCAACCTGTACCAGGCGGGTACAACACCGTCGGTTCCGCGGGCATTGTTTGCCGCGCTGGAGTCCTGGGGCATAGCAGCGGTCGTAGTGCATGTCTGGGTGGATGGTTCAGGATATGCAGTCAGGCTGTCGTCGGTCATAGACACCGAGGCGAGAGGCAGCATACCGGCAAGGACCATTACCCTTAGAGTGTCGCTCAGCAACTTCGGCACGACAGTGCCTCCCGTAGCCGTCCCGCCTGCATCGCAGTATGCTACACTATGATGCCAGAGGGCGACACGACGGATGCCGCGGCAAGACTCCCGGTCGGCATGCGCCTGAAAACGGAGACATGCATGCAAGTACGTGTCTACACCCCACACGTCTACATGTCCACACCTCTGTACGGACATCATTCAGGTATCCAGGCACCAGGAATATGGTGCCCTGACATGATAGCTGGAGTGACATTCCCGCATTATATCACGGATTTACGGGAATTCACTTGACAACAAGACGGTGGCATGCTATACTACCGTTTCGTATACAATCATGATTGTTCGCAACTTGCTGGAGGTAGAGCGTCCGGTAGGTGATCATGGGGTATCGTGGGAGCGTATTGAATATCAAGCATGAAAATACTGAAGTATATGAAGTGCATAGAGCAGGAAAGCGAGTGAAGGGGATTACAATGGAAAACAGCTTTGCGGATAGCAGGTCAGTAGGCAGTCGGGTGAGAAGGGCATTGCATGTGCTTGTCGCCTGGCTGGCTGGCCTGGGCTTACTGGCGACCGTGACTGCGGGTACTTTGGCGGCCACAGCATCGGTCGCAAGCGCGGCCACGTATGCGCCACAGGACTGCAGTGTCAATGGAGTCACATCCACCATCACCCCGATGAAGCTAGGCGTGGTGGCCGTAAGCGCGGGAGCGTCGTTGAACGTGCAATGCAGCAACCTGAAGGTGCCGAGCAATGCAATTGCATTGGTAGCCGCAGAGGGGAGTCCCTTACTGATGGTAGGGCAGTGCGGCGGGCAGCAGTGCACTGGTACCACCAGTCCTACGCAGGTGGAACTGCTGGAGAACGAGGCGGATGTGAACGCTGCTACGATCAACTCCTGCCCAGCATTCAATAGCTGCACCCCAACCTGGGATTTCAGCTACACGGTGCCCAAGCCGTTCAAAGCTGGTGGGAGTAAGTCCATAGTGACCGCTGCTGGAGACCCCAACGCTCAGTGCCCGCTCAGCCAGTTGCAGGCAAACGTGGGCCTGCCGGGTTGCGCATTCTCGGTTGCCGATGGCGCCGGAGATGCCTGGGGACTGGTGCTCCTCAAGTATCAGGGCCAGCCCACTCCAGCTGCACCCACGCTCAGCCTCGGTTCCACTACAGTGACAGCAGGCTCCAGCGTGAGTCTATCGAGTACCGGTTGCACCAACCCTTCATCACCTACTTCCAGTACCGCCTGTCCTTACTGGTGGGGACTTCCAGAGATGCAGGTACCGTTCGCAGGAGGAACCATCGCAGCGATCGGCGGGCTGAATATCCCGCCTGCACCGTTGGTGGTACAGCTCTGCCCGACCTCAGGGGGCGCATGTATGACTTACAACAATCCAGCGAGCAACCCCATCGTCAAGGTCGCCAAGGCGGTGTACAACTGCAATCCAGCCTCCGGCAATGGTGTATCCTGCAGCTGGACAAGCTACCCCACACTGAGTGGGTCGATTCCCATCCCCGCTACGGCAGCAGGCAGCTACACGGTGCATGTGTTCGAGGCTAATCCGTTCAAGATATACAGTGGCAATGGTGGGAGCAACTGTCCCAGTTCGGTCGGCAGTTCCTGCCTCGAGGCCAGCGCTCCTCTTACTGTCGAGAAGAATGTCACGCCGATGGTGTCCTCCATCACTCCGGACTCCTCACCGGTCACCGGCGGCGGAACGGTAACTATTACAGGCATAAATCTGAACGGTGCCACCGCTGTCAAATTCGGATCTAATGCATCCAGCAAGGTGACCGTGGTCAGCTCCACCGAACTTACGGCTACCGTGCCTCCGGTAAGTTCACCGGGAACTGTGCAAGTTACGGTTACCACCGCGAACGGCACCAGTGTGGGCAGCGGATTCGTCTATGTCACCCCGAGCCAGCCTTACGTGCCGGTTACTCCGTACCGCATAGTGGACACGAGATGCTCCGCAAGTCCTCCACCGAGCTTTTGCTCCTCGGAACATCTTCCCAGTGCTAATGCTGGGCTCGCGCCGCCGGGTGCTGGCGGGCATATCACGGCCTTGGTGGCTGGTACCGGCAGTGGGTCCAATGCTGTGCCCTCAGGCGCTCAGGCGGTGGTGCTTACGATTACTGCAGTGGCATCCGCCAGTGCACATTCCGGATACCTTACTGCTTACCCGTCTGGCACAAATCCACCTACGGCGTCAAGTTTGAATTATGCGCCGGGTGAGGCAGTTCCAAACCTGGTCACCGTGGCGCTTGGCAACAATAGTAGCGGCAGTCCAGGCTATGTCAGTATACTGTCATCGTCCGCCGGAGTGAATATAATAGTGGATGTCGAGGGCTACTACGAGCCGCCTTCGACCACTGCGACCAACAAGTTTACTCCGTTACCTGTTCCGATAAGGGTCTTGGACACGAGATGCTCCGCAAGTCCGGAGCCGGGGTTCTGCGCTAATGAGCCTTATATCACCGCAAATACGGAGACTGCGCCGGCAGCCACTGGATACATCAAAGTGAAGGTCACCGGAATAGGGAGTATCCCATCGTCTGGGGTAAGCGCCGTCAGCATGGTACTCACCGCTGCCGGTCCGACGTCAGGTGGATATCTGACTGCGTGGCCCGCTGGGTCCAGCACCAGTCCGCCGATGACCTCTAATGTGAACTTCCATGCAGGGGGAGCATCTGCCAACAGCGTGGCGGTGGAAGTAGGGTCGGGAGGTGAGATATACATTTACAACTCGGCTGGTACTCCGACCAATGTGGTCGTTGACATAAATGGTTACTTTTCCTCGTCGGGTCTCACTATGACTCCCAGCTCGCCAGTACGTATATGTGATACCCGGGCGGCATCAGTATTGGGCGGCATCAAGGATGTTGTCGGTGGCGTGACGGGGCAGTGTGCCAACTCCGGCACTGCGCTTGGGCCATCGGTGGGTCCTGTAAAGGTGCAGGTTGTCGGGATAGGTGGTGTCCCATCCAGCGCAACTGCTGTCGTGGCTAATGTCACTGTAGTGAACACTACGGGGGCGGGCTATCTTACAGTGTGGGCAGCAGGGAGCAGCCAACCTACCACTTCCAATATCAACTGGTCGAAGGGGCAAGTGGTGCCCAATATGGTCATATCGAAGCTGAGTTCTTCCGGCCAGATGGATGTCTATGCTTCCAGCGGGGCGAATGTCATCGTAGATGTTGTCGGGTGGTATTCCTGAGCTGACCGTTCAGTGATTAGGTAGTACCTTTCACATGTGCCGGCTATTTTGGTAGCCGGCACATGTTTCACCGGTATATCAAGGTTGTGCCACAGGGGTCGGCGCTTGTGACGGGGCTAAGTTATTTGTTGTCGGTATAATGTCGGTGGCGGCGGCTTGCGATTAGCAAGAGAGTGCATAGAGAGAAGCGTAGTGGTTACAGTCTTTCGGGTGGTCAATAAGTCTGGGCGTCATGATGGCTTGTTGCTCCACAGGCTGAAATTTCCTGCGACCGCCGGTTCCATGCTCGCATTGTCTCTGGCCATGGTGCCTGTCATCGCTCTTGGTGTAACTTCGACTGCAAGTGCAGTATCGGTCTTCTCTCCGGCAACCCTACCCTCTTCGGTTGCAGCTCCCTACACC
>JAKBVZ010000027.1 GCA_021841005.1 Actinomycetes bacterium | reverse complement strand
AAACCAACGAGAGGCCGTGTGATAGTGAATGCCCTGAAGGTCGGCCCACTGCTTTAAATTCATAATCATAGTACAGCACATTAAACACATGTATGGTCTATCATGGGCGTCTATTCGTTAGCTGTTGGTAACCCCCGTCCGTAAGGGCGGGGTCAAGGTCGCCCGCTACGTGGCGGCCTCCCTTGTCGGTTGGGAGACTGCTGGTCCTCGATATAGCGCTTGATGATGTCCAGTGGCGCACCACCTGCCGAGACCACACAGTACGACGGCGACCAGAAATGATCTCCCCACAGCGCTCGCGTCACCTCGGGCCAGTGGTGCTTACGTACTTGCAGAGACGAGACCGTCTTCAAAGACATGACCAGCTTCGACAGGGCAACCTTCGGGGGGTAGGAGACGAGCAGATGGGCATGGTCCCGGTCGGTCTCGAAGGCGTCAAGAGTGGCATCGTAGCGGGCGCACACGTCCTCGAAGGATTCTCGCAGGCAGTCGGTCACTTGCTCGGTCATAACCCTCCTGCGGTACTTGGGAGTGAGCACGATGTGGGCGTGGAGCTTGTAGACCACATGGCGGCCGGTGCGGAACTCATCTATTCGCATATGGCAATGATACATACAGACCAGTCCATACGTGGTAGGCTGTGTCCGTGCAGCTAGGCCAGACCCGAACCGCCATTTGCCCAGTCACCCTCAGTGGGGCCGACCATCGGCGGGCACACGACGCTTGCCACCTGGCGGCGAAGCTCTGGGAACGGGTGGTGGACTGGGTCCACTCTGAGTGGAAGGCGAAGCGTTCGCCGGGCAAGTACGACATCCGAGCGTTCCTTACCTCGCTCCCGCTACAGGAGCGTCCGTTGCACGCCCATACCACAGAGGCCATTGGCTACGACCTCTACGAGGCAATCAAGACCTCCAGGACCAACCGCAAGAACGGCATGAAGGTGCGATTCACTTGGCGCAAGAAGAACTACCGGCCGCTGTCGTTCTCCAACGGCTATGGCTGGAGGATCAGCAACGACAAGCTCCATCTTTCCCTCGGTAGAGGACGTCCAGGGATCTCGGTTCTCATTCCTGTGGTGACCGACCCAACAACGGGTGTGCAGGCGCCACCTGAGATGTGGGGAGAAATCCAACTCTGCTGGGACCAGGACGCTAGGGAGTGGAGTCTGCATATTCCATACGAGACCAAGCGGGCGGGGTCCACCGGCGATGCTGTGACTGCAATAGACGAGGGTGTCATCAACCCGATGGCCCTTGCCACATGGACAGACGAGCGTACCATCGATGTCACGATCATAAATGGCAGGGAAGGCAGGGCGATCAAACGCCAACGGAACAAGTCGGTTGGGTCCATCCAGAAGACACTCTCCAAGTGTAAGAACGGGTCCCGCAAGCATCGTAGGTTGGCAAAGGCAAAGAAGAAGGTCAAGGCCAAAGCTAAGCGCAAACTCAGGGACTTCGATCACCAGGTCGCTCGCAAGGCTGCCAATCACGTTATTGCTCATAACAGCGGTCGTCTGGTCGTAGGCGACGTGAGGGGGATTGAACAACGAACCAGACAACGCAAGTCTGCCAATCGTCACCTGCGCCAGCAACTCTCCCAATGGAGCCGCGGACGACAAGAATGCTACCTCAAAGAAAAGACTGGACTCGAAGACGAACATTTGGATGAGTCCAGTTCGACAAAGACATGTCCTGCGTGTGGAGCACGCAACCGCCCTTCGGGGCGGGACTACAAGCTGTTCCCGTAAAGTTGCACATTTATAGGTGAACGATGGTAAACTATTCATGTGCCACAGTTGGTATCCATCGGAGTAGCGGCGAAGGAACTGGGAGTCCATCCCGACACCTTGCGCAGGTGGGAGAAAGAGGGTCGCATCGAGCCAGCAGAGAGAACCCCTGGAGGCAGGCGACGCTACGACCTCTCCAAGCTGAGGAACCTAGCTCCGCACAAGGCCCCATCCACGCGCACAACCATTGCCTACGCGCGAGTCTCTACGAATGGCCAAAAAGACGACCTCACGCGCCAAGTAGGTCTGCTGGAGAGCTTCTGTGCGGCCCAGGGGTGGACCTACGAGGTGATCACCGACGTTGGTTCGGGGCTGAACTACCACAAGCGAGGACTGAAGCTGCTCATCTCCAGGATCTGCTCCGGTGAGGTGGGCAGACTCGTGATCTCCCACAAGGACCGCCTGCTCCGGTTCGGTTCCGAGCTCGTGTTTTCCCTCTGCGAGCACTTCGGTACTGAAGTGGTGATCATCAATGCCAGCGAGGACTCCACTTTCGAAGAGGACCTGGCAAACGACGTCATTGAGATCGTGACGGTGTTCTCGGCAAGGCTCTACGGCTCACGGAGCCACAAGAACAAAAAAGTGATGGACCAGCTTCGATCTGTTGCAGCTGAGGTAGCGCGATGAGATCTTGGTGTTACACCTTGATGGGAGGCTGTCTTCCATGAGGCGCACGGTGAGGCTGGCGAGCCTCCCACTGAACAAAGGGAAGCGTTCGGCCATCCGTGAGGTGATGGGTGCCTACAACGAGACAAAGCGTAGATTCGTGTTCGCGCTTCGTTCTCCCTCGATGTGGCACCACCTGAGCAACAAGCGCTCCTTTCGGGACTGGGCGAAAAGCCAGGGATTCTATCCACAAGAAGTGAACGTCCACCTGGTGGACCAGGCTGCCTTCGATGCGGTGGATGCTTGCATTCGCCACATCAAGTCGGTCATTGCCAGAGAGAACCTGAAGGCCAGGATCTGGAAGAGGTTCCCCAGCGAGGGTGAGCGCCACTACGCGTACGCATGCCTGGCAAGCTATTCAGCTCTGGGTATGCTCATGCGTGGCGGCACACCACGGCTGGAGGCAGGTAGGCTCAAAGATGGACAACAGAGTTCCATTGCCCGCTACCTGCGCCGGGTGTTTCGCGAAGCGTTGGCGAATACTTGGCCTAAGATCACCCTCTCTCGCTCCATGGCCCTCGACGAGACTCTCTATACGAGCATGGTCGTGGAGCGACCCGATGGGAATCCTGGTCGTCGTCAGTACGTGAGCATGGTGGGACCACGGCAGGGCGAACGCATTGCCATCCCCTTGGCTGGGATAAGCCGGGTGTCAGGCAACATCCGGGTCGTGCTGGACGAGGGCGAGAAGCGGGCCTTCGTTCACGTGGCCTACGAGATGGTCCCTCTGCCTGGGCCAGCCAGCGGGCCTGATGTCGGTATCGACTGGGGAATCACCGAGGTCTGCACGGACGAGCACGGTGCGAAGCACGGCCAGGGATACGGCAAGGTGCTCACGTCGGCAACCGAGCAGCGCGACAAGACAGGCAAGGCCAGGGGGAAGCTCTGGGCCGTCACCAAAAGGAATGCCGGGTCGAAACGTGCTAGGCACATTGCCAGGAACAACCTCGGCACGAAGAAGCAGGCACGAAGGCGTACGCGCACACAGGCTGCCCTTCGCACCATCTCAGGTGCTGGAGTAAAGGAGGTCGTCTACGGGGAGTCCAACAGGACCAGGGCGCGAGGAAAGGTTGCTCGTAATTCTTCCCAGCGCCCGAGGTTCCTCATCGCAGAGGACCTGTCCCATCTAAAGGGAAAAGCCAAGTCGAAGAAGATCTCTCGGATGTGTGCTTCTTGGGCACGCGCCGAGAACGAAGGACGCATGGCGGTGCATGCGTACCTCGGAGGTTCCGAGGTGAAAACAGCCAACGCTGCCTACACCAGCCAAACCTGTCCCGATCCAGACTGCGGGTGCGTCTCTAGGGACAACCGCAATGGGGACAGGTTTCACTGCCGCAATCCCTATTGGGAATGCAACTGGCAGGGCGATGCAGACCAGGTGGCTGCCATGAACCTGAAGTCCAGGGTCGACGATCCAGAGATCCACCGATACACCCCGTATAGCGAGGTGTATAAGATCCTGGATGACAGGTTCCTACGCCGAATGGAAAGTCGAACCGGAGGCACAGGTGTCCCGGCGAACGGGACCGCCAGCGATGGTGACCGAGCCTGTGCCGTTGAAGGGGAGGCTACCGCTCACGGCAGGACTCCAAGCAGACCACGCGGGAGCATCCCCGTCGTGGGAGACAGCCTCCCGGCTGTCGACTCGCCGAGTCCCGGCTTTGTGGATACGCCGGGGGAGACTCAGCGGCTGGAGAGCGAAAAGAAAAGGAATGCCTAGGAATGCCTAAGTATTCTGGAGCGGAAGTATGTCCCAATAGGACCGGACATTACAATCCGTGTCACGTATCTCCGGGCTGTCGAACGATGGACTGAAAACCAACGCAAGGCACACCGAAAGGTGCAGTGTCGAAAGACCAGAGCTACGAGTATTGCCCAGAACCGGGCCTTGGTTGTGGTAACACAGCCAAGCAAGCCGAAGCTAGCGAACCCATCCACCGGCTCATCCGAGCCAGACCCGTTGGTCGTGGTGGCATGAGGCGAGCGATGCTAGGTAACTCCAAACGAGCGGATGGGTCAGAAGCCCCGTCCGTAAGGGCGGGGAGGTTCACGTGGTTGCGGTTAACACCGGACGGCTGGTATCCCGTCCGGGAAAATACTATTCTCAATAATATATCAAACTAGGGTATAATGACCATTTTGGTATAGCAATTGGGCCCGGTGTGTGCAATACTGATTACGTACGGAGCAGTGCAGAAGCAAGCTGTACGGCGGGTCTGGTTGCGGGAGCGCTATGGAGGTAGCGCTGGATCATGCAGGTACGCAGCTTTTTCTGACACAGGCGAGCTGGGGATATGAGCACCGGGGTCCCGCTCGGTCATTAGGCTGTATGCCTTGGCCGAGCAGGACCAGGGACCCGGTACAATCAGCCCAGCACCTGGCCAGGTGCTGGGCTGTTAAGGCCGTCTGCCGGGGAACGGAGCAGCAGACGGACATCTACTTGAAGTTTCTTCTATTTTCGTGCATTCCAGCGCTGAGCGTTAGGGCCATAGGTCACAATCATCATGATCTGGAGTCATCTTCGGTCATTGCCAGATCGCCACTGTGCGGCCATGGCTGTTGGACGGAATTGCGTTGTTTGTCAAGGTGCGGGTATCCTGATGTGCAGTATTCAGTGTTCTGGTCGGCGTGCTTGTACAGCAAAGGAGGATGCATAATATGAATGATGCTGAGCAGCTTGACGAAGACCTTACCAAACTGATCGGTCGACCTACGGGTAAGTCGAGAGTGGTACTGGAGCGTGGGCCGGTATCGTATTTTGCCATAGGCGTGTGCGACAAGAGCCCTGTCTACCAGGATCCAAGGGCGGCGGAGGCCGCGGGACTGCCCGGTATCCCTGTCCCGCCTACGTTCTCGTTTGCCTGGGACACGTGGGGGAAGTTTGCTGAGATGCAGCCTGATGATGTTCCGCAGGGGAGTGCCGTGGGCGAGGTCGTAGGTTCCCTGATGTCGAAGGGAGGAGTGATTCTCCATGGTGAGCAGGAGTTTGTCTACCACAAGCCAGTCTTTGTTGGCGACGTGCTGCTTGGCGAGGGGAAGGTGGTGGATGCCTATCGCAAGGAATCAAAAGGCCACGTGATGACATTTGTGGTCACCGAGATGGTGTGGCATGACGATAAGACTGGTGATCTCGCAGTTACATCGCGTTCAAATATCATACACAGGCTGTGAGCGCTGGAGCAGGCATGGTTGCAACAACGATAAGAACGTGGACCTCGATCCTGCAGGGTAGTCAGGGTTGGATGGCACAGTTCAGCTGGCGACAGTTAGGTCGTTGAATATTGAACTGGGAGAGGATGGATGATGATGGAAGCGCTATCAGTTCTGTATTTTGAGGATGTGAAAGAGGGAGACGAAGCTCCGGTGAAGAAGCACCGTCTTACCAGGACCGACATGGTCAGGTACGCTGGAGCTTCTGGTGACTACATGCCTATGCACCACGATGAGGTGTTTGCAAAGTCAATAGGGCAGCCTAGCGTATTTGGTCACGGTATGTTCTCGATGGGCCTGCTGGGAGCTGCGATCACAGACTGGGTAGGGAAAACCGCACTTACCAGATACAAGGTCCGTTTTGCCAGCCAGACCTGGCCGGACGAGGAGCTACGGACTCAGGTGACCGTAACGGGCAGGACGGTCGATGAAGACGGGAGACACCTAGTGGACATGGAATGCAAACTGCTCAACTCTGAGGGGGATGTCAAGGTGGTAGGCGAGGCCCAAGCCATACTCCCTTCGAGGAACTGAGCCTCGCGGGCCGGCTTGCCTGCTTTCCAGGCCAGCGGCGGGAGCACTGCACGCATGATCCGGTTGGTCCGGCTACCGTTGCAATCAAGGGAGCGCATGATGAGTGGATGCCAGAGGCATACTTGCCACTGCATGCTTGCTGCGCGTACCAAGCACATATGAGCGGTTGGTCGTACCATTTCGCCTGGCGCCACGCTAGAATTGCTGATGATAAGCCATGATGGCCGGCGACTCGGTGTGGTCACCATGGCTTGGTGTGTTATCTACGAAAGGAGGTTGTCCATTGGAGCGCTTTGAGCGGAACGCGGTTGCAACTCCCGTCGTCAAGAGCGGGGAGGCTCATGCAGTCCGTGACCGGTCGACCAATCAGTGCCCGCCTGGCAAGGCTATGGTCAAGAATATGTCAGTCTCGGTTGCGGCCGTCCTAGTACTCCTGCTCCTGCTTGCTGCCTGTGGCAATGCAGGGTTGGTAAGCACCACTTCGGGTAATACCGATGGCGTATTTCCTCACAAGATTGTGGTTGGAGGACTTGCGTCGTTGACGGGACCGGTTACCGGCGACTTTGCCCCTATCTATCAAGGAGTGAAGGCCTATTTCGATATGGTCAATGCAGATGGCGGTGTATATGGCCGTAAGATAGACTTTGCATATCCCATGGATGACCAGTCCGATCCTTCCCTGGACAGCCAGCTGGCACGTACGCTGGTTGACCAGGATCATGTATTTGCCGTAGTCGGCGTCGCTACCCCATCATTTACCGGAGCAGGATACCTGGCTTCCAACGATGTGCCTACCTTCGGTCTGGATGTGAATCCCAACAGCCAGTGGTCAGCCGGGCCGAGCCTTTTCGGTGAGGACGGGTCTTACCAGAGCTTTACCGCTCCCCAGCTACAAGCCGCCTACCTGGCCGAGAAGCTTGGTGCCAGGAACGTGGGGGTGATCGCACTGGACGTCACTCAATCGCAGCAGGGGTGCAAGGGCGCCGTCAGTGCCTTCAAGCGTTACGGCGTGAACCTGGCCTATGAGAATTTAGGCATACCGCTTGTGGCGACCGGATTGCATGCAGCTGTCACCAAGATGGCGGCAGACCACGTGGACATGGTGGTTTCCTGCATGGACCTCAGCGCCAACATAAGTCTTTCCAACATCATGAGCCAGGATGGTCTTTCTCATGTCTCCCAGCTCTGGTACAACGGGTATGATCAGCAGGCACTTCAGAAGTATCCCTCACAGATGAACGGCGTATATTTTCTCCTTCTCAACGCCCCGTTCGAGGCGGCAAGCCTTTATCCCGGCAAGTACCCGGGTCTAGATGAATTCATAGCCATGATGAAGAAGTACGAGCCTGGTAAGTTGCCGAGCGAGCCGGCACTGACTGGGTGGGTGAATGCTGATCTGTTTGTCAAAGGGTTGCGGATGGCCGGTAAGGATCTTTCCAGAACCAGGCTGGTTGCCGCTATCAACCGTCTGACCAGTTATACGGCTGACGGTATCCTTTCCCCTGTCGACTGGCGCGTCTCGCATGGACCGAATACCAGTCCTTACAACTGCACCTCCTTTATCCAGGCTAGAAGCGGCAGGTTCATTCCAGTGTTTACCACTCCACCGAGTGTATTTTCCTGTTTTCCACCTAAGCCGCCTGCCCGCGGCCCGATACACCGTATCGTGCCACTACCGGTTGGAGTGCCTCCCCTGCTGAGCGGGCCGTGAGCCAGCTTGTCGCTTTTGCCCTGCCTGGAGTGCCGCTGGGGTGCGTCTTTGCCCTCATGGGTGCCGGGCTGGTACTTACCTACCGGGCATCTGGGGTGTTCAATCTGGCGTTTGGTGCTCAGGCATATGTATCGGCATTAGTGTTCTACGTATCGGTCAATCATGGTTGGCCTAAATGGGCAGCCGCTATCCTGGCCATAGTGGTTCTCTCTCCTGCTCTCGGGTTGCTGCTCGACCGCATAATCTTCAGGTATACACGTAATGCGAGTCAGTTTGTCAAGCTGGTGCCTGCATTGGGTTTGCTGATAGTGCTCCCCAGCGCGGCCCAGATGATTTTCGGCGATTCCACGCGGCTCAGCCCTCCTGCACTTCTCCTTGATACGAGCAAAGTGTATTTTCACTTTGTAGGGTTCGCGGTAAACGGCAACGAATTGTCCACTACCGTAATCACCATCCTGGCTGTCGCATTCCTGTGGAGCATGCTGAAATTCACTAAGTTGGGCCTGGAGATGCGAGCGGTCGTCGAGAGTCCGCGCCTTGCCCAGCTCCATGGGGTACGCTCCGACCTGATAGGTGCGGTTGCGTGGGTACTTTCCAGCCTGTTCGCCGGTCTGGCCGGCGTACTGCTTGCTCCCCTCTACGCCCAACTCAGCTCACTCAACTTTACCGATCTTCTCGTAGCCGCTATTGCAGCAGGTGCCTTTGGCTCTTTTGTGAGCCTCCCGCTTACGCTGATCGGTGGCGTATTCCTGGGCGTTGCCCAGGAACTGATTTCGGGTTACCTTCCTACCGGCAGCACTATAGCCGCTGGAGTTCCGTCGGCCTTTCCATTCATAGTGCTGCTTGTGCTCCTGATAGCGTTGCCGAGATTCCGTGTCAAGCATGAAGTAAGTGATCCAATGCAGGGATGCGAGCCGCCGCCGCCATGCCTGGATGCACCGCGCCGCCCGACGGCGGTATTTGTAGGCAGCAGGATATTCGCCGCTGCACTGGCCATCTCCTTTGCGGTGTCAGTGCTTACCTGGATGCCTTCCAACTGGGTGTTCACTTTGGGCCTTGGTGTCGCTTACTCGGTGATTTTCCTTTCCATAGTCCTGCTCACGGGGATGTCGGGACAGGTGTCGCTTGCTCAGGCCACCTTTGCAGGAATTGGAGCGTTTACCGCGGGTCAGCTGGCTATCCACTTAGGCATTTCTGTCATGGCCGGCGCGCTGATTGGCGGTCTTATAGCTGCTGGAGCGGGCATATTGTTGGCACTGCCTACCCTGCGTCTTGGTGGCATCGCTCTTGCACTTGGTACACTCGGATTTGCATTGGTGGTGTCTGATATCTTCTTTCCTCTTTCGTGGGTGGGTAACGGTGGCAGTGGCATCAGCGTGCCAAGGCCGGCTATCGGGGCGATCAGCCTTGCCGGCAACCGTTCATTCATGATCCTTGCCTTGATCGTACTCGTTGTTGCATCGGTCGCTGTCGCCCTCATACGCTCGGGTACGGTGGGGAGAGAGCTGGCTGCCGTACGCGGATCCGAAGTGGGTGCTGAATCCATCGGTATCAATACTCGCCGGTTGAGGATACTGACCATCGCTCTTGCTGCAGGCCTGGCAGGCATAGGAGGTGCTATCTATGGATCATTGGAGGGATCCATATCTTCCAATGACTTCAACTATGAGATGTCGCTCATTTTTGTTGTAGTGGTGGCCACGGTGGGCGTGAGAACCATCTCCGGGGCGATCGAAGCTGGTCTGGCCTACGCAGTGCTCAGCCAACTCATATCCACCCTGCCGTCCCGGTATGCCTCTTTGCTTGCATTCCTATTCGGACTTGCCGCACTTACGTACGTACGCCACCCTGAAGGCGTGGTGGACTACGTGAAGCGTTCCATCCTCAACCTATCGGAGACGGTGCTGACGTATTTTGGTTATCATAGTATTGGGTTGCGACTTACATCCGGCTACGTTACGTGTGATGTGGGGGATGGGAACGGATTACCGGATGGGAGTGTTGCTGCCGGCGGGGACGGGTTGCCGGATGAGGACAGGCTGGAGACCAAAAGGGACGTCGATGGTGGTGCCTGAGGTGGCTGCCGGATTGGTGCTCATATGGCGCATATGACGCCGGGAACAGCAAGGCTTTTGCAGGTGGTGAATTTATCCAAGCGTTTCGGCGGGCTGGAGGTGCTTAGCAACGTCAGCATCGCCGTTGAGAGGGGGGAGGTGCTCGGCATCATAGGGCCCAATGGCGCCGGCAAGACCACCTTGTTCAATTGCATACTTGGGGTGATCAGCGCCGACACGGGTGCGGTCATGCTGGAGGGGAAAAGGATAGACTCGCTACCCGTCTGGAAGAGGGCAGACATGGGAATGGCGCGTACCTTCCAGCGATTGGAGCTTTTCAGCGGTATGACTCCGAGGGAACATCTCCTGGTTGCGGACAGGGTGCATAGGCACAGCGGTGGTATCCTCAAGGACTTGAGGGGTCATGGCGTACCGGCACGTGAAGAGTTGGACAGGGTAAGTGATGTGTTGGCACTTTTTGACTTGGCGGAGGTGGCGGATACTCCCGCAGAAGCACTCAGCCTGGGTCACGGAAGGTTGGTGGAGCTGGCTAGGGCATTCATCCTGGAGCCCGTGTTGCTGATGCTCGATGAGCCCTCGTCCGGGCTTGATGCTTCCGAGACGGAGCTGGTCATCACTATGCTGGAGCGGCTACAGGGCAACGGACGTACCGCTGCGGTGATTGTCGAGCATGACCTGCAGATGGTAAAACGGGTTGCAAGCAGGCTGGCTGTCCTGAACTCGGGAGAGCTCATAGCGGATGGAGATGTCGATACCGTGCTTGCGGATTCCCAGGTGCGTCAGGTATATCTTGGAAGTACGTGATATGGATACAAGGTACGGATACGAGAGGTGCCGGGGAACGATGACAGGCTGGCGGGCACTGGTGAGACCAAGATGGTAGCGGTTAAGCCAGCTGAGAAGGAGAGAGTGGGGAGTGGTGAAGGCGACGGGCCTGATTCCGCTAGGGAGCCACTGCTGGACGTCGATGAAATCTACGTATCCTACGGTCCTTACAAAGTCCTCTTCGGCGTGTCGTTCCGTATCGACCCAGGTGGTGCGCTGGCGCTTCTCGGCAATAATGGAGCCGGCAAGTCTACGGTCGTAAGGGCCGTCTCAGGGTTGCTCCATATATCATCCGGAAAGGTTATCTATGAGGGTAGGGATATTACTGGATGGCCGGCCTGGAAGACGGCAAGGCACGGGCTGGTGCATGTTGCCGAGGGGCGATCCGTCTTTGCCACACTGAGCGTCAGGGAGAACTTGGAGTTGGCTGCCCTGGGTGAACCTCGTAATGTGTCCGGCGGATCCAGTAGTAGACCTGCCTCTGCCGGCACAGATAATATCGATGGGCGCAGCGGTAGGCGGGGCCTGGGTGCTTTTGCACTGTCCCGAGGATTCAGCGGTTCTTATGCAGATGTTGCAGAAAGGGCCTACGATCTCTTTCCCAGGCTCAAAGATAGGAGCAACCAGATTGCAGGTACCTTGTCCGGTGGAGAGCAGAGGATGCTCTCGCTGGCGAAAGTGGTCGTTGCTCCTCACAAGCTTGTGATGGTCGATGAGCTGTCGTTGGGCCTGTCTCCGGCGATGGTGGATGAGGTCTTCGAGGCACTTGCCCGGCTGCGGGAGAGCGGTATAGCGCTATTGATCGTGGAACAGCATCCTCAGCGCGTAGTGGATCTGGTGGATGGTGTAGTGGTGCTTTCCGGTGGTCGGGTCGCTGCATCGGGTACTGCGAGCGAGATCGATGCGATTTCGCGGTCACTACTTCCCGTAATACCGTGACTGGCCATCGGAAGGATGGGGAGCTGAACCGTAAGGGTCGGAACCATGGAGGCTGGCGCCACGGAGGCGGCAAGGCTAGGGGTCGCGATCCGCACATGCAACCACCGCGCCTTGGTCATTGGCGTTCGGATGGCACCGCCAAGGTGCAATTTCGTAGTGTAGAGGAAGCCAATAGATCTGCGTTCGGGCTTAGACTGGAGAGGGGTCTCGATCTGGCGGTATATAAGTGCGATGTATGTGGTTTCTGGCATCTCGGCGGCAGCGGAGGAAGCTGAGATGCTGGGAGGCCGGTGACCATCCACAGGCGCAAATATAGGCTATAAATATTCTATGGAACATTTTCTTACCACTTGGGGGTATCTCGCGCTGTTCTTGCTGGCGGTCGGGGAGTCAGCCTGTATACCTATACCCTCAGAAGTGACGATGACTTTTGCCGGCGCGCTGGCGGGAGGACTTGTGGCAACCGGAAGGCTCAACTTGCCTGCGGTTATCCTGGTGGGTACGGTAGGGGAGCTTGGTGGTGCATTCATAGCCTGGGGGGTGGGGGTGACCGGCGGTCGGGTGCTGGTCGAGCGCTATGGCCGCTTTGTACTGCTTACCAAGAAGGATCTTGAACGGGCCGAGAATTGGTTTTCGCGCAACGGTGATTGGGGGGTGCTGGTTGGCCGCCTCTTGCCGGTAATCAGGACGTTTGTATCACTGCCTGCAGGCATAGCGGAGATGAAGCCGGTGAGATTTGGAGTGTTCACGGTGATAGGTTCCCTCGTGTGGGACAGCGTGCTGGCCGGGATAGGCTATGAAGTGGGTTCACGCTGGCAGCAGATAGCAGCAAAATTCACCGACGTGGGGTATGTGGTGGTTGCAGTCGCGGTACTTGCTGTAGTTGCGTTCATGGCCCATCGGTTACGCGAGGTGGTTGCTGAACGCCGGTCCATGGCCGATTGATCGCAGCGGTTGACAACTGCTGATCCTGCTGACCGGGTGTCACTGTATGGCACTCGGGTGTAATGGTTGGCATAAGCTCACGGAGTGGGGTACCGGCTGCCTATCCGCTGAGCCTCTTATTGCGCTCGGGAGGAATATCCAGTAGATGGATATTCCAGGTGGGCTCAACCCAGCACTATAGTATGTGTAAATCACGTATCCTGTATATGTGGGCGATTCGATAGTAATAAGGGGAGCAAGGGAACACAATCTGAAAGACGTCAACCTGGAGATCCCGAGGGACCGGCTGGTGGTTGTCACCGGACTGTCCGGATCGGGTAAGTCTTCCCTTGCTTTTGACACGATCTATGCAGAAGGGCAGCGGCGCTACGTCGAGTCGCTTTCCGCTTATGCCAGGCAGTTCCTCGGCCAGATGGAGAAACCGGATGTGGATTCCATCGAAGGGCTGTCTCCCGCTATATCCATTGACCAGAAGGCGGCCAGTCATAATCCTCGTTCCACGGTAGGCACCGTCACTGAGATCTACGACTACCTGCGCGTACTGTATGCACGCGCAGGAAAACCTCACTGTCCGAACTGCGGCAAGCTGGTTGCCCAGCAGACTCCCCAGCAGATGGTGGACAGGATCCTTGCAATGGACGAAGGTACGCGGTTCATGGTACTGGCTCCCGTCGTGCATGGTCGCAAAGGTGAGCATGAAGCAGTGCTCGACGAACTTATGGCGGAAGGATATGCGCGCGCCAGAGTCGATGGCCAGATCGTGGAGCTGGCGGAGAGTGGCCGGCCGCCGCTTGCACGTTACGAGCAGCACACCATAGAGGCGGTGGTGGATCGACTGGTGGTACGTAGCGGGATACGCCAGCGGCTTACTGAGTCCATGGAGACTGCGCTCGCTCTCAGTGGTGGAGTCGCGGAAGTGCTCCTGATGCGACCTGGTGATACGGGAGCGGGTCATGGTGCTGGCGGTGTGGCGGGTGCTGGCGGTGTGGCGGGTGCTGGCGGGACAGGGAGTTCGGGTCATAGTGCTGACGGTGTGGGTGAGGATGAGCTGGTCACTTTTTCGGAGGATCTGGCTTGCAACGATTGCGGGATCTCGTTCAGCAACCTGGAGCCTCGTAACTTCTCCTTCAACTCACCCTATGGTGCCTGCCCATCGTGCAATGGCCTTGGTACCCGTTTCGAGGTGGATCCTGATCTGGTTGTACCTGACCCTACCCTCTCAATAGCGGGTGGGGCGGTAGTCCCGTGGGCCAAGGCCCGGAGCGGATATTTCTCCAAGCTGATCGAATCGTTCGCAGCGGAGCTAGGAATCTCAACGGATATGCCATGGAAGAAACTCAAGAAGGCACATCGTCAGGCGATTTTGTACGGTACGGGCAGCGAGAAGCTTGCTGTATCGTACCGCAACAGGTACGGAAGGAGACGGTCGTTCACCACCCGTTACGAAGGAGTGGTGCCGTGGCTGGAGCGCAGGCATTCAGAGGCCGAGAGTGACAGCTTCCGTGAGGCCATCGAAGAGTACATGAGGGAGGTGCCCTGCCATTCTTGCGGAGGAGCACGATTGAAACGCGAATCGCTGGCAGTGACTGTGGGAGATATGTCCATTTACGAGCTTTGCTCCTTTCAGGTTACCGAAATACCTGGTATCCTGCATAAGCTGGAATTGAGCGATAGGGACATGCTGGTTGCATCCAGGTTGCTCAAGGAAGTAAATGCCCGCCTGCAGTTCCTAGTGGATGTGGGGCTTGGATACCTTACTTTGACGCGGCCTACCGCCACCTTGTCTGGTGGCGAGGCGCAGAGGATCAGACTGGCCAGCCAGATCGGGTCCGGCTTGGTAGGTGTCCTCTACGTACTGGACGAGCCGTCCATAGGGCTTCACCAGAGGGATAACGTCAAGCTGATCCAGGCATTGAAGCGCTTGAGAGACTTGGGCAACACCGTCATAGTGGTCGAGCATGACGAGGAGACCATCCGTTCTGCCGATACCGTTGTGGACATAGGCCCCGGTGCCGGCGAGCATGGCGGTCGCGTGGTGTATGCCGGTGGCGTGGACGGGATAGAGAGTGCCCCTGATTCTCTTACCGGAGCGTACCTGGCTGGCAGGATGTCAATCGATGTACCGGCCAAGAGGCGGGCCGGTACCGGTAAGCGTCTCTGGGTAAGAGGCGCCGCCGAACACAATCTCAAGGATATTGACGCAGCTTTCCCGATGGGGTGCCTGGTTGCGGTTACGGGTGTCTCAGGATCGGGCAAGTCCACCTTGGTGAACGACATCCTGCTGGCTTCGCTCAGGCAGTCCATTGCCGGCGCCAGGACGCTACCCGGGAAGCATAGGAAGATAGATGGTGCCGGCCTGGTGGACAAGGTGGTAGCCATAGACCAGTCCCCGATCGGGCGTACTCCGCGGTCGAATCCGGCCACCTATACCGGAGTATTCGACCACATCAGGCGTCTTTATTCACAAATACCCGAAGCACAGGTGCGTGGGTACCAGCCGGGGCGGTTCTCCTTCAACCTGCGAGGCGGCAGGTGTGAAGCATGCTCAGGCGATGGGACCATCCGCATCGAGATGCACTTCCTCCCGGATGTCTATGTACCCTGTGAGTCGTGTGGAGGCGCTCGGTACAATCGGGAGACACTGGAGATCACCTGGAAGGGAAAGAGCATAGCGGATGTGTTGTCGATGCCATGCGATGAGGCTGTGAATT
The DNA here is from genome assembly GCA_021841005.1 of Actinomycetes bacterium. Classification (GTDB taxonomy): domain Bacteria; phylum Actinomycetota; class Acidimicrobiia; order Acidimicrobiales; family JAMCPL01; genus JAMCPL01. The sequence goes on along the minus strand of JAKBVZ010000027.1, from coordinate 40,202 downwards.
TCTTTGCCCGGCAGCCTTCCATTTACCGCTACCTGTCCACCCTGGTCGATGTAGGTTTGGGCTATGTGAAGCTGGGCCAACCGGCGCCGACGCTCTCGGGTGGCGAGGCGCAGCGGGTGAAGCTGGCATCAGAGCTGCAGCGCAGGGCGACAGGTAATACCCTTTACGTGCTCGACGAGCCTACTACGGGATTGCACTTCGATGACGTGAAGAAGTTGCTGGCGGTGCTGGCCCGCCTGGTGGATCAGGGCAATACCGTAGTGGTCATCGAGCACAACCTAGATGTGATCAGTTGCGCAGACTGGCTGTTGGAACTCGGTCCGGAAGGTGGGGATAGGGGCGGGTACCTGATTGCAGAGGGCACTCCTGAGGAGGTGGCCGGCCACGCGGGCAGCGCCACTGGGGAGGTGCTGAAGCCGGTGCTTGCCCGCAGGTGGCGCGCTGACGCAACGCTTCCTCCGCCACTGGGGAGGTGCTGAAGCCGGTGCTTGCCCGCAGGTAGGAAAGGCGCCGGTAAGTGCTTTGGACTTTCCTACTCTATTTGGTGGGACGTTTCTTGCGATCGTGTTGACAATCGAGGATGTGGGGTGTCAGTAGTGTCTTCATAGCCTGGATCCCCGGGGATCAGTACGGTGATGTTTCCATCTTCGGTCTGGAGACGAGGCTGGATGGTTGGTATCTCTCTCGAGTTACCGGCCCATTCCAAGAGCGAAGCGGTATTGCTGAACTTGCTGAGTCGCTCGAGGGTCTTGACCGTTGGAATCAGCATGTCGAAGGAGCCCTCCTTATGTTGAGCCAGGGCATCTTGCGGCGTGATCCATATGGTTTCCACGATCTCACGACTGTCCGGCAAGGGTGATTGGCGGGAAGGGGCGACTGCCAGAAAGAAACGGGTGTCGTACCGTCTCGGTGCGCCGTGCGGTGTGATCCAATGGCTGAAGTATCGGAGACTGCCCGCCGCCAGTCGGAGTCCTTCATTGCGACATATTGTGACCAGATTATTGGGGTCTGCCGTGACAGCATCCCTGTACTCCTTGAAACGATCGATATCCTCCATGGAGTCCAGAGCGACGAACCCGTCAGAGTCCAGAGTAGTCCGTGTGGTGGATGTAGCTGGAATGGCTGGCGTTGCCAAGAGCAGGCCAGCTTCTTCGAAGCACTCCCGGATGGCGGCGACCCACCAGGCGAGTCCGGATTGCGCAACCCCCAGACGCCTGCTTGCCTGCTCATCGGTTAGGCCATCGCAGAGCACCATGGCGTCCCCTGAGTAATCGGCGGTATCGACTTCGCCGCCAGGAAATATATGCGCACCAGGCACGTATCCCGATTGCAAGTTACGCATCAGCATCAGAACCTCGATGCTCCCATGGGATGTGTCTCTTACAAGAATGATCGTCGAGGCCTCTTTGGCTTCCATCAGCTCGATTCTAGCACCGGCAGGCATTTGCCATAATACCTTAAAGCTGGCGGTAGCTCCGAAGCTGCTGGAGATGGATTTTCCGGTCCGGGTTCGAGGCATTTTCCAGAATACGGCCAGTCCTGTAAGCTGTGGTGTGATGCTCGAGCCGACCACCCGTATTCAGACCACTGCTGGACCGGTGATAGCAGTATATGATTCTGGTGGCATCGGGCCGTCGCTGGTGCTTGTCCATGCTGCGGGGCTGTGTGGTGCCGTACTCCAGCCGCTGGCTGCGCATCTGTCTGGCCATTTCTCATGTGTCCTGATCGATGAACGAGCCCATGGCGAGTCGACAGCACCCTCCGATGGCGACTTCGGATGGTATGGATTTGCTCAGGATATCCTGGAGGTGGTCGATACGCTTGGCCTGAAGCGCCCGTTGGGGTTCGGACATTCTGCGGGCGGCGCATCCCTGCTACTTGCGGAGGAACGTCGTGGTGGGACATTCAGTGCCCTTTACTGCTACGAGCCGGTGGTATTCCCTTCAGAGGAGCCTATGCCGCCTGGATTGGAGGGCAACCATCTGGCTCGGAGGACGCTGAGGAGACGCAGCAGCTTCAAATCTTATGACGAAGCCTACCGGGCTGTAGCCCTCAAGGAGCCGTTCAGCTTATTCACAGAGGAGTGCCTGCATCTTTATGTCGAGAACGGTTTCAGGGAATCATCTTCAAGCGGTATTGTACTGAAGTGCAAGCGTGAGCACGAATCAGCCATATACGCGCATGGCTTGGCTCACGATGCATTCAAGAATCTGCCGAAAGTGGCTTGCCCAGTGGTGCTGGCATGCGGATCGCAGGACGATTATCTTGGGGAGGATGTGCAGCGCATGTTCGAGGCGAGGTTACCGGATTCCAGAGTGGAAGTGTTCGATGGTCTTGGCCACTTCGGTCCCGTACAGGATCCAAAGAGAGTGGCGGACTCGATTATCAGAGCCTTCGGGCCCACGAACTGAGCACAACAGTTACCAAAGCGATGCTGTATACTTGAGAGCAAGTTGCATGCCACTATATCCACACGCTTATACATGATCTGGAGCAGGCCAGGATCGTGCACGAGTGTGGTTAGAGAAGGGCCATGACCACCGGGATGCCCTCGAGAGACTTCGACCTCCAAGAGCGCTTTGTCGCCGATCGCGGCACCTACTACTTCAGCGGACTCCATACGCTTGTCCGTCTCCCTCTCGAACAGCACAGACGTGATCGCGCGGCAGGCTTGAGGAGTGGGATCTTTATCACTGGCTACCCCGGTTCCCCGTTGGCAGGCTACGATCTCCAACTCGAGCGTCGGTCGTCGCTGCTCAGCGCATATGGCATAGTGCACGTGCCGGCATCGAGCGAGGAACGAGCGGCCACAGCGCTGATGGGTAGCCAGATGCTCGACAACTTCCCGCACGAGCATTACGACGGCGTAGTGGGCTTCTGGTACGGCAAGGGTCCGGGAGTAGATCGCAGTGGTGACGCGTTCAAACACGGCAATTTCGCAGGGACGAGCCGGCACGGTGCCGTTGTGATCCTTTCTGGCGAGGATCATGAGGCATCCAGCTCAACCATGCCATTCCAAGAGGACCAAGCGTTCATCGCTGCCGGGATCCCGATCATGGCGCCTGCCTCGGTCCGGCAGATCTACGAATTTGGTCTCCATGCGGTCGCCTTATCGCGGGCCAGCGGCTGCTGGGTCGCTCTCAAGCTACCGACTGCCCTGTGCGACGCAGGCGCCACCTTCTGCGTGGACCCGTCGTCTCCATCCATCGTGCTTCCAGAGATTCAAGTGGAGGGGAAGCCTTTCGCAAAATACGCAGATTTCACGTTTTTCCCGGGTACGACGTTGGCCCAAGAGCGCTACCTGTATGTGGAGCGTCATACAGCAGCGATCGCCTATGCTCGTGCGAACGGGCTCAATTACCGGGTTGGGACGCAGGGGCACGCCAGGGTTGGGATCGTCACGGTGGGCAAGAGTTTCGGCGACATACAGGCAGCGCTGTCCAGCGTAGGGGCGGACTTCGAGGACCTTTCCGATTTGGGCATAGCGGTTCTTGTCTACGGCATGCCCTATCCCTTTGATCGGGTGCTATTGTCCACCTTTGCCTGTGATGTGGACCAGATCGTCGTGATTGAAGAGAAGCGCGATCTCCTCGAGACCAACGTGCGTGCAGCGTTGCATGAAGCCGGGAGTACGATCCAGGTGATCGGTAAACGAACTGCCGGTGGTGCCGAACTCTTCCCTGTCGAGGGCGGCTTCGACGCAGATCTTATTCTCGGGCGTATTGGTGGCATACTATTCAATGGGACGCGCCTCGAGTCCCAGGTTGCCGAGCGCCTCGCTGTGATCGAACAGTGTGCGAGTCCTGCGGAACTGGTCTTGCGGCACCGTACCCCGAACTACTGTTCAGGGTGTCCGCACAACACCTCTACCCTGCTTCCTGAGGGTGCGATTGCCTGGGGAAGCCCTGGATGTCACAGTTTCGCGTCAATTATTGAGCAGCCTGAACGCCATGTGGAGGCGATGACGCAATATGGTGGCGAGGGCCTGCCCTGGATAGGTCTTGCACCCTTCACCGAACAGCGTCACATCTTCCAAAACGTTGGTGACGGCTCTATATTCCACTCGAGCTACGAGAACATCCGGTCTTGTATGGCAGCGGGCGTCTCGATCACCTTCAAAATCCTATACAACGGTGTCGTTGCGAACACTGGAGCACAGGTACCAGTGGGACAGCTGCCGGTGGTGGAACTGGTGCACCTACTCGAGATCGACGGCGTGGAGCGTATCGCATTGGTGACCAAGAAACCGGCAGGGTACCGCCGGGCTGGCTTTGGTCCCGCAGTGAGGCTGCACACGCCCGATGGCATCCAGGCAGTTCAAGCCGAGCTTGCCGGAATCGAAGGCGTGACGGTGCTTCTCTATGACGAGTCGTGTGCGAACGAGCGCAGGCGCCGGCAACGTCGTGGCCAGCTGCCGGCACCGACCCGTCATGTGATGGTGAACGAACGGCTGTGCGAGGCCTGCGGAGACTGCGGGCGCGTCTCCAACTGTATGTCCCTCATGGAGGTCGATACTCCCTTGGGGCCAAAGATCCAGATTCATGCATCCTCGTGCAACGAAGACGAGTCCTGCCTGCGTGGGAACTGCCCGTCTTTTGTGACGGTTGAGACCGCCCCGGGTAGCGGGTATCGTAAGTCTGTGCCACCCGAGGTTCCCCGGGATCTGCTCGACGAGCCGGAGCGTCCGGCTGCAGGACGGGGGTACGCGCTCTACCTACCTGGGCTCGGAGGCACCGGCGTTATAACGGCTAACGCGATACTCGCCACGGCCGCATGGCTCGACGGGTTGAACGTCGCCACCTACGACCAGACTGGAGCGGCACAGAAGTGGGGACCTGTGCTGTCCAGCCTTGTTGTCTCCGAGAACGAGCAGACACCCTCGACTGCCAAGGTAGGTAGCGGAGAAGCCCGCGTGTACCTCGCATTCGACCTAGTGGCTGCTTCCACCTCCGCTAACCTGGCTCGTTGCAGGGCGGGCCTGACCGTAGCGGTGGTCAACACCGACGCGATGGCAACTGGGGAGATCGTGAGAAATCGTCGCATCAACCTGGAGGAGGAGGCCATGGTATCGGCTGTGCGCTCCACGGTGAGTGCTGACAGCTGCCTCACGGTACCGGCGCGCCAGATCGCAGAGGCTCTCTTCGGGGACTACCTGATGGCCAATCTTGTGGTTGTTGGCACTGCCTACCAGGCTGGACTACTCCCGATGTCATCTACCTCGATCGAGCGTGCCATCGTGGCCAATGGTGTAGCGGTGCGTGAGAATCTGCTGGCGTGGCAGTGGGGAAGGGCCTGGGCGGTGGATGTAGATGCGGTCCGGGCTCTTCTCGGGTTTGGAACGCCCGAGCGAGCTGGCAGTGAGCGACCGGCAGGCGCTGGTGAGCGTGGTGCCAGGAACGCTACAGCCAGAAGAGATCCTGGCACGCGGGAGCCGCTGGTGTCGCTGGGACATACGCGCGAGCACAGGCTACGGCAGGCAATGGATGCCCGGGAGTCCTTGGCCCCGCTTCCTAGCGAGCTACGAAGCATGGTGTTTGATCGGGCGGGTGATCTTGTCTCGTACCAGGATATGCACTGGGCCGAACGGTATCTGAACGGGGTGGCCAGAGCGGCGGCTCGCGAGCAGGAGCGCTGCCCAGGGGAGTGGCGGGTCACGAGGACCGTGGGAGTTTACCTCTACAAGGTCATGGCTTACAAGGACGAATACGAGGTCGCGCGGCTCTACCTGCTACCATCCTTTGATCACCAAGTCCACGGTAAATTCGAGGCGCCTGTGCGCATCACCTGCCATCTCCATCCTCCGTTCCTGCGTGCTATCGGGGTGCGTCGCAAGATCCGGCTGGGTCCATGGTTCCGCCCTGTGTTCCGGGTCCTGCGGGTAGCTCGGGCATTACGGGGCACCAGACTAGATCCTTTTTCAAAGACGGAGGTGCGGTGTCAGGAGCGTGCGGCGATCGACTGGTACGAGGAGGTCCTGGATCAAGCTCTCGATGGGCTGCATCCTGCTGTCGCGCAGATTGTGGCGGAGATAGCGGCCCTGCCAGATGCCATTCGAGGCTATGAAGAGCTGAAGCTGGCCAGCCTGGTTGCTGCTCGGGAGAGAGCTGAGGAGCTATTGGAGAAGATGAGGGATGAACGCGTAAACTGCCCAGCCGAAGATGATGTGCAGGGATTTCCTGAAGCGCTTCGGTAAATGAGTGGAGGTGGCGGGAATCGAACCCGCGTCCTTCAGTTCTCAACCAGAGATTCTCCGAGCGCAGCCAACATGCATTTCTCGGCAAGCAGGCTCACGTCAGCCTATTCCTGCTTGCCCAACCGGTTGAGTTTCGCAATGCAGCACACCGGTGACGCTGCACGCTATCCCTATTTGATGACGCCCGTTGACAGTCCTAAGGGCTCGGACCATCAGGGACGGGTTGCTTGTTTAAGCAGCCAATGCCATTTCTGAGTTGGCGTTTGTATTGTACATCCCGACTCTTTAACGTGGTTCCGGGGACCACGGCTCGCTTCCTCTGCCTGATCTCCAAAGTCGAAGCCTGTCACCCCCATGGTGATGTGAATGTAGTTAGAGGGTACTCCAATCGGAGAGTAGGTCATAATTACGTATTGTCAAGGATCATAATATAATGCACAAGATACTTAATCTGTGACACTATAATTATAGCGCAAAATTACAGCATAAATAGGCGGCAGGCACGTGAAGCAGATATCAGTACCGCAGGTTCTTCTGCCGCGAGTTCCATTGTCGAGATTGATTTTATGTACGTGATGATGGATTGCGGCGGTTATCCCGGGAAAACGTGATCGTGCTTGAGCCGGTCGTGAGTTACGGTAGGTCTACAATCCAGCCCTACAGCTTGGCGATGCCGTTATCTGGATCATGTGGCCGATTCCAGTCAATTGATTCGACCATGATGTTCAGGCAATGAAGTATTTTGCCCGGGGATGGTGGCATACTATTGCCACGGTGGTCTGCTCGGGGTGGAGCTGATCTGATTCGCTCATGCTCACACCAATCTTTTCACTGTCGAGTAGCGCAAGTGCTTTGGCATTGTCCTCCAGCGCGGGACAGGCGGGGTACCCCCACGAGTACCTACCTCCACGATACTGCTGCCTGAAGAGACCTGCCAGACTAGGCCCATCTTCCTCGGCAAACCCCCACTCTTCCCTGATGCGCCTGTGCCACAACTCAGCCAGGGCTTCGGTCAACTCCACGCCTAGACCGTGGAGCCTTACGTAGTCGTTGTAGCGATTTTCGGCAAACAGGGCAGCGGTTTCCTCGGAGACCAAGGATCCCATAGTCACCAGCTGGAATGCGGCATAGTCCATTTCCCCCGAATCCACCGAACGGAAGAAGTCGGCTATGCAAAGATAGGGCGGCTTCTGCTGGCGAGGGAAGTTGAAGCGTACCAGTTCACGCTGGCGATCCCTGTCATCATAGATGATCAGGTTGTCACCGTCCGAGTTGGCCGGGAAATATCCCCAAGCCACTTGTGGCATCAGTATGTCCTTGGCACGGAGTTTCTGTAATTCCTCGCGCAGGATGGCGTCCACCCTCTTCTTGAACTGCTGGTCATCCTCTCCTTTTTCCGGTCGAAAGCCCCACTGGTTGCGATACAACGATGTCTTGTTCAGGTAGGGGATGAAGTTGTCGAGCGGGATACCAGTAGCTATCCTGGACCCGACAAACGGCGGTTCGAAGACGGTGTTGTCAGTTGCGACCTCGGGGCTACGTTTCGCCGTTACCACGTGCTCGGCCATTTGCTCCGTATCAGCACTGCTCTGTCCGTCTGGTGGACTTCCTAGGTGATTGCCAGCTACATGGTCACTGGTCCCCTCGCCACCGGCTACGGGACCACCCGTTCGGGCATTCTTTCCTCCTGCTGTCCTGCGGGTGGATACTTTCCTGCCGAAGTCGGCATCACTGTCATCGTTCCCGGCGGCAGCGCGCCTGTGTAACTCCGATAGTGCATCCATGACCCGCAGACCCTCGAAAGCGTCCTTTCCGTAGAAAACCCTCCCCTGGTATATCTTTCGCAGATCTGCCTCCACGTAGGTCCGCGTAAGAGCTGCGCCACCAAGAATGACCGGTATATGATGGAGCGAACGCTGGTTCAGCTCTTCCAAATTATCTCGCATGATGAGTGTAGATTTGACCAGTAGCCCGCTCATTCCTATAGCATCGGCATTATGCTGCAAGTAGGCGTCCACCATCTCGGATATGGACACCTTGGTTCCAAGATTGACCACTTCGTAACCATTGTTGGAGAGAATGATGTCGACCAGATTCTTCCCTATGTCGTGGACATCTCCTTTTACAGTGGCGAGAACTATCTTTCCCTTGCCTGATTGGTCGGCCTTGGGCAGTCTTGGCTCGAGGTGGCTTACTGCCAGTTTCATGGTCTCTGCCGATTGCAGGACGAATGGAAGCTGCATCTCACCTTTCCCGAAGAGATCTCCCACTTCCTTCATCCCTGAGAGGAGGTGGTCGTTGATAATGGCGAGCGGAGCGATTCCCTTGTTGACCGCTTCCTCCAGCTCTTCTACCAATCCCTCTTTATCTCCTTCTACGATCCGCAGTTTCAGGCGTTCACCTACCGGCCATCCGGACCTGTCTTCTTTCTGGCTTGCCCCTGAGGTGGTCCCCTCGAACAGCTGGATAAGTTCAGCCAGAGGGTCGTAGCCAGCGTGCCTGCGGTCATATATGAGATCCAGGCATAGTTCCCTAGCTCGGTCATCTATCCTGGATAGTGGCAGTATATTTCCGGCATGCACTATTGCGCTGTCCAGACCTGCCTGGATGCACTCTTCGAGGAAGACGGAATTGAGCACTTGGCGGCACGCAGGGTTCAGGCCAAACGATATGTTCGAGAGTCCTATTATCGTGGATACTCCAGGCAGTTCTTCCTTTATCCGCCGTATGGCTTCCACGGTTTCCAGGCCGTCGCGGCGGGACTCCTCCATGCCGGTGCTTACGGGCATGGTCAGTGGATCCACTAAGATGTCGGACAGGTGTATCCCGTAACGATCTTTGGCAGTGGTCGCTATGTCGATGGCGGCTTGAAGTTTCCAGGCGGCATCTCTGGCTTGCCCTCTGGAATCTATACAGGTGGCTACGACTGCGCTGCCGTATTCACGCGCAAGGGTGAGGAACCGGTCAAAGCGGGTGCCAGGTCCATCGCCGTCTTCCAGATTGACCGAATTCAGGATGGCCTTTCCCCCGAGCCACTGGAGTGCCGTCTCGGCTACCTCGCCTTCTGTGGTATCGACCATGATAGGAACGGTCGACTGGGTTGCAAGCCTGCTCATGACCTCTTCCATGTCCAGGCTGCCGTCCCTGCCTGTATAGTCCACGCAGACATCTATTACATGTGCACCGTTTGTGATCTGTTCCCTGGCCATGGAGGTGACGGTATCCCACGCTCCCGCAATCATGGCATCACGAAACTTCTTGGATCCGTTGGCGTTGGTGCGTTCACCGACGCTCAAGTACGAGACGTCTTGGTGAAAGGGTACATGAGAGTAGAGCGAAGCCACTCCTGCCTCGGTAACCACCTGCCTGCGAGAGGGTTTTAATGTATTGCAAGTTTCTACGACGGCTCGTATATGGTCAGGGGTGGTGCCGCAGCAGCCTCCCACGATAGACACTCCCAGTTCTTGGATGAAACGCGCATGGTACCGGCTGAGTTGCTCGGGAGTGAGGTCATAGTGCATGTGACCATCTTTGATGCTAGGCAGCCCGGCATTGGGCTGGACGGCGATCGGTACGGTACAGTTTCTAGAGAGGTAGCGCAACGATTCACCCATCTCGGCGGGTCCGGTAGCGCAGTTCATTCCGATGACGTCCGGTCTTAAGGCTTCCAGGGAGGTGAGGGCTGCCGATATTTCCGTGCCTGCGAGCATGCGACCTGTTGTCTCTATGGTGACCTGTACCTGGAGTGGGACCCTGGTTCCCAGTGCGACCATGGCCCTTTTGGCGCCGTTGATCGCAGCCTTAGCCTGGAGTATGTCGTACACGGTCTCTACGAGCAGGAGGTCGACACCTCCTTCGAGAAGCGCTTCAGCCTGAGATTGGTAGATATCTCGTAGCACCTTGTAGCGTACCTGACCCAGCGTGGGTGATTTGGTGCCTGGTCCGATGCTCCCTGCCACGTACCTGCGGGAAGCGTCGGTAGACATGGCCTGTGCGACCTCTACCGCTATACGTGCTGAAGCGATGTTGATCTCCCTGGCTCTGTTCTCGATGGAATATTCCGACAGCACTATCTCGTTTGCACCGAACGTGTTGGTCTCGACAACATCAGAACCTGCTTCGAAGAAGCTCCGGTGGACATTTGCAACTGCTTCGGGACGGTACAACGAGAGCGCCTCGTTGCATCCCTCCAGGGACTGCCCGCCGAAGTCCGAGGCATTCAATCCGGCTGCCTGGAGACTGGTACCAGTCGCACCATCGAAAATTACAAGGCCGTTCCTGGCTGCATCCATGTAAGCCGCACCGTTCCGGAGCATGGGCAGTGCATCGAACACGAGTACGGAATACTGAACTGGGGTTTTTGTTTGCTGCAGAGTCATCTCTCTTTATAGGTTAACATCGACTTCATGGATGATGAGCAGGGTGGCCGTATAAAGGTGACGACCAAGACCGGCGATGACGGTACTACGGGCTTGCTGTTCGGGGGGAGGGTACGTAAGGATGATGCGATCATCGAGGCGGTGGGGGCGGTGGATGAAGCGCAAACCGCTATTGGAATGGCTCGGGCATGCTTCAAGACCGCTGGCAGGAACACTACGACCAGTGGGGATGCTGCTGGTGCGGATGCTGCTGGTGCGGATGCTGCTGGTGCTGGTGCTGGTGCTGGTGCTGGTGCTGGTGCTGGTGCTGGTGCTGGTGCTGGTGCGGATCTCGAGGCGCTCCTGGTGCGCATGGAGAGGGATCTGTGGGTTCTCATGGCGGAGGTGTCCGGATCCCATAGGGGACGTGATCGGCTGGTTCCTGGGAAGACATGCGTGACAGAGGTGATGGTCGATGGTCTGGAAACAGTAAGCGACGTCATGGCGGAACGCCTGCAGATTTCCAAGGGGTTCGCCGTTCCAGGTGAGAGCGTGCAAGGGGCCTTGCTGGATAATGCCCGGGTTGCGGTCCGGAAAGCGGAACGCAGGGTGGTGGCTGCCGCTCTGGGAAGCGATACTCAGGCCGAAAAGTATCTGAACAGGTTGTCTGATCTGCTCTGGATACTGGCCAGGCTTGCCGACGGTGAATCGCTCATGGCTGAGGAGTCTCGATGATGCCGGCTGGGAGCGGGACGTGCGTAGTTGTTCTTTCGCGCCACCTGGTGAAGCGCGAGCATGTTTTGTGGAAGGTGGTCGTGAGCGGAATGCATGCACTCATTGAAAGCTCCGGTCAAGTCTTGCAGATTTCACGGAGCCTGGCTGGTGGCGCAGGGTGAGTCCTCCACGGGCGTCAGAGGAAGAGCGGCAGTGGTTTGCGGAGCTCCTGCAACGTCATTTTGTGGATGGCCGGCTGGACAGCGACGAGTTGGACACTCGCCTGGAGAAGGTGTTTGCCGCCCGGACCCTGGAGGAATTGTATGCAACAATAGCGGACTTGCCCCATCTGCCCGCTACTGTGTCCTCGTCGATGCATGTGCGCGATAGGCCGGAGAGACGTTCCTTGAGTGTGATCGCTGGCCATGTACTTGCGTGGTGGCGTCACAGGCGCAAGTGAGGTTGGATGCACATGCGCCCTATCGAGATGTTCCCCGTGATACGTAAGCCGGTGTTGCCGGAGAGAGCGTTGCTGATCTGTGGCCTGGACAGCGTGATGCCCGTTGTCCGGTCGCTGGCCGGTGCGCTTGCGTCTGAGCCCGGATGGGTGACCGCCGCTGCAGCTCTGGATATGCCACCATGCAACCCTGGTGCTGATCGTAGTACCGAACCTGTTGCCGGTGCCGGGACTGATACCGGGGCTGATCCTTATGTGGCACCCCGGCCGACTAGTGCCGGCCTGCAGGTGACTGGAGGGTCGCACGGGCCGCAGCATAGTGGCTGCAGCGGACACTGGCTGAGCAACACTGGCCTGCAGGTGGTTGCCGGCTGGATGGATCAATTCACGGAGCAGTCAGGCTGTACAAAAGTGTGGATATGCGGGTTCGGCATCCTGGGCAGCCTTGCCACCCTCTATGCCGCCGGCAACCAGCCGGGCGATGGCGACGAACGTGTTCGGGGAGTTGCTTGCGTGGGAGTGGAGGTTCCGCTTGCCGATCCAGGACGGCCACAGGCAGGGGAACAGCAAGAGGAGCTGGTGCTGGAAGCGGCACGCAGGTTTGCTCCCAGGCCATTCCTAGTCATTCACGGGTTGGAAGATGCCGTGACGTTGCCAGATCAAGCTCGCGCCCTTGCATCTGCAGCAGGGCAGGAGGCATCTCTCCGATTGCTGGGAGGGGCGGGGCACGATCTACATGCAGACCCTCGTGTGGTAGCCTTGCTCATCGGATGGATGGATCAAAACGCTCTTTGAAGGAACCCACGTCGCGCTCATCAGCTCATGAGCAGCAAAGCTTCAGGCTCGTGATCATCGCGGAGCAATTGAGGCGACCGGTTCCTGGCGGTATCGGAACCTATACGCAGGGGCTCTTGCAGGGGTTGTCCAGTTGCGATATCCAGCTGGAGGTGTTGGTGAGCAGGCCACATGAGGATCCCGACTCCCTGGCAAGGGAGGGATGGGCATTGCGCTACTTTCCGGATCATCTGCCGTTGAGCAGCCGGTGGCTATCGGCGGCGTGGAACTGGGGGATCTACAAGCAGATCGCAGGGTGCGAACTCGTACATGCCACTTCGTTTGCTTTTCCTGGCAGGATCTCTGAATACAGCTGGGCAAGCAGCAAGCCAGGTAGCAGGACAAGCGGTGGGGCAAGCGGAAGTATCGTACAGCCGCCGTTAAGCATTATGGTCCATGATCTGGCATGGAGGCGCTATCCTGGCATGTTCACGAATCGGGGGAGACGCTGGCATGAGCGCGCCCTGAGGAGAGCGATATCGATGGCATCCTGCTTCGTCGTTCCTTCCAGCACAGTGGCGGACGACCTGGTGGCAGGTGGGGCAAGCGCTTCGCTGGTACATGTGATAGGGGAGGGCTGCGATCATATGCCCGATCCCGACCTGGACGGAACCGCCAAGCTGCTGGAGGCCATAGGTGTGCATGGGGAGTATATCCTGACCGTCGGAACCTTGGAGCCGAGGAAGAACCTTGCCGGTCTGCTGTCTGCTTACAGAGATGCACGCCACAGGCTTGCTGCCAAGATGCCACTGGTGGTGATAGGGCCGTACGGATGGGGCGAGAAGGTGGAAGCCATGGACGGAGTGATCATGGCAGGCCCCCAGCCTGCACCTATACTTGCCGGGCTGTATGCCAGGGCACGCGTATTGGTCTACGTGCCTTATTACGAAGGCTTCGGGCTCCCACCGCTCGAAGCCATGTCTATGGGCGCTCCAGTGGTGGCCAGCAAGGTTCCCAGTGTATCGGGGGTGGCTCTGGAGGTGGATCCCGGGTCCACCGGGTCGATTGCAGAGGGGCTGATTGCCGTATGCAACGACAATGTGCTGAGAGATGACCTGGCGCGTAGGGGTAAGCAGTTTGCCCTGGGCCAGACCTGGGAGAATGCGGCCAATGCCCATGTCGAAGTCTGGCGTGCGATGCTGGATTTACCATGATCGCAACGCAGGATCGCCTCAACGGTAAGATAAGGGTTTCCCTTGACGCTGGTGCCGTGCCCTCCCAGCCTACAGGGGCAGGCCGCTACGTCCTGAGCATTGCAAATGCCCTGTCGTGCCGCGATGACGTAGACCTGGTGCTGCTATGCCGGAAGGGGGACTCGAAGCGCTGGGAGGAGATTGCGCCGGGTGCTGCGGTAAAGGAGGTGTTTCCCAGGGCGAGACCGGTCAGGCTGGCCTGGGAGCAGATCAGATTGGGGAGGATGCTGGCCACTCTGGATGTGGACGTGCATCATGGTCCGCATTACACCATGCCATCCCAGGCGACCGTTCCGGTGGTCGTTACCGTGCATGACCTGACTTTTGTGGAGAACCCTCAATGGCACCAGCCCATGAAGGTGGCGTTCTTCCGCAGGGCTATCGAGAGGGCGGTGCGGGATGCTGCGTCGATCGTATGTGTGAGCGACAGGACGGCGAGCAACCTGAAGGAACACTTCTCGGTAAAGTGCCCTGTAGTTGTGGCTCCTCACGGTATAGACGGTTCCATCTTCACCCCGAGGGAGCCGGGCGCCGGTTACGACGATGAGGTATTGCGGGAACTCGGCATTTCACGTTCATATATCCTTTTCCTTGGGACGTTGGAACCTCGTAAGTCGGTCCCGGTGCTTGTGAGGGCGTTTGACACCGTTTCGAGGAAATACCCTGATCTCGATCTGGTCATTGCTGGCAGGACAGGTTGGGATAGGAATGCGGTCATGGGTTCCCTTGGCAGTTCTGTCGATCCTTCCAGGATAAAATTGACGGGTTATGTTTCCGATGGACAGCTGCCTGCCATACTGAGGAAGGCTTCTCTCTGTGCTTATCCTGCACTGGAGGAAGGTTTTGGCCTGCCTGCCCTGGAGGCGCTTGCGTGCGGCACGCCGCTGGTCACCACCTCAAAGGTTCCGGCGGCAGAGCTGGCTGGTGGTGCTGCATGGATAGTGGATGGGGAATCCGGTGGCGATATGTCGCAGGCTGAGTATGCGAGCAGGCTGGCTTCGACTATTTGCAGCGTGCTCGGCGATGATGGCGAGAGGGAGTCGCGGCGAAGGATCGGGCTTGACAGCGCCCAAGGCTGGACGTGGCAGCGTAGCGCTGGCAAGCATATGGAGGCCTACCGCCTAGCGTTGGAGGCAGCTGGCGGTGCAAGTGGAAATGCCACGAGTAGGCACAGGCGGGATCAGCATGGGTAAAAGATGGGTACTGATGCGCGAGCACCGGAGTGGTCAGCCGTGAGAGCGCTGGTGACGGGTGCTCACGGGTTCGTTGGCAGCTGGCTTGTCCCGTACCTGGAGAGCCAGGGGGACAATGTCCACCCGATGGACAGGAGCGTGGATGTAAGAGACTATGCGGGTGTTTCCACGGCAATTACCGGTTACCGCCCGGACGCGATTTACCACTTGGCAGGTTTTACCCATGTCGGTCTCTCATGGGAGCAACCCCAGACTGCGCTGGAGGTAAATGCGATCGGCGCGTTGAATGTGCTGGAAGCGGCACGTAAATGCACACGGATACCAAGGGTGCTGCTGCTGAGTTCCGCCGAGGTGTATGGAGAGGTGTCCGAGAAAGACCTGCCGCTTGCGGAGTCGTTTCCAGCCCGCCCGGTGACACCGTACGCGGTGAGCAAGGTGGCGGTGGAATATCTGGGCCTTCAAGCCTACCTGGCACACGGGGTTCCGGTGATTACCGCGAGACCCTTTAATCATGTGGGTCCTGGGCAGCCCTCGTCCTTCTTCGTGCCGGCGCTGGCACAACGTATCCTGGACGCGATGCGATCAGGCCAGGCAACGGTGGTGGCCGGTAATCTTTCCAGCAGGCGTGACTTCACCGACGTGCGTGATGTGGTCCGGGCGTACAGGATGCTGATCGAGAAAGGGGAACCTGGAGAGACATACAATGTATGTACAGGACAAGATGTTTCCATGGCTTCCGTGGCGAAGCTCATGGCTGAGCTGGCAGGCTCGAAAGTCGATATCACGCAGGATCTGTCGCTTGTACGACCGGTCGACATACCTGTATCGAGAGGTGATCCCGGTAAGCTGAAAGCCGCCACAGGTTGGAACCCTGCATATGCGTTGCGCGATACACTTCAGGATGTAATAGAGTGGCGACGGAGCGCTGGATGAGTGCCGCGGGTACCGGCTACCGGAATGCATTGGGCAGGCTGGGTGAACGACGGGCGGCATTATGCTACAGGCGCGGTGGTTACGATATCCTGGCGACCAATTGGAGATGCTCCTTTGGCGAGATAGACATAGTGGCTTGCAGGGATGGGCTGCTTGTCTTTTGCGAGGTGAAGACTCGCACACAGGATGGGTACGGTACGCCCGAGGATGCGGTCACTCCGTCGAAGCAGTTGCGCCTCCGGAGGCTTGCATCACAATGGCTTGCTGCGAATACAGACCGCAGGTTCTATGGAGAGATACGCTTTGATGTTGCGTCGGTGGTGCTTTCAAGGGATGGCGGCATGTCTGTAGAGGTCATCGAGGAAGCCTTTTGATCGCCCGTGCAAGGCGGATCAGAACTCCTTGTTGCTTCCTATGCCTTCTCTATCCACGGTTGGGCTTGGCATCCTCCCGGCCCTTCCAACTGGACTTGTACCCGCGGCCGGTCAGCCGAATAGGTTGTTCTGTACCGAGACGGGCTGCGGCATAGTGGCCGCAGCGGACCTGGGTTGGGAGTCAGCCGAATAGGTCGTTCTGTACCGAGGCCAGGATGGCTGCTAGGCTTCCACTTCCTACTGCATCCTGAACAGTGTCCCTAGTCTCCGACATGGCGTCTGTTCCTGTTCCTGATGCACTACCTACGGTCGATGCAATACCTGCTCCTGATGTCGCGTTGCTCCGGCCTTGCGCCTCCGCCGAGTGGTCATCGACAATGATGATCTTGCCCGTCCCATCGACATAACGCGCCAACTCGTACTCATCGTATGGTGCGATCTTGTCGACCACGTCGTCCGGCAAGCCAAACCAGAATGGAGATTGCGGGTCGATTTGCGTCGCATGGGCCAAGAGTGCTTTGCGCCTGATGTGGGTATAGCCAGTTACATCTATACGTATGATGGATTTCTTTGCGGTCCACGACGCAGCTCTTTCCAGCCACCTCTTGTCGAAAGGAGACTGCTTGCCTGCCAGCAGGAATTGCTCGTGCATTTCGAGGATCCGTCCTCCTGAGAACAGGACATAGAACAATCTTGATGGTTGCCAGGGCTTGCCGGCATCGGGATAGAGAGATGGGTCGCCTGCGGCATCGAATGCCGGCAGTGAGGCATCATGGACCCTGATATGGTCGGGATGGGGATAGTGGTTCCTTTCATCCGGATAGGTGATGATCACCTGGGGGCGGGTTCTCCTGATCTCGGTCACCAGCTTAGAAACCACAGCTTCCAAGGAAACGTTGGCGAATGCTTCCGGATGGCGGTTTGCCGGTGAATCAGGCATGCCGGAGTCCCGGTAGCCAAGGTGCACCACTTCGTCATAGCCTATGATACTCGCTGCATCGTGCAACTCGTCATGGCGTATTGTCGCTATATTCTCCCTCACGCCAGGTGAATTGGCAGCAGGATTCAGTATATCGCCTTCCTCTCCACCGGTGCAGCATACGAGAATGGTGTATACACCTTCGTCATGGTAACGGGCCACTGTGGCCGATCCCTTGGATGACTCGTCGTCAGGGTGGGCATGGATGACCATCAAACATCTCCGTTCCTGGCCGGCAGACGTGGGGTGCGGCATGCTATCCGATGCACCGTCCGATGCACCGTCCGATGCACCGTCCGGGCGTACGTCGCCATTGCCCGCCCGCCCGGGGCTGGTCTGTGGATGTCCTGGTCTGTCCATGTCCATAGGAGTATATAAGAGATTCAGCCGGATGTTGTTGTCTGGCCAGCGACCAGCAGTGCGTGCATGTGCTGGTCTATAATTATTACGTGCATGTGGCACCATGAAATTGAGGTATGACAGCTTGGCATGACAGCTCCCAGTCGATGGAGATGGTCGTTGTGGACGATGGGGCAACATTGAGGTAGGCTGACTGCATTCACGGTGAGTTACGTGTCACAATAGATGTGGGCAAGTACAATGAGAAAAGCGAGGACATGACAGATGGGTGTGATGAAGCGCCTTTCAGGCATAATACAGGCAAAAGCCAACAAAGCGCTGGACAAGGCTGAAGATCCCAGGGATACTCTCGATCTCTCCTACGAGAAACAACTGGAGAATCTACAGAAGGTTCGGCGTGGGCTGGCAGATGTTGCCACCGCAAAAAAGCGCATAGAGTTGCAGGCCAACCAGCTCCAGGCTCAAGCCGATAAGTTGCAAGGCCAGGCCAAGCAGGCACTGACGCAGGGTCGTGAGGACCTGGCGCGTGAAGCCTTGACACGAAGATCGGCAATTGCTCAGCAGCTCACGGACCTCCAGACCCAGCACGAGCAGATAGACCAGCAGCAGCAGACCCTTCTCACCACTTCGCAGCGATTGCAAGCTTCGGTCGAATCGTTCAGGACGAAGAAGGAGACACTGAAGGCCAGTTACACCGCAGCGCAGGCTCAGGTCAATATAGATGAGGCCACCTCGGGTATATCGGAGTCCATGGGAGATGCCGGCTTGGCGATGCAGCGTGCACAGGACAAGATCACGTCCATGCAGGCACGGGCAGGAGCGATGGATGAGCTGGTTACGGAAGGCGCCTTCTCGGATCCGACACAGAGCGACGACATCCAGGCGCAACTGGACAAGGCTTCCGGCAGTGCGGAGATCGAGGCGGCTCTGGCGCAACTCCAAGCTGAAGTGTCTCCACCGCCGGCAGGCCAGATCGGGACGTCCAGTGTACCGTCTCCGGATAGCATTGCAAGTTCGAGCCAGGGTACACCTGCTGGTCCTGACCAACCGGACGACGCTGTCGTGGTACAGCCTGCCCAGCCTGCGGAGAGTGAATCGTGATAGTGCGTATACTCGAAGAGGGCCAGTGGGATGTACCGGAAGCGTCCATGAGGGAGATCGAGACGCTGGACGACAATCTCTCAGCGTCTATAGATTCAGGTGATGCCAGTGCCTTTGCAGAATCTCTGAAAGCGGTCATTGATAAGGTAAAGGCCGTGGGAACTGAGGTACCCTCTGACCGGATGCTTCCGTCGGACCTCATGTTGCCCGGTAGCGGATATAGCCTGGAAGAGACGCAAAAGTTACTGCAAGAGGAGATGGATTAGGCATGGCGATCGAGCGTCGTATACCGGCCGATAGAGGGCTGACCATACGGATGCTGCTGACCGCGTTCTTCCTGGGTCTTCTCTACGTGGTGGTCATCGGGGTATTGTTCGCAGTGGGCATCTCGTCCATCTTCATCATTGTCATTGCAGGCGGGCTTTTCATCGCTCAGTTTTTCTTCTCGGATAAGATCGCTCTCTTTGGCATGGGAGGGCATGTGGTGACACCCGAGCAGGCGCCCGAACTCCATGCAGTGGTGGATCGGCTCTGCGCGCTTGCCGACATGAAGAAGCCACAGGTGGCGATAGCCGATACAGATATACCCAATGCGTTTGCCACGGGGCGGAACCAGAAGCATGCGGTGTTATGCGCGACCAGAGGAATACTCCGGCGTCTTGACGAGCCTGAACTCGAAGCTGTGCTCGCTCATGAAATATCGCATGTGGCTCACAGGGATGTAATGGTGATGACTATAGCCAGCTTTCTCGGCGTACTGGCAGGGCTGGTGACCAGGGTATTTTTCTATCTGGGATTGTTTGGAGGATTCGGCGCAGGAGGCGGTAGGGGAGGTCGGAACGGTCAGAACATTGTCATGATAGAGCTTGGCATCATGGTATTCTCCATGATCATCTATGCAATAAGTTTTATCCTTACCATGGCGCTGTCGCGTTACAGGGAACTTGCCGCTGATCGTTCCGGTGCAATACTTATTGGGCGTCCTGCCCTTCTGGCATCAGCTCTCGTCAAGGTATCAGGAGAGACGGCCCGTATACCTACACGAGACTTGCGGTCTGCAGAGCATTTCAACGCTTTCTTCTTCTCGCCTGTATCGGCAAGGGGGTTCAGCGTGTCTACACTGTTCTCCACGCATCCTACACTCCAGAAGCGGCTGGACCAGCTCAACAAGCTCGAAGCCGAGATGGATAGAGGATAAGTCGGCAAGGCCACAGGACGCTGGAAGCACCATGAAGTTCATGGATACGTTGCTTGGACGTACCAAGCCGGTGAAGCCGAAGCTCGACGAGCTATTCTCTTTACCTACTGCATCCATCACATTGCAGACGGCGGCTGGGATCATGCCCACCGGCAAGGCGGGCGTCTGTTTCAAACCTCCAGGAGGCCAGCCCTTTGAGCATATATTGACCGAGGTGGAGCAACTGTTGCGGACAGGGGATAGTTCCGGCCAGGCTGGTTCTGGCGCACATGGTGACGTGGGCGGTCCTGTTGACCCGGGTGTTCCTGGCGGTGCGGGCAATCAGGATGGGTCGGAAGTGCCGGACAATACATACGGCGCAGCGTCTTCGGCGGATCTCATGGTCAAGCAAGCTGCAGATTCATACGGTTACAAATGGGTAATAGTGGAAGGCGGGGGTATAGATGATATAGTGACCAGGGTGCATATGGTGCACTCGTCCATCTCCGAGAACGGATGGGGAGAGCAGCTTCTGTGTTCGCTGTTCAGCTTTGCTCACTCGGACAAGGATGTCGGGGACGAAGCTGATATGGACCTTGATGGTTCAGTACCGGTTCTCAGTCCTGCGGATTCAGGACATCCTCTTTACCTGGTGTATCTCGCTAAGCGGGGTAGCTTTTATCCGTTTGCGCCGGTGGGCAAGGAAAGGCGGGATACGGAGATGGAGATGCGGGTAAAAGCGCTTATTGACCACGATCTCCCTATAGAGCCCGACCTTGATCGGTGGTTCCCGCTCTGGGATATGCCGCTTGCTTCTAGATAGTGCTGCCATCTGATGGACTTGCATGATCAGGTAGCGGGCGTGGCTAATTAGTCGTAGGCTCTACGTATGCCATATATACCTGAAGAAGGAAAGAGACGCATATCTGCAACGTACCGGATGGCCAGATTCAATCCCGGTGAGGTATCCGGCAAGGTATTTTCCACCACCAGAAAAGGCTACGATCCCGCCGAAGTACGTACCTTTCTGGAAATGATCGGCCGGGAGCTGGAAGCTACGCTGGAGCGAGAGGCTGAGTTGCGAGAGGCGCTGGCCGATGCCGAGCACAGGGCGGCCAATCCGGAGATTGACGAAGCGACCCTGACTACAGCTCTTGGTAAGGAGACCGCCAAGGTATTGCGCAGTGCCCACGATGCCGCAGGTGAAGTGATATCCAGGGCTGAGTCCGATGCGCTGCGTACCAGGCAGCAGGCTCTCGAGGAGGCGGAGAGGATTCGCAACCAGGCGGATCAGTATGCTGCAGACAAGAAAAGTCAGGCTGATTCGGCCAGTGCGGACATGTTGAACCAGGCGAACGAAGAGGTCGTGGCCAAGCTCGAAAGTGCTCGGCTGGAGGGTGAATCGATGATTTCGCAGTCGAAAGCTGAATGCAGGATGATGGTCAAGGAGGCCCAGGAACTCCGGTCGAAGGTACTGGGCGACATGTCCACTAAGCGCGCCTTATTGAAAGACCAGATTGGCAGGCTCAAGGAGGCAAAGTCGAGAATGGCGGATCTGGTGTTACGCGCAAAGGGAGACATAGAAAGAATCACGGAAGAGCTTCTGCCTGCGGATAGTGGTGTGCTGGACGATCTTGATACCGGCTATGAAGATGCGCATACCCCAGCCGGTCCCTCTCTTGATATTGGCGATAATGGCCAGGTACATACAGGAGGGCCCGATGGTGTCCAGGCGCGAGGTGGCTTGGCCGGGAAAGCTGTCCGTAAAGATGTAGTCGTGGGTGGCAATGAGGAGCCTGGTGGCATCGATTCACCTATAGGTGGGGATGACTCGGATTCTGGCTCCGACGATCAGATTTCCGATCTCGGCTCAGCGGTCGAAGGTTCGAGAATCCAGCTTGTCGACGAGATATTTGCAAGGCTCAGGGCAGGGCGGCCAGCAAGAGAGGTTACACGAGCATCTGCCGTAATAGGTGGTAGCACGCCGACACGATCGGCACAAGGGGTTTTACTCGTGGCCAGCAATCAGCAGGCGGCCGGCGCTCCAGCCGGTTACGAGGACTTAGTACCGGGTGGCGAGCAAGAAGAAGGTATTCCAGGCGAGCAGGAGGGAGAGCCAGGTACGGCGCAGGGGGGATTGGTGGGTACTGGAGGAGATACATTGGAGCGAGTGGAAGAGCTAGATGGCGAGCCGCCATCCACGCAGGACCAAGTGCAGGGAGGAGGGCAGGATGGCGAGCGGGAGGGAGGAGAAAATGACGTGGATCATCATCCACTCTTTACGGCACGCAATGATGCACTGCACGATGCGGTGGACAACCTCTCCAGGAAGCTGAAGAGGACGCTTCAGGATTACCAGAACGAGCTGCTTGACCGTATCCGTACGGAGAAGGAGTGGAACGATACCATGCTTCCTTCTACCGGAGAGCGCTTGGACAGTATGGCCATGCTTTGCATTACGGGAGTGGAGAGTGCGGTCAAGGAGGGAATGCTGTCTGTCCTGCGTGTCCACAGTGATGCCGCCGCCGAAGTCGGCCAGGAACACGAGAAGGACCGGAAAGACGAGAAACACGGGAAAGACGAGCAGGCCGGTAAGGTTCGTACGCTGATGGAAAGTGCAGGTGCGGATCTACGTGATCTGGCCGGCGAAATATCCAGTACGATCTTGAATGCACTGAGCAAGCGTATAGAGGATGGAAGTATAGACCTCGCCACTGCTGATGTGGAGTCCCTAGTGGGCCATGTGGGGGCCGCTTGGCGTGAAGGTAGGGGAGCACGGGTGGAACAGGCAGTTGAAGACCGGATGATAGCTGCTTTTTCCCTAGGGCAAGTGGTGATGGGGCAGGAGCTGGATATCCCGTTCAGATGGATATCAGCCCCACCTGGGCAGGGGTGCCCGGACTGCGAGGACAACGTGCTTTCCGATCCCCTGGGCGGTGGGCAGGAGTTTCCGACTGGCCACCTGTATCCACCGGCACACGCGGGATGCCGGTGCTTACTGGAACCTGTAATATTGTTGCAAGAGGCCCAGTAGATTAGCCGATGGATTTCGCACATAGGCGTGTTTTAGTATCTTGCAGTTTGTAGGCCGCGTCCCCTACAACACCGTTTGGTAATATGCTGTAAGCAATCATGCGTAGGGCCTCCGACATACCTGCAAAACCAAGACAAGAGATCCGGAAAAAGCGGCGATATACCTGGTTGCTGGGATTGGTGGTGCTTCTTGTCATCTTGGCCGCTTCTCTCAGATCGCTGGCGTTTGTCTACACGGATGCCCTGTGGTTCACGTCAGTAGGCATGGGAGAGATCTGGCATACTCTTTTCATGGTAAAGATGGGTCTTTACCTGGGGTTTGGAGCGCTGTTCTTTGCGCTGACCTGGGTCAACCTTGCCTTTGCTGATCACCTGGCCCCCAGTGAACTGACCATCCATCCTGCAGACGAAGGCATAATACGCTACCGCCACTTCATGTCCAAGCGGGCCGTCGTGGTCAGGACCGTGCTGTCGCTGGTGCTTGCGGCAATGATTGCCACCAGTGTCATAGGACAGTGGCAGCACTGGTTGCTCTTTACCAATGGCGGTTCGTTCAAATATACTGACCCGATTTTCCACATGAATGCCGGCTTCTACGTGTTCAAACTGCCTTTCTTGGAGTTCCTGGTGTCCTGGATGTTCATGGCGCTGATCCTTGTCACGGTACTGGCCATGTTGGAATCTTTCATGGTGGGCGGCATACGGTTTCATGGAGACTCGCCCCGTGTAACTCCCCAGGTGAAGGCCCATCTGTCGGTGTTGCTTGCCGCAATCGTACTGGACAGGGCCGCCTCCTACCTACTCGGAAGGTATGCGCTTGTCTATTCAGGTAATGCCTATGTTCAAGGGGCAGGTTACACGGATGTCCACACGAGGATGCCTGCGCTTGAATTGCTGATATGGATATCTGTGGCGGCGGCTGTAGTATTGCTGTTGAATGTCAAGAGGCAAGGCTGGACGTTACCGGTGCTGGCGATCGGGCTGTGGGCACTCGTGGCCGTAGTTGTAGGGGGGATCTACCCGGCGCTGGTACAAACCTTCGAAGTCACTCCTGCGCAGGCGACCTTGGAGCAACCTTATATAGCGCACAATATCGCTGCAACCAGCTATGCCATGGGCATCAATCACACCAAGGTGGTTCCCTTTGCCGCATCATCTCATCCTACATCTGCTCAGGTACAGTCCAGTTCCAGTGAGCTTGCAGATGTAAGCCTGTGGAATCCCAATCTGACTGTGCAGACTTTTCAGAAGCTTCAAGCTATCAGGTCGTACTATTCCTTTCAGACTATGGCCCTGGATCGTTACAATATTAATGGTGTGCCTACCCCGATGGTTGTGGGTGTGCGGCAGGTGAATCCGGCCAATATTCCTGCACCGAGCTGGGTGAATACTCATCTGGAGTACACTCATGGTTACGGGGCGATAGTAGGTCTAGCCAATGCCGTAGGAAATGGCGGTGCTCCTACGATTCCGGTTGGCAACGTGCCGCCGCAGGCTGCATCGGGCTATCCATCTATAAAGGAGGCCTCAGTCTATTACGGTGTCAACCAGCCAGGGTATGTGGTCGTGGACACCAAGCAACCGGAAATCGATTACCAGCTTGCGAACGGCCAGCAGAAGTTGACGCACTACCACGGCAGTGGCGGGGTTCCTATGGGTTCATTGTTGGCGAAGGTCGCATTTGCGTTGCGCTTCAAGGATGTCAACTTACTGGTTTCGAGCCAGTTGGGTCCCCACGCGAAGATCATGTTTGTCCGTGGCATAGATTCCCGGGTGGAGAAGGTGGCGCCGTTCCTGCGGGTAGGCAGTAATCCATATCCTGTCATCATCGACGGGCAGATAGACTGGATCGTAAACGGATATACCACCTCGTCGCACTTTCCCTACGGTCAGGACGCCATTACAAGCAATCTGCCGCTCTCTAGCCAGCTCAATCAGGGCAGCTTCAATTACGTCAGGAACTCGGTGAAGATCGTGGTCAGTGCATACACGGGCAAGATGACTTTCTACGCAGTCGACCAGAATGACCCCATTCTCCAGGCATGGGAGAAGGTGTTCCCCCACATGTTCACTCCTGGATCGAAAATGCCTGCGCAGCTAAGGGATCACCTGCGCTATCCCAAGGATCTGTTCACTATTCAGGCTGCGATGCTAGGTCGTTACCATCTATCCAATGCATCCGCCTTTTACAACGCAAGCAATGCCTGGAGTGTGTCGCAGAGCCCGGGGTCCGGCCCTCCTTCCGCAGCACTAGGAACCACCTTTACGAAGAACTCCTTGGGACAGACGGTATCCACTGGTCAGGTCAGCAGGATGTCACCAGAGTACGAGCTCATACAGAGTCCGGGCAGCGCTGATCCGTCCTTCGATCTTGTCGATGCCTTCGTGCCTGTCTCGCAAGGCAGCCAGATACAGACCCTTGCGGCATTCATGACTGCAGGGTCCGATCCTAATGATTACGGGCAACTCACCTTATATGTGGCGCCTAGGGGCCAATCCATTGACGGCCCATCGCTTGTCGATGCAAGGATTCAGGCTAATCCGGCTATATCTCGGGAGATCACGCTACTGGGACAGAACGGGTCTCAGGTATTGTTGGGTCATGTTGCGATGGTACCTGTTGGCCAGTCGATACTGTACGTGAGGCCACTGTACGTCCAGGCATCGAGAAATGCGCTGCCGGTTCTCGACGATGTGATTGCCGTGATGGGCAGCAGGATTGCCATGGCCACCAGCCTGCAGTCAGCTATCTCGCAGGTGATCGGCGTGAGTGTGTCCTTACCGAGCAGCACGAGCGTGCCGTCCACCACTTCGACCACACCGACCACTTCGACCACCACCGTCCCATCCGGTACTGCGTCAGGAAGCGAGGAGAGCAAGCTCGCATCCGAGGCCGCTTCGATGTACGCCCAGGCGCAGGCTGACCTGAAAGCCGGCAACCTGGGTGGGTACCAGTCTGAGGTGACCCAGATGGGTGCAGTGGTCCAGCAACTGGACAGCCTGCTCGGTGGCAGTGGGTCTGGTGGTTCCGGGTCGTTATCGAGTGGTTCCACGGGGTCCGGCGCTCATGGCGCTGCAGCCGGGACGGGATCGGCGACCGCTGGTTCTGGGACCGGAAAGGCTGGTGGGGCTGCTACAGCTGGCTCTTCAGTTGCGAGCGGCGGTAGTGGTAGTGGTAGTGGTGGTGGTAGTAGTGGTAGCGGTAGCGGTGGCTCCAGCGGTACGGGTACATCAAGTTCCAGCACATCCGGCGGCGGTGGAGCGGCTCGGAGTGGAGGTGGCAGCCGCAGTGGCGGCAGTACCTCCGGTTCGACAACCTCCCCTGGAGGCATAGTGCCGGCGCCTGCAGTGGCATAGGAATCTCCTGTGGGAACGGAGGTGGAGGTGGGAGTACCAGTCGTCGCCGCACGCTCCTGACGCCGCACGTAGGAACGGAGATGGTTCGGAGGTAGGTGTTTCCTGCCTGGAGGCTTAAGGGCTGTTATGCAGTTGGGTATGCCTTGTGCCCGACGAGGCAGCAGAATGGCGTTCGCTGGGGGATACTTCTGGGAAGGTTATGCAGCTGGGTATGCCTGCCTGTACACGAGCGGTATTGACAGGACCAAGTGTGCGTGCTATAATATAGTTATATCGGCGCGGGGTGGAGCAGCGGTAGCTCGTCGGGCTCATAACCCGGAGGTCGCAGGTTCGAATCCTGCCCCCGCCACTACGACCGCTGGTTGGCCGTGCACCTCGCGTAAGGGTGTAGGTGCCTGCCCAGCGGTTTTACGTTCCGGCTCGTGTCGGAGATGCGAGTTTCTCGGGGGTATTTCAGCCTGCCCTGTGCAAGGGTGCGCAGGGTGTGCGCGGCGAAATGTGACCGGTGAGCTGCGGTTGCATGGCGCCAAGCGGGTCCATGGTGTCGACGGAGGCGATCTTGCGTGTGCATGCACAGGGCATGCGTACGCGTTGCCCTGATCCACGAGGTCTCCGGAGCCAGCGGCCCCAAGAGGACCCCGGCGGGCCGATCACGCCCGGCGGACCGTTGCGGTTAGCCCCATGACAACCGGGCGGGCAGTCCTCCGGGCGGGTCTTCCGGGACTCCGCGGCCGCGCTGCCCCTCGTGTCCTGCGGTCTTCTGGTATGGAGTTCCGCGTGTGAGATGGCCCTTTGGTTCGGCCCCCAGCCATCGTTCGTCTACCCTCGCTCCGGACGTCATCAGCAGAGCTCGCTGCCGGTTGGTTAGGCGAGCGCCTACCGCAGGTTGAGCCCACCGTCGAGAAGGATGACCTCGCCGGTGATGTAGGTGTTGGCGACGAGGGCTGACACGATGTCGGCGACATCATCGGGCTACAAGCTGTTCCCGTAAAGTTGCACATTTATAGGTGAACGATGGTAAACTATTCATGTGCCACAGTTGGTATCCATCGGAGTAGCGGCGAAGGAACTGGGAGTCCATCCCGACACCTTGCGCAGGTGGGAGAAAGAGGGTCGCATCGAGCCAGCAGAGAGAACCCCTGGAGGCAGGCGACGCTACGACCTCTCCAAGCTGAGGAACCTAGCTCCGCACAAGGCCCCATCCACGCGCACAACCATTGCCTACGCGCGAGTCTCTACGAATGGCCAAAAAGACGACCTCACGCGCCAAGTAGGTCTGCTGGAGAGCTTCTGTGCGGCCCAGGGGTGGACCTACGAGGTGATCACCGACGTTGGTTCGGGGCTGAACTACCACAAGCGAGGACTGAAGCTGCTCATCTCCAGGATCTGCTCCGGTGAGGTGGGCAGACTCGTGATCTCCCACAAGGACCGCCTGCTCCGGTTCGGTTCCGAGCTCGTGTTTTCCCTCTGCGAGCACTTCGGTACTGAAGTGGTGATCATCAATGCCAGCGAGGACTCCACTTTCGAAGAGGACCTGGCAAACGACGTCATTGAGATCGTGACGGTGTTCTCGGCAAGGCTCTACGGCTCACGGAGCCACAAGAACAAAAAAGTGATGGACCAGCTTCGATCTGTTGCAGCTGAGGTAGCGCGATGAGATCTTGGTGTTACACCTTGATGGGAGGCTGTCTTCCATGAGGCGCACGGTGAGGCTGGCGAGCCTCCCACTGAACAAAGGGAAGCGTTCGGCCATCCGTGAGGTGATGGGTGCCTACAACGAGACAAAGCGTAGATTCGTGTTCGCGCTTCGTTCTCCCTCGATGTGGCACCACCTGAGCAACAAGCGCTCCTTTCGGGACTGGGCGAAAAGCCAGGGATTCTATCCACAAGAAGTGAACGTCCACCTGGTGGACCAGGCTGCCTTCGATGCGGTGGATGCTTGCATTCGCCACATCAAGTCGGTCATTGCCAGAGAGAACCTGAAGGCCAGGATCTGGAAGAGGTTCCCCAGCGAGGGTGAGCGCCACTACGCGTACGCATGCCTGGCAAGCTATTCAGCTCTGGGTATGCTCATGCGTGGCGGCACACCACGGCTGGAGGCAGGTAGGCTCAAAGATGGACAACAGAGTTCCATTGCCCGCTACCTGCGCCGGGTGTTTCGCGAAGCGTTGGCGAATACTTGGCCTAAGATCACCCTCTCTCGCTCCATGGCCCTCGACGAGACTCTCTATACGAGCATGGTCGTGGAGCGACCCGATGGGAATCCTGGTCGTCGTCAGTACGTGAGCATGGTGGGACCACGGCAGGGCGAACGCATTGCCATCCCCTTGGCTGGGATAAGCCGGGTGTCAGGCAACATCCGGGTCGTGCTGGACGAGGGCGAGAAGCGGGCCTTCGTTCACGTGGCCTACGAGATGGTCCCTCTGCCTGGGCCAGCCAGCGGGCCTGATGTCGGTATCGACTGGGGAATCACCGAGGTCTGCACGGACGAGCACGGTGCGAAGCACGGCCAGGGATACGGCAAGGTGCTCACGTCGGCAACCGAGCAGCGCGACAAGACAGGCAAGGCCAGGGGGAAGCTCTGGGCCGTCACCAAAAGGAATGCCGGGTCGAAACGTGCTAGGCACATTGCCAGGAACAACCTCGGCACGAAGAAGCAGGCACGAAGGCGTACGCGCACACAGGCTGCCCTTCGCACCATCTCAGGTGCTGGAGTAAAGGAGGTCGTCTACGGGGAGTCCAACAGGACCAGGGCGCGAGGAAAGGTTGCTCGTAATTCTTCCCAGCGCCCGAGGTTCCTCATCGCAGAGGACCTGTCCCATCTAAAGGGAAAAGCCAAGTCGAAGAAGATCTCTCGGATGTGTGCTTCTTGGGCACGCGCCGAGAACGAAGGACGCATGGCGGTGCATGCGTACCTCGGAGGTTCCGAGGTGAAAACAGCCAACGCTGCCTACACCAGCCAAACCTGTCCCGATCCAGACTGCGGGTGCGTCTCTAGGGACAACCGCAATGGGGACAGGTTTCACTGCCGCAATCCCTATTGGGAATGCAACTGGCAGGGCGATGCAGACCAGGTGGCTGCCATGAACCTGAAGTCCAGGGTCGACGATCCAGAGATCCACCGATACACCCCGTATAGCGAGGTGTATAAGATCCTGGATGACAGGTTCCTACGCCGAATGGAAAGTCGAACCGGAGGCACAGGTGTCCCGGCGAACGGGACCGCCAGCGATGGTGACCGAGCCTGTGCCGTTGAAGGGGAGGCTACCGCTCACGGCAGGACTCCAAGCAGACCACGCGGGAGCATCCCCGTCGTGGGAGACAGCCTCCCGGCTGTCGACTCGCCGAGTCCCGGCTTTGTGGATACGCCGGGGGAGACTCAGCGGCTGGAGAGCGAAAAGAAAAGGAATGCCTAGGAATGCCTAAGTATTCTGGAGCGGCTGAGCAGCACGACTCATGGGTGCGTGCTCGCGCCAGATGTGTTGTGCCTCGGTCCACTCGGCGGTCATCGGGGTGTCGACGAGGCCGGGAGCGACGGCGTTGACCAGCGCAACCCAAGGTCGTTCATGCATTCAAGGATCATACCATGCCGGTTGTCGCGGCTGGCCCGTCGTAGGAGCGCTCGACCGGATCCGTCAACGAGTTGCTTTCGCCGCGAGCTCTGGTCCGCCCGGTAGGACCAACTCCCTATGCTCTCCCGGCTAGGTCACCTACGCGCTATCGATCCCGGGCTTGCGGGCGCGGATGATCGCAGAGACAGCCTTGTCGTGCACCCGGTGGGTCTCGGTGATCTCGACGTCGATGAGGCTGGCTGCGGCGAGAGCGGCACGGTACTGAATATTCCGCAACTCTTTACCACCCATTCCAGCAACTCTTTACCAGTCCGCTCCGATGGCAAATGACACATATACTACCTCTTAGCTCAGATGTCCGGTCAATGGGGAGAAGGCCAATGTGCGCTGTGGACGACATGTGCTGTCACGTTGCCCCCCTGGTTGTGGATCTCCTGGACGCCACGTGAGCGACGAGACGTCGGCCGCGTATGACGTCTCAACCAGCTGAAACGAGGTTCCAGCAGCTGTCGCCGCTTCGATCTGATCCGCTATGCCGAACGTCGCTGGAATGGCCCATGCGATGTCGGCAAGCCATTCACGCACCTCCTGCTTGTCCTCTTCGTCGACAAGGATTGCGAAGAGGGAGAACCGCGTCAGCGAGGTGCCCTCGTCAAACTGCATGAGGACATCGCGAACGCGCCGCCCGACGGACCGATGCCGTCGGCGGGTGACCTCCTCGGAGATGCGTTTGGCAAGAGGGAGCAAGGTTGGCGGCACCGCAGGGCGGTCGTAGCGCAAACCCAACCACGTCGTGAAGGCTTGGTAACGGGAAGGATCGACATCTCGCCGTCTGTCGTCGTCGCCAGTGACGAGCGCGGCGAGGAGTGCGGCCGACACAAACGTTCGTGGGCTCACGGAACGCACGTACTCGCTCTCCGTGAGGAGAAATCGTGCCGAGCGAATCCCCCAGTCATGGGGCGGCTCGTCTAGGAAGACTGGCTGCAGCTCGACCGAGGGCTCGGCATTGCTAACATCGACAACCACCGCGGAGAGACCGCCTTTGACGGCACGGTCGGCGACGTTCTTGCCGGTCGACCCAGGCCCGATCACCACCACGTCGTAGATGTCCGCGTCCTGCTCCTGGGTATCACTCACTGCTGCTCCGATCGTTCGTAACCATTAAGGTACCTATCATAGTACGAGCGCTTGACCAGCGCTTGGATGAACCAGAAAGACGCCGGTGTGCAGTCCTGCGAGATCATAGAAGTGCCGGTGCCGGTACGCAGATTACCACATGGTCAGGTCCAGGCATGATAACTATAACTGTGTAAGTAATTTAGCCACCTGACCAGGCGAGTCGCGAAATAGTCGTCGATCTGCCGTACTGTTGTCATGACTCCGACAAGTACCGGCACAGTAACAGCAGTAAGTAATAAGCGACATCCAGTAGTGGCACGGCGCAGCTAGTGTCTATGCGATGACTGATGATCTGAATCACTCAGACCGTCCCATGCGGTTTGCGCACGCCACCATGCTCAGCGTGATCGTCGCGATACTGATGCTGGTTGCCGATTCGTGCGGCGCCTCACCTTCCACCGCCCATGCAGGGACGCGCCCGATTGCCGCAGCAGCCCAGCACGCGGGGTTCCGGGCTTGCAAGCGGTGTCGCCCCGATGCCTCGCTCGCGACCGACATGGGCGTGGCGAAGGGCGCAGCAGCGCTCGGCTTGCCCACCACTCCGGCCACCCTCATCGCCTGCAGCCAGCGGTGGCAGCCGTGGCGTTCCTATTCAGTCCAGTACCTGTGGGCCACCCAGGACCACCCGATCAACCACTGGACAGTGGAGGAACCACCATGTGCCCGACCCGCCTGACTCGCTATCGGATCCTCGACAGTCCCATCGGCCTGCTCACCTTGGCCGGCCAAGGTGACCGTCTTACCAACCTGGTGATGGAAGATACGGCCCACCCACCTTTGGACCGCAGCCGCTGGATCAAGGACGCAGCAGCGTTCCCCGATGTTGTCGCCCAGCTCGCTGCCTACTTCGCCGGTGAGCGCACCGGCTTCGAGGTCGCTCTCGCTCCAGGTGGCACCAGCTTCCAGCAACGGGCGTGGGATACGCTGCGCGAGATCCCCTACGGGGAGACCCGCTTCTATGGTGAGATCGCCCGCCACATCGGCCAACCCGGAGCGGCGCGGGCCGTCGGGCTCGCCAACGCACGCAACCCGATCCCGATCATCGTCCCCTGTCATCGGGTCATCGGGGCGAACGGCGCCCTCACCGGGTATGCTGGCGGGCTGGAGACCAAGCGTGCCCTGCTCGACTTGGAACGTGCCCGGCACCCCGGGGAACGACGCAGGCGACCCGCACCGAAGGTAACGACTACCGGCGCTGGCGCCAGGAGCCGTAGTGCTGTGGCTGTAGTAGTCTTCTCGCAAGTGGATGCTGGCTACTGTTTTTTGGCAGAAAGGTACCTGATCGCACTCCGAAGAGCCACGTAAGTGATATCCGTGCCGACTTTGCCTACAATGCTCTCGGTGACCGCATCATCTCTTCCAGAAGTGATAGGGGTGAACGGCTACTCCTATCTGTATGCAAGTGGGCTCCCGATCGAGCAGATCGCTCCGGATGGAGGCTACTGCACTCAGGTGGGGATGCCTTCATCCTTATATCTACGAGTACCAGCCGAGCACGTCCACTATTACGTTTGTTGAGCCTTTGGCCGACGAGTAGAGATTGATCGTTCCATTTGCTCCTACTTCCACCACTGCGAGGTTTGCAACCGTTTTACCCGCGGGCCAGTTCAGATCCGAAATCGTGGGGCGGGCCTCTCCGCCAGGATAGACGCTCAGATATCCGGCTGCACTGGGCGCTACGGTAGTGACATTGAGGACCACTGCGGCTACTCCGGTGAGCGGGATGGACCCATCGCCTGATATCTGGATGGTGGTCGATGAAGGGGGGCTCAACGGCCCGGTATGTGCATTGGGCGAGGGAAGATTCTCCAGTACGCAGTAGTTCGGTTCCGGGCTTGCGGCGCATCTCGTGTCCAGAACCCGTGCAGGGGAAGAGGGAGTGAGTGTATATCCCGCCGAAGATCCCGCAGGGGCGTAATACCCACCTAGATCGATGACCACATTTATAGGCGAAGAGGAGGAGTTGAAGACAGTGACCTGTCCGGATGAGCCGGTCTCGACCACGGACCGGTTGGCCACGGTTTCACCGGAAGTGAAGTTCACATTCGATGCCGTGGGCGGAGAGGAGCCTGCCGGATAGACGGTCAGGTATCCACCCGACTGGGCTGCTGCCTCGGTAACGTTCAGTTCTACTGCCGTGGCTGTCAGCGGGACACCGTCCGCGCCGCCCGCGTTGAAGCTGAGCGAGCCTTTGGGGGGAACAGCACCAAGTGATGCGTTTGCAGAGGGTATGTTTTCTCTAGCACAGTAACCCGGCTTGGGAGTGACGGATGTGCAACGGGTATCCACCAGGCGTTGAGGCGCAAGGGGAACATATCCACCCCCAGAGGTGGTGGAAGACGTGTAGTAGCCTTCTGCGTCTACGATCAGATCCGTGGTGCCGGAGGAGTTG
Source organism: Actinomycetes bacterium (assembly GCA_021841005.1). Taxonomy (GTDB): domain Bacteria; phylum Actinomycetota; class Acidimicrobiia; order Acidimicrobiales; family JAMCPL01; genus JAMCPL01. The sequence continues at coordinate 6,803 of JAKBVZ010000027.1, read as the reverse complement.
TAAAAGGAGACCTGGCCGCCCGCTCCCACCGGGACGGTCACTAGATTGGCGACCGTCGTATCCGGGTGAATGCTCAGGTTGGATGCGGACGGTCTGACCGATCCTGCTGGATATACGGTGATGAAGCTGTTGGCGGTCTCCTGAGCCGCTGTCACGTTCAGAGTGACCGCGGTTATCCCCGACGAGGGAAGGCCGCCGACGCCATCGATTTTGATGCTCAGGGTGGAGTCACAGCCGAGTGGCTGTCCTGCGCCCTGGTACCCGGATTGAGGCCGGGTATCGGCTATGCGGGTGGGGGATATGGGGATATAGGAGCCCGGTAGACCACTGGAGGGGGATGTCCCGTACTCGAACTGGTCCGCACATACGGCAGGGCTGGTCCCATACTGGTTTGTCACGGACACATCGACTACACCTGGTGCAGAGGATACCGGAACGGTAGCGCTTATCTCGGTAGGAGAGACGACGTTGACGTTCGTGGCTGGATTGGGACCAAAGTGGACCTCCGTAGTGCCGGCCAGATCTGTGCCGGTAATCGTGACCTTGGCCCCGCCTCCCACAAGGCCGGAAGACGGTGAGAGGGAGACGATGTCGGGCGGCGGTTCCCCTTCCATGGCTAGAGGTTGCATGGTTTCGCCGCTCATCACGGTTCCGCCGAAAACAAAGCATGCCAGTTGGGACGAGCAAGTTACCGCCAGCGGTATCCTCATTCCCGCACTGCTTCCTTGGATGTTCTCGTTGGTGAATCCGGTACCGTTCCACTGCAAGACGTACCCATCGGTAAAATTCACAGTGGCACTCGTTGAACTCGAAATCGTCGCAGATTCGCCCGTAGTGAAACATTCGCTCGGCGATATGCAACTTACACTTGCCAGCGTGTTCAGTCCTTGTCCGGGGTCCGGCACGCTTACCTCGAACCATGCAAAGCCATCCCAGCGAAAGGCCACGTTATCTCCAACCAGCGAAGATGACGATACACTGGTAGTGCCCCCGACGGCCAAACATTCAGCGCCAGAAACGCAATCAAGTCCTGTAAGAGAAATATCGACGGACGATCCACCGGGGTCCGGCATGCCCATCAGCGACCAGGACGAGCCGGTCCACCTGATGGCTACCGGTGCCTGAGCTCCAGTATTCACATCGCCTTCTTCACCGGCTGCTATGCAGGTATTGGCCGCAGGGCATGATATGACTGTGAGCTTGGTCGAATACGACGAGCCACCGGGGTCCGGCACGCTCATCTGCGACCAGGACGAGCCGGTCCATCCCAGGGCCAAGGTCTGATCGTTCCCGGTGGCTCCGTTGACTGTATCACCTACGGCTATGCATTGGGCAGTGGGAGTGCATGATACACTGAAAAGCTTGTAACCAGCATTGCCTGGCGGGATAGGGATTGGCATATCTGACCAGGAGATACCGTTCCAGCCCAAAATGAATGCATATGCTGGTCCCTGGCCGGAAGAGGTATTGGCAAAAGCATAACCTGTAGCAAAGCACTCCGTGGCAGATATGCATGATATGCTGTTTATGTCATTGTTGTCACCTGGGTATGGAGTCGGTACGGATGTGCCAGTCCATGTGGAGCCATGCCATACGGCGGAAAAGAGGGAATTCGATGTGAATGATATGGAGTTGCTTGATCCGCCTAATGCGATGCACTCTACTGGTGACGGGCACGTACCTGCCAGGAGGATGACGACCTCGCCCGGAGCGGAAGGACTGGATAACGCGTGCCAAGTGAACGCCTGTATCGGGCTGGTTTGAGCCTTGGGGGGAAGGCTGGTGGCGGCAGTGTTACCGGCGAAAGATCCGGCACCGTAAGCAGGTTGGCTGGCCTCGATAGAGGTAGAAATAAGAGTTGATCCTACGATCGCCAGCACAGCGGCTACAGCCGTTATGATACGTGGGGCTCTACTGGACAGAGTGGATGCCCGGTGGTTCCTTGTGGCTGGGGTTCCGAGTAGGTGAGTACCTCCTGCTCGCCGGTTTGCGCCGTTGGCATTGTTGTCAATGAAGTACGACATAGCATTCCTCCTCTATCGTGTTCTGGTAACTGGTCGAGCAACTTGATGCAATTTGGCTGTTCGCCTTATCCCGAAATAATAACTCGGTTGCATATTCGTTGCCAGTTCGTTGCCGTACCAGATGGTCTTCGTTACAGTCAATTGTTTTCCGATCAATGGACACGGGAGAGAACCGGGCTCTGAGTTCTTGCTATGGGGAAATCATCTGAGATCATCCGAGGCACTTGACAGGGCGAAGCTAACCGGCTAACCTCGTTTCCGTATCGTTCTGGGATGGCCCGTAGGCGTGTTTTCATGTTCTGCGAGCTGGGTATCAAGGGAGGTAGGCGTGATGGCTCGAGCTGGCGGCATGGAAGGAAGAGGCAGGTCTGCAAAAGGATCTGAGGGGCATAACGGTGCGGGATCAGAATCCCCAGGCAAGCCAGGCGTCTCCACCGAAGCGGTAAAGGCGCCCGCACAGGATCCTACTCTCAGCCGCGATAGTGCTTGTGGGGCAAGGACCTCTCTCTCTCTCTCTCTCTCGGAGAACAGGGCATAGAGCCTCCCCGTCAGATGGAACCAGGCATGGAACCGGGCGGGGTCCGCTCCGCAGGCTCTTTGCTCCCGGGCGATTTTCCCGTATCGCAGTAAGCCTTGCCATGCTGGGCGGTGTCTCTTCTATTACAGGGATATCCTCTCCCTCGGCAGCTGCTACAGCCAGGCCCCTTGTTGTTGTCACGAAGAGCATCCCTGGCGCAACTGTAGCCAAGAGCTACTCCTATAGCATCACTGCCACGGGAGGCACCGGCTCCTATCGCTTTTCCCTTGCCGAGGGAACGCTTCCCCCAGGGCTGTCGCTCTCACTCTCTGGCGTAATCTCTGGCATACCGTCTTCGATCTCATCAGCAGGCTTTATGGTGACGGTCTCATCTGGACCGCAGAGCGCCAGGAAGCTGCTCTCGCTTTCGGTCACAGGCGCCTCTCTCCCTTCTGCCCCGGCCGGCTTTTCGCATGTGGCCTGCATGGAGCGGGTGGCGAGGATATGCCTGCGTTCCATCCCAGCCCCAGATCACGGCGTACCGGGACGCTTTCCCTTTGCGGATAGCGCTTATGGGAACAGCCCTTTTTCTCCCGAGGTATCAGGAACTCACCACCTCACTGCCGAAGTATCAGCCACCCACCACCTCTTCCCCCAGGTGTCAGGGAACGGCGTTGTTTCTCCCCAGGCATCAGCCACTAGCAGCGTAAAGGGCTGGTATCCCATCTACACCACCTCTCCCACAACTTCGCAGTTTCCCCAGTTCACTGCCGTGTCGTGCCCGACATCTGGGGACTGTGTCGCAGCAATGTACACCACCTCGTCCTCCATCCCGTCTACAACTCCTGGGGTAACCTCCATCTACGTAACCTCTGATCAGGGTGTCTCCTGGCAGGTGTATCACCCCTTCGGAAGTCCTGCTCCGATCGTGGACACCATCCACTGCTTCTCCAGCTCCACGTGCGTAGCTGCAGGCTCGGTGGGAGCTACGGGAGCAGCCTGGGTCAGCGTGGATGGGGGGAGACTATGGAAGGCATCCACCCTTCCCAGTGGAGTAGGGGGTATAGCCTCCATCAGCTGCCCGGACACATCGACGTGTTATGCCGCTGCACAGAATGACACTGACACGACCGGGGTGGTGCTCGGCTCTTTCGACCAGGGTGCGATCTGGAGCGGGATAACCGCTGTTCCGATCCACCAGGGCTACCTGGCAGGTCTCGATGCGATCTCCTGTGCAAGCGTCTCCACCTGTAGCGCAGTTGGCATAACGGTTCTGGAGGGAGGCTCTTCGAGCGATCCCACCTTCACCGTCTCCTCGAGCTTCGTGGACAGCTCCAGTGATGCAGGTCCAACCGGCGGCACTTGGGCTATACGTGCCATCGACAACCCAACAGGAGAGGTCCTCGTCATGGATGCGATCAGCTGCCCTGGCACCTCTCTGTGCGTAGCTGCAGGCGGGCAGGACACTGCCCCTCTCTACTACAGCTTCGGCATCTTCAGCCTTTCGAGCCCTATACAGGGAGTGGTGGCCTACACCACCGACCAGGGCGCTACCTGGCACGTTGGCGTCTCTCCGGACATACAGTCCAAGGCAGAGAAGATCCTGGAAAGCGTGAATGCTCTCGACACCATCAGCTGCCCGGACACGTCGACGTGTTATGCCGCCGGCTTCAGCCATGCTGATGCAGCCTATGGCAATACTATCCATTCCTATGCAATCGAGCTGTCGTCGGTCGATTCGGGGATCACCTGGAGCTTGGAGCCGGTGTCTCTCCCGCCAGGGGAGCTTCTCGGGATCACGGGACTCAGCTGCACCAGTGTCCTTGCATGCTACGCTGCAGGCTACGGGTTTACTGCGAACGGATACATTGGCGCAATCTATGGCACCATCAACGGAGGGGTAGGTCCCTACAGCCCTGTTGGCGGCAGCTTCAGCGCAACGGAGCTTCTCGGAACCTCGAATCCCTCCGAACCATGCAATGCCTGTTCACTCAAGGCTGCAGGGATCTCCCCTGCAGCTCAGGGAGGCGATCCAGTCAATACCGCCACCGGCAACTTCACCATCTCCGCCTCCGATCTCTCCCTGCCTGGCAAAGGACTTCCCCTCTACTTCTCCCGCACCTACAATTCCCTCGCAGCCACCTCGGACGGCCCTCTCGGATACGGTTGGTCCTCCAACCTCTTTACGTACCTCTCTGCAGACTCCTCAGGTTCGGTCACCATACATCAGGGAAACGGTTCCACGGTCACCTTCTACAAGGACCTCACAGGAGGCTATACAGCCCCTCCGAGGGTGGTGGCCACCCTCACTCGTAGCGCTGCAGGCATCTGGACATTCACCCGTATGAGCGATGAGTCCTTCATCTTCTCAGAGACAGGTAAGCTCTTACAGGAGTTCGACCGCAACGGTGAGTCAACCACCTACAGCTACAACTCCTCAGGGGATCTCGCCTCTGTAACCTCCGCATCCGGCCGCAGGCTCTCTCTTGGCTGGTCGGCTGGGCATATCGTAAAGGTGACGGACCCTATGGCAAGGAGCGTATTGTTCTCATACGATTCCGCAGGCAACCTCGTCTCCGTCTCCGCTCCCGGTGGCGCAACCACTACATATACCTACAACACAACTCACGACCTGATCTCGATCACCTCTCCAATGGGCCAGGTCACCACCAATGTCTATGCAGCGTCCAGCCTCCTCCAGGACCCTCAGGGAACCTACCCGGTCATTGCCCAAGTGAACCCTGAGGGAGCGCTCACCACATTCACCTACGAGGGATACCCTCTTTCTTTTATGGGTGGAGAGACCATCGTCACTTCTCCAACTGGCAGCCAAAGGACTGATCTCTACGTGAACGGGCTTCGCACCAGTGTAACCTACGATGCTGGTTCCGCTGTATCTACCTGGAGCTTCCACTACGACCCGTCCACACTGCTACCGATCGAGGTGACCTCGCCAATGGGCCAGGTCACCACCATGACCTATGACCAGATGGGAGATCTCCTGAGCACTACCGCTCCCGGTGGCGCAACCACCTCCTATACCTACAACTGGCGCCGTGAGGTTACCTCTGCGACCAACCCGCTCGGTGCTACCACCACCTACAGCTACGATTCCGCAGGCAACCTCGTCTCCGTCTCCGCTCCCGGTGCGTCGCCTGGCGCTGCGCAATCTGTCACCAGGATCGCCTACGGACCAGGTGACCCTGGCGCCCCGGCTGTCATCACGAACCCGCTCGGTGCCGCTACCTCCTATACCTACGATGCAGCAGGCGATCCAGTATTGGTTGCCTCACCAATGGGCCAGGTCACCACCTCGCACTACAACGCAGATGGATGGGTGACCTCTGTTACCTCTCCTCGAGGAAACCTTCCCGATGCAAAGCCAGCCGGCTTCACCACCACCTACAGCTATGACGAAGCAGGAGAGCTCACCTCCACCACAGGCCCAAGTGGCACAACTACTTACAGTTACAACCTGGACGGCCAGCTCACCTCCACCACAAGCCCAAGTGGCACGACCACCTATAGCTACAACGCAGACGGCCAGCTCACCTCCACTACAAGCCCAAGTGGCCAGGTGACGAGCACCTACAATGGAGCTGGAGAGCTTCTCTCTACCACAGGCCCAAGTGGCACGACCACCTACAGTTACAACCCGGCTGGCCAGCTCACCTCCACTACAGGCCCGACCGGCACGACCACCTATGCCTACAACGCAGACGGCCAGCCAATCTCCACCACCGAGCCAGGTGGCCAGGTGGTGATGAACACCTACAATGAAGCTGGAGAGCTCACCGGCGTCACGTATCGCGGATCAGGCGCATTCACTGCTTACACTTACAATTTAGCAGGAGAGACTACTTCCACAACAACCAGGTCCGGCACAGATACCTACACCTACGGACCGGCAGGCGATCTTGTAGGAACATCCACCCCCACCGGGAACCTCTCCTACAACTACAACGCAGCCGGCGAGCTCACCTCCACCACCTACCCGAACAACAAAACAGTCACTCGAAGCTACAACGCAGACGGCCAGCTCGGGAGCCTCACTGGCTGGGTTGGCGGCACCACCAGTTTCACCTACGGCCCTGACGGGAATCTCGATACCGAAGTACTTGGCAACAAGGTTACCGCCAGCTATGCCAACAATGCTGCAGGCGAGACAACTGGAATCACCTACCGCTCGTGTGAGAGCCTGTCCTGCCCGGTCATCTACTCGCATTCCTACTCCTACAGCCCTGCTGCGCTCATCACCTCTG
>JAKBVZ010000006.1 GCA_021841005.1 Actinomycetes bacterium | reverse complement strand
TGCAGAATGACGATGATGGGCACGATACCGAGGAGAGATATGTGGAGTCCACGCTGGACGGCTTCGACCAGGCCGAGCCGTTCCACTCGAGCGCATTGCCTGCATTGTCCACCGCCATGCAGAATGACGATGATGGGCACGATACCGAGGAGAGATATGTGGAGTCCACGCTGGACGGCTTCGACCAGGCCGAGCCGTTCCACTCGAGCGCATTGCCTGCATTGTCCACCGCCATGCAGAATGATGGCGATGGGCATGATACCGAGGAGATGCCGGCACCTGGGTCGACCTGTTCCGGAGTGGTCCAGTTGTATCCCTGGAAATAGAGAGTGTCCCCAATTATATCTGCAGCCATGCAGAATGATGGCGATGGGCATGATACAGACGTAATACCACCTCCGTGGGGGTCGACCTGCTGCGGAGATGACCAAGTCGGCGAAATTGGGTTACTGGTTGGCGAGAGATGGATGTCGCTAGGCAGGGAGCCGGGGTGAGGTCCGGGTGCAACTGCGTATACTAGGAGCGTAACTAGTGCGATAACGAATCCCAGCCATATCCCGCGCGTCGGCTGTGCTTGGCTTGCCCAATACGATATACGAAGCATATCTACATGGCGACGCTTAGAGCGGCATCGACGAATGTCCCTATTCCCTCCTCTGTGCGTGATCTGTGGAAAGCCTGGCTTGCTCCAATCTTTGCTCCACGGGATTCAAGGCCGTGTTTCAGCTCGTCCAGAGAGTTCCGAGGGTTGACAGCGTAGGTGCAGAATACAGAGACGCTCTTTCCCGTAAGGGATGGCAGAGCCGATATCCAACTGGATGCTGCACGTGCGGGATGTACGCCGAACAGAATGAATCCCTCGACCCATGTTCCAACGATGATGCAGTCTGCTGCCGCAACTTCATCTGGAGATGTCTCCGCCAGTGGTTTCACAGTTGCCGCGTGTCCCTTGCTGCCTGCATCTTTGCTGATGGACTGTGCAACCTTCTTTGTACGCCCGCCTCTACTCTCATATACAACCAGTACATTCATGATGTACCTCCTTATTCCGGTTATGTGTTACGCATGTAACGCATACGACATATCTTAGCGCCTCGTCCTGCTGGTAACAGCGCGCTCACGCTGGTTGGATGACGCCCCTGGCCCGGCTGGTGTGCCTAGAGGAATGGCCGCTGGCTTAGTTCAGATGGTGTGTGTATTCGGGGCGATGATGTCGGCATGCGAGTCACGGCCAAACACGGGTTGGCACCGCTTGGCCTTCAACATGGCTGGAACCGTTTTTGTTGGGTGCCTCTGAGCTAGGCAGGATGACGGCTGACGGTTCTCCGGCTAGATTGGTAGGAGTCCCCTTGGTATCTTCATGCGAGCTGGATTCGACATCTTCATGTGAAGCGGGTATGGCGCCGGCCACACTTTTCGAGAGCATCCACAACGCGACTAGAGTAATGGCGAACGAACCCGTGGCGAGTGCGATCTTCGTAGGGCCGGCTCCGAATTGCTCGTTGAAGCATCCTATGCCAACCAGTATGCCGGCTACTGGTTGAACGACCGTGTTGGCGGGCAGAGACTTGGCCAGCGGCCCGGACTTGAACGCATGCTGGAGCAGTATGCCGCCGAGCAGCCCTATGACGAGCGCAGCATAGGTGTCCCAGTTGACCAGAGCGGGGAGTATGCCCTTGGCGATTGCTCCCTTGGCCAGCGCGGTCGATATGGCCAGCACCACCGCTGCTCCGGACCCCATCAGCCAGGGTTCGCGATCGTCGCGACCGGGCAGCAGCCACAGCAAGGAGGTCATCAGGATGGCCAGTACGGCGGCGATCAAGAGGTATGTCTGGTTGGCGGCATGGCCGGCACCGTTGCCGACACTCACGACAAACACAGCCGTTCCGGCCGTGACTACGATGCTGAGCAGCCAAGCAGACATGGGAAGGCGAGCCTTGGTAAGGACGGCATCGAATCCGAGGGCCACGACAAGGCCCGCCGCCAACAATGGAATCACAATGGTAAGTGAACCGCGATGTAGAGCGACCAATTCCAGAACGATACCCACCAGGGACAGCACCGATCCCGCTATCCAGACTGGCTGCACTAGGAGCTTGGGTAACAGCTTTAGGTTCATCTTGGCCGTGGGAGAGGCAAGCAGGAGGCCGTGTCGCTGGAGGCTTGCACCTACGCCGTAAAGTATGGCTGCAACGACGGAAGCCGCTACGACTACGAGCAAGGTGACTTGCTCCTGATCTGTGCCTGCATGCCCATAACGTATATGATACGTGATTGAGAGGAGCCCGTGCATCAGGATCAGGAGAGGAGACAGGATGAGTACAGCAGGTAAGTCGAGATTACTGGGTCTTATGACGCGAGCACTTGCCGTGGGCCTGCTGGGAGCTTCTCTGGCGGCGTGCTCTTCTACGTCGAAAGCTGCAGCGAAGCCACCGGTGCGCTATTATGTGGCGCTAGGAGACTCCCTGTCGGTAGGTTGGCAGCCCCATCCTTCGACCGGGAAGGGCTACCGTTCCAGGCAGGGTTACACCAATGATCTGTACTCATACCTTGTAAAGAAGATACCTGGGCTGAAATTGGTGGAATTCGGTTGTCCAGGTGAAACTACGAAAACGATGGTCAATGGCGGTATCTGTCATTACAAGGACGGATCGCAGCTCAAGCAGGCCGACTCATTCCTGGCTTCACATCAGAAATCCCTCAGCCTTGTCACCATAGACATAGGGGCCAACGATATCGACAATTGCGGCAATGTTCCCGCATCTCAGGTGGGCACCTGCGCCATTACCGGAATGAATACCATCAAGACCCAACTTCCGCAGATACTGGACAGTATCCGGGCGGCGGCGGGCCCGAAGGTGACGATGGTGGGTATGACCCTTTACGATCCATTTCTGGCCCGGTGGCTGGATGGTTCCAGTGGGCAGTCGCTGGCAAGACTGTCGGTCCAGGTATTGAAACCGTTGAATACAGAGCTGACCAATGAATACACGAAATATGGGCTGTTGACTGCACATGTCGGTACAGCGTTTTCCAGCTACGTCCCATTCACCCAGACGAAGACACTGTCACTCCACGACAAGTTTGCCAAGTATCCTGTGGCGGTTGCACAGGTGTGTGTATATACCTGGATGTGTGTGCCACCACCTGCCGGCCCGGACATCCATGCCAATTTCGAGGGGTACAAGGTGATCGCCCAGGCATTCGAGACAGCCCTTAAGCACTCGCAGCTGTAATGGCATTACCGATCATCACCAGTAGTGACGAGTGGCATGCTCTCCAGGAGCATTATGAGATCGTAAAAGATTTGCGACTACACAACCTGTTGTCGGGTGATGCCGGGGCGGCCAGGGTGGCGGCCATGCAGGTTTCTGCCGGTAATCTGCACCTGGATTATTCTCGTCATCTCGTGACGGAGGACACCGTCAGACTTCTCGTGAACCTGGCGCGTAAGGCAGGGCTGCGGGAGCGTGCAAGTGCAATGTTCCGAGGCGAGCATATCAATACGACAGAAGATCGCGCAGTGCTGCATATTGCACTTAGGATGCCGCAAGGTGCAAGCCTAGTGGTGGATGGAGTGGATGTGGTTGCAGAGGTGCATCGGGTGCTCGCAAAGATGGGGGAGTTGTCGGATGCCATCAGGCAGGGGCGTTGGCTTGGTTATACCGGCAAGCCAATCACCAACGTAGTGAATATCGGTATAGGTGGTTCAGACCTGGGTCCTGCCATGGCATACCAGGCATTGCGGGATTATGCCGATCCGGCGCTGACTGTCCGGTTCGTGTCCAATGTAGATCCGGTCGCCCTCTGGCAGGCCACCAGTGACCTGGACCCTGCCACGACATTATTTGTGGTCTGTTCCAAGACATTCACCACGCTGGAGACGCTGACCAATGCTCGCAGGGCTCGCCAGTGGCTCCTTGATGGCCTGGGGTCTCCCGAAGATGCAGTTTCCCGTCACTTCATAGCTGTTTCGACCAATGCCGAAGAGGTGGCGCGTTTCGGCATCGATGTATCCACGATGCTGGAGTTCTGGGACTGGGTTGGCGGGCGGTACTCGGTAGATTCGGCTATCGGTTTCAGCCTGATGACAGCCATCGGTAAAGATGCGTTCAACGACATGCTCGCAGGATTCAGGCTTATGGATGAGCACTTTGTCAATGCGCCGCTCGAGAGAAATATGCCCGTTATCCAGGGGATGTTGAATGTATGGTATAATGACTTTTATGGGGCGCAGACTCACGCGGTATTACCTTACAGCGAGAGATTCGCTCGTTTTCCTGCCTACCTGCAGCAACTGACCATGGAGTCGAATGGCAAGTCAGTGAGGCTGGACGGTACCTCGGTGGACATGCAGACTGGTGAGATATTCTGGGGCGAGCCTGGTACCAATGGCCAGCACGCGTTCTACCAGCTCCTCCATCAGGGTACGAAGCTGGTACCCGCCGACTTCATCCTATTCAGCAATCCGGCGAGAGACTTCAGCAATCCGGCGATAGGCTCCGGTGATTCTCACGACACTCTGTTTGCCAACGGTCTTGCCCAGGCGGCAGTCCTAGCGCTCGGAAAGGATTCGGAAGAGGTCACCCTAGAAGGCGTACCTGCAGCCATCGTCCCCCATAAGGTGATGCCGGGCAGCCGGCCTAGCAGCGTCATCGTGGCGAGCCGGTTGACTCCTTCGGTTCTGGGGCAGCTCATAGCTCTTTACGAACACACTGTATTTGTCGAGGGATGCATCTGGAGCATCGATTCGTTCGATCAGTGGGGCGTCGAACTGGGCAAGGCCATGGCCGCTAGGTTGGCACCATTGCTGGCGGGAGCCGTGGATGGCGAGGAAGCCGATCGACTGATTGCCGGATCGGGGGTGGATGTTGCCACGGCGGAGTCGATACGGCTCTACAGGCGGCAGCGAGGCAGGTAGCGGGCACATATCCGGCACATATCCGGCGCTTGGATGGTTGGACGCTTGGATGGTCTTCTCTATGGCGGCTGGTGGTGGAGATTTGCGCGGGATCGGTAAATATGGCATAATAGTGGCCAGCCGGATGAGGCTCCGGTGGGTGAGTTCCCTAGCCGTAAGATTTACAGGCCATAGCCATCGTGCATGGCTGTATCGGATATACGGGAGGATCTGACCCAAAGCGCTCCCGATGGAGGTTGTTCTCCGTGAGCTAATGGCCTCTGCGTAATTATCTGGAACGATTTTGCAGAGGTTGAAGCGATGGGTAGGAGCAAAGATCAAATATGCGTAAGTATCTGTCGGCGATACTGTGCATTGCAGAAATATCCTGATGGTCCAGGATATCCTTCAAGCCGTCTGGCTGGCCAAGGTAGTGCTTTGCCGTGAGTCTTTCCACATATGTGGTGCAGCTGATCCAGGTATTGACGGTGCTGCTGCTTGCTCCTTTGCTGAGTGGCGCCATCGCCAGGTTCGAGGCTCGCCTGCAGGGACGGAGAGGGCCTCGGGTACTCCAACCATATTACGATTTCTGGAAGTTGTTTGCCAAGGAGACCTTGCGCCCCAATGGATCCAGTACGCTTTTCATCGCCGGACCGGTAGTGGCGTTCTGCTGCTACCTGATCGTTCCCATGCTCATACCGGTGTTGACATCCTTCCCGTTGCCACTCGGCTATATGGGCGACATCCTGGGCGGTGGGTTCATCTTGGGGCTGGGTAGTTTCGCTGTTGCACTAAGCGCCGCCGATACTCAGTCTCCTTACGCACAGCTTGGCAGTAGCCGTGCAATGTCCTTCGGTGCTCTAGGCGAGCCCATCGTGCTGTTTGTAGTGTTCTCCGTAGGAGTCATCACGAGGACGGACCTACCCTATGCGATGGCCGCCACGATCAGATCATCCGGATCAGCCATGCTGGCGCCGGCACATGTGCTGGCGGCGATCGCATTTTTCCTGGTTGTCCTCTCCGAGACAGGCAGGATACCGGTGGAGACGCACAGCGGTACGCTTGAATTGGGGATGATAGACGAAGCCAGGGCTTTCGAGCATTCGGGCCCGGCTATGGCTCTGCTTACATGGGGCAGTGCAATGAAACAGATGATCCTCTATACGATCCTGATCAATGTATTCGTAGCGCCGTGGGGGCTGGCCAGCTCTACGAGCGCGATGGCCGTGCTTCTGGCGGTGCTCTCCCTGCTGGGGAAAGCGCTGGTGCTTGGTTGTGTATTTGCAGTCGTGGATGACTCTTTTGCCAAACTGAGACTGTTCAAGATCACGGAGTACCTTGCTGGGTCGTTCCTGATCGCGGTACTGGCATTGCTGGTGTACCTGGTAGGCGTGGGGTGATGGCTGTGGCTACCGTGGTTTCCTCGCCATCGGCGTTTACCTCCATCGTCACGTTGTTCGGGGTGGGCGTTCTGGTGACCGAGTTCCTGATGCTGAGGGCACATCTGTTACGTTCGCAGGTACGACTGTATATGGTCCAGTCCTCCCTGGTGGCGGCGGTGGCACTAGCGACCGGCATTGAGCAGGGTAATAGTGGCCTCTATGCAGTGAGCGCACTGTCATTTATCATAAAAGTGGTCATCGTTCCCATGGTCATCCTGCGCCTGATGCGCGTAGACAGTGCTGACCTATCGCAGAGTGCTATCATGAAACTGCCTTCCATGCTCTACATCGCGCTGGTTACCGCTGCATGTGGATTCTTCATCGGAGTGCCATTCCGGACGGCTTCAGTGATCGGGAGGGGAACCGCCACGGCCGGTAATGCCGTCCCCATTGATATCGCAATAGTACTCGTCGCTTTTACACTCATAGTGCTTCGTAGGGACGTGATTTCACAGGTGGCCGGTTTCTTCTCTCTCGAAAATGGGATTACGCTTTTTTCCATCAGCGTTGCCAGGAATATGCCATTCATCACAGATGTGGCCACCTTCTTCGATCTGCTGGTTGCAGCAGTGGTATTTGGTCTTCTGATGAGGTTGCATCATATGAAAACAAGGACCTTGTCCACCCATGTGCTTGACAGGCTGAAGGGGTGATCGGGAGATGACGCTACAAATGCATGAAGGCAGGGATGGATTGCCCGCGTCGCTTCCTTCCCCTCTAGTGTTGCCACAAGAGGCGGTACCGCAGGCCGCTGGCCAGGGGTCAACGCATTGTGCAGGGGAAACGACAACATGAGCGCAGGGACTTGGTTGATAGGAATAGTGGTGGTGCCGGCGGTCGCCACCGTGCTGTCGTACCTGTTCACGAGCGTGGTACGCCGGGTGGCCACAGTTGTGTCGGGACTGGCCACGCTGGCTTTATCGGTTATGGTAGCTGTGAGAGTTGCAGGCGGGGGCAGGGTTGTCGCAGGTACCCTGTTCGGCGCCGACTCCCTATCGGGCATCTTCCTGCTGGTAACCGCGTTCCTTTATGCTGCTACTGCGATATTCTCGATCGGTTATCTGGGCGGCAGTAGAGGCATGGGGGAGTTGATTGGCCGGGTAGGCCAGGTTGTCCGGCAGGGTGCCAGTGCTGGGAAGGACGGGGACAGTGAGGAGGCGAGCCAGCAGTGGGCGGTAAGTGATCGTTTCGACAAGAGGTTCTTTACCGGCATCAATATATTTTGCGGGGCGATGTCTGCCGCATTGATCCTATCCAACCTGAGTCTCGTGTGGGTGGCTATAGAAATCACCACTGTCGTCTCGGCGCTGCTCGTTTCCCTGGAGGACACGGATGGTGCTTCTGAAGCGGCTTGGAAGTACGTGATCATTGCATCCATGGGGCTTGGCCTCTCGCTGCTGGGTGTGTTTGTACTGTATGTTGCTGCTGCGCCGGTGCTGGGATCGTCCCATGCGCTGCAGATAGGCTACCTGGCACACGTGCATGGGTTGGCCCGCGGTACGGTGGAACTGGCCTTTGTGCTGGCGGTGATAGGTTTCGGCACCAAGATGGGCCTGGCTCCTATGCACACGTGGCTACCCGATGCCCATTCCGAGGCGCCGACTCCTGTCTCGGCGCTTCTCTCGGGGTCGTTGCTGGCAGTAAGCTTTTACGCTATACTCCGTTTCGAACAGGTAACCGTTCTCAATGTTGGAAATGTGTTCCCGCACGATGTACTCCTTGCGTTCGGGGTCCTGTCACTGCTGATCGCCGCACTGTTCCTTCTGGTCCAGCGCGACATGAAGAGGATGTTTGCGTATTCCAGTGTAGAACATATGGGCATTATCGCTATAGGTGCCGGTTTTGGTGTTCCTATTGCTCTGGCGGGCGTAATGCTGCACGTTGTATCGCATGGCTTGGCAAAAGGGACTGCTTTTTTTGGTGCGGGCAGTTTCAAGATCAAATTTGGAACCAAGGATATCAGCCGCATTTCAGGGGGATTGACCGCACTTCCGTGGAGCGGGTCATTGCTTCTTGCGGCAGTGGCGGCCTTGAGTGCACTGCCACCTTTTGCACTTTTCCGGAGCGAGTTCATGATTGTGGACGGAGGGCTGTCCGCTGGGCAGGATCTTGGCGTGGTGGTACTGCTGGTACTGGTTACGGTCGCCTTTGCCGGGTTGAGCTGGAACACGGTCAAGATTATTCTGAGCCCCGATCGCCCTAACGGTCCTAGTATGCTCGCTCCCGGAAGTCCCGCCATCTCTGGCAGTAGCGGTCCTAGCGGTGGTCTTGGCACTGGCGGTGGTCTTGACGCTGGTGCCAGCCAAGGTGGCGGTCATGATAGTCCTGGTACTGCCGTTTCTGCCAGTGTTGACGGTACTATTCCCCCCGGCAGTTCAGACAACTCCGTCATCATGCCACTGGAGGTAGCAGGAAGCCAGGGCCTGTGTGCCTGGATGGTCGTACCAATGCTGGCTGGTGTCGTCGGTCTTGTCCTGCTCGGTCTCCACCCACCTGCAGACTTTATGCGCCTGGTGGACTCGGCGGCACGGGAATTGACCGGGCGGGTGGCGAGATGAGAGGTGATGAAGAGGTCACCAGCCTGGAGACTGGCCAGGTGATACATGGCGCAGTGACGCTGGAGTACGTTCCTGTCGAAAGCTTCGCGGATGAGGTAGCTGCAGGCATTGCAAGCGGTTCGCGGTTCGCTGGGTTGCTCGGTATCCCATCTTCATCGGTCGGCAAGACGATCAGCGCTGTTATGGCGCATCCGAGTGGTATGTATACGCTGACCAGTATTGAGTGTGCAAGAGGCCGAAGCTACCCATCCCTCACAGGTGTGGTGTCCACAGCGGACTGGTACGAGCACAAGCTTGCCGAGCAGTGCCACGTATTCGCAACCGGCCACCACATGGTCAAAGATCTGTTCTTGACTGGATGGAATACGCCAAGGTCGGCACGCAGCGCCACAGGAGAGGGACTGTTCACCTTTTACTATGGTCCGGTGCGGTCAGGGATATATGAGTCGGTTGGATACGAATTGTGCACCCCCGGCGAAGATCTGCCATTACTGGTTGTACATCCTGGCTACAAGCACAGGGGGATCGAAAGGAGCATGACCGGAAGGAAGTTCGACGAGGCTGTACGAGTCGCCGAGAGAGTCGAGGGCGTGGGAAGCGTTGCCCATGCAATCACCTATTGCCTCGCAGTGGAGTCAGTAGCCAGCATTACCATCCCACCTCGAGCCGGATTGCTGCGCTTGGTTCATGCTGAATTGGAACGTATCGCTGATCATGTAAAGGTGGCCGTGATGCTGGCGGAGGCTGCTGGGCTGGCAGTTGCATATGCCCGTTTCTCCTACGAATTGGAACTTGTCCAACAGCTGCGTGGGACCCTGTCGGGAAGCAGGTTCTCTCGCGGAGTGGTCGTGCCTGGGGGAGTGGCTGCACCACCACGTTGCTCTCCGGAAGATGCTATGAAACGGGCAGCGTATATCAGGCAACTACTCTATGAAGATGCGTCGGAAGCTATGTCCACTCCATCGTTCATCGACAGGATCAGGCACGCCGGAGTGCTGGATGCGGAGATGGCCTGCCGTCAGGGAGCGGTTGGCCTGCTTGCCCGAGGAGCCACACCAGGAACGGATGTGCGGTCTTCCGGCGCCATGCCGCTTGCCGAGGCATACATCCAGGCGGGTTACAGAGGCGAGCGTTCGGCTACGGGAGGGGACGGCTTGGCGAGGCAACAGATCAGGTGGGAGGAGGTGTGGGACTCGTTTTTCATGGTCGATCATGCTCTCGGCCTGCTGTCGGAGACAGGCTTAGATGGCTCGTGGCGCGAGCCGCTGCCACCTCTCTCGGGACTTGGCTTCGGGGTCTTTGAATCTCCGCAGGGTGAATGCATGTACCTGGTGGAGATCCAGGATGGTATCCTTACGGGCTGCAATATTCGACCGGCTTCGTTCCACAACTTGCAGATTTTCCCGCTGATATTCAACGGTGACATCTTCACCGACTTCGCCTTCAACGAGGCCTCACTGGAGATCTCTCCCGCAGGTGCCGCGCTATGAACGCAACGGAATGGTTGATGGTTCCTATAGAGATTTACCAGAGGGAGCATCTGGCGCCTAGTTGTCGGATGGTTGGAGGCAGGGATTGATGGCTTGGATCACGAAAGGACTGAGGAATGGCGTGCTGGCTACCGGTTACCCGACTGGGGTGCCCGGGTGGTTGGAGGGAACGTATGACAGCGTGGGTGATGTAGTGGTGGTCAGAGATGGCTGGAGCCCGGAGAGAAAGTTTCGCCGATCCCTGTACATCAGGCATGTGGACGCAGGGTCTGATGGTAGCGTGGAGATGGAAATCGCAGCACTGCTCAATCCACTGTACGACATAAATAGATTGGGTATATTTTTTACGGCAAGTCCTCGACATGCCGATATGCTCATGGTGACCGGAGCTGGCGTAGCCGGCATGATCGAGCCTCTTCGCACGACCTATGATGCTATGCCATTTCCAAAGGTTGTCATGGCGGTAGGGTCGGATACGATGACGGCAAGTCCTTCAGGGATCGATGGTGATTCGTTCCATGCGTGGCCGACCGGCGGCTTTTCAGGATCAGTGATTGCATCCCAGGTGCCCGTAGACATATTCGTCCCTGGAGATCCACCCAGTCCCTTAGCTATCCTGCACGGCATCCTGGTGGCAATGGGCGGCCTTCGCGCAAGCAGTACCGCAGATGCAGTTGGTGCATCATGAGCGAGGGAAACGAGAGGAAGTTCGGGGTAATGCAGATGAGCGGGGTGAGCTGGGCAAGCCGGCCGTCCATGCGATTGGGCGGATCGGGCAAGTGGGCGGAGAGGTAGTGGCAGGGTTGGGATCTTTGCTCACTTCAGGATTCGTGCTTCTCGGTGGCGGCATACTCTCCGGTTTGCTCTTGCCGATCGGCATACGCAAGCTGCGTCCACTGCCGTACCTGGCGGCGGCTGGCGGCAGCGCGTTTCTTGCTGCTGCCGGAGGGCTCGAGCTGGCAAGCGGCCGTGCCTATACGGTACATACTACCCTGATCGGGCTCGGTCTCGGACATCCGGCAGGCCTGCTGGATCATCTGGCCGCACTATTCCTGCTCATAACTTGCACAACTGCCTTGGCGATCTCCATATCTGCTGCAGGCTGGTCGCTCGGGGCGGGAGACATGTCTCCCGCTAGGTATTCGAGAATGCTACCGGCCTCGTACTGCCTGCTCATCCTTGCCGTAGCAGGCGTGGTACTGTCGGCCAACGCGTTCGATTTCGTGCTCTCCTGGGAGTTGGTCACCGTAGGAGTGGCGTTGCTGGCTCTGGCCGCACGCAAGGACAGCGCCCAGATGCGCTCATCATGGTCGGCTGCCCTTGCAGGAAAGGGCAGCGGGGCCATGCTCCTGCTGGGCGTTCTCTTGCTTGCCGCAAACAGCGGGTCACTGTCGCTGGTGGACCTGGGTGCCGGTAGTGGCAGTACACTGAGGGCTATTGCCTGGCTGCTCTGCACAACGGCTTTTGCCATGAAGATGGGTATTGTCCCATTCCACCCCTGGATGCCCGCAGCGTACCCGCAGGCTCCAGCTCCTGCCAGGGCCCTCATGGCTGGGGTGGCGCTCAATGTCGGAGTATATGGATTGTGGCGGTTTCTGGATATTCTCAGTGCGCCTCCCGCCGGCCTAGTGGCGGCAATCCTTGTTCTTGGCGGCATTACGGCCTTGATCGGGATAGCGTTCGGGTCCGTGGAGAAGGATCTGGCCCGTTTCATATCCTGGTCCAGCGTGGAGAATGCCGGGATCATCTTTGTGGCGTTCGGAGTTGCATGTGCAGGGGAGATAGGCGGATCGCACATAGTCGTAGCGGCAGGGCTTCTAGCTGCCACGCTTCAATGCGTTGCTCATGCATTCGGCAAGTCGTTGCTCTTTGCATCGTCCTCACGGCTCGAAAACGCAGCCAAGTCCACCAACCTGGATAGCATCCGTGGCGTCGCCCGGCGCATGCCCGTGACAGGGGTATTCTTCTCGATAGGATGTCTAAGTCTTGCAGGCATGCCTCCGCTGGCCGGTTTCGTCTCTGAATGGTTTGTCATGGAGAGTCTTGCTCAACTCTTCAGGCTGCATGGATTGTTGCTGCCGCTTTCCATGGGGATAGCCGGAGCGTTCATCGCGTTGACTGCTGGAATAGCCGGGTTTGCCTTTGTGAGGTTACTAGGTTTTTCCGTGGCGGGGGGGATGTATGGTTCCAGGGAACAGCGCTCCATCGCGGGGATACTGTCTGGTGCAGGTACGGGCACGCTATCGGTGAGCCTGCTCGGACTGTCCATAGCCACGCCGCTTGAAATCAGGGTAATCGCATCCGGGATCTCCGGCATCCTGCCGAAGGCTGATGTGGTTGCCGCCATAGCATCACCCTTCGTGATTGAACCCGCAGCACCTGGATATTCAGTCCTGTCTCCAAGCTGGCTGTGGCTGGTGTTTCCACTTATGGTTCTCTTGGTGGTCGCTTTCACCGCCATCCTGTCCAGGGGAACATTCTTCCGTGCCAGGATAGTACAGCCATGGCAATCTGCTGCGTTGCAGGTTGCGTATATACCAGAGTCCAGGTATGCAGTGGTGGCTGGTGACGCTGGAGATGCCGGCGCTGCGGAAGCATCTGCGCACGGGAGGCAGAGCACCGGGTATACCTCCTATGGATACGCCAATATAATGCGTCATGTGCTGGCCATGGTCTTGCAGAGCGAGAAGAAGATCACGGGACTCCACGACTCTGTGCCCGTACCTCCGGGCACGCCAGCAAAAGCCCCAGGCATGCCGTCGCCCGCCTCGCAGCAGGCATGCGAGCGTCGCCAGATGCAGCCGCACTATTCCCATGAGGTAAAGGATCCAGCTGTCACCTACCTGTACCTACCCCTGAGGAGAGTGATCTTGCGCATTGCCCAGACAGCCCAACTGCTGCAGTCCGGCAGGATCAATGTCTATATAGCATATATGCTGGTAGTGTTGCTTGCATTGCTGGTGGTGGTACGTATTCTAAACTAAGCTTCTGAGAGCGAGTAGCTGGTGCGGCATCGGGAATTGTCCAAACCGTACCACGCAAGCCCATGGGGAAGCCATGGGAGGAAGGCAACTGTTCCCGAAGGATCAGCGAATATTTCACTGACCTTGGAACCACGTGTCCGTGGTCCCCGCCGAGCGGCTATTTTGCGAGATGCCGTTCCAACTCCTCCAGCTGGGTTGCCAGCTCAGGCGGGAGCTTGTCGCCAAACTGCGCGTAGTGCTCACGTATGAGCGCCACCTCTTGTGTCCATGAGGAGGCGTCAAATCTGGTCAGCTCCGCCACTGCATCCGGAGTGACGTCAGTTCCGTCGAGAGGAATGGCTTCCGGAGACGGCACGTAACCTATAGGGGTCTCGTTCGCGCCTCCGGCACCCTCTACCCTCTGAGCAATCCATGCCAGGACCCGGGAGTTCTCGCCGTAACCTGGCCAGAGGAAGTTGCCGGCGGAGTCTTTACGGAACCAGTTCACGTAGAAGATCTTGGGGAGTTTCGAGGGGTCGGCATGCTTTCCGATATCCAGCCAATGTGCAAAATAGTCTGCCATGTTGTAGCCGCAGAAGGGTAGCATGGCGAAGGGATCTCTCCTGACCTTACCCACTGTCCCAGTGGCGGCGGCGGTGGTCTCCGATGCCATTATTGACCCGATAAATACGCCATGTTCCCACCCGAATGACTGGGCTACCAGTGGCACTGTCGAGGCACGCCTTCCACCGAGGAGTATGGCCGAGATTGGCACTCCCCTGGGGTCCTGCCATTCGGGAGCGCAGGCAGGGTTGTTGCCGGCAGGGACAGTGAATCGTGCATTGGGGTGAGCAGCTGGAGTTCCCTTGGCGGGCGTCCAGTCTTCTTTTTTCCAGTCGGTGAGATGATCTGGCGGGGTGGATGTCATGCCTTCCCACCAGATGTCTCCATCGTCAGTGAGTGCAGTGTTGGTGAAAATGGTGGACGAGCGCATCGTCTTCATGGCATTTGGGTTGCTCTTTGTGCTGGTGCCCGGCGCCACTCCGAAGAGACCGGATTCAGGGTTGATCGCATAAAGCCTGCCATCTTCACCGAAGCGCATCCAGCAGATGTCGTCTCCGATGGTCTCCGCTTTCCAGCCTGGCAACGTTGGGACAATCATCGCCAGATTGGTCTTTCCGCATGCTGAGGGGAAGGCGCCCGTCACGTAATACACCTTTCCTTCTGGTGAGGTGAGCTTGAGTATGAGCATATGCTCGGCAAGCCATCCTTCATCGCGGGCCATTACGGAAGCTATGCGCAGGGCGTAGCACTTCTTACCGAGCAGTGCATTGCCACCGTACCCAGACCCGTAGGACCATATTTCCCGAGTCTCCGGGAAGTGCACGATGTATTTGTTCTCTGCATCGCATGGCCAGGGAACATCCTGCTGGCCAGGGGATAGAGGTGCGCCAATCGAGTGCAGGCACGGTACGAAGTCTCCCTCGTCCTCGATTGCCCTTAGTGCATCAGTACCCATACGGGTCATGATGCCCATGGAGAGCGCCACGTAAGGGGAGTCGGTGATCTCTACTCCCAGCGCTGACAGCTTGGAGCCAATAGGGCCCATAGAAAATGGTAGGACGTACATGGTCCTGCCTTGCATAGACCCGTCGAACAGTTTCATGAGGGTGGCTCTCATCTCGTCCGGGTCCTGCCAATTGTTGGTCGGTCCTGCATCCTCGGGATCCTTGGAACATATGAATGTCCTATCTTCTACCCTTGCAGTGTCGGCCGGATCGGATACGCTCCAGTAGGAGTCCGGCCGCAACTCTTCCGAAAGCGGTCTCATCGTACCGCTTTTCACCAATATATCTATGAGCTGCCGACGTTCCTCCGGCGATCCGTCGCACCACTGTATACGCTCGGGCTTGGTCAATTCCGCTACGGTTGTCACCCAACTCTCGAGCTTCTGATTACGTGTCGACGACATTATCTTCTCCTTCTGCCGGCCATGTCAGGACAATACGGTCCGTTTCGCTGTGCTGGCATACCATCCAAGACGAGTCATTCTTCTCTCCTGCCGGAAGAGACAAAGACTGCCCAACCAGTTTAATTGCTACATACAATAACCTGTTCTTATATTAGCTTCGCACCAGAGGTCGAGCAAAATAGGTGCTTATGACCGTAAATTGGAGGCAAGCATAGAGAGTATGGCTACACTGGAGAGGATGGCAGGTAGGTTGTTCGAGGTGCTTCATGTGTGGTAGTGGTACCAATCCGTAACCACCGCTGTGCAGCGGATGGCAACGATAGCAACGATAGGCGACGGCTGTCGACTGATGGATGTTAGAAGTGGCGCGTCTGGAGAGGCCGGAGAGGCAAGGGATGGGAGTGAACCGGTGGTAAGTGCGGACTCCATGAATGCCAGAGGGCCGGCGTCTGGTAACGGTTCGGAACAATCCGGGGAACTTGTGGCGCTGGGAGTCATCGAGAAGATGTTGCCCGCTCCACCGGAGGGTGAGGTGTGGGCAGGAGATGATGCCGCGCTGATGGCTACAGGTGACGGCCCGTTACTCGTGTCAGTGGATCTTTCCATCGAAGGTGTTCATTTCGATCTGGGCTTGTCTTCACTCGGGGACGTGGGCTGGAAAGCGGTTGCGTCTGCAGTATCGGACATCGCAGCCATGGGGGGGGATGCGTCCAGGGCATTCATAGGCATTTCATGCGGCAGGGAGATTGACATTGCGTGCTTGTACGAAGGACTTGTTTCGGCAGCCGGAACCTTTGGATGCCCGATTGCCGGTGGCGACATGAGCGATGGCGGCAGGCTGGTCATATCTGTGACGGTGACAGGATCGTTGCTGCCAGCCGCCGTTCCCGTACTACGTTCGGGTGCACATCCAGGTGATCAGCTTTTCATAACAGGCAGCGTGGGGGGTTCCGCTTACGGGTTGAGGTTGCTAAGGCAGGCTTCCGGGGATTGGAACGCTTCAAGCCACACGGCGGCTGAAAATCGTGCAGTGGCAAAGTACAGGCGACCGGTTGCCAGGATTGAGGAGGGCCGCACGGCCAGGCTCGCAGGTGCTTCTGCAATGATGGACATATCGGATGGGCTCGCAATTGACCTTCACAGGATGATGACTGCTTCGAGAACAGGCGCCGTGCTGGACTTGGTACCGGTATTCGAGGGGGCCACGATGGAGGAGGCGCTTGGTGGTGGGGAGGACTACGAGTTGCTCATGGCTACGGCTGATCCTGCCGGGCTGCTGGAGTCGTTTCATGCTCTCGGACTTGCACCTCCGTTGTATGTAGGAATGTGCACCGATCCTTCAACTGGCGTGATGTTCGACGGTGATCCGTTGCCACCGTATGGATATACGCACGCTTTCAGTGGCTCGGTCGGCTGATGTTCTGAGGGGTATCTCGTGTGCCGACCTTGTGTCGAACATGTGTCGAACATGTGCTGATCCTATGTATTCTCGTGTTAGAATAAGATATATAGCCTAAATGGGATCTGGAGATGCAGGCTTGGGACTCGGTGAATAGGGATGGTTGGATGGATTGGGAATGTCAGCACGCAGGTACTCGCCTTTTCCTTAACGGCTTACTGGGATGTTGCGGAGTGACGTGATGCCGAATGCCTTCAAACGAATATCCGATGCAGATACGCTTCAGAGGCTGATCGACGCGATCTTGGTGGTAGGGTCCGACCTCGAACTGACCCAGGTGCTCAAGAAGATCGTCGAATCGGCCATGGAGTTGGTTTCAGCACGTTATGGAGCGCTTTCGGTGCTTTCCAAGGATGGTACCATTCAGCAATTCATTCCAGTAGGGTTGAACGATGACGAGATAAGAGCCATAGGGCCGCCACCAATAGGGCGGGGTGTACTCAGCCTGCTGGACATGGATCTTGGACCCGTGAGAGTGGATGACGTGCCGAGCCATCCGCTGTCGGTCGGCTATCCAGCGATGCATCCTACTATGCGCAGCTTTCTCGGAGTCCCTATAAGCATCCAGGGCGAGCAATTCGGCCGTCTGTACCTGACTGAGAAGATCGGAGGCGGTACCTTTACGCCGGAAGACGAGGACATAGTGGTGGCGCTCAGTACTGCCGCAGCGGCGGCCATCGACAAGGCATTATTGCACGTGCGCCTTTCGGACCTGACCCTGCTGGAGGAGCGCGAGAGAATTGCCAGGGACATGCACGATACGGTGATACAGAGATTGTTCGGAGTAGGTCTCATGCTCAACGGAGCTGATCGGCTTGGGATGAGTGGCGAGGCGGTTGGCCGTATAGAGCAGGTGGTGGAGGAGCTTGATGAGATCATCAGGCAGGTGAGATCCACAATCTTTCACTTATCCCATCCCGAGCATGAGGGCGAGACGATCAGGAGTCGCCTGATCGGTACCATCGACGAGTTCAGTGCACGCGCAGGCATAGAGGTCCAATACGAGTTGCCAGATTCTCTGGACAGGGTCGAGGCGACACGAGCTGCAGAGCATCTTCTGTTCAGCTTGCGTGAAGCGCTTTCCAATGTCGCACGCCACGCAAAGGCCACCGTTGTCCAGATCAGCATATCCTGTGACGATGAGCTTGTAATGCGGGTGACCGACAATGGAGTGGGCATCGCTGAAGATGCCTGGAACCACACGGGCATGGGTTTGCGCAATCTGAGAGATCGGGCACGGCTGCTTGGTGGTCGATGCTCGGTGGAGGCTCGTGAAGAGGGTGGTACCGAGCTTGTGTGGAGCGCTTCTGCTGCGGCCGCTATGCCGCAACCCGTGCAGGGCTCGTGAGGTGGTACCGAGCTTGTGCGGAGCGCTTCTATCCTGGATTGGGTGGCGTGTCGCCGTTACCGATCCTTGCAATCACTTTTCCAAGGAATAGGTCCAGGAGGTCAGGGTCGAAATGTTTGGCGCGACCGCTTACCATCTCTTCCACAGTTCTGTCCACGCTCCATGCAGGCTTATAGGGCCTAGCATGGGTGAGGGCATCGAAAACATCCGTAATGGTCACCATCCTGCCTTCGACCGGTATCTCTTCCGATCGGATGCCTCTTGGATATCCGGTTCCGTCCCATCGCTCATGATGGTTTAGAGCAACCGTGTGTGCCATCTTTAATATATCGGAGCGCCCTTGGACGAGTATTGATGCCCCCGTGGCTGGGTGGTCCTTGATGGCAGCGAATTCCTCCTCGGTCAGAGGGCCGGGTTTCAGCAGGATGGCGTCAGGGACACCGACCTTACCTATGTCGTGGAGGGGGGCCGCCTGGCGGATGATGTCTGCATACTTATCGTCCATACCAGCTTCCAGTGCCAGAAGCCCGCTGGCATATCCCACCCTCAACGTGTGACCGTGAGTCTCGTCGTCGCGGTACTCGCTGATCAGATGAAGCATTTTCAGAGTGTCTGCATGGGCCTGCGTAATCTCTTCGTGGGATCGCCGCAACTCAGCCGTACGCTCGCGCACCTTGGCATCAAGTATCGCGTTGTGCGCCCGCAATTGCTGGTGCAGCTCTCTCTGCTCTACACAGTTGCGCACGCGTAAGGCAACTTCGGTGGCATCGAACGGCTTAGTGATGAAGTCGGTGGCGCCGGCATCCAGGGCATCCAACCTGAGCTGCGTAGAGGTGTCTGCAGTCAATACGATCACTGGCAGGAAGGATTGCTCGGCGGTGATGATTCTAATCTGGCGCAGGAGTGTCATGCCGTCAGTACCAGGCATATGCATGTCAAGCAGGACTATATCGGGTTTTGTCTGCAGTACCTCGTCTACTACGAGATCGGCATGGGTGATTCCCTTGACATTGTCGAATCCATGCCTGTGTAGGATGCCGGCAACGAGGACGACATTTGCCGGCTCATCGTCTACCACCAGCACCGAGGAAGATAACGTAGTGTTAAGTATCGGTCCATCCGTCATGACTACTTCCATGTATTATCATATCTTTCTAGGATTTTTATTCTGTTTTCAGTGATTGACGTTGCTCCTAAAAGTCAATCCCTGTTGCCTGTATGCTCACGGTGGTATGCTTACCCACCAGGCACCCCTAACGCAGCTATCGACCGTCTGGCCCGCTTCCTTAAGAGGTGCGGGTGGTATGTTAGCTTTATTTGTGCCAGCAGTTACGAGTTGTGAGGTGCTCCTTGTGATTTGTGTAAATGCTGACATCCTCCTCCCGGTTCCTCAGGGACTTGTGGAGCGCGACCTCGGTCATGGGTTGCGCAGATGACCTGGCCGGTTGCCTGGGACCTGCCGGTCATTTTCTAGCTTGTTCCAAAGCGCCTCACGCCTGGCTCTGAGGTCACTATAGGTCAGGTGATCCACTGGTTCTGCGACCATGAGGGAAGCCCTGATGCCTTCGGTATCCACCGCCGGTATCTCATCGGGCGAGATGCCGAGATCCTGCGCTATTTTTTCACCGTGGTGCTCATAGAAGTACGTAAGTAGCTGCCCTATCTCGCTGAGTAGATCGATGTCGGGCGCCAGTAGGGATACCGCCTGATCCAGAAAGATCATGTCCTTGATGAAGAGCGTGAGCTCTTTGGGCAGCTTTGCCCCATGTGACAGGAGCGCCTTGGTAAGGTCCCGCAATTCGGACGCAAGCTGGTCGGCACTGAGCCTTGTAGGGTCGAGGGGCGGCTGGTCCAGTCGTAGATCGCTTACCACAGTGTCGATGTCGGCATCTGGAGGGAGCGCCCCAAGTCCCTTGAGGGCTTCCACCTGGCCCCTTGGGTCATTGGACGTGGCGGACACCATCAGCTTGATGAACGCAGTGCGTTTCAGGTCGTCCAGCCTTCCAGTGATTCCGAAGTCCATCACGGCCACCTTGCCGTTGGGCAGGACGGAAAGGTTTCCCCCATGGAGATCACCATGGAATACACCATAGAGAATGGCGCCTTCCAGAAAAGCAGTTAGGCTTGCACGAAGTACTTCCTCCGTGTCCACTCCGGCAGCCCGCATTCCAGCTACATCTCCCCACTCGAAACCGTCGAGGCGTTCCATGACAAGCACTTTTTCGGTTACCAGTGACGGGTGCGGCCTGGGCACCACCAGTGCGCGCTGGCCGGTACGCGCCAGTACGGAGGCGAAATCGAGCATATTGGCCGCTTCCAGACGAAAGTCCAGTTCTTCTACAATTGTCTCGGCGAAGAGTTCGACCAGTGCGGGTGGATTGGCCAACGTCGCGACCGGGATCCTCCCACCGAGCAGGGGGGCTATCCAGCTCATCGCTGCTATATCGCGTTGCACGAGGCGCTTTACATAAGGGCGCTGGACCTTGACGACCACCGACTCACCGGTGCGCAACTGAGCAGCATGCACCTGTGCTATCGAGGCGGCGGCAAGTGGGACCGGATCAAACGAGGTGAACACCTCCGTCAAGGAGCGGCCCAGTTCCTTCTCCACGGTCTGCCTCACGGCCTGGAAGCTGTCGGCAGGGACCCGGTCACGGCACTGGGCAAATTCGGATACGAGTTCCTGCGGGAAAATGCCCTCGCCGGCCGAGAGTATCTGACCAAGCTTGATAAACGTCGGTCCCAGGTGCTCGAATGCCATCCGCATATTGCGCGACAGCTGCGTTCTCGACACAAGTTTTTCTTTGTGCCTACCCGTGAAATACCATCGCAGTATTGCGGCGCTTATTTCGCATCCAATGGTGATTGCTCTCCTGCCTGGCGGCAACAGCCGCCTTCGCAGTAGGTGAGGAACTGTTTCCCTGGTCTGGTCGCGCAGGAGATCTACTCCCTCCAGCCAGGGCATCGAGGTGGGATCGACGATCCATGGTGCCATCTCGCTGAAGGCGCCGATGACCAGGTCGGACGGCAGGTTGCCGGCTCGATCTAGACTCGTGGCTGTCATCTCAGCTTGTGGCCGATATCACCAGGCATCCATTGTGCCCACCAAAGCCAAACGAGTTGGATATAGCGTGACCTGGGTTCCATGGGCGTGCGGCACCGTATACCACATCCAGTGCTATTTCAGAATCTTCGATTTCGTATCCTGCGGTAGGAGGTATCAGAGATTTTTCTATGGACAGAACGATAGCCACAGCTTCAATCGCACCTGCGGCACCGAGAGCGTGACCGGTAATGCCCTTTGTCGAGGTTACAGGCGGACTAGGTGAGCCGAATACTTGATGTATTGCCACAGACTCGGCTAGGTCGTTCAGCGGCGTGGACGTCCCATGAGCGTTGATCTGGCCTATGTCTGATGCGGTAAGTCCAGCATCGGCGATGGCCAATTCCATGCATGATATGGCGCCTCTTGCATCAGGCGCAGGCTGGGTGACGTGATAGGCATCGGCGGTGGACGCTGCGCCGCTTATTTCGGCGTATACGTGCGCACCACGGGAATGAGCATGATCGAGATCTTCGAGAACGAGAGCCCCTGCACCCTCCCCCAGTACGAAGCCGCTCCTGCGCTTGTCAAATGGCCTGGACATACCGTCGTCCGATAGTGCGGTCATATTGCCGAATGCGGCAATTGTGAGCGGAGCGATCGAGGCTTCGGATCCTCCACCTATGGCAATGTCCAACCTACCGGACGCCACCATCCTGGCAGCGGCGGCTATTCCATGGGTTCCTGCAGCGCATGCTGTCACCACATTCTCGGATGGGCCTGTCCAACCCAGGCGCATTGACACCGAAGCTGTAGCGGCATTGGCCATGAGCATGGGGATCATGAAAGGAGAAACGCGTTTGGCGCCTTTCTCGTTGAAGATGCGTACCTGTTCCAGAAAGGTCTCCAGCCCGCCGAATCCGGTGGATATGACCACCCCTGCCTTTTCGGGCGCTACATCGAGGGTGCCTGAGCTGGAAGCGGCGTCGTCAAAAGCCATCTGGCTTGCGGCTATGGCATAGTGAGCGAACTTGTCGAGCCTACGAGCCTCTTTCGGTCCCAGCCAATCGAGTGGGTTGAAGTCTCTTACTTGCCTCTCGCCCTGTTGCTGCTCTCCGAGCAGTCCTTCCCAGAAAGCGCCGACACCGATTCCACAGCACGAGACTACACCGAGGCCGGTTATGGCGACCCGCCTTCCTTTTACAGGGCCGGACTCAGTGATGCCAAGGTGCATTTACAGCTTGGACTTTACCAGGTCGTATGCCTCGCCTACAGTTTCTATGCCGTCAAGCTCGGATTCGTCCACTGAAATGCCAAACGCTTCCTCCAATGCCATTACGAGCTCGACAAGATCCAGGCTGTCCGCATCTAGATCATCGCTGAATCGGGCTTCTTTGACTACCTTGTCTGGTGGAACCTGCAGCACGTCAACTGCGCACTGGGATAGCTTCTCGAAGATCGCGTCATCGCTCACTTAATATATCTCCTTTGTGTATTGTATGTATATTGTATTCCATCCTGTAACGCTATTCCACCTTGTAATATTCTTTCGTAGGTAAGGTATCACAGGCGGAATATATAATTTATCATGCCTTTGTCGCATTTGCCTGTCTCGATTCAAAGGCCCATGGCCATCCCGCCATCCACCGGGATGACAGCGCCGGTTACGTAGGACGCATCATCTGATGTCAGAAACGCTATGACATGTGCGATTTCCTCTGGAGAGGCCATCCTGCCCAACGGTATACTTCCCACCAGCTGTTTCAGTTTTGCTTCTCCGAGAGCGGATATCATGCCAGTGTTCACGATGCCGGGGGCTACAATGTTCACATTGATGTTCCTACCGGCCAGCTCCCTTGCCAGAGATCTCCCCATCCCTACCAGTCCTGCCTTGGCGGACGCGTAGTTCACCTGTCCCGGTGATCCGAGGAATGCAGCCACAGACGACACCAGCACCACCTTTCCATGCCGTTTCCGCACCATCGGCTGTACTCCACGCTTGAGTATCCTGAATACACCTGTAAGGTTGGTGTCGATTACATCGTCCCAGGCAGGCTGGCCCATACGAAGGAGGAGGGTATCCGCTACAATGCCGGCATTGGCCACGATGATGCTCGCGTATCCGAACTCGGCTTCCACGTGATCGA
Organism: Actinomycetes bacterium; assembly: GCA_021841005.1. Lineage (GTDB taxonomy): Bacteria > Actinomycetota > Acidimicrobiia > Acidimicrobiales > JAMCPL01 > JAMCPL01. The sequence continues at coordinate 33,705 of JAKBVZ010000006.1, read as the reverse complement.
ACAGAGAAGATATGTCGTCGTCCGAACGGACATCGCATTGGACCGCAACGATGGTACCTGGGGCAACAACCTGGGCAGTGCCTGGAGTTGCGCCTGGGGCAGATGCCTTTGGAACCTCCAGTTGGGGCTTGCCGCCTGCGTCCACGCTGCTGCTGCCGTTGAGCGAATTGATCAAGTCCTGGGTGGATCCAGGCAATTCCGACTTGTGAGTAATTACGACGTTGTCACCGCGGCGAGCCAGAGCTATAGCGGTGGCTAGCCCGATACCTCGTGATCCACCCGTGACCAGCGCAGTACGGTTGGTGCAGGTGTCATTTCTTCCTGCCATCTTTCTCATCCTTTAATTAGCCAAGGCGCCATCTGGCCAGTATAAGCGCTCTTGACGCACGGAGCGGAGGAGCACTACAGTTTTGTCGCAGACCGTGCTGTGGACCTTAGATGTTGTGCAGATGTGGTGGGGGAGGATCCCGCTCTCAACCAGGCCACCGGCTGGCCCGATACGATTCGTTCTCCGGGTTGCACCAGAAAGCCGATCAAGCGGCCTTCAAAGGGAGTCCTTAGCGGCGTGCCGGAGACAGTGCCGATTTCCTCTCCTACCTGGATGTCCATACCAGAATGATCGGCGCTTGATCGTTGAGACGACCTTTGTGGCAATGTACTGATTACGCCAGCGGTGTTCCAGCTATCGACGGACGATGGTAGCGCCTCTCCAAGCGGCATGTTGGCACCCACGGCATCGCGCCGTCGCGGTAACGCTGATCCGGGTCCAGGTATCCGCGTGGCCAAGTCGGTCCTTGGCTGGAATATTCCTCCGGTAGGGGCTACTACGACTCTCTCGGAGATGGACAGTCCCTCACCTTGGCTACGATCTACGCGGGTGCTGACCCAGTCGTTGCCTGCAATCTCCTCCAGCAGGTTGCCGACATCTCGCGGCGTGCCTGCAGGTAGAACCTTCTGCTCCGGGAGTACTCTCCTAGCCATCCCGCACAGTACTCCCCCCGGTCCTACCTCGATAAGTGCGTTTGCACCGGCCGTGCCGAGTGTACGTAAGCTCTGATGCCAGCGTACAGGGTTGATCAGCTGAGCCGAGAGCAGGGAAGGCCACTCATCCGGGTCACTGTGCTCCATTGCATCTACATTGGCGACGACTGGTACTTCTGACGCATTCCATCTGACTTGCGACAGAGCCTTTCTCAGCCTGTCCTTTGCGTCGAGCATCAGAGGGGTATGGAAAGCGCCGGATACTTGTAGCTCTATTGCCTTGCGCGCCCCCATTGCCTTGGCATACGCGATCGCCTTTTCGATCCCTTCAGGCGAGCCGGCAATAGCAACCTGCCCTGGAGCATTGAAATTTGCTGGCCACACATCGTCGTCAGCTTTCCTGCAGGCTATATCGGCTTCCTCGTCAGAAATGCCAATCAGGGCAACCATGGTCCCTGGGTGGCGTTCGGAGGCATATTGCATTGCAGCGCCACGCTCCGCAACGACCTGCAGCCCTTCTTCGAATGACATATATCCGCTCGCGACCAGTGCAGTGTACTCGCCCAGGCTGTGTCCTGCGCACCAGGTGGGGGAGAGTCCTGTGCGTTCTATGGCATCCAGGATGATCAGGCTCATCACGCACATGGCAATTTGAGCGTTGGCGGTGTCCTTTAGCTCATCGCCCGGCGCGTCGATCAAGAGGCGAGGTATATCCCTGTCCAGTATCTTACTGGCTTCAACGGCTATCTCGAAAGAAGGTTGGTCCACCCACGCACTCCCCATTCCCGGGCGCTGTGAGCCCTGGCCTGGGAACATGAATGCAAGCATTGGCCTTCTCCTCTCCTGTGCCGGCTGTATACCGTAACATCTTCCAACTTTACTATACAGGTAGCGACGCACAGTTACATTGTGCATCGCAGGTACGCAGTTACATTGTGCATCGCAGGTACGCAGTTACATTGTGCATCGCAGGTACGCAGTTACATTGTGCATCGCAGGTACGCAGGTGCATTGTGCATCGCAGGTACGCAGGCATGTGGTACGCAGGTACGCAGGTGCAACGACAGGACCAGACAGCCTGTCCGAGCAGCCGGTAGTCCTGCTACCGTTCCGGTAACCGTTCCTACTGATAATAATAACGGTGTTGCCTGGATGCGTGGCACGAGTCACATCTGGGGAACCAGGGTGCACATACTTTTCCGCAGGATATGCAGCGAGCGATACCTTTTTCGACTGCCCTGGCAAGTGCGGCATTCAGCGCATCGGTAACCCTGTCCAACTGCCTGCTTACGGCTTCGTGAGTGATGTCCAGACGTCCCTCGAAAGTAAGAGTGGCCCACCGCAGCATAACCAATTCCCTTGCCCATGTCTCGAGTCTTGTAGCAACTGCGCCCCTGGGATTGCGATTGACAAAGACGGTGAAGCTGGTGATGCTTCCTACCAGAGTGAGGGCAAGCTTTGACAGTATGGCTGCATCGGCTCTCTCGTCCGGGTCGCAAGGGGCATGGATAAGTTTCCAGGCATCATCGAGTGACAGCAGGCTCAGCACAGATTTCTTGCCCACCTTGATCTTGCGTAGTATCTGGAGCTTGGCAATGAATGGTTCTACGGACGATACGCGTGCCCACTTCACCCCGGCCAGTTCCTCACGTGCCAGGCTGGCCCATTCGACGAGCGCTTGGACAAGCTCCGTAGGCTTGGTCACCTGGAGATCCTCGAGGGCAGGCGCTACGAATCCCCACTTTACCAGGCGGTATGCGGCTTGGTTGTCTACATGCTTGTTGGGTGATTCTATGGCTCGGATTACCTCCTCGGAAGGCGCGAATCCCGTAATGCCGCCCAGCCACGACACGATGCCTTTATCAGACAGGCCGTACCGCCCGGCGCGCCCGCCTATCTGGGATGTTTCCCATGGCTCGAGGTTCCGGCGTTCTGTGCCGTCGAACTTGTCTGTCTCCGCGAATATTACCTGGTCAACTGGAAGATTGATGCCGTGTCCTATGACATCGGTGGCCACAACCACATCGTTTTCCCCTGTGACAAACTTCTCGATCTGTGCACGCCGCACCTCCGGCGGTAGTGCTCCATACAGGACCGATACATTGCGGCCCTTGTCTCGTAGCATGCCAGCAAGATGGAGCACGGCTTTGCGTGAGAATGCCACAACGACGCTGCGCTGCGGAATCGTGCTCAATTTCACTTTATGACCTATCTGGAGAGGGCAGAGCCTATCCAGGTAGGTGATGGGTACGTCTTCCCCGAGAACGGCCTTCACCAGTGGAGCGGCGCCTACTTCGCCGGTCACGTAGAGTTCTTCGACTTCGGCTCCGGCCAGCAACCTTGTCCATGCGTAGCCCCGATCCGGGTCTTGCGCCCACTGGACTTCGTCCAGTACCAGAAGATTGGAGCGTATTGGTGCCATTTCCGCCGTGCAGCAGACTACAGGTGCATGCTCGTTGATATGCTCCTCGCCAGTGACAAGGCCCACAAGATCTGTTCCCAGCTTGGCGCAGAGCCGTTCATAGGATTCGAATGCAAGCATACGGAGGGGGGCCGCATAGATGCCGGAGCCACGGAGAGCCAGGTAGGCAAGGGCTTGGTGGGTCTTACCTGAATTGGTCGGGCCGAGGAACACCTCGATACGGTGCGGGGACGAGCGCCTTAGAGGGATACGTACCTGGCCGGTGGCCACAGATGCGCCGGTTGCTCCGGTATCATGATTGCCTGGAGCGCCGGTTCTTGTTGCTCCATGCTTTTCCTGTCGTGACATCGCTAACCACGGTAGCAGGGAGCTGTATCACACAAGTTCCAATAGTTACTACCCTGATGGAGCGGTGTGTGGCCGGGGCGGGACTCGAACCCGCACGCCCGTAAGGACAAGGGCTTTTGAGGCCCCCGCGTCTACCTATTCCGCCACCCGGCCAGGATGGATGCCTGTCAAGTGTCTATGCCGACATCATCTTCATTATATGCCGTGAGACCTTGCGCTAGGATTTTTGCATGGGATTATATCATATCACCAGTCTTGCCGGATGATTGGATGATTGGATGATTGGATGATTGGTGAGATGTCCCTGTCCACGGCAGGTCTGCGGATGGACACGGGGAACCCGCAGATCGAGGCCGTGGAGCTCATGATGCTGGATCTGCACTTGAGTCGTCCGGTGGTGACTTCTTACGGGGTCGAGGATGCCCGCCCCGTAGTGATTGCCAGGATCATCACATCGGTATTCGATGGATATGGTGAGTGCGCTGCGCTTGCAAGACAGTTGTACAGTGAGGAATCGGCTGCCGGCGCCTTTGCGGTCATCGAAGATGAATTGCTTCCCCAGCTTGCTGCTTGGTCGTCAGGACATGGAGGCAGGCTGCCCGGCATGAGGGAGATAGGTGAAATTTTCGGTTACGTACCGGGCAATCCAATGGCAAAGGCCTGTATCGAGATGGCGGTCCTCGATGCCTGGTTGAGAGCCGCGGGAGCGTCTTTCGGCAGGTGGCTGGGAGTGCGGGATGACGAGGCCGACGCGGGTGCGGTTGTTGGCATCACGGGTGGAATAGGTGAATTGCTGGACAGGGTCAATGATCTCGCGAGGTCGGGATGCAGGCGCGTGAAGATCAAGATCTCGCCGTTACGGGACATCGAGCCGGTCCGTGTGGTGCGCGATACGTTTCCACGCCTATCGCTCTGCGTGGACGCCAACGGTTCCTACGATCAGGATTCCATGTATCGCATTGAACAGATGGACGGCATGGGCCTTGCATTCATCGAGCAGCCGTTCAAGCGGGATGACTTGCAACTTTCGGCCCGGCTCGCGAGCATACTGGACACGCCGGTCTGTCTCGACGAATCTCTTGGGTCGCTTGCCGACCTGGACAGGGCATCCCGTTTGGAGGCTCTTGATGTCGCCTGCATCAAACCGGCCAGGATGGGCGGCATAGGCCCGGCGCTGGAAGCATTGTCCTATTGCGTAGACAGGGGGATAGGCACGTATATCGGCGGCATGTATGACACCGGGCTTGGTCGCCGTGCGAATACCGCTCTCGCATGTTTGGGCTTGACTGGTTATCCGGCGGACCTCGGAGGAGGTGAACTGTTTGTCGAGGGGGATCCCTTCGGCCCCCTCGTGGTGAAAGAAGGCAAGGTCCGGCTGCATGGTGATGCCGGCATAGCGCCCGTTCCTCCGGCAGGGTTCCTGAGCGCTCGTTGTTCGAAAAGGAAGACGCTCCGCATGCCTGGTCATCGGAGTGCCGGCAGGTAGACTTAGTTATCATGCTGCGTTTTGTGGTGGAGCGATCATTAAGGGATGTGAGCAGGCGGCTGAGGAAGGCGCGGGAGGAGTTGGCTATCCTGGACGAACAGCTCCAGGTTTTCAGGGAGACGGCAGATGATGCTAGAATTCGATCATTGGTGTCGGAAACACCCGAAACTGCCAGAGAGGCACTTATTGCAGGCAGGCACGTAGATGCAATAACAGGCGCGCGTGAAGTGCTGCTTACCACTATCCACGAACTCGAAGGTCGTCAAGACGAGCTGCTGGATGAGCTGGCATGAGCAGTCTCTTGGTTCTTCACCATATAGTAACGTAGAGTGGATGAGGTTCATAGGAGAAATGGTACTCTGGGTTGCCCGTATGAGCTACTGGCAGCATGCAACGAGATATGTATAGCGGCGGTGTAGATGGAGGTTGTGACTTGGAAAACGCTAGACGTGTCGTAATAGCGGAAGATGAGGCAATAATAAGACTGGACTTGCGCGAGAGTCTCGAAGAAGATGGGTTCGAGGTGGTGGGGGAAACCGGACGGGGAGACGAGGTGTCCGGTATTGTCGAGAAGACCCGTCCAGACCTTGCGATCCTGGATATCAAGATGCCGGGAATGGACGGGATAGAGGTCGCACGGCAGATAAAAGAGCGGTACGGGACTCCCGCACTGCTGCTCACCGCTTTCAGCCAGCGTAGCCTTATAGAAGAGGCGCGAGATGCCGGGGTCCTCGCCTATCTGGTAAAGCCGTTCCAACGCCGTGAGCTGACAACGGCCGTAGCTAATGCATTTGCCCGCTTCGAAGAGGATAAGGCCATTGACGAAGAGGAGAAGAGCCGGCTGTCCGCGAGTGGCGCTATCGAGGACAAGCTGGAGACCAGGCGACTTGTCGATGAGGCCAAGGCGATACTCGAGGAGTCTTTCAATATGGATGAGGCACGGGCATTTCGTTACATACAGCAGACCGCCATGGATTCCAGGACTCGGATGCAGGAGGTTGCCCGTCGCATAATCGATGGGGAGTTGCATCCCGGTTCCGGCTCATCCGGGTAGTGGCCTGGTGGCATCGCACGTAGCGGACCGCACGGTACGACCAGGCGCTCGTCCGGTGTTCCTGCTGGACGGGAGTTCGCTGGTGTTCCGGGCGTTCTACGCTCTTCCCCAGGACATGGCCACTGGGGGAGGTCTGGTTACCAATGCCATCTACGGCTTTGTGTCCATGGTTACCAACATGCTGCGGGACTACAGGCCGGATGCTATGGTTATGGCATTTGACAGGCCGGAGCCGACCTTTCGCAGTGAAATTGTTGCTGACTACAAGGCGAATAGGGCCGAAACCCCGGATATACTGCTTCCCCAGTTCGAGCTGGTTCGCCGTTTTGCACAGCTGCTTGGTGTACCCCAGCTTGATCGAGCAGGGTATGAAGCCGACGACATACTCGCAACCCTGTCCACACAGGCAAGGGAAGCGCATCGTAATGTGGTGGTGGTAACCGGGGACAGGGACGCTTTCCAGCTTGTGGAGGACCCTTATGTCAAAGTTATGTATACCCGAAAAGGAATTTCCGACGTAGTTATCTATGACGAGGCGGGTATCGTCGACAGAACTGGGGTTCCACCATCACTCTACCCGTTCATGGCGGCCCTTAGAGGAGACCCATCGGACAATCTTACCGGTGCAGCGGGTGTGGGAGAGAAGACGGCTGCCCGGCTGGCGACGACATACAAGGATCCGGAGGGTCTCTTTTCCAGATTGGATGAGCTCACCCCCAAACTCCGTGTGTCCTTGAGCACAGCCAGGGAACGAGTCATGAAGAATCTGGAGGCGACCTTACTCGTGCATGGGCTGGACCTTGGCATTTCGATTGACGCCATCAGCTTGGATGGCTTTGATCCAGCCGGGCTCAGGTCATTTCTTGTCAATGAGCTGGAGATGCGTACTGCATGGGAAAGGCTGGAAGCCGTACTCAACGACCTGGGCAGTGACGTAGGTGCGCCTGCATCCAAGGGCTACGGCACTGGCCGCTATGGCAGTGCTACAAACGATGGTGCCGGTAGGGGAGGTGATCATGCTGCCCGTAGCGCTGGTGAGTGGGGTGGTGCAGGTGCTGAAGGTGGTGCAGGTGCTGAAGGTGGTGGGGGTGCTGAAGGTGGTGGGGGTGCTGAAGGTGGTGCGGGTGCTGAAGGAAGCATACACGCTAGTTCTGGTGCTGATGCCGGCGGGGTGGAGCTATCGGGTACGGTATCCATGTTGCATGCAGACCCCATCCGGTACAAGCTTCATGTGTCGCGCTCTGCAAACGACCCGGTGGCTCTCGAGGCTCTGCATTCCTGCACTGCGACACTCAATGGTGTAGATACGTCTGGAATAATGCTTGTATCGGGGGTGTGGCACCCGGCCGATCAGGCGCCAGCCGGAGCGGATTCCACCCAGCGCACGGGCTGCGGCATAGTGGCCGCAGCAGACCCGGCCGATCAGGCGCCAGCCGGAGCGGATTCCATCCAGCGCACGGGCTGCGGCATAGTGGCCGCAGCAGACCCGGCCGATCAGGCGCCAGCCGGAGCGGATTCCACCCAGCGCACGGGCTGCGGCATAGTGGCCGCAGCAGACCCGGCCGATCAGGCGCCAGCCGGAGCGGATTCCGGTATCGTTGGAAGTGCTGGCAAAGATCAGGTTGGAGTTGGCGGGATGCATGGCGACGTGCCTGGCGATGGGACGGAAAGTGCATTGTCCGGTGTCGTGCTAGGGACATGGTCGCCCACTTTGCCGGTATGTAGCTTTGTCTATATCAAAATGGCTATGCTGCCTGCGATGGTATCGCAAGGGACCTTGCAGCTGGCAGGATTCAAATTGCTCGAAGATGCCAGGAACAGCGCAGCTAGTGGTGCATCCAAGGGTACAGGCGGTGGATTGGTCACCTCGGGTGTGAGGGCCCTCATGCGTGCGCTACTCGCTGAGGGCGTTGTTTTGCGAGGATTTCGTATGGATTGCGAGATTGCCGGATACCTGCTCGATCCAGGGACTGGCCATTATTCCTTGGATGATCTTTGCGATAAATACTTGGGCGGGAAACCAGATATGATCGCACTGCCTGTACGTGAGGAAATTCCCGAACCTCCCCACTTGGACGGGGATGCTTCAAGTTGCCAGGATCCGGCCGTAATCGCGGCGGTCAGTGATGCGCTCTGCAGCGGGTTGCTCTGCGGGTTGCTGGAACGGATGCTGGTGCAGGAAGGCATGTCGCGGCTTTACAACGAGATTGAGCTTCCACTCGCCAGGGTGCTGGCCTGCATGGAGCACACAGGTATTGCAGTGGACAGGAGCCGGATGGAGGAGATCAGCAGGGACCTCAGTGGCAGGGCGGCGAAGCTGGCGGAACGGGTACAGGAAATTGCCGGGGTGCGTTTCAACGTCAATTCCACGAAGGACCTGAGAGAGATACTGTACGGTGAAAGTCACCTGCACCTGAAGCCTGGGAGAAAGACGAAGACCGGTTACTCCACCGATGCTCGTACCCTCGAAAAGCTGCGTACGGCGCATCCGATGGTGGAGGCGTTGCTCGAGTACCGTGAAGTCGAGAAGCTCAGATCGACTTATGGAGAGCGTCTGCAACAGGCGATTGCTGGCGATGGACGGATACACGCGACTTTTCGCCAGACCGCGACCAGGACGGGCAGGCTATCGTCCGATAGGCCGAATCTTCACAACATCCCAGTGAGGACAGATATCGGGCGGCAGATCAGGGAGGCGTTCATCCCTGCTGACGGATACTATTTCATTGTAGCTGATTACGATCAAATCGAGTTACGGATCATTGCCCATCTGGCCAATGATCCCGGTTTGCTTGCTGCATTCGAGGAAGGTCGTGATGTGCATACCGAGATAGCTGCACGCGTGTATGCCATACCCAGCGCGGAAGTTACCACCGTACAGCGCAACCGGGCGAAAATGGTTTCTTACGGGCTTGCATACGGTATGGAAACATTCGGTCTGGCGGACAGGCTGGCCATCACAAATACAGAAGCTCAAGCGATCCTGGATGCTTATTTTGCCGTCTTTCCCGGTCTGCATGCCTATATGGAAAGAGCAGTGATGGATGCGCGCCGTCAGGGCTATACCAGGACCCTGATGGGCCGTCGCAGGCCGTTGCCGGAGCTTCGCTCATCGAATAGGGTGGTGCGCCAAGCGGCTGAACGTCAGGCGATGAATGCCGGCGTGCAAGGCTTGGCCGCTGACCTCTTCAAGCTTGCTCTAGTCAGGTTGGCCAGATCGTTGCAAGATGTCTCTTCGCTGTCCCGTATCGTGTTGCAGGTGCACGATGAGGTCCTTATCGAGGCACATCCGGCTGACGGCGGTTTGCAGGACATGGTGCGGTCGGTGCTCGTGGGGGTAGGTGATGAAGTAGGGTTATCGGTACCATTGAAGGTGTCGATCGGCACAGGTGACTCTTGGGCAGCCGCCAAGCACGGATGATCTCGGCACTACCTGCTATCGTTCGACGTTCCAGATAGGCTCGGTTCGAGTGCTCGCTCCAAGTCCGGATGAGTCTAGGGCTACTACTATGGTTGTATCCTGCGAACCTGCGCACCCAGCGATGCCAGCTTTCCGGCCAAGTCCTCGTAACCACGATCAATGTGTGCTACCTGCGAGACGGTGGTCTCCCCTTCGGCTACCATTCCCGCTAGCACCAGAGCCGCTCCTCCCCTTAGATCAGGCGCCTTTACGGGAGCGCCCTGCAGGCGTTTCACTCCTCTTACCACTGCGTGGTGTCCTTCGGTGGAAATGTCGGCGCCAAGTCTCACTAGTTCGTCCACATACCGGAAACGTCCCGGAAAGAGATTTTCGCTTACGATACCCACTCCATCTGCTATAGACAGCATGGTGACGATAAAGGGAGCATAATCTGTGGCAACTCCCGGATACGGCAGGGTGGACACATCCACGCTGCGGAGACGTGAGGCGCAGTCGTGCTGTATATGCAGGCCACTGGATTTGTGCGATATCTCAACTCCCATCTGAGACATTTTTCGCAGCAAGGTGTCCATGTGTTCGAAACGGGCATCTTCCACCATGACATTCCCTCCGGCCATGGCTACCGCAGCGACAAAAGTGGCAGCAACGACCCTGTCGGCCATTACAGTATGCACTGCAGGTAGGAGATGCGGCACTCCTTCTACCGTGATCTGTGAGGTTCCGGCTCCTTTTATCCTCGCTCCCATGGACGTCAGCATCGATGCCAGGTCAGCCACTTCCGGTTCCCGCGCAGCGTTCTCGATTACGGTGGTACCCTCTGCGAGAACGGAAGCCATCAGGACGTTGTCGGTCGCAGTATGGCTTGGATATTCGAGCACCACCCTGTTCCCGACCAGCCTTCCCGTACGTGCTATGCCTTCGATGTATCCGTGGGCTGTCTTGAACTGGGTTCCCATCCGCGCTAGTGAGTCGACATGCATATTTACGGGCCGGTTGCCGAAATCGTCGCCCCCAGGTAAGGACACTCTGGCTTTACCTGTCCGTCCGAGAAGCGGGCCAAGGACCACGATTGATGCACGTATTCTCTCCACTAGTTCGTAAGGTGCCTCGGGGCTGAGAGTGGTGGGCACATCTATGATGAGATCCCCTGTATCCAGCGACGGGAGGTTTGCCGGCATGGAGCTGTGCATAGTGGGGCCGGTTTGCCCAGAGCGACTACGTACAGTGGCGTGTCCTCCGGGGCTTGTTCCAGTGGACACGTTTGCCGGGATCTCCGATCCAGGGGTGTCCCTGCTCGGAGCATCTCCATCCATGGTGGCTGGTGTAGAACCACCTGCCAGCGATCCAGCTGCACCGGTGTAACGGTGCACTCTTGCTCCAATAGCTTCCAAGAGCTCGGACATTATCTCGACATCCAGTATGGACGGTACGTTCTTGAGTACGTGGGTACCCTCTGCCAGTAAGCAGGCTGCCATCAGCTTGAGTGCCGAGTTCTTAGCACCTCCTGCCCGTACCCTACCTTCCAGCGGACCGCTTGGCGCCACTAAGAATATGTTTTCCAGTCGTTCAGGTCTGGCAGGAATGTTCATTACATAAGTATGCTCGTTTTTTATGTGGCACGTGCATCGGACATCTGCATCCAGCGGTTTGACTGGCCCAGCCGGTTCAGGACTGGAAGGCGGGCTGGAAGATGATCCAGCCGGTTCGACTCCAACGGGCTCAGGCCCAGCCGGCAGGTTGGATGACTCAGGTGGGCCAGACAGCCCAGGTGCAGGAGATGCAACGCACGCCAGGCCGCCTCGTTCGAGGCTGGCTGGGTGGATAGCGCCTGAATGGATGAATCGCGATCTGGCGATAGTAATGATTGCTCGTGGTCTTATGAGCGTGGCGCGGGCCTTAGCCGGCGTAGTGGTGCCCATCTACCTTGCCCTGCAGGGTTTTAGCGCCTTGGAGCTGGGGTTGCTGTTCCTGTGCGTTGCCTTTACATCTGCCATTCTCTCTTCTTCGATAGGGCTGGTGTCGGATAGGATTGGCCGGCGCCCTTTCCTCGTAGCGTTACCTCTATTTGCGGCAGGTGCTGGTCTGGTCTTTGCCTTTTCGGACAACACCGCTCTACTCTTTGTTGCAGCATCTTTCGGTAGTTTTGGCCGTGGTGCCGGTGCCGGTGCTGGCGCAGTGGGGCCGTACCAGCCAGCCGAGTCGGCATTGGTGACCGAAGCCATTGTACCGCAGTGGCGCAACTCCATTTTCGGTCGGCTCGCTTTTATGTCTTCGATAGGAGCGCTCGGTGGTGGACTGCTCGCGCTCCTTGCAGGCTCGGGCCATCCGGTAGGGGCGGCGGCAGTGGCCATGTTCCGGCCGGCATTCATTGCTGCTTCACTGTTCGCTGCGTTGGCCGGCATCGTAGCCATATGGATAGCCGAACCAAGGATACCGTCGAGAGAAGCCGGTCACAGGCAGAAGATCAGCCTTCCCCGGCGATCACGTTCTCTTCTGTACCGCCTGTGGGCCACCAACTCGATCAATGGATTTGCAATTGGAATGTTCGGGCCGTTTGTCGCGTACTGGTTTTACCGTCGATACGGGGTTGGGGTAGGCGAGATCGGGGTGCTCTTTGCCGCTATCAATTTTGTCACTGCTTTTTCCAGCCTATCCGCCGCCGGCCTGGCACGTCGGTACGGCCTGGTGCGTACGATGACTGCCGTAAGGGCCATCCAGGCGATCTTGCTGGTACCGATGGTCCTCATGCCAAATTTTGAGCTGGCAGGTGCTATATATCTTATTAGGATGGTGGTGCAGCGTATTGCCATGCCGTTACGGCAGTCTTACGTGCTGGCTATGGCGCATCCCGAAGAGCGGGCATCGTTGGCTGCACTCTCCAATGTGCCTAGCCAGTTTGCCATGGCTGCCAGCCCGACGCTGGCTGGGTATCTGTTTGACGAAGTAAGCCTGTCGTTGCCATTCGAGCTCACTGCTGTGCTGCAGATGCTCAACGCCGGGATGTTCTGGGGATTCTTCCACAACCTGCCTCCGGAAGAGGAGCGGGTGACATCGCTGGCGCAGGACGATCCGTGACACCTGATGTCGTTCTTGGCGGGTGCCTACCATCATCCTGCACAAGTCCTTTTATCTGGCATGTTACACGCGCTACTCCGCACCGGATGGCCAAATGCCTTCAAAGGAAGTATCTGGTAGCTGGAGTGTGTGGCGCGGCATGCATAGTACGATCTCTGGTCGTATACAGATATCCCACCTTGCCTGCATGCTCCACTATGATAGATTGGTGAATTACTGCACGGGGCCGTAGCTCAGCGGTTAGAGCAGGGGACTCATAATCCCTTGGTCGCAGGTTCGAATCCTGCCGGCCCCACTGAGGAATGTCTCGCAACATAGTGGACGTACACCTGTCTGCCATGTCTGGAACAGCACTGGAGTCGGCGTCACTGCGGCAGGAAGCTATTCGTACGCCGCCAGAGGGCTAGATCTATGAAAGTGTCATCCAAGTTGGGGCGTGTTACATCGGTATCGAGGTGTTGCATGACGGTGTAGATCCTAGCTGCTCTGGCGAGCCACGCTCTGGCGACCTTGAATTCTCGTATGGTGCCTCGCAACTCTATACTCGACATCCTTGGAGTCGCACCAAAACAGCACCATGGCTGTCTGACTGCAGAATACTGGAAATATTACTGAGGCGGCACGCTCATCAAGCTCCTGTAAACCGTATCAGCCTCTGGCAAGCTGTAAGATGCCTACGTGATAGGTTCCCGCCACAGACCTGGTGATTATGTTCTTGCCATAGATCTCGGCACTGGAGGACCGAAGGTTGCCTTGCTGTCTCCCTCCGGTGAGATACTCGCCTGTATTTCACGATGCATCAGTACCACATTCCTGCCCGGAGGTGGTGCCGAGCAGTATCCCGAAGAATGGTGGCATGCCATAGTAGATGCGACTAGGGCCGTGCTGAACACCCCCGGTATCGATCCAAAGAAAGTCGTTGGCATCGGTTGCACGGCCCAGTGGTCAGGGACAGTTGCGTGCGACGTAAATGGCGAGCCACTGAGACCAGCCATCATCTGGATGGACTCTCGCGGATCTGCCAACGTGAAAGATCAGGTAAGCGGGTTCCCCAGCATCATGGGATACCACATACCAAAAATCATACGATGGATCCATCTTACGGGTGGTGCTCCGGGCATATCGGGCAAGGATCCTCTTGGTCATATACTGTGGATACGGCAGCATGAGCCCGTAGTGTACAGCAGGACATACAAGTTCCTTGAGCCCATCGACTGGATAGACATGAAGCTCACCGGCATTGCGAGCGCATCGCACGATTCAATTTGCTTGCACTGGGTAACCGACAACCGGGACATTCACAATATTCGCTATTCGGAAAAGCTGCTGGAAATGTCAGGCATAGAACCGTCGAAACTGCCTGGCCTCGTGCCATCAGGATCCGTGATGGGCCATTTGAGCACCCAGGCTGCCACGGAGTTGGGACTGCCGGAAGGCGTTCCGGTAGCAACGGGGTCGGGTGATGTCCACTCCGCCGTAATCGGGTCGGGTGCAATCGACGACTTCGATCTGCACCTCTACATAGGGACATCATCGTGGATATCGTGCCACGTGCCCTTCAAGAAGACCGATGGGCTGCATAATATTGCATCCATCCCGTCTGCATTGTCCGGGCGTTACCTAGTGGCCAACGAGCACGAGACTGCCGGCGCATGCTTGGATTTCCTGGCTTCCACCCTGCTCGGCGGCGTGGACACCACGACAGCCAACGATCGACATCACAAGGAAGTAAAGACCCATCTCGGCAAGCAGGTAAGCACTGGGGATCGGAGAGATGCCGTGAGCCGTAATGCTGACACTGGACTTGTAGCACCGGCACCACCCAGCTACACAAGGAGCGACCTACGCATACCGAAGCACTTCTACGAGTACACGGAACAGGCGGCATCGCGGGCTGCTCCCGGGTCGCGAGGTGTCGTCTTCACGCCTTGGCTGAATGGTGAGCGCTCGCCGGTGGACGATCATACCATCAGGGGCGGGTTTCACAACCTGTCCCTTTCGACGACACAGGATGATATGATACGCTCGGTCTACGAGGGAGTAGCCTTCAACTCCAGATGGCTCTTGGAGTCAGTCGAATCCTTCACCGGCCGTCGGTGCAAGGAGCTGACATTCATAGGCGGTGGGGCTCGGTCCAGGCTATGGGCACAGATACACGCTGACATCCTGCAACGCAGGGTGATTCCCCTACATGACCCGGTACTGGCAAATGTCCGTGGTGCCGGGATCTTGGCGGTACTGGCACTCGGTATGATCACCAGGGACGATATTGCCGGCATGGTTACAAGAGATGCACCTCTGGAACCAGACAGCAGGGCTTCAACCACCTATGATGGCATTTACAGGGAGTTTGTCAATATATATCGGAAGAACCGCAAGATCTACAGGAGACTCAATGCTTGAAGAGGAGTTCGATTTCATCATGGAAGTGCTCGAATCTGAGTTGCGCCCGTACAAGGATTCGCACAAGGTCTACCGGAGCCTGCCGGCGGAAGGTAGGAATCACTCCGAAATATTGGCTGAAATGAGGGAACTGTCAAGCAGTGAGGAATACAAGTGGAGGGACGGATACGCGTCCGGAGCGGTATACAACGGGGATCCTTACCATACGGACTTTCTCAGTGAAGTCTACGCCATCAACTCCCAGGCCAATCCGCTCCACCCCGACATCTGGCCAAGCGCCATCAAATACGAGGCCGAGATAGTGGCCATGACGGCGTCACTTTTCGGAGGGGGTGAAGACGGTATCCCAAGTGTGTGTGGCACTGTATCCTCCGGTGGAACGGAAAGCATTATGCTCGCCATGCGAGCATATCGAGACTGGGCACGTACGGAGAAGGGCATTGCCGAGCCTCAAATAGTTGTCCCGCTCAGCGCCCATGCTGCATTTGAAAAGGCCGCACAGTGCTTTGACATGGAACTGGTGAAGGTAGGTTTGAATGACCGGTGGGAAGCGGATGTGGACGCTATTCGCAATGCGATCACCGCCAGGACTGCGGTTATAGTCGGCTCCGCTCCTTCCTTCCCGCATGGGATCATCGACCCTATCGAAGATCTCTCCCGTCTGGCGCTGGAAGCGGGAGTCGGCCTGCATGTCGATTCCTGCCTGGGCGGTTTCGTACTGCCGTTTGCCAAGCGTCTAGGCCGCTCCATAGCGCCATTCGACTTCCACCTGCCGGGGGTGACCTCTCTTTCTGCCGACACGCACAAGTTTGGCTATGCCGCCAAGGGAACCTCGGTCATCCTCTACCGTGACGCCAGGTTGCGCAGGTACCAGATGTACACCACCACCACCTGGATGGGTGGACTGTACTATTCCCCTACGTTCGCAGGCAGCAGACCGGGGGCGCTGTCAGCAGAGTGCTGGGCTGCCATGATTGCCTTCGGTGAATCAGGATACCTGAAGGCCACCAAAGCCATCCTCGAAGCGGCCGATCAGATCAGGGAAGGCATAACAGCAATAGATGGGTTGGAAATCTTAGGTGACCCCCTGTCCGTAATCGCTTTCACCTCACCGGAAATGGATATCTACGCCATTGCAGATGCCATGACCAAGCGTGGATGGAGCTTGAACGGACTCCAGGATCCACCGGCTGTGCATCTGTGCGTTACGCTGCGCCATACCGTCGATGGAGTGGTTAGGCGATTCTTGGAGGACCTCGCTTCATCGGTGCAGGAAGTAAAACGCATCCCTGGTACCTTGGGGATAATGACCCCTATCTATGGCATGGCCGGAGCAGTAGAGACCCGCGGCGAAATCCAGGAACTGCTGCTACGGTACGCCGATCTTCAATTCAACACATGAGCGGTTTACCTGCGACCGGTTTCGGATTGACCGTTGACACTTACGCCACAAGACCTACCTACGCCAATGGTCTACGTGATGCATATGGTTACGCCGGGTACAGGAGGCAAGCCAATGGCGTAGCCAATCATGTAAGCGAACACCGCTATGCGGTATAATCTACCAACGAGTTAGAGGCTCAGCGGATAGGCAGCTTGGATCAGGAAGTCGTAGTCCAGCGCACGGGCTGCGGCATAGTGGCCGCAGCGACTTGGCGGATTGCTGGCTTGGATCAGGAAGTCGTTCATCCGGGCGAGCAGTGCAAGGCGGAGAAGGAAGGGCTAGCTTCCGTGCATGGACAACGACGACAACACAGAAATGCGAAGTCAGGGGGACGACGAGCCCGAGATGCCTATCCGCTGAGCCTCTTAGCTTGCGGGCAGGCAAATCGGTGCCATAAGGTGCAGGAGGTTGGAAGTGGACGAACAGGGTAGTATCGTACATATTGGTGACCTGACGGTAAGGCCTTACGAGGCAAAGGATCGTGCCAGCGTGAGGTATGTCTGTTACGTGACCGGATACATGGGGGAGCCCATCGACTGGCAGTGGAGAGATGCCAAGAGCCTGGCCGACGCATTCTCCGGCTACTACACAGACCACGAGCCCGAATCGTCATTTGTGGTCGAGGCAAAGGATGGTGAGGTGATTGGTTACCTGCTGGGCTGCAAAGACAGTAGGCGTGCATGGACACCGGAAAGGGTAGTAATGCGACATGTCGTCACGAGAGGCATAGCTTTCATGCCTGGAACTGCCGGTTTTATATGGCGATCAGCTCGTGATATTGTTGCCGACACCGTGATGCGCAGGCTGGACCATTCCACCTTGCTCGACCCGCGCTGGCCTGCCCATCTGCACATAGACCTGCTACCCGAAGCAAGAGGCAAGGGTGCCGGCGCAGCACTCATGAGATGCTGGCTCGACACCTTGCGTGCTGAAGATATACCAGGGTGCCACTTGGGTACACTGGCCGAGAATCATGCTGCAATCGCTTTCTTCGAATCCATGGGGTTCCGGAAAATAGGCAAGCAGCCCCCTGTCCCGGGCCTGCGTTCCAGAGACGGTAAGCGCCTGCATAGCCAACTCATGGTGCAGGACCTAGCCTAACAGCCACGAGGTAAGATACAGCGATCACGGTAGCCGCCAGCCCGCGGCCACGCCATAAGGCCACCTATCAGCGAGCGAGCACCCTTGGCTCCGCTGTCCATGCAGGAACCGGCTCACCTCGTACATCACCTCTGGTGCGTAGGCCATCTCTGTATGAGTGAGCAGCAAGGGACAGCCTTGGACCGCATGAGGCACCGCCACCTGACCTGCCATGCTCGCATCGTAAGCCGATTCAACAGCAATCGCATTCACTCCACTGGGTAACGCAACGGAAAACAGTCTTTGAGCATCGCGGCCCGCCGCCATTCTGATCAGCAACGGGCTACGCGATGTCACTGTACCAAAATTGATTGATCTGCCCAGCTTGGTGATCATCCGTAAACCGAGAGATCCGGCAATCCCGGTACCGGACTTACCTACTGCATAACCGATGGAATGAGACATCGGCCCGAGCAGGACCACCTCCCTTACGGGGCTCCCCCTCCATCCTTTTAGCGCGTCCCACACCACCCAGGCCCCAGACGAATGTGCCACCACTGTAACCGGGGATGGCAGATGCTCTACTTCTTTTCTGAACAGCAGTGCCGACCTGCTCAACGGTTGCATGGTGTCTCGTCGCCTATATGGCTTGCCGGATCTTATGGGGCATCTTGCCTCTCCCTGAGCTGCTCCGTTTCCCAGTCCAGCATAGGAATAGTAAGTGGTATCGCTGCAGGTAAAGCCTATCGCCTCTGGCCGTAGGCCAAACAGCGCTCCATACCCGCTGGCAGTATCTATTCCTGCCACTAGAAAGAGACTCCCTCGTAAATGCGGCGGCGGCCCGGAAAGTTCGGGAACCCTTACCGGGAAAGCCACCCCAGCTATGACCAGTGTAGCAACCGCAATCCACGCAAGCAGCCTCTTCATCTCCACGGATATATTCGATGCCCTGCCAGCATGACCGGAATGAAGGTAGCGAGCCGCGTAGAAGGTGAGTATTCCCGAAATGACCACGCCCAGCATATCTCCGGCCCTGCCTGCACTGGTTGCACCAGCCACACCTGCTCCGATGAGGGTCAGCGCCAGTAAATAAGCCATCATTACCGGCATGTTGAAACCCGATCGCAGCCCAGACTTCATGGCCTCAAATAGCCCGCCATGGGGAGAAAGGTTCGTCCACGACGCGTCACGAGACCATCTGCCTCTTGTCCTGCCGGCATCCCGGCGCCATATAAGAGGCGACATTATCAGTGCCACCAATACTGCCATCACCAGGCCTGCCCAGAACAGGGGAGAATACAGGATCGCCTGCCCGGAATAGACAAGCTCCGCCGCAATATATGAAGGGATCAATGCCACTAGGTAAAAGCGCAGTGCCAGCCACCAGACCCTGCCGCTCCAGGTAAAAGCTATGAGAAACGAGAGAATCGTGGAGCGTATCACCAAGTCGGCGACCAGTAGTGCAACGAAAACCACAAATGATGGTGATCTCGCCAGCAGCAGGCCTATGTCCGAGATCAGCCCGAGCGGCGGGAGGGCCACCTCGTGGGTGATGCCCGGCCAGGCAGGTAATGCTCCAGACTCCATCAGTATCACCACCAGAGCCACCAGCACGATTAGAGGCCAAGCGGGAACGGTCTTGTCGGGTGTTTGATGCATGGCCCTGCCAGGAAGAGTGGATTTTGGACTTGCCACACCCCCAAGGTTCGACGGGTGGCGTTCTTTCGAGAATGGCTTGTCCCATCGCGGCGATCTACTACCGAACATACAGAAACGCTAGCCGCTCGGCTGCATCTTGTAAAGACCTGCCTGGCATGATGCGCTGGAGCGTCAGGCGAAGTCTAGCGTTTTGTGATCAAGCTCGGCGCGATACATAAGGCCTGGCTACGACAGCTACGGTCGAGCGTTTGCCGGCAGCTATCCGGACACCGTGCGCCGGATTTCCTCGACTATCTCCGGATTGGCCAGACTGGTGACATCTCCTGTGTCCTTGTTGTTGCTGATGGATGCAAGCACGCGTCTCATGATCTTACCGGACCGCGTCTTGGGGAGGTCCGGCACCAGCCACACTTTGCGCGGACGGGCGATGGGGCCTATGTCGCGAACTATTACGTCTACCACGGACTTCTGCAATTGCTCGGATGGGGTAACTCCGGGTTGCAGGGTGACGTAAATCTCGGGTATCACACCCTTTATCGCGTCCGTCGCTGCTATGACGGCTGCTTCGGCCACCCCTTTCACCTCTAGGACTGCCGACTCTATTTCTTTTGTGCCAAGCCTATGGCCAGCTACATTGATCACGTCGTCTATGCGGCCCAATATGCGGTAGTAGCCGTCCGGCGCCTGCATTGCACCATCTCCTGCAAAGTAGGGCCAGTCTTGCCAGTCCTTGCTCTCCGGGTCCTTGCAGTATCTCTGGTAGTAAGTCGCTACATAGCGGTCTGGATCTCCCCATATTCCCATCATCAGGCCGGGCCACGGGTTGCGTATGCAGATGTTGCCGCCCTTGCCGGACCCCGGCGGGACCTCGTTGCCGTCCTCGTCATATATCACCGGATGGATGCCAGGTACTCCGGGCCCCGTGCTTCCTGGCTTCATGGGGGCCAGGGCCGGTACGGTGCTGCATAGGAACCCGCCGTTCTCGGTCTGCCACCAGGTATCCACTATGGCCACGTTGCCCTTTCCGACGGTATTGTAGTACCAGCGCCATACATCCGGCTCTATCGGCTCGCCCACCGTGACCATGAGCTTAAAATTATAGTCGTACTTGGTAGGCTCTTCAGGCCCGAGTTTGCGCAAGCTGCGAATGGCCGTGGGAGAAGTATGGAAGATGTTGACGTCCAGCCTTTTTGCCACCCGCCAGGGCCGTCCGGCATCAGGGCAGGAGGGGACGCCCTCGTAGATTATGGATGATGCACCGAGTGAAAGCGGGCCGTAGACGATGAAGGAATGGCCGGTAATCCAGCCAATGTCGGCCATGCACCAGTAGACGTCGGTCGGTTTGATGTCTAGGATCCACTTGGACATAGCCGTTACGTAGGAGAGGTAGCCGCCGGTGGAATGTTGTGCAGCCTTCGGCTTGCCCGTGGAACCGCTGGTATACATTAGGAAAAGGGTGTCGTCGGCAGCCATGTGCTCCGGTTCCACCCGCTCGCCGGCATACTGGCTCAGGACATCATTCAAGATGATGTCACGGTCTTCGACTATTCCAAAGCCACTCCGGTACTCTCCGGGGTAACGCTCGAATATGAGTACTGCACGGACTGCGTGTCCTGCCTTTCCGGCGGCCCTGACCGTCTCGTCCGCCTTTTCCTTGTGATCCAGCCACTTCCCGTCTCGCCAGTAACCGTCCATGGTGATGAGTACCGAGCTGTCAGAGTCAACCATGCGATCCGCACATGCCTGGGCGCTGAAACCGCCGAAGACTACGGAATGGATGATTCCCAGCCTGGCGCAGGCCAGCATGGTAACAGCCAGCTCCGGTACCATGGGCATGTGGATGGTGACCCGATCACCTCTTTTCAGGTTCAGCCCGTCGCGAAGGTAGGCGGCGAGCTCGTTGACCTGGACAGATAGTTCCTGGTAGGTGAGCGCTACGATTGGTTCCCCCTCCGGCTCGGGCACGAAGTAGAGAGCTGCCTTGTTCTTGTAAGCATCCAAGTGCCTGTCCACGCAGTTGAATGAGGCGTTCAGCTCACCGCCCACAAACCAGCGCCAGAACGGCGGGTTGCTCGAGTCGAACAGCGTATCCCACGGCTTGTACCAGTCAAGCATCTCGCCAAACTCCTTGTAGTAATCAGGGAAGTGTTCGATGGAATAGCGTTCGAAAATCTGGGGATCCTTCAGATTCGCCTGTTCCACAAAGCTTGGTGGAGCGTGATAGTACTCCTCCTCCTGCCAGTGCACTGCTATCTCGGCTGCTTCCGCGCCTTCATTCTCATTGGTCACCACTATGGGTATCCTCCTCTCTCCGGCAACCATGGATGGTTCTCTTGCTGGTCGAACTCCACAGTGCAGGTACTTCGACGTACGTAGCTCATAGTACACAATACCTTGTCACACCAGAGGCATCCAGGTAAAGTGCAACTAAAATATCTTGTATTCGTATGCAAGATCCACTAGGTGTAATATCTGGATATTATGTTCGCTGCTACCGAAGATACAGAAGATGCCGGGAATGCTGAAGATGCTGCCATGCAACCTGGCGGGAAGCACGATGGCTTGACGGGAACAGAAGAAGAGGTAAGCGTAGACATCCGCAACCATGTCGGCATCATCGAGATGCGCAAACCGCCTCACAACTTTCTCACCCCAGGATTGGTGGAGGCGGTAGCATCAGCCCTCGAGGCATTGGACGGCGATCTGGGAGTGAGAGCGGTGGTGCTTGCCGCAGAGGGGCGGTCGTTCTGTGCTGGGGCGAACTTCTCAGCTGAGCCTGGAGACAGCGAGGGCATAGTGGAACAGGATGGCGGTTTGTCGCCCGCTCGTAGGCTCTATGCCGCTGCCTACCGGATGTTCTCTGTTTCCATACCTGTAGTGGCTGCTGTCCATGGTCCTGCTGTCGGCGGAGGATTGGGACTTGCCATGGTGGCAAACCTGAGAGTCACCTGCCCGGAGGCACGTTTTTCCGCCAATTTTGTGCGCCTCGGTATTCACCAGGGATTCGGACTGTCCGTTACCCTGCCGGAGCTTCTGGGTCCCTCGAAGGCCGCCCTGATGCTGCTCACTGGTCGCCGGTTCAACGGAGAGGAGGCGACGAAGCTCGGTCTTGCGGATGCCTGCGTTCCGAGAGAGCAGGTGAGGCAGGCCGCCGTAGACCTGGCGAGCGAGATCGCTGAAGGTGCTCCGCTGGCGCTTCGAGCGGTGAATTCTACGTTGCGTGCAGGGCTTGCCGAGAAGGTGCGGGAGGCGACCAACTATGAAATCCTGGAGCAGGAGAAGCTGCTGGCCACTGAGGATGCATTAGAGGGTATAATTGCAGTCATGGCACGCAGGCCCGGCAATTTCAAGGGGAGATAGGGTTGCAGCAAACAAGCGACCTTCTACTCCGGGTATGGATCAAGACTTTGGATCAAGGCCTGGATAAGGCGTAGATACAGCATCGGACTGGGGCAGGAGACGGCCAAGCAATGGTCGGTGATCAGGCGGTAATGAGGTTATCTGGAAAGGAGAAGCCCATGGCAAAGGACAAGGTGGTGCAGGATGACAAACAGCTCGCTCCAAGGGAGCAGCAAGCCGTTGAGTCACTCGATCCAAGCAGCATAGGTCTTCCGAAGGATGCCCTGAGCAGGCTTGCAGAACTTGGGGGACGTGACGGGAAGGCAGGTCTGTTCACCTCAGACCTCTCGGTCAACGAATTCCTCCTCGTCAAGGAGGCGGGCTTCAATCCGAAGGGGCTTGTATTCGGCAGCTCCATCTATCATATAGGACTGCAGGGGCGTTCCTGGTCGAAGAACAGGGAATTGGATAAGCTGTCACAGGCGATGTACACGGCCAGGGAGTTGGCAATGTCGCGCATGGAGGCAGAGGCGAAAGTTCTCGATGCGGATGGAGTCGTTGGTGTGCGCCTCGATGTGAATTTTTACGATTGGGGACCGCACTCAGCGGAGTTCATCGCGATAGGAACTGCCATAGAGTCCAAGGATGCTCCAATGAGTTGGCGCAATCCACTGGGCGCGCCGTTCACCAGTGACCTGTCAGGCCAGGATTTCTGGACGCTTGTACAGTCCGGGTACATGCCCCTTGGCCTCGTGATGGGTACTTGCGTGTACCATGTTGGGCACAGGAATCTGGCTAATGTGGTAGCGCAGACCGGTAACAACAGTGAGCTGGTTCCTTTTACCCAGGCGCTCTATGAAGCAAGGGAACTGGCCATGACGAGGATGCAGGACGAAGCCGAGCGATTGGGTGCAGAGGGAATCGTGGGGGTGCAGATGGTGGAGAAGTCGCACTTCTGGGGAAGCCATGTGATCGAGTTCTTTGCCGTTGGTACGGCGATCAGACCCATAAGAGACAACCACGTCATAGAGAAGCCACAGATGATGCTCTCCCTGGATCGTTGAGCGGATCGTTGGGAGTGATTCGACCGTGGTAGTCGCTGGAAACCCGGGCAACCCGGAAGCCGGTCAGTCTGGAAGGCGCAGCACTGGGCGGCAAGGTCGGCCTGAGGAGCCAGGTCAGGGGGCAGAGGAGGAGTTCGATGCCGCGGTCCTGCCGGCTCGTTCAGGCGGAGCCTGGGGCTCAGGTCTTTCGGTACCCGAACTGGCAGCTATTCGTGGCGCAGGGTTCCAGCCGTTGGGCCTGGTGCTTGGCACCTCGGTGTACCGCATGGGAGCGTTCAGCTCGGCTGGCGGCACGCTTATCTCTGGAGGCCAGGGATCCTATGGTGGATCGGGTATTTCCGGTGGGCTCGGGATGCTCGGCCTCGGAGGTTACGGGGGATACGGTTCCACCATGGGCAGGGGAGCAAACGTAGAGCAGGACTGGTATGAGCACGGCATCCTGTCTGCCGCCAGTATGGCCATGCAGCGGATGGTCGATGAGGCCAGATCGTTCGGCGCCCACGGGGTGGTCGGTGTACGCCTGAAGCTCAAACGGATATCCAGCCCGGTCGTGGGAGTGGATTTCTATGCAACCGGGACCGCCATTACGGCGCCTGGCGTTCCCCTTCAGGCGATACCGTTCACATCACATCTTTCAGGGCAAGATTTCGCCAAATTGCTCCGGGCCGGATACGTTCCGTCGGCACTCGTGGTTGGAGTTTCGGCGATACGGGCTTATGCCGGATGGCAGGCCGCCAGCCAGGCTCAGTCATGGGGCAACTCGGAGGTGTCGCAATTCAGTGAAGTGCTCGACAATTGCGTTTCGATTGCCATTTCCAGGATGGAGGTCCAAGCGGCGTCTCTTGGCGACGGTATCGTGGGAGTGGATATAGATGTTTCCTCCATTGGCATGATGGGCGGGCAGGACTTCCTTGAAACCATTGTCACGGGTACGGCAGTGGTGAAGTTCGATCCTGGGAATATATCCGGCGCAGGGGGAAATACCGACCTGCCTCTGCCGGTGATGCGACTTGCCGACCGGCGGAGGTTGTCATGAGCGCACAGGATGGTAGGGATCTTGCAGCGGGCGGAGATGTGGGCGCCCGGGCCATGAATGCACTGGCGGCAAGAGTCGGTTCTGCAAGAGATGGTAGTTCGAAGGCGGCTGGAGAAGGCGGCGAAACGCCGGAGTACTTTGAACTGTACTTTGGCAATTGGGGGAGTCCGCATGCGGCACTGCAGCGCTCCCGGAACAAGGCCAGAGGAGCCCAAGGGGAGAAAAGCGCCTCTCCGGCTCAGACATCTCAGGGAGGGCGGTTCTTCTCCTCTGACCTGAGCGTGGACGAGTCCATCCTTGTCAAGCAGGCGGGCTACGAGCCAATATCCTTTGTCAAGGGCTCTTGCGTATATCACACTGGAATGCCTTATATTCCTTACGGTCCGGGGTCGTGGGGCGGCGGTATGGCCAGCGGAGGCATGGGACAGGGTGCCGGCGGAGGCCAAGGGGCCGGTCTTCCCCAGGGAGGTTTGATGTCTGGGATCGGGATGGAGATCCAGATGCTCTCTGCTGCGATGCATAATGCGCGCCGCACTGCTTTGAACCGGCTCGCCGGTGAAGGGCAGCATGCGGGTGGGTCCGGTGTGGTAGGCGTGCGGTTGCTCGTCAATCCATTCTCTGTGGGTGAAGCAGGCTCTTCGACGAGTCGTTTCCTAGCTCTGGGTACCGCGATCAGGCGCATGCCTGTTCGGGGGGGTACATCCGATGATGCCCGCGGTTCAGCTGCAGGGGTGCAGGGTGCTCAGGGGGTGCATCACAGTAGCGCAAAGGGTGTGAGCTTCTTTTCCAGCCACCTTTCTGGTCAGGATTTTTACCTTCTTGTCAAGGCGGGTTACATGCCCATCCAGGTGGTGATGGGTTCGTGTGTCTACTACGTGCGGACTCGGAGCTTCGCCACAACGGTGGCCAACCGCCAGAACATGGAGATAGAGGCATACACGAGGGCTCTTTACGAGGCGCGTGAACTGGCGATGGGGCGCATGCAGGACGAGGCGGTTTCTTGTGGGTCTGATGGAGTGGTAGGCGTGACCGTGGAGGAGTCGTCCCACGGATGGGGAGGCAGTCATACCATAGAGTTCTTCGCGATGGGCACCGCCATCAGCCAGATTGCCCGTGAGCACATCAGGCTTATTCCCAGGCTGACCGTTCCGCTTGAGGACGAGATAATTCGTACGTCCCCTACTGCAATGCACAAGGAAGGATGACCTTAGAGGCTCACACCGTTCCCCGCTGCTGGTCGACCGGCAAGGGCCTGTCGTGGCCTACCTTTGGTGGGCTCCATTGCAGTGAGTGCATGATTGATGTAAGTTGGGATCGATGAGCGATATGGTACCCAGAGATCCGGGAGAACCTCAGGAATCCACCAAGGGGCTCGAAAGCATGCCGGAGAACAATGATGTCCAGGGATACGAGGTGGAGGCCTTTGCGCAGCTTCTTGCCGAGCAGGCCAGGGATGACCAGCTATTGCTCGGCTATCTGGCGGATCAGTTGGGGTCGGCATGGCCGGCGGCGGTGCAGGTGAAAAAGGCAGGCTTGCTCGGGCGTGGCGGTGTGTCGGAAGTGGTGGTCCTACTGGAGGAGGAGCAGTATTCCATCTCGAAACAGCACGGACGACTCGTGCCTACTGTTGCGAAGGTAATGGGAGGCATCGCGATACGTCATGATACCTTGACAGTCGGGGAGTGGACGCAACGGCTTGCGGCACGCTTGTCGAAGGAGGCCGAAAAATCTGAGGATGCGAGACAGGCCCTCCTCCGTCTCGTCACCTGATTGGCGGCTTTTCCGGAATGAGTCGGTCTTGCCACAGGTCGGTTGCAATTATCCACCATCCACTTTGTGCTTGCATGATGTACCAGCGTACAGCGTACCGAGGTGTCCGGGCCAGCAGATACATTGCCATTTGGGTGAACAGAGCGTCAGGGAACGGTCCGCCGCAGCGTTCAGGCACTCAGCCCACGTATGTCCATTGCCACCTTGGCGCCTAGATAGCCTGGGCCGCCCAGTATCATGCCGCCAGGATGCACAGAGGCGCCTGCCACGAGCAGCCCTGGGATGGGTGTCTCCACGCGTGAGCAGAGGTCATTTGGTCTGAAGTAGCCAAGTCGCAGGGGCTGCGAACTGCTTGCTATTCCCGGGATATCCTCTTCGCCTATGTGCACCCTGAACTCCCAACTGACAGGCTGTTCGGTGACGCCGAAAATCTCGATCCCTCCATCATCGGAGCGTCGCACTGCATAATGAGTGAAATCCATCACCAGTTCCCTGGGTCCCAGGCCACGTGACCACAGTTTCATCGAGTTTCTCCTTGCTTCAATGAGTTCACCCTAGAGGCCAGCGGATAGGCGTCTCGGAATCGTCGCCCCCCTGGCTTCGCATTGCTGTGTTGTTGTTGTTGTTGTCCATGCACGCCAACATGCTCCCCCTCCTCCATTCTCAGTCGTTCACATGCATAGGGAGAATGGCCTTGCGTGCGTCTAAGTGGTGGTCGCGAGGACCTCCATTCTCAGTCGTTCACATGCATAGGGAGAATGGCTACGGTGGCGTCCGTGTGACGCCGTAGCGACATGCTGAGCACGGTGCCCATCTGGTTGTGGAGCAACCGGTGGCGGAGCAGCCGGGGCTCCATCTCGCCAATGAGAACCACGACATCCTTGCCGTCATGTATAGCTTGTAGGACATATCTGGTGATGGGCCTTACGACGGAGTGGTACCTGGTTTGGAGCATAACGAGAGGCACGCCAGGGTTCCATCTCTCCCATCGTTTCCGCATCTCTTCTTCCTCACTGCCGGCATCAGGGAATGCTACGTGTACCGCCACTACCTCACCGCCAAAGGTCATCGCCTGGGATATGGTTGCTCTCGACAGCTGGGTGATACCCGTAATCGGGACTAAGACCAGTAGGTCGCAGTGGGGGACAGGCACGTTTGTTGATCCGAAAATGTCCAGCTCCTTTCCGACAGCCGCATAGTATCTGTGTACGTGCTGGAAGAGCAACATAATGGCGGGAATGGCGATTACCACGATCCATGCGCCAGCCACGAATTTGGAGAATACGAATACCAGCGTGGCGAGACCGGTGACTGTGGCCCCCACTGCATTGAGCATGGCCCGCCAGCGCCATCCGGGGGCGTGGTTGCTTCGCCAGTGTATGACCATACCTGCCTGGGCCAGGGTAAAGCCAGTGAACACCCCTATTGCAAAGAGCGGTATCAGTGTATCGGTATTGCCACTTACCACTACCAGTATCAGCCCTGACAGTACCGCCAGGACCCATACCCCCTTTGTGTAGACGAGACGGTCCCCTCTCATGGAGAACAGGTGCGGTAGGTAGTTGTCGCGGGCAAGCAGGCTGGCGAGGATAGGCAGGCCACCGAAGGATGTGTTCGCGGCCATGCCGAGCACTATGGTAATGGAGATCGTGACCGTATAGTAAGCCCAGGTTCTACCCACAGATATGGCCATCACCTGGGAAAGTACAGTGTCGTGCATCCTGGGTGCCACGTGGAAGTGAGCTATGAGGACACCCAACCCAAGCAACATGACAGCAAGGATCACTCCCAACAGTAGCTCCGTCTGCTTGGCTCGCCTTACCCGAGGCTGTTCGAACAGTGGTACGCCGTTTGCGATCGCTTCTACACCCGTCAGGGCCGAGCATCCTGAAGAGAATGCCTTCAGGATGAGAAGAACGCCGATTACTTGAAGCGCATGTGTGGCCACCAGCGATTTTCCGGGCTGGTACACGTGTGGAGCGATGGGGTGGATGATGCCTACGACGATGACCGCCAGTAGGCCCACTATGAAAGCGGCAGTTGGCAAGAGGAATGCCCGGGCGCTGTCTCCGAGCCCTCGAAGGTTCAGTAGGGTGATGATCGCAAGCATGGCAAGGCATAGCAGGACGGTGTAAGGTGCCAGTGGCTGGAAGGCGGATACCAGGCCTGCCACTCCTGCGGCTATCGAAACGGCCACTGTGAGTGTGTAGTCAACTATGAGAGAGGCAGCTGCCAGCCTGGAAAACCCCGCTCCCAAGTGAGCCCTACTTACGGCATACGCGCCACCTCCCTGGGGGAATCCTTCTATTACCTGGCGATACGATGATACGAGCAAGGCAAGGAGGACGACGATGGCAATCGTGATGGGCAATGCAAATTTTAGAGCGACAGCCCCTGCTCCTGCAAGTACTAAAGCGATGGCCTGGGGACCATAGGCCACCGAGGTGAGAGCGTCAAGGGAGAGAGCCGGAAGGCCTTCTACGGGGCTGAGTTCCTCACTTGTGACCTGGTCAGCTCTGAGAGGGGGGCCTACCAGTATCTTCCAGATGCGAGTCACCTTGCTGCCGGTAGGACCTGGCGGGACGGGCGGTCCGGCTGAATCTGCTGCGGCCGCTATGCCACAGCTCGTGTACCGGGTATGCCCCGGTGGTACAGGTGATCCGGTCGACTTGGTGGGGTTACGCTTCAAAGAGCCTTGCCCATCGTTGCTATGCCATTCATAGTGCTATGGCTTGTTGTATGGTGTCCGGCGAAGTTGTTTGGCAGTGTGATGAGCACAAGAACATGCCATTCATAATGCTATGGCTTGTTGTATGGTGTAGGGGATCATCAGGTAATAATAGCGCTATATGGCATTACTGGATGGCCCTGCGCCATCCAGTAACCTTGCACCGTCCACTGCGCCTGCCTTGTCGATTTTGTCAGCTACCGCGATGTTGCGAGCGCTGGATTGCAGCATGCGTTCGACATCTGTAGCCAGCAGGGGAGGGCTGAAGAAGAATCCCTGCGCGGTGGTGCAGCCACGTTGTAGCAGTATCCGGCTTTGTGTGGATGTCTCAACCCCCTCTGCTACGCAACTCATACCCAGATCCTTGGCCATTCCGATGATGGCCTGTATTATTACCTGGGATTGGTCGTCGGGACCGAGAACCTGCACGAATGAACGGTCGATTTTCAGGATGGAGACAGGGAAAGCCCCGATCCTGTCCATCCCGGACGATCCTGTGCCGAAATCGTCCACCGAGAAGCGCACGCCTATCTTCTGAAGTCTTTCAATGTTGGCTTGCATGGTTCCAGCATCGTCGAATACCACTCTTTCGGTCAGTTCCAACTCGATAAGGGATGGGTCGAGGGCGGTGTTCTCCAGTGCCGCAAGGACGCTGTCTACGTATTCTTCGGTAGCAAGATCCCTAGTGGATACATTGATGGCTATCCGCAGGGGTGGGAGACCTATGTCCAACCAGCGGCGTAGCTGCCTGCATGCCTCACTCATCACCCAGCTGTCGATCTGTACTATGAGATCCGATGATTCGGCGATCTCGATGAATGTTGCGGGTTCGAGCGTCCCCCTGGTAGGATGTTCCCAGCGTAATAGTGCTTCCACGCCAACCACCTTGGCAGTTCCGAGATCAATGAATGGCTGGTAGAGGACAAACAACTCTTTTCGTTCGAGCGCCTTGTGCAGGTCTTTTTCCAGGTGAAAGCTATCCGTTGTGCTCGTACGATCCTCCTCGGCATTGAATGCCTGAAACGTATTCTTCCCCATTCCTTTGGAGCGGTACATCGCCGCGTCTGCGCTGGAGAGTAATTCGTCATACGTATTACCATCTCGCGGTGCCATAGCTACACCTATCGATCCGGTCACATATGCCTCCTGGCCAGATAGATTGAACGGCATGCTTAAAGTCGCGAGCATCCTGCGTGCGAGCGCTTCTATCGCTTCAGGATCGGAAAGTCCTGGCAGTAGGATAGCAAATTCGTCACCACCAAGGCGCGCCACCGTATCCTGCTGCCTTACCGTGCGGGACAGCCGGGCGGCCACTTCAATGATCAGTTGGTCTCCAGCAGCGTGTCCAAGAATATCGTTCACTTCCTTGAAGTGGTCGAGGTCCACGAAGAACATGCAGACTACGTCTCCGGCGCGTGTAGCTTGCACCAGCGCTTGGTTGGCTCGATCTTCCAGTAGGCGCCGGTTGGGGAGGCCGGTCAGTGCATCGTGCCATGCCATGTGACTGATCTGTTGTAGCAGGTTTGCATTTTCCAGTGATACGGCCGTCTGGTCGGAAAGGCCGACCATTCGCTCGCGTAGCTCCTTGGTGCTCACGGAGGCTGGTTGCACTTCGTGCTTGAAGTTGGCGGTTACTATGCCGAGGAATTTCTCGGAGGTAAAGATCGGCGCTATCAGAGCTGCCTGTATGCCGTAATGCTCGAGTACATCTTTTGTCAGGTTGTCATTGGTGGCGCGAGTCACGAAGATTATGTCACGTGTCTCCACTACTTGTTTTATGAGGGGAGATGCCGAGAGTGGAATGTTGAGTACCGTGCCGGTATCGTTTTCCTGTCCATCCTGTACCGGTTCTGCGTACTTGAACTTGGATCTATCGCCATTTCCACCATGTGCGCCATTTGCATGTATGCCATCCGCGTTCTCATCACCTGGATCGTCTTGGCTGGACGACCCGTCCTGTTCTATTCTCTTGACGGAGCGCAATGTCTGGGTGGAATCATCCCAGAGCAACACAGCGGAAGTATCGCAGCCTACCACCATGGGAACGGTTTCCGAAAGTTGTTCCGCAATTTCCGCAGTCGTGGTCAGGGATGCGAGTTGCCTGGAGAACGTGAGCAGTGCGTTGGATGTTGCGTTGGAGCGACGGGCATCGTCCAGCGCGGTGACCATATCCAGCGCTGTTGCTGCATAGTTCGCGTATACGGAGAGCGCCTCCTTTTCTTGTGCCAGGAATTGGACGCCTTCGGGATATATTGCGGCTATCCTGCCGTAGTACTGCCTGTGGGATCGTACGTCCACTATGAGACGCGAGCCATTGTGGGTGTCGGGCTCAGGCCGGAGTATCTCTGCCGCCACTCTCTCCGCCTCCTGCCGGGTCAATCCGTAGTGGTGGAGTTGGACTGGCTGTTCTAGCGTCAGCTGGATGGCCAGGAGATAGTGAGGAGCGGTTACGGCGTGCGCCGCCCTCTCGGTCACCCTGGCGAGCACGCTGTCGATGTCGTCGGTGGCCAGCAGGTCTGCAGCCGTGGAATATACATCCTGCAGGCGCTCTGTCAACTGCTGTACTTGTGCGGTCAGGTAGTTGACCTTGGTGGTGTTATCGGATTCGATCTCGGCTTGCGCCTCGTCCACCTCACCGCTTCTCCATGCCATCGTGTAGATGCTTTTCCTGCCGTCCACGAAGGAGGCCCATTGATGCTCTTCCCACCCCACGCTGTATAGGCAGAACCGGCCTCCTCGAGCAGCGCATTCCGATTCGGTGATGACGGCCGGTATCAGACCGAAGAGCACTGGTACCTGGGAGAGTAACCCTTTGGTGAAGTCACACAGTACGGCATCCCGCCGGTGGCCAGGTAGTCCAACTGCTCTCACTATTGCGTGAGCGTCCCCGACCTCGAGCGCTTCCAGGCTGGACACCGTGAAGAACTTAGCGGCCGCCGCAGTGACGTTCTTCAGGACTTCCGCTGGAGAGCCGAGGGAACGCAACAGGCTGGCTACATCGGTACCATCGTACTGGCGCAGCATTTCCTCGCCCAGATGTATTGATATATCGTTGTCTGCGCATACCTGGGCTGCTGCAGATATAAGTGCCATGGTTTCGCTATAGGAACTCCAGGTGAAAGGATCCCGGAGCACTTCGATCGGCCTGCATTCTCCTGCCAGCTGCAGCATCCTGAGCAGCCCTTTGTCGCCGCACTTGTTGCGAACGTAGCGTACGATGACACTGGTGACCGCGCCGGACACATCCTGCCGAGTGTTGCCGTATCGCTGGTCGCCTTCCGTAATGGTCATTACATTACCTTTGAGATTCCCGGTATCCTATTGCGGCTGGTGTCATCTGTCGCTTTCCGATAGTGGGCATACCCTGTTGTTTCTGCAAAAGCCTTCGCCTTTCCCCATGGATCTATTCTGACAAATAATAAACACCATGATATACCCCTGCAACATCAATTGCACGCTTATAGCGTGCCTGCCTACACCGCGCATACGGCTGGCAAGCTTATGTAAGACATTAAAAGGCATTAACTTTACTCCAAATAGTAGTATGACAACCACGTTTCGTCGACCAATATATCATGAAACAGTTGGCACCGTTATTCATTTGCGAAATAATTCCGCATATGCACAATTGGTGCCTCATGAGTGGCTAGTGTAGGTATCCTTATGCATACTATATCAGAGTCCCTTGACGGGAACCGGGTCCGACTCATAGTGGACATAGAAGAATCCGAGGTCTCCGCCGCAGTGGAGAAGGTGTTTCGTAGTCTGCAGAGAACCATGAAAGTCAAAGGCTTCCGGCCTGGAAAGTTGCCCCGTCCAGTGGTTGAGGCTCGCATCGGAGGATCGCAGGCGTTGAGGGCTTATGCAATGGAGGATCTGGTTCCTGACGCATACGTGTCTGCCATAAACGAAACCGGTGTAGAGGCGATATCGGATCCTCGTATCGAGATATTGAGCGGTAAGGAAGAAGGTCCCGTACAGATAGAGATAGTGGTCGAGGTGAGGCCCTCAGTGTCGGTGGCAGGGTACCAGGGCATGGAAATTATACTGCCATCATCCAGGGTTACCGAGGAGGAGGTTGACTCCTATGTAGACAGGATTCGTAGCCAGTGGGCGGAGTTGCGTAGCGTGGATCGTCCGGTTCTGGCAGGAGACGTCGTGACCATGGACTTGGAGGTGAGGGGTAGTCCTCAGGGTGAAGTTCACCTCGACGACTACGTGTACGAGGTCGGTACGGGCTCGCACGTACCGGAGATGGACGAGCGACTTGTCGGGGCGAGTCCCGGGGAAGTGGTGGAGTACTCAGCTTCAGCCGATGCCGGGCCATCCATGGGCACTGGGGAACCGGACGCTGGGGAACCGGACGCTGGGGAACCGGACGCTGGGGAACCGGAC
>JAKBVZ010000016.1:47903-57281 GCA_021841005.1 Actinomycetes bacterium | reverse complement strand
CGGACCTGTACGCCCTCGGCGGTAAGAGACCGGATGCTCTGACCAGGGAGCGGGTAAGTGCACTGCTTTCGTTCCTGAGAAGCCTGCCATTGCAGTCTTGGATGGATCCAAATGCGCGTGCCGATGGACTAAAAGACAAGCCTGCTTCAGAACGAGATGCAATAGAGGAAACCTTAGGCATCCTCTTCTCACCTGACCGCGACATGGAAAAGTACGCTTCGGAAACCGCCTCGGTTGCTCGATGGTTGGCAAGCGGCAATGGCCCCGCGGTGGGCAAGATAGGATGCACGGGCTTCTGCTTCGGCGGTGGGGTAACTGCGCTGGCCGCCTGCATGGAGCCACAGATCTCTGCGGCAGTGATCTTTTACGGGCATTCTCCCTCCCCAGAGAGGGTAGCCGGGATCGCTTGTCCGGTACTCGGCCTTTACGGTGGAGAGGATGCCAGGGTCAACGATGGAGTGCCGACATTTGCCGAAGCCATGGAGAAAGAAGGAAAGAGTTTCGAGTCGCACTTCTATCCGGGTGCGCCTCATGCTTTCTACAACGATACCAGCCCCACCTACAGGGTGGATGCTGCCCGTGATGCCTGGGCAAGGACATTGTCATTCTTCGCAACACACCTAGCGCCAGCATAGCCGGAGAACGGCATTACAATGGTGGGCCGGGTAGGATTCGAACCCACGTAGGCGTACGCCGGCAGGTTTACAGCCTGCTCCCTTTGTCCACTCGGGCACCGACCCATCTGTGATGATAGCGTATTTTCCGGAGCCATGCGAATTGTACGGCACGATATGGTGCGAAGGGAAGGAGGAGTGGTACAGTAAGAGGCAGGAGCAACGGTGATATGCCTGGCGTGCATCCAGGCAGGCCCACCAAATTGCTGTAGCGGTTGTTCCGCGCCAGTACAGGTGATATGCCTGCCCGCGCATCCAGGTAAACCCACCGGCAGGCTATAATGACCCACATGCCTAGTTTTGATGTAGTATCCGAAGTGGACATGCAGGAAGTACGAAACGCCGTGGATC
This sequence comes from Actinomycetes bacterium, assembly GCA_021841005.1. Classification (GTDB taxonomy): domain Bacteria; phylum Actinomycetota; class Acidimicrobiia; order Acidimicrobiales; family JAMCPL01; genus JAMCPL01. Next base: position 56,256 of record JAKBVZ010000016.1, on the reverse strand, counting down.
AGGCCAACCGGGAAGCCTCCACCAGATTCGACTTCAAGGGTACAGACTCTACCATAGAGCTGGCTGGGAGTGTCCTCACATTGCACGCATCGACCGAGGAGAGGCTGAAGGCCCTGCACCAGGTTCTGGAGGAGAAGCTCGTGCGCAGGAACGTATCGCTGAAGTCGCTGTCGCATGCGAAGATCGAAGAGGCGTCAAAAGGAAGTGCTCGCCAGCAAATCACTATTCAGGCTGGTATAGATTCCGACAAGGCAAGGCAAGTCAACAAGGTGATCAAGGCGATGGGGTTGAAGGGCGTCAGTTCACAGGCACAAGGCGACCAAGTAAGGGTAACCGGGAAAAAGCGGGACGATCTGCAGGCGGTCATATCCAAGTTGAAAGATGAAGACTTGGGCATTCCCCTTCAATTCACCAATTTCCGGGACTGAAAGGCCGCGGCAACTATCCAGGATCACCCATATTGCCAGCCACGCCGCCATAAGCATCGTCGAAAGTGTCCTGGCTGTAGCCGGAAAGTACACCATCACTGCGTACTACCTCTGGTACCATTCCAGAGACACCGGCAAGCTGCTCGCCGGAATCTCCCCCTACTGGTACCACATGGAACATTTTATTGATAAGCAGGAACTTTACCATCCATAGAACCCCGAAAGCAAAAAAGTTGGCGCCATTGACAAACAGCGCCTCCGCCATATGCGTGTAATGATGTTGCAGGCTCCACTTCGACGCAATCCACACAGTCCACATGGAAAAAGCCATGCCAGCAAATGACAGCCCCCAGAAAGGCACCACCTCTCTCCACAAATGAGATTTGCCGGTCTTGCCCCATGCCCATGATCTATTGAGGTAATAAGACGGTACCGTGGCGACCGCGTTGGCAAAGACGTTCGACGGTACGGCGGACCACACCCGCAAGAGACCAAAGGTAATGAAAAGCGTGCCTTGGGAGACTATGGTGGATATCACCGATACCATCGAATAGCGCGTCAGCCTGCGTATATGCGGTCGCTCGTATAGTTCGCGCAGTCGCACCAATGATATACCCATACTACATACACCTCACTCGATAAGTTTGCTGGCGCACCGGCAATTACTGCCGACGGCCGACACTGCTTGCCCGTTAACGGGCTCATGCACTGTGCCCAGGTCTGACGATCAATACCTCACTTTATGATACCAGATCACAGGATCGTACGGCATTCGTAAGAGGACAAGGCATTTTGCAGATGAGCTCGACCGAACCGGCTGGATCCAACCGTTCCCCGAAATGCCAGCAAATATCTCACTGACCTTAGGACCAGGCGTCTGGATCGCTCCCGGGCGGCCATCCCACAGATCCTCCTGCCGGGCACCCATGATTGCTCCGACCGTGCCGCTCTGCCACTAAAGTAGTGCAAGTGAACAATGCGCTAGACACTCTCATCCAGCTGCTTGACCTCGAGCAAATAGAAGTCAACATCTTCAGAGGCCTTAATCACCCTGACAAGCAAGACAGGGTCTACGGTGGCCAGGTCGCCGCCCAATCGTTGGTGGCTGCCGGACGAACGGTCGACAGGGGCAGGATACATTCCCTCCATTCGTATTTCCTGTTACCCGGCGATCCAGCGTCGCCCATCCTTTACGAAGTGGACAGGATCAGAGACGGTCATTCGTTCACCACCCGGCGCGTAATGGCCATCCAGCATGGAAAGCCCATTTTCAACCTGCAGGCATCTTTCCACGTAGATGAGCGGAGCGATCTCGAACATCATATGCCCATGCCTGATGTACCGTCGCCTGAAGAGCTGAAACCGTTACATGAACGGCTGGGCTCGGTCGAAGGTCAGGTGAGCGATTGGCTGGCAAGGCCGTTGCCGGTCGAACACCGCCACGTCGGTGAGCTGCCATGGTTCAAAGACAAGCCGATGGAACCGGTACAGTACGTATGGATAAAAGCCGATGGAATATTACCCGATGACGATCTCGTACATGCCTGCGTCACCGCATACGCGTCCGACCTATCGCTCGTCGGCACAATGCTCCTGCCGCACGATGTCGATTGGTCACGCCTTATGCTTGCCAGCATTGATCACTGCATGTGGTTTCATCGTCCCTTCCGAGCGGATGAATGGATGCTATATGCGATGGACAGCCCCAACATGTATGGCGCAAGAGGTCTTGCCCGCGGATCAATCTTCACCCGTGACGGTACCCTCGTGGTATCCATTACCCAAGAAGGACTCACCCGAGTGCTGAAGTAGCCAATACCTTTACGACTTGTGCTGCAAGCTCCTAACGCTGTGCGATTAACGCTGTGCAATAGGAGTGTAGTCTCGCTGATCCTCGCCCACATAAATCTGGCGAGGACGGGAAATCTTGGCGTTGTCATCCAGGAGTTCCTGCCAGTGCGCCAGCCACCCTGAGGTGCGCGGTATGGCGAACAGCACTGGGAACATCTCCATGGGAAATCCCATTGCCTGGTATATAAGACCGGTATAGAAGTCCACATTCGGGTAGAGCCTCCTAGAGAGGAAATACTCATCACTCAGGGCAACCTCTTCCAGCTTGAGCGCTATATCAAGCAACGGATTTTTGCCAGTCACCTCGAACACATCGTATGCTGTCTGTTTTACTATCTTCGCCCTAGGATCGTAGGTCTTGTACACACGATGGCCAAACCCCTCCAGGAGGGTGTCCCCACGCTTGACGGACTCGATAAACGAAGGCACGTTCTCCATGGAGCCGATCTTGCCCAGCATCCTGATGACGGCTTCGTTGGCTCCTCCATGACGTGGTCCGTACAGAGCTGCACAGGCGGCGGAGCATGCGGAGTAGGGATCGGGGTGAGAAGATCCGACCACTCTCATTGCGGTGGTGGAGCAGTTCTGCTCATGGTCTGCATGGAGTATGAAGAGCACATCGATGGCTTTGGCCAGTGCTGGGTTCGCGTCGAAACGAGGCTCCGCGGTCTTCCACATCATAGACAGAAAGTTTGCGGCAAACGGTAACGAGTTGTCAGGGTACACGAATGGCATGCCCATGCTGAAGCGGTATGCCGCCGCCGCCAGGGTAGGCATCTTCGCTATCAGCCTCACGATCTGCTTCTGGCGCGAGTCCTTGTCGAATATGTCCTTGGCATCAAGATAGAATGTGGACAGCGCCGCAACAGCAGAGACCAGTATGCCCATAGGATGGGCATCGTAGTGGAACCCCTCCAGAAACCTCTTCCTGACGTTCTCATGGATAAAAGTATGATGCGTAATGTCATGGGTCCATGCATCGAGTTGCTCCGCCGTCGGTAGTTCCCCGTGAAGGAGCAGGTATGACACTTCTAGGTAGGTCGATTGCTCCGCCAGCTGTTCGATAGGGTACCCCCTGTAACGGAGTATCCCCGCCTCGCCATCCAGAAAAGTGATCGAACTCTCGCAGGATGCGGTCGACATAAACCCAGGATCGTAAAACCATACACCTGGTAACAGCTTACGCCAATCAGCAGAGGAGACGCCTCCATTCTCTATGGGAATCTCCATCGAATCGCCCGACCTGTTGTCGGTAATGGTAATGCTTTCCGGCATCGTAACATCCACCTACCTTTCCTGTAATCTAGCTAGTCGCCATACTGAACGATCGCACTGTGCATCTACGTGACCAACCGTACTACCATGCTGCTAACGTTATGCACACACCATCATACGAATTATTCTACTCCCTTTCCAACCCATTTGATAGGGCCGACAAGAGATCACAGAGCACTACGGCCTATAGTCCCCTCTCTTGGAGGCCGACCGCTTGCGCTAGGTAGTGACTAAACGCTTATCAGTGCCTGCATACAAGTACGTCCTGATATCTACGTGAGTACATCCATGATCAATTATCCGGACTCACCGCCAGAGCAAACTGCCTTTCGCTGGACACCCCCGGCAGGGCAGAATGGACCGTGATTGATACGCTGTAAGTCCATGCTGGCTTGACCTTGACGGGCCGGAAAACAAAAGCAACTGTTCCACCTGGGTCGAGAGAGACGCCGCCGGGAGGAAGACCAGTGCCGGCAACCATGCGGGTAGTGCCGCTGCCAGCGCTGGCGCAGCCACCTATCACCGGCTGCCCGGCACTTGCGCTGGAGGCAGAGGTAGCGCTACCAGCGCCTGAAGATACACAGCTGACCTCTCCGCTCACTGTTACACCAGGCAGGTAGGTATTCCCACTATCTCCTGCCACCACCTGGATCGAGAACGACGATGCCGGTGGAATACGCAGAACACCGGACGTTGACGAAGGTAGCGGAGACGGGGAAAGCGCGTAAGTGATAATCGAAACCGATTGGTGAGGAACTAGGAGCGAATCCGCCGCAAGAGCAGCCACGAAAGCATTCAGCGCGGCATAGCTCCAGCTCAATACCTGGACGTGAGACGACCTCTTACCGGCTGATGACGAGGTGCGGGAACCATGATTGAGCGGCGGCACACCGGTGGTGGCAGAACCCGCGCCAGGAACAATCGACTTGCCGGTCCCGGTGAGCACTCTGGCACTGGATGCAGAGAAAGCACTGGTGGAGGTGGAGGTGGAGGTGGAGGTGGAGGTGGAGGTGGAGGTGGAGGTGGTCCTATTGGGTGAGGAGGTAGAGGAGGTAGGAGGTGAAGTAGTAGCAGGTGTGGAGGAGGAACCCGTCGTAACCACTCTCACCATCTCCCATATAGACGGCTGCAGGTGGGCATGACCGGGAGCGTCATGTAGTATGGTGATGCACCTGCGCCATAACGCGTCCGAACTCGCGACCAGCTTGACGGCATCGGCCAGCTCTGACAGCACGCTGGAATCGCTCTGGGGAGAACTGCCGATAGGTCCTCCCAGGAGACCGTACACGCCAGTGCGAAACATCGAGGTGACCCTGAACCGGGCGGCCAGAGAGCGGGAACAATCTTGGGCGCTCCTCCCGGATGGATAGGGCGGGACCAGATTCGACGCTTCTGCCGCATCCGTGGATGCTGCTTGTACCAGATTTTCTACACGATCCATCATGGCTACCCTGGACAGGCCCTGAGGGTGGTAGATAAGATCCAGGATCCGTGCCCCAAGGCTGCTGGAATTACGCGCCACTGGCTGCATCAGAGATGCATAACTCAGATCTATCGAAGAAGCATACGGACCTGGCTTGCCTGACACCTCGTACAGCCCGCCCGCAACCACTCCCACCAGCATTGCAACCAGAACAAAGACCAGCACCGGCCGCTTCCTTCTCTTGAGATACCGCAACACGCCTCTCCTGCCATGCGGCGTCATGCCCAGATCAGAAGGCCACTTTCCTTTCACGGAGCCACTATAGATCATCCGGCAATGTACCACCGCGCCACCAACAGTGGGAACAGACGGTATATTATGTGGAAATCATGTCTTCAAAATACAATCAGCCCGGAGTACCTGGCCGCCCAGATGCGAGTGGATCACGACCACCGGCTATGCACAAGCGCCGCAAGCGCAGGAGGATGGTAAGAAGGCTGCTACGTCTAACCACGGCCTTCCTGGTGCTCTGCCTGGTCCTTGCAGGCGCCGCCTATGGATATGTTCTCTACAGGGGATCGCAGATTCACCACATCACCGTATCCCACCTGGTCAAACCCACTCCATCAGGAGTTGAGAACATCCTGATGATAGGGAACAATTCACGTTGCTCACTCAACGGGAAGCAGGCAAACGCCTTTGGTTCGTGTAGCCAGGTAGGAGGCGCCCGCAGCGACGTGACCATGTTGCTCCACTTGGACCCAGCAAAGCACACGGCTTCGATACTGTCGATACCACGTGACCTGTTCCTGCCCATTCCCGGCACTACGAACGAAAACCGGATAGACGACTCCCTCAACCCTACGCACGCCAACCAGCTCTCCAACCCAAGCCAGCTGGTCGACACGATAGAGTCAGACCTCGGCATACCTATAAATCACTTCGTCATGCTGAACTTCGACACTTTCCAAAACGTTGTAGACGTACTTGGCGGAGTCAACATGTACTTCCCCGACCCAGTAAAGGACGCCTACTCAGGTCTGAACATCACTGCCGCTGGCTGCCATCACCTGAACGGCACTCAGGCACTCGCATTGGTGAGGGCACGTCACATGTATTACTACCAGAACGGATCGTGGCAGTATGATGGGACGGGTGACATAGGGAGGATCACCAGGGATCACCAGTTCCTCAGGGTACTGGCCGCAGCAGTGGCTCGCCAGGGACTCGCAAACCCCCTCAAGGACAATGCCTTGGTCGGGTCCGTTCTCCCCAGCCTTACGGTGGATCAGGGATTCGGCCTCCAGCAGATGGCATCCCTCGCCCTTACCTATCACGGGATCAACGCTTACAATGTTCCCACCAACACCCTTCCTGTGATCAACCATTACTACAGTGGATACCAGGGGTACATTTACAAGGGAGGCAATTACGGTGACATACTCATGCCCTACCAGCCAACGGACCAGCAGGCCATAGACGCTTTTCTGGGCAGATCGGACCCTCCCGGCAGTTCGGTATCGCCCCAATCGGTAAAGGTGGCGGTACTGAACGGTACGGGAACCTCCGGGCAGGCATCTACAACCTCGAGTCAACTCCAGGGAATCGGTTACAATATCGTGGGTACCGGCAGCTCGACCCCCGTGGCCAACTTCTCTGAAACAGTGGTGTACTACAAGCCCGGCGAGATATCGGCAGCCCAGAGCGTCATGTCCCACCTCTCGGGTGTCGTTGCCATGGGACAGGGACCGACCGCCGACGGATCGGATGTGACCGTAGTGACAGGGTCCAAGTTCAGCGTAATCGGGCTCCCCTCATCGAGCAGCTCGACCTCATCGTCCTCCGGCACACAGTCCACTGCCTCAACTGCCTCAAGCTCGTCGGCACCTTCCGCACCTTCCGGTTCAGGGCCATCTCACAACTACAATCCTGTACCCGGATTGTCGTCCAACTACTCCCTCATCCAGTCCTCCCACGCCATCCCTTCCTACGACCCTAGGGCCTGCCCAGCAGGCGCCCGCGTAACGCCAGGATAGAACCACACTCCTACAACCAGGCTAAGATTCTATCCAGATCAATATGGACAATCGCGCATCACACCCGCCACACCCCCTCGTCGTACAGAAATACGGTGGGACATCCGTAGGAGACACCTCACGCATACGGGCCGTCGCGGACCATGTCGCGAGGACCAGGCAGAACGGCAACCACGTTGTCGTAGTGGTCAGCGCAATGGGCAAGGCGACGGACGACCTCATCCGCCTGGCCGCTGAAACGAGTTCGGTAAGGCCACCCAGGGAGATGGACATGCTGCTCACCTCTGGAGAGAGGGTATCCATGGCACTGCTCTGCATGGCGCTCGCTGATCTCGGGGTACCTGCAGTGTCTTTCACCGGCAGCCAGGCAGGCATCATCACCGACACGACCCATACCAGGGCAAAAATCGTCACCATAAAGGGCGATCGATTGCGAGCCGCGATAGACGATGGACAGATTCCAGTGGTCGCCGGTTTCCAGGGCGTGTCCACGCAGCATGATGTCACTACCCTTGGTCGAGGCGGATCAGATACGACCGCCGTTGCGCTTGCAAGTGCACTCGACGCGAAGGTATGCGAGATATATACAGATGTACCCGGCGTATTCAGTGCAGATCCGAGGATCGTTCCCGATGCCGCCAAGCTGAAACGGCTATCGTTCGAGGAAATGCTTGAGATTGCAGCTACAGGAGGGCGTGTACTCGCCTTGAGGTCTGTCGAATTCGCCAGGAATCATGGAATACCGCTTCAAGTTCGCTCCAGTTTTACCTGGGAACCCGGCACTACAATAGATGAGGAGGATCCATCGATGGAACAGCCGCTGGTCACTGCAGTCACGCATGACATGTCTGAAGCAAAGGTTACCCTTCCCGGGGTGCCGGACACCCCTGGTATCGCTGCAAGGCTGTTCAGGGCACTTGCCGACAGTGCGATCAACGTTGACATGATCGTGCAGAATAGTTCGTTGCACGGCACAACGGACATATCTTTCACCGTCCCGGAGGATGACCTCGAAACAAGTCTCCAGATCACCCGTAGCCTGGCAAATGAGATCGGTGCGCAGACCCCCCAGGCAGACAGCAGTATCGCCAAGGTATCCCTGATAGGGGCAGGGATGAAGAGCCATCCAGGGATATCGGCAACCACGTTCGAAGTCCTTGCCGCCAACAATATCAACATAGAGATGATATCCACCTCGCCAATACGGTTGTCCTGCGTCATCAGGAAAGACCAAGCCGAAAGTGCAGTGGCGGTCCTGCACAAAGCGTTCAATCTGGGAGAGGCATAGAACGTGGACATGGAGGTTTGGAATTTGGACATGGCTCTGGGCCTGGACATGG
>JAKBVZ010000016.1:40410-47803 GCA_021841005.1 Actinomycetes bacterium | reverse complement strand
TGGACATGGAGGTTTGGAATTTGGACATGGCTCTGGGCCTGGACATGGGCTTGCAGGAACACAACCGGCGCGGGATCTGCATGCCGAGTCGCCGGAGATGGAGAAGGTACAACGCATGGCTGGTATAGGTATAGGTATAGTAGGAGCCACTGGTCAGGTGGGAGGGATGATGAGACGCTTGCTGGGCGAGCGTGGATTTCCTGTAGAAAGCATCAGGTTCTTCGCCTCGTCCCGTTCAGCTGGTCGCCGGCTGGAGTGGCAAGGCAAGCAGGTGGAGGTGGAAGATGCGGGGAACGCCGATTACTCCGGACTCGACATTGTCCTCATGTCTGCAGGAGCAGCTTCGTCCAGAGTGCTTGCGCCGCGTATTGCAGCCGCAGGTGCAACGGTAATAGACAACTCGTCAGCATGGAGGATGGATCCGGATGTTCCGCTGGTGGTCACGGAGGTAAATGCAGATACCCTCTCTTCAATCCCGAAAGGAATCATTGCTAATCCCAACTGCACGACCATGGTGGCTATGCCGGTACTGTCGCCCCTCCACCACCACGCAGGGCTTGCGGCCATGGTGGCGGTCACCTACCAGGCGGTATCAGGATCGGGTGGCGCAGGCGTAGAGGAGTTGTTCGACCAGCTGGCTAAGACGGTTGCAGGTTCACGCTCGCTGGCTTTCGACGGCCATGCCTGCGACTTCCCCAACCACTCTAAATTCCCTGCCACCATCGCATACAACGCCGTCCCCCTTGCCGGAGACCTCGTCGATGACGGATCCCTGGAAACCAGCGAGGAGAGGAAGCTGCGGGACGAGAGCAGGAAGATACTGGGTATCCCGGAATTACCGGTATCAGCCACCTGCGTACGAGTACCGGTCTTTACGGGACACAGCATAGCCATACATGCAGGCTTTGAGGATTCCCTAAGCCCGCAAGAGGCGGTTTCCATCCTCGAAAAAGCTCCCGGTGTAAGAGTGGTCAGCATCCCGACGCCTCTGGATGCCACAGGGGGAGACGTGACCCTGGTGGGCAGGATCAGACGCGACACCGTTCTAGGCAATGCGATAAGTGGCGGGGCGGGCAGTGGCATAGCGCTCTTCCTGTCGGGCGACAACCTGCGAAAGGGCGCCGCTCTGAACGCCATCCAGATAGCGGAACATCTGGTAAAGCTGGGCAAGTAGCAGCCGCACGCACTCCGCCTTGCTGCTCTCGCCCGGATGGACGCCTCCCTGATCCAAGCTGGATATCCGCCAAGTCGCTGCGGCCACTATGCCGCAGCCCGTGCACTGGACTACGCCTCCCTGATCCAAACCGGATATTGCTCGCGTCTTAACGGTGTGTAGGGGCGGAGATTGCCTCGACGCGCCTGGCAAGATTGACGGCATGGTCCCCGAAACGCTCGTAGAATCTAGCCACCAGCGCAGCCTCTATGGCAACTGGTAAGGGCATGGAACCACTCGCTATTTCAGCAGTCAGGGTAACATGGAGCTCGTCCATCTCGTCATCGAGATCTTCGACGATGTCACCGCCGAGAGGATTCCTGTCCACAAAGGCATCTGTAGCCGCCCTCCACATGTCGCTCGCCACTTCCCCCATCCTCTCCACAAGACCCCGTGCCCTGTGGGAAAGTTCCATCCCGAGTCCACGCACCGCTCGACGCGCAATATGCTCAGCAAGGTCGCCACTTCTCTCTATCTCCGGTAGTATTCGCAACAGAACCACCAGGTACCTCAAGTCAGCCTGGTCAAGATGTTCGACCGCCATGCGATCATAGACCAGCCGTTCCACATCACTGTAGAGCGCATCCACCTCTTCGTCATGGTCTGCCAGGGTACGGGCCGCCTCCCTGTCGCCTGCCAGCAATGAATGAGTCGCACCTGCAAGGCCTTCACCCACCAACGCAAAGAGACGTACAACCGTCCTCTCTATGGGCGTATGCTCCATAGAGGCATGCTCTAAGGATATGCGATCTGGCTGCGATGACTGCAGCGACACTTCCAGCCCCACGGACCCAACCGGTGGAGCGACCGTCGGCGAAGTTGCCGGCACCCATGACCTGCCTGGCTGCTCGGAAGGACCTGCCTCTCCTGCGCTATCCACCGTTCCTGGATGCGTGCCTGCGTTCCCCGCTTGCCTGCCAGCCTCAGCCACCCGAAACGTGTCCATCATCCCTCCCTACAGCAAACTTACGGCGATAGCCACCTTCCAGTTCCGGCTTTACAGGCTTATCTGGTCGCGTAGCGCGCCCACCCAGCCCTGCGTAACCATCCCGTGACATTATAGACGGCTCTCCAGTTTGGTGATGAGATCCCTTATCTCTAAAGCACACTCCACGTACGCTCTCATTTCCACTTCGATACGATTGACATTGGAAGGCATGGTGATCCCTACTGGATCGGCAGGGTCGATCACATCTTGCATTTCATCCAGATCCACCCTCTCGATATTAAGTTGCCCCACCCGCTGGTTCAATGGCTCTAGGCCTGCAGGCAGTTCCTCCACAAGCCACTTCAATACTGCAGTCCTAGGAGCTGCCGTAGGATAATGGCGCCGTACGTAACGTACATGTTCCCTCGCCATCGCCACGATTAGATCTGCACTGTCCACATCCTGGCTGGTCAGTTCCCGGGAACGATGGTGGAATGGGACTTGCATCTCAATATGTTCCAGCGCGTTCCTCGTACGAATGCTGAGCGGTTGGCCTTCTATGGCGAGCGTACCGGCCGAACTGACGACGAGATCGGGTCGCATCGATTGCAGTACCACCTCTCCCATCACCGATCGTGCCGCATTACCCGTACACAGCATGAGTATTGAAGGCATCTTCACGGACGGGTGGGTGGGCTCTGCGTCAATGCCGGATCCCTTACAATATGACCCGCCAGCACGTCATCTATGCGAGCAATAAGTTCCTCGTCAAGCGTCATGTCGGCAGCCTTTACGTTCTCTGCGATCTGCTCAGGCTTGGTAGCTCCAACAATAGCTGCGGATATGCCGGGACGGGAGATCACCCAAGCAAGCGCCATCTGCGCCATGGTCATCCCCGCATCGGTGGCGACCTGCACAAGCTGGCCCACCGCTTCCAGGGTACCTGTATCCAGATATCGCGATATGAAATTCTTGCCATCAGGATCCGTGGCGCGGGAGCCGACCGGTGGAGGTTCTCCCGGACGGTACTTGCCGGTAAGGACACCCTGAGCAAGCGGGGACCATACAATCTGACCCATGCCTTCTTTCCGGCAAAGCGGCACCACCTGCTCCTCTATTACACGCCACAACATCGAATACTGCGGCTGGTTGGAGACCAGCCTGTGCAAGCCCATCTCTCTCGCTATAGCGTTTGCCGCTTCGATCTCCCCCGCCTTCCACTCTGATACACCAAGGTATAGCACCTTGCCCGCACTGACGAGCTGGTCAAAAGCCTGCATGACCTCCTCAAGAGGTGTCTCGTAATCGTACCGGTGTGCCTGGTAGAGATCGAGATAGTCAGTTCCCAACCTCTTCAGGGAAGCATTACATGATTCTATAATATGCTTGGCCGATAATCCCCTGTCGTTTGGACCTGGACCGGTTGGCCAGTATACCTTTGAGCACAATACAATAGACTCGCGCCGTACCCCGCTGAGTGCCTTGCCCAACACCGTTTCAGCCCTAGTACCTGCGTATACATCCGCCGTATCAAAGGTAGTAATACCCGAGTCCAGCGCCTCATGCACGCAGGCGATAGCCGCTGCCTCGTCGATCTGCGCCCCGTGAGTCAGCCAATTGCCATATGCGAGAACCGACACCATCAGCCCGCTGTCACCGAGATGGGAAAACCTCATGATTAGCCAGTATACTACCGTACCCAGGACATACTATTCAGCTGTCTCATGCCTTCTTCCATGGCTTGTGCCACCGGGACCCCTTACCACGACCAAGTTGCACTCCCCTCTTGCCGCCGGCATCTCGTTCCGTACCGGTAACGGCCTGCGACCGGAACGAACCCCCGGCATCGTCTCCACGCTCCTGCTCCACTTCGCTTATGATCTCCGGCGCAGATTCGTCCAAGATCTCCTCAGCCTCTTCGAGGATCGCGAGTCCCTGATCATCGACTTCCGGCTCCCTCTCCACTTCCTGCGAAGCTAGACTTCCACGGTCAAACGTTAGGTCTACCAGCCGGCGGACATAAGATCCACAATCGTCAGGGCAACGCCATGGCGCCTCCGGAGCAAGGTCGAGTTCACAAAATCTAGCCTCTTCCCCATCGGAGTATGTACGACTCTGGAAATGTTCACAATCTTCATGCATAGCCATAGCATGCCTTCCCTTCCTCGCCTACCTGGTATACCGACCAGCAAATGACAGCACACTCCCGCCGACAACCCGGAACTCCCGGCCGCAAGCGGCAATACCGGTAACCGACCTCTACCCTACGGCCCCTTCCATCTGTATCTCGATCAGCCTGCTCCACTCTACGGCATATTCCATGGGCAAGGTACGCGTGATCGGCTCGATGAAACCATTTACAATCATCCCCATAGCCTGGCTGTCCGACAAACCCCTGCTCATCAGGTAAAACAGCTTGTCTTCATTGACCTTGGAAACCGTGGCCTCATGGGCTACCTGCGCGTCTCTCTCGTATAGCTCCATATATGGCTTTGTCTCCGATATAGAACTATCGTCCAGGATAAGGGCATCACAACGCACGAAGCTCTTGGAGTTCCGGGCGCCCTCATCCACATGGATCAGCCCCCTGTAAGTAGATATACCCCCGTCTTTCGAGATCGACTTGGAAATGATGGTCGAGGTCGTTTCCGGTGCCGCATGGATCATCTTCCCTCCGGCATCCTGATGCTGGCCAGCTCCCGCATAGGCAACTGACAACACCTCTCCTGACGCTTTTGGACCCACCAAGTACACGGAAGGATATTTCATCGTAAGGCGTGATCCGATATTGCCGTCGACCCACTCCACACGCGCCTCCGCCTCCGCCCTTGCACGCTTGGTTACCAGGTTGTACACGTTGTTGGACCAATTCTGGATGGTCGTATACGTGATACGCGAACCCTCCAGCGCGACGAGCTCCACCACGGCAGAATGAAGTGAATCAGTGGAATACACAGGAGCGGAACATCCCTCCACATAATGCACCTGGGATCCCTTGTCGGCAATGATGAGCGTACGCTCGAACTGCCCCATGTTCTCGGCATTGATACGGAAATATGCCTGCAAGGGCATGTCCACCTTCACCCCCGGGGGTACGTATATGAACGAGCCACCGGACCAGACCGCCGAATTGAGTGCTGCAAACTTGTTGTCGTTGGGAGGTATGATCGTACCGAACCACTTACGCACCAAGTCAGGATATTCCCTTACGGCGGTATCCATGTCGCAGAAGATGACACCCTGCGATCCGAGTTCCATCCTGTTACGGTGGAACACCACCTCGGACTCGTACTGCGCAGTCACGCCGGCGAGATACTTCCTCTCCGCTGCGGGAATGCCGAGCCTCTCGTAGGTGGACTTGATGGCATCGGGAAGATCGTCCCATGAATCGACCTGCGATTCCGTAGGCTTTATGTAGTAGTATATGTCGTCAAAATCCAGATCCGGCATGTTGACCGCAAACCACGGAGCCATCGGCTTGGAATAGAACTTTCTCAGGGCATTGAGACGGAAGTGCTGCATCCATTCCGGCTCGGCTTTCATCTCCGACATCTCCCTTACGACTTCCTCTGACAGCCCCTTCTTGGGTTTGAAGACGTAATCTTCCTTGTCGGACCAGCCAAGCTGGTACTTTCCAATATCCAGATCTACAACCATCCCGTACTCCTCATCCCATACTCCTTTTCTCGTGCTTCACTCATGTGCCTGGCTGCCCATGCTCTCACACGCATCTGCTCACGCTCATCCGACTACTACGTATGCACCTGTTCGCGCCTGCATGCATATCCCTGCACGCTCTGCGAAGCGCTCCAGAGTATTATTTCTAGGCAATTACTATAATAATAGATTGTGAAGGGTCATGGTGCCGCGGCCCGATGTGGTGCCTCTCCCCATGGCGCGCAACCAGCTTTCACTGGCGACGTACGACCGGCTTGGACCGGCAACGCGCGACTATCAGCCCATGGTTTTAACCATTTTCATCTGGCAACGCGCAACCGGCTTTGCCCGGCCCATAGCCGGACGGTGACGCTACATGCTAATTCAAGCCGGTATCGGACACAAGTGCCGCACCGACAGAAGATCTCCTCCAATAGCCGGAGGCTCCTCCAGACTTCTCCCATATAGCAAGCTCCCCTATGCTCATGGTCCTGTCGGAAGACTTGCACATGTCATAAACCGTGAGAGCAGCTATTGCGCAGGCGGTCATGGCTTCCATCTCCACGCCCGTACGGTCCACTGCCTCGACTCGCGCCTCCACCTCCACGTATTCGTCCCCTATGGAAAAGTCGATCTGTACCGTACCAACGAGTAGCGGATGGCAGAGTGGAAACAATTCGGCCGCCCGTTTTGCCGCCTGTATCCCTGCCACCCTGGCAGTGGCAAGCACATCACCCTTTGTCATGGCATTGGACGCGATCAGGGAAGTGGTCTCCGGCAACATCATCACCTTGCATCTGGCAAGAGCGCGCCGGTTGCTGATCTCTTTTGGCCCTCTGTCAACCATTTGAGCCCTGCCTAGAGGGTCCAAGGGAGTCAATGATCGTCCTGGCATAGCATATAGTCTAGCGCACAGGAAGGTTGCGACGCTAAACCTGCCGCCGAACTAGTGCCGGCTGCCCGCGTCAAGCCCATGTAACTACGGAATCTGGCTGCTCCGCGCATTGCAAAGCCACCAACCCTTGGCCTTGGCCTTGACCTTGATGCATCGAAGTCGCAGGCAGGAAACACGAACGAGGAAAGCACGACTATGGGAATTGCTGCTTTCATGGACATTGAAAGTGGACTGTATTACAACGACTAGTCAGATGGCCGAAAAAATGCGCCTCATCAGCTCGGCATGTTCGGCCTTGTGGGTAGCGGGGCTACCGGTGGCAGGACTGCCCGATTCCGGCCTGCTCACATGATAGAGTTTCGCCTTATCACGCAACATGGCATGCAACCTTCCGTGAACGAACGACCATGCGCCCATATTCTCCGGTTCCTCCTGCAACCAAACCACTTCGCCTGCATTCGGGTAACGCGACAGCACCTCAGTCAACCGTTCTTCAGGCCATGGATACAGCTGCTCCATGCGCACAACCGCAATCGCCCCAGCTGGCCACTCACCGGCCTCTAACTCTTGGTCCCTATGCGACATCACTTCATAGGCAACCTTACCCGTGCAGAGAACCACCCTACGTATCTCGCCAGGATCCAGTAATCCGCTGCGGCCACTATGCCGCAGCCCGTGCACAGACTCCCCCCTACGTATC
>JAKBVZ010000016.1:0-40310 GCA_021841005.1 Actinomycetes bacterium | reverse complement strand
CCCTACGTATCTCGCCAGGATCCAGTAATCCGCTGCGGCCACTATGCCGCAGCCCGTGCACAGACTCCCCCCTACGTATCCTTTCCGGGTCGACCAGGTCAGGTACGGGCATTCCTGCCGGCTGTGTCCCGGATCGATGCATCCCGACCACCTGTCCACGGCACAAAGGATCGTCGAGCACTGTTTCAAAGCTCCCACCCAGAACATCCTCCACAGTCGAATGAACCTGTTCCGCCCGCAATAGAGATTTGGGGGTGAACACCACTAGTGGAGTCCTCGGACACGAGTACACTGAGGACCTTAGAAGATGAAAATACTGGGCGCCAGTTGTCGGTTGAGCCACCCGGATATTGTTGTTTGCGCATAGTGTAAGGAAGCGTTCCATCCTTGCAGAAGAATGTTCGGGGCCTTGACCCTCGTACCCATGAGGTAAGAGCATTACAAGTCCGGACTGCTGGTTCCATTTCTCCCAGGCAGCCACTATGAAGTTGTCTATCATCACTTGGCCGCCGTTGCCAAAGTCGCCAAATTGAGCCTCCCATGCCACGAACGACTCAGGGGCCTCCACCGAGTACCCGTACTCAAAGCCAAGCGCCGCATACTCGGAAAGCAGCGAATCGTAGGCATGTAACCTCCCTACCACCTCGTCGTTTCCACCGTGCCGCCCAGATGCACGCATCATGTCACCCAGATGGGCAAGCGGGATCCATTCGGCACCGGTCTCATAATCGACCAGGACAGCATGGCGCTGGCTGAACGTACCTCTGCGGGTATCCTGACCGCATAGACGCACATCTCGCCCCTCTGCCAACAGAGTCCCGAAAGCCAATGCCTCGCTTGCCACCCAGTCGATCACGCCGTCACTCAGCATCTTCTCACGTCTCTGGAACAGCCGTACTAATTTGGGATGCACCGTGAATCCCTCCGGTACGGTCATGGTGGCCCTTACGATCGACTCCACCAATGCCCTGTCCACCGAGATCCCTGCCGATCCATGCGAACCGGTGACTCCAGGAGCATCCAGTGCACCCGAAGGAGTATCGTTGCCAGACTTACCAGGCACGACATCGTCACCCGCAATTGGCAACACAGCATCCTGCGATACAGTACCGCTGCCGGCAAGCGCTCTTACCTCATCCAGCGCCCGCTGGTACCTGTCGTGGAAATCTGCAAGCAACTCCTCCGCCTTTTCCAGCGTCACGTCTCCCCGATGCACCAGTCTCTCTGCGTACAGTTTCCTGACCGATCTTCGCTGGTCAATGGCCTTGTACATACGAGGCTGGGTGTAACTCGGATCGTCACCCTCATTGTGCCCATGCCGCCTGTAACAGACCATATCGATGACGACATCCTTGTGAAACTCCTCCCTGAAGGCAAACGCGAGCATAGCCGCCCTAGCGCAAGCCTCGGGGTCGTCCCCGTTCACATGGAAGATAGGCGCCTGCACCACTTTCGCGACATCTGTCGAATACACCGAAGAACGAGCTGACTGGGGAGCAGTGGTGAACCCGAGCTGGTTGTTGATTACCAGATGGATCGTACCGCCTGTAAAGTAACCAGGCAGTTGGGACATCTCCAGCGTCTCGGCAACGACACCCTGACCGGCAAAGGCGGCATCGCCATGCACCAGCATCGCCATAGTCCCCCCTGCTCCCATGCCGCTCTTTCCTAGGCGGTCCTGGATCGCCCGCGCCATCCCCTCCACCACCGGGTCCACCGCCTCCAGATGAGAAGGGTTGGACGCCATGGTTACAGGAAGCCGCCTCCCTGAACGAGCGGTAAAGACCCCCCTTGCACCATTGTGGTAGCGAACGTCACCACTACCCTGCACAGAATCAGGGTCTACGATTCCCTCGAAATCCTGAAATATATCAGTCAACGACATACCCACAATATTAGCAAGAACGTTGAGGCGGCCACGGTGAGCCATTCCTAGCACCACCGCATCTATACCGGCATCAGCGGCCCGATCCATGATGTAATCGAGCACTACGATTGCCGATTCCGCTCCTTCCAGCCCGAACCGCTTCTGCCCCACGTATCGCGTATGCAAGAAGTGCTCGAACGCCTCGGCTGCATTGAGCCGTCCGAGTATATGGTACTTCTCTTCAGACGTCAACGGCTCCTTCGGTGATTCCATATGGAGTTGCATCCATTTTTTCTGTTCAGGATCCTGGATATGGGTAAACTCCACCGCCAGCGTGGAGCAATATGCACTTCTGAGTAGATCCAGCGCCTCACCCAACCTCATCCGATCGTGACCTGCCACGCTATCCACGGCAAATTCCCGGTCGTAGTCAAACAGGGTTATGCCGTAGGAAGCAGGATCCAGCTCGGTGTGCATAGGAGGAGGCTCTACGACAAGCGGGTCTAGGTCGGCAATCAGATGGCCCCTTACCCGGTACATGTTGATCATGCGCTGTACCTGCACCTGCTTGCTCAACAGTTCGTACAGGTCGTTTGGACTGTGATGATCCCTCTCCCACTTCATGGGGTGGTCAGGAATATCCATCTGCGAGAATATATCCTCGTAGAAATCGTGCTCACCCATAAGGCATTCCGATACATAGCCGAGGAATATTCCTGACTCTGCACCTTGGATGACCCTGTGGTCGTAGGTGGAGGTGAGGGTAATGGTCTTGCTTACCCCCATCTCCGCCAGCACTCTTGGATCGGCTCCCTGGAACTCCGCCGGATACCCTATGGACCCTACTCCTACGATCACGCTCTGACCCTGCATCAGCCGTGGAACGGACTGCGCTGTCCCGAGAGTGCCCGGATTGGTGATAGTTGCAGTCGCCCCCTGGAAGTCATTCACCGTCAGTTTTCCCCCGCTCGCCCTGCGGATAAACTCCTCGTAAGCGAGCAGGAAGCCCTTAAAACCTAGGGTGTCCGCATTCCTGATCACCGGCACCACCAGGGTACGCTTGCCCCCGGCTTTTTTCATATCTATCGCAATACCCAAATTGACATGATCGTGATAGGCCACTCTCGCAGCACCAAAAGCGCCTGCACCCCCAGCGCCGCCTATGTCTGTATCTATACCTGTATCTAGAACGCCTGCTTTGCCGGTAACACTGCCAACGGTGGAAAAGTTGCCGGAACCGAAGACATTTTCATAGACTGATCGCATTGCAGGTATCGCCATCAGTCCCTTGACTATGGCGTAAGCAACTATATGAGTGAAGCTGACCTTGGCGCCCGTAGAGGTCGACAGGTGGCGGTTGATAACCGCCCTCTCCATCTCCAGCAACTTTGCCGGGACATGCCTTACAGATGTCGCCGTAGGTACCTTGAGGGAAGCCTCCATGTTCCTCGCTATCAGAGCTCCTGCACCACGGAGTTGCTCGTAATGCACCCCCTCCGGCTGTACCAAAGGAAGCGTAGAGGCGGCAGGGCTAGGGCTAGGGCTAGTCGCAACGCCGGAGACGGTTCCAGTCCCAGGACCACCAGTTCCAACTCCAACGCCGGAGCCAAGTGAGCGCTTGTCATAATCGGCAAAGAATTCACGCCAACTTTCGGAAACCGATTCCGGGTTGGCCCGGTACTCCTCGTACATATCATCGATAAGCCACGTGTTGGGCCCAAACGCTCCTAAGGCAGTAGCTGTACCGCTGTCGCCATCAGCGCCTGCATTGCTACGGCTACGGCCATCACCATTGCCGCCGATGCCTTTGCCGCCGGCGTGACCACCGCCACTATAGCCATTTCCATATTCCACTATCAACCATCTCCTAATCCACGCGTACCGTCACCCAACAAGGCGGGTTCCGACCACCGCGTCACAACTCTCTAATGACTATGCTAGCCGCCCGTCAACATGTGATAGGCAGCACAAAGCGTGCCGCGATAATGCAATCCAGCAATCAGGGAGAAGGGAGAAGGAATATGGACGGGCATTGAGCGCGACGCCACAAAGAAAAGGAAGACCAGATCAGCCGGAAGTTACATCGGCAACGAGTTCGTGCCCAAGTGCAACGATGTCATCCAGGAGCCCTGTGCGCACTTGAATCGCGTAGCGCTCACGCAACCACTCCAGGTTGCGGCGATGGAGATCATTGCCCGTCTCGAAACGATTCAAGACGGTGAAGATCGGTATCTCCTCGCCGCCCTCCACGGAAATGCCGGCAATTGCATCATGGGATAATCTCACAGAATTGATACAGCCCAGGCCGGCATGGCTTACAAGCACTATTCCTTGAGGTTGCAGCATGCGAGCAAGATCGACGGCGTCTCCATCCACTGCCTGCGGGGAACGTACGCCCCCTGCAGATTCGACAAGGCCCACATTGACATCCGAGGGCCAACTGGCCGATGAAACAAGTCCGGCCAGCGTAGGTGGCTCGAGCCCCAGCGCTTCGGCAGCCATAGGCGGTGCCATCTCCAAGGGGTACCAGTAACTTTTCGGACATACATCTTCAGGCAATTCGCCGCTCGCTGCAGCTAGGACATCGGCATCAGTTGGCCATGATCCTTTGCAAAATGATTGGGCTGGTTTCCTTGCAGAGACAGAAATGCCTAGTTCTCGCCATATATCCAGAAGCTTATGAGCAATCCAGGTCTTACCGACCTCCGTATCCGTACCGACGATCAGCACAACTTTCTTTGGACGCTGGGAGATGACCATTGATGATGCAACTTAGCACAGAAACATCTGCACTGCGCCATGTGTGTCATGTGTGTCATGTGTGTCATGGACCCATGTCTCCGTATCCGCATACAGCCGGTTCAAAGACCCAAGCCCATCTTCTCCAATGCGTTGCGCAGCATGCCTACCTGATCACGAGTGTGGTCTGCCGACAGGGAGATCCTGAGCCGCGATGTGCCAGGAGGAACGGTCGGTGGTCTTATGGCAGGTACCCACATGCCCATGGAAAGGAGTGTCGATGACGCCTCCATCGCATCCGCTTCAGATCCCACGATTACCGGAACTATTTGGGTCTGATCCTGGGCTATGCGACCATCACCATCCCGACCGGAAGGTACTAGAGCCTCTACATTGCCTGCAAGCATACCTCGCAACCTGTCTCCTTCCGGTGATCTCAGGACACGTAAAGCTTCAAGGGCGCCTGCCACCAAGGGCGGAGCCAGTGCGGTGGAAAAGATATAGGAACGGGCTACATTCTCCAACAGCTCGACCAAGCTCGACGGCCCCGCAACCACACCGCCCTGCGATCCGAGAGTCTTCGACAGCGTGCTCACCCTCATAACCTGTATCCCATCAAGCAATGGCGCCGGGTCAGGTCCTAAGACGTAGTGCGCTTCATCCAAGACCAGCAAAGCACCGTAGCGCCTGCACAAGCAGGCGATCTCCTCCAGTGGCGCAAAGTGCCCATCCATCGAGAAGACAAGATCGGTCACCACCAATGACCTTCCCTGGTGACTCGCAAGGAGCGCCTCCAAGCGCTGCATATCTCTATGCGGGTATACCGCCACCGATGAGCGCGAAAGCCGGCAGCCGTCGATTATCGAAGCATGGTTCAGCTCATCGGAGCAGATAAGCACATCCGCCTCGCCAAAAGTGCTCAGTACACCCAGGTTGGCCTGGTATCCTGTCGGGAAGAGCATCGACCTCTCGGTACCCTTCCATGCGGCGACCTCTTCCTCCAGCGCTCTATGGACGGCCCTGCTTCCGGTGATCAACCTGGAAGCGCCTGAACCCACTCCAAAGCGGTTTGCCGCTTCCCTGGCTGCCTCTACAACAGCCTTGTGATGGCTCAAGCCAAGATAATCATTCGAGGCAAAGGCGCATACAACGTCCTCGTGCCCCTCCAGCTCACCCACCTGCCCTGTGGCATCGAACACACGTGGAGTGCGCCTGCGCCCTGCGCCGTCTATCTCCGAGAGACGCTGGTCTGTGCGGTAGCTCCAGCCACCATCCATCCCCAAATCCCTCACCAGATCACTCGCCGGGACATCCACGTACCAAGACCGTACGGAGTCAGCAACAGGCCGATTGCCATACGCACTCGGGCTCCATCACGCATCCATGAGGACATCCAGCGAGTCAGCCAGTACGCTAATCACCTTGCCAACCTCCTCTTCTGTAATAGTGAGCGGCAGCACCAGCACGACCACGTCACCCAAAGGACGCAGAAGGACGCCTCGCTTCACGGCATTGCCGCACACTTTGCGACCCCACCGGTGATCACGACCCGGCGAATCCAGCTCTATCCCAGCCATCAGCCCCTGGTGGCGTATTTCCTTTACCGCTCTGTGGCCGGCTACATGCTGATCGAGCAATTCACTCAACTGCGCCGTCCTGGCAGCGACATTGTCCAGCACCTTCCAGTTCTCCATCAGCTCCAGATGCTTCAGCGCCACAGCGGCACAGAGTGCGTTACCACCATAGGAATGTCCATGATAGAAGGTCCGGGGCCCGAGATCGGCGCCAAGGAACTCCGCATAGACCGGTTCCGTCACCACGGTTGCCGACATGGGCAGGTACCCCCCGGTAAGGCCTTTCCCGATACACAGGATGTCCGGCTGGATGCCACAGATCTCCGATGCAAACATGGCGCCCGTCCGACCAAACCCCGTGGCAACCTCATCGGCCACGAAGAGAACTCCCGCTCCGGCACATGCCTCCCTGAACGACAATACATCCTCCGGTCTGGCGATCATCATGCCTGACGCACCTTGGACCAGTGGCTCCACCACAGCGCAGCATATGTCGTTCGCATGGGCATCCAGCATCAAGAGAGCCTGATCGAGCCACCCAGGATCTCCGTATCCTGGTGTACGCAAAGTTGCAAACCGTAGGGGATCGAAAATGGCACTCTCGAAACCGGAATCGCCCAACGACATAGCACCAACGGTATCGCCGTGGTAAGCATCACCTAAGGCAAGAAACCTCTGCCTACCTCTTTCACCCCTGTTGACGTAGTACTGGAAAGCAATCTTCAAGGCTTGCTCCACAGCGCTCGCCCCATCGGAAGCAAAGAGGAAATGAGGTCCATCCACCGGAACTACACGAGACAGCGCTTCTGCAAGTTGCACCACCACAGTGCTGCCGTTTCCCAGCATGGTAGCGTGCGCCACCTTGCCCAACTGTTCCACCAGCGCATCATCAAGTTCCTTGACGCGATGTCCTAGCGTATTCACCCACAGTGATGATATTGCATCAATGTACTTGTGACCATCCACATCGATCAGCTCACGCCCTTCAGCCATATCCACCATGACTGGGTAATTCTCCCGGTAAGTTGCCATTTGCGTAAAGCCATGCCAGACCAGGCTGGAATCACGATCTATCCAATCGATAGCTCGTGGTTCGGTATCAATCGCTATGGGTTGTTCCCCGGAGTTCATTGATCCGGAAGCCACTTGCTCATCAGAAGTCCCGACTGCACCCATTCCTCGACAGTCATTGCATAACGCACATGATCCTCCCATACTCCATTGATCTCGAGAAAACGCTCTGCTATGCCCTCTATCCTCAAGCCCAATTTTTCAGCCACTCTCCTGCTCGCTCCGTTACGCGGAACGATCGCTATCTCGATCCTGTGCAAACCGAGCACCTCGAAAGCGAAGCGCATCACGAGGCAGGTCGCTTCTGGCGCTATGCCCTGACCTGCGAATCTCTGATCGACCCAGTAGCCGATATATGCACTCTGAAATGGCCCCCTCTGGATGGATGATATGGTGACCTCGCCAGCAAAGACATCCCCGATAAAAGATCCGAAGCCATATCCTGATCCCAGCTGCCTCTCCCTCTCCCGTGAAGACAGGCGCGCCTGGAAACTTGTCCAATCTTCTGCCGCCATGCCGGCACCGGCAGGCCTCGGCTCCCATGGCCTCAACCACTCCCTGCACCTCGAACGGGATTCCCTCCATGCCTCGAAATCGCGTACTTCCAGCTGCCTCAACAGTACACGCCGACCTTCCAGGCGAAACCCACCCCCTGCCTCCACGTCATGCCTAGCCAATTTCATGTGTTCCCTACCTGGTAATCCAAGTGCCGTATGCGGCAGGCTATACCCATAGACAGATAATCCCTTAAAAGAGCACAAGGATGCAAGACAAGCGGTGCAGAAATAGGCTAATCTGCTTCCGTGCATACTAAGCAGGTACCAGGGTGGATCCATCGCATAGGCGCATCCATGCTCAGCAATTCTGTCTATCGTAAATCGATTATAAATCAATTCCACTGGCTGTATTACAACGCACCGGATACGTGGCTCACCACTACCTGGATGGGCATCCCTACTCAAAAGTGTCCACTTGACATGTGGATATACCAGGAGATCATCTTCGATCTCCGACCGGATCTTCTCATAGAGACCGGCACCGCTTACGGAGGGAGCGCCCTGTTCTTCGCCACTCTCATGGACACGATCGGGAAAGGCGACGTAGCCACCATTGACATCCTCGATACACCCGGCCGTCCCGCACACCCCCGCATCACCTATATACGATCATCCTCCACGTCCGAAGAAGGCATTGACCAGCTACGCATCCTTGCATCGAAATGCGAGACCGTCATGGTAATACTCGACTCCGATCATTCCAGAGACCACGTCGCAAAAGAGCTGGAACTATATGCAGACCTGGTCACTCCTGACTCATACTTGGTGGTGGAGGACACCAATGTGAACGGCCACCCGGTCAATAGGACACACGGTCCTGGCCCCATGGAGGCACTGGATCGTTTCCTTGCTTCGAGAAACGACTTCTACAGAGACAGGAACAGAGAGCGTTACCTCATGACGTTCAACCCAAAGGGGTTCCTGAGACGTGCAAAACAGAGTGCTGGAGTACTATAAAGTGTTACAGTTGCCATCCATGCGCGTGCAGGTTATCCTTTACTCCCAGCCGGAAGATGTAGTGGAATCTTGTATAGAAAGCATTTCCGTATCCCTTGGGAACGCAAGATCAAAGAGACTCATCGCCGGGTCGTCCATTATCCTGGGAGACTGTTCCGGCTCTCCGTGCTTGGCAAATGCCACGGTGGAGCGCATGAAGGAAGATGCAACCGCAGCCGGCATAGACCATCTGGAATATACCCATTTTGGTCGGAACCTGGGTTTCGGAGGCGGGCATAACCGCCTCGTGGAAGGAGCGCATGAGGATCTGTTGCTGATCTTGAACCCCGATACTTATTCGAGTCCTCTCCTCGTCGAGGAAATGGTATCAGCGTGCCAGGATGCCTCGGTAGGCATTGTGGATGCCAAGCAACTCCCCCTGGAGCATCCCAAGTCCTATGACCCTGTCACGATGGACACCAGCTGGGCACTCGGAGCCTGCATGATGATACGCACTTCCGTCATGACAGGTATCGGTGGATTCGATGATAAGTCATTCTTTCTCTACTGTGAAGATGTGGATCTGTCCTGGCGCGCCCGGCTGCACGGTTGGCGTGTCGTCCACCAGCCTCATGCGAAAATATTCCATGACAAGCATCTGACCGGAGATGGGATGTTCGTACCGGCAGAGACAGAGCCGGAGAACTCGGCTGAATCGAGCCTCGTGCTCGCTTACAAGTACTCACGTGATGACATAGTGGACAAGATGGTGGATGCCTTCCTGCATTCACCTGCACATTTTCATCGTAAGGCAGTGAATAGGTTCAACCAGCGTCGCCTCTCAGGAGACCTGCCGGCCCGGATAGACCAGGACCACAGTGTAGGGCAGTTTGTCGGGTTCGACTTTGCCGAGCATAATTTCTCCTATGCAGATTGATCCCGCACAGAAAGATCTAGTCCAGGCAAGTCCCACACAAGGTGGCTCGTCACGGTACAGGTTCGGATACGCTGAAGATTCCCTCTACGGCCGGGTAATGAGTCTGGTTGAACGCCACCTTACCGGCGGCGGGCTTGTGGTGGATATCGGCTGCGGATGGGGGGCGGTTGCCGAAAGGTGCCGCGAGATCGGTCTGGACTATCTTGGCTGCGATGTGGACCCGGAAGGACTGGTCGATCTGAGCAATCGGGGTTTTGAAACAGCGTCGATAGATGTATCGGACGCACGCAGTTTTGTGGAATCACTGCACACGCAGGTGAAGGGCAGGAAAGTAGCAGCGTTCTTCCTGCTGGACGTCCTCGAACATCTTGTCACCGGTGAACAGCTTCTAATGGCCTTGGCCACTCTGGCCGCCGCAGGACCAGAAACGACTACATACCATGGAGCTCGGCTGGTAATGAGCGTACCAAACGTGGCCCACTACGAACTTGCCGCCAAGCTCCTGATGGGCAGGTTCGATGTCACCCCGTCCGGACTGCTCGATGATACCCATGTCGTCTTTTACACCGGCTGGCGCTTGGAGGAGGTCACGCGGAGGGCAGGATGGATGGAAGTGGCCAGGGATGACTTTGTCATGTACGAAAGCGATCAGCGCTTTCCCCCCGAGGCGGCTATGCTGGCGCCATTTACTCCACTCAGGCGATTCCTTGCAGGCATCAGGCAAACTGCAGACGGATTCGCCTTCGTCAACCAGTTTGTCAGGATGTATACGCCTGCCAACCCGCCGGCATTGGCGGCGCCCGCCACGGAGGGTGTGGGGATTTCGGGTGACGTGGATGGCTTGCCGTCTCGGCCGATATTTGACAAGCGGACCTTCGCCAACCAGGTATTCGCAACGGTGCTCGTACGCACCACGGGGTCTCGTATGGGCACATTGCACGATACCTTGCTGTCACTGGCAGCCCAGAGCTACGGCGATTTCGAGGTGCTGGTACTCTGTCACAACACTCCTGCCCAAGTGTTCGACGCAATAAGCAATCTCGTCAACCAGTTCTCGCCAACCTTCTCCAATCGCGTCAAGGTCGTGCCCGTCAGTGGTGGGGGTCGTAGCCGCCCGCTCAATGTTGGCATCTCTCTCGCCAAAGGACGCTACACTATCATCCTTGATGATGATGACCTGGCATTTCCTGGCTGGATGGCTGAGTTCCGCAGGCTCGCTGATATTTGGCCGGGAATGGTCCTCCGGCTCGGCGTAGCCGAACAACACATGGAGGACCAGCCCGGCCCGGGAGGTAAATTATTTTATCACGCCACCAGCCGTCCGCGTTGCCCGTATCCAAAAAAATTCGATCTGCTCTCTCACCTGCACGAAAACCGCACACCTCCGTGCGCTCTTGCCTACCCCAGCTCGTTCTTCCAATATCTCGGCTTTCGCTTCGGGGAAGACCTCCCCGTACTGGAAGATTGGGATATCCTTATACAGGCTGCAGAGCTTTGCGGAGTGGCCGACTCCCCTGAAGTCTGCACCCTGTACCGTCATTGGAATGGTGGCGATCAATCGACAGCCATCCACCCACCGGCAGAGTGGATGGAGACGCGACAGGAGATCCTGTCCCGCTTGGAGTCGCGACCTATCCTGCTTCCGCCTGGATATATAAGAGAAGTTCACAAACTGGATGATCTAGAGCGGATCTGCCACAGACTACACAGTGAGAGGACGCGCCTTCTCGCCGAGGTGGCCAGAGCCCGGCAGCAGGACGTAGGCGCAGAAGACTCAGATGCTGGGAGCGCAAGGGCAGATCGGGCGGCAACCCTTGCCAGTGCCGTTGCAGGACTGGACGCAAGGAGGGAGCGCCCGGCAGGTACCGTGGATATCTCGGGAACCACGCCCCAAGGACTAGGGTATGCTTCATGGGCCGACGTTGCGGCCGCTCTGGCCGCCGAACTGGTCCAGGTAAAATCATCCAAGGGATGGCGACTCACCGAACCAGTGAGGGCGGTAGGGAAGGCTGCGCACAAGCTGGCTGCGCTATTCGCGCCAAGACGGTAATGGTGAAACGGGGAAGGCTACGTGCAACTGCTTGCAACCAGAGGCTTGCTTCAGGCCCACCAAAATGCCATGAAGCCGTTCGATAGCTGGATCACCCAAGCAGGCTGCGGGCAATCCCGTCCAATATATCACTCTCCGATACCATGCACAGCTGGCGGCCAAACGCTTTCATGGCCTCGTCCAGAATAATGGCGCCACCTGCTATCACGTCTTCACGACCCTTCGCCATTCCTGCATGCGCCAGCCTTGCCGATGCAGGCTCGGACGCAAGGGTGACCGCCCAGTCCCTGACCGTAGATCTCTCCAGCACTGAGTGATGTATCTTTTCCCGGTCATAGACCGCAAGACGGCGATCGAGCGCGGCAATGGTGGATACCGTACCCGCCAACCCGATCAAGTGATGTCGTACCGTCCGAGATCGGCGGATTATTGTAGCTTGGGTGGATGCCGTACCCGCCAACCCGACCATGTAACGTCCCGGCACGCAGCTCGTTATAGTGGAGCGCGCTCCGACAAGCGCTTCCCTGGCAGCACGACGGGCTTCAAGTATCTCGCGGACAATAGGTGGATCATGGTGGAAGTAGCGCTCGGTGAGTCGAACGCACCCAATGTCCAGCGACACTACTGCAACGCCATCAAGATCAGCCAGATTGCCAAAGATGATTTCCGTGGAGCCCCCACCAATATCTATTACCAACTGGTAGGCATGGACAACATCCTGATCGTCTTGCAGGGTACCTAGCGCGCCCGGCCCGGATGGGGCACTCCCGGCAATACTACGGCCCTCTGCAATACCGCCGACCGTCCTATCCTGCTTCACGCTTTCGGCAATCCCGCCAAGTTCAGCGACTGCACCAACGAAAGAAAGCTTCCCTTCCTCGATGCCGTCCAGCAGTTCCGGCGCTTTGCCCAAGACACTCCTTGCTCGTTCGAAGAACAGTTCACGATTGGCCGCATCACGCGCAGCCGAAGTTGCTACGCTCCGAAACCTGGCAACCCCGTAAGAATCCATCACCTGCTTGTAAGTTTCCAGAACAGCCACAGTACGGTCAATGGCATGCGTGGACAGCGCCCCTGTAGCATCCACGCCCTCACCTAAACGAGTAATGACCATACGCCGTTCGAGTGTCGCTCCCGTAGCTGGATCTGCAACCAACAGCCTAGTGGAATTGGTCCCTATGTCGATAGCTGCTACAGGGGAAGTCACTGCCGGGCCAATCCAGACTCCGCTCGATCCATACCAAGCTGATCCATACCAAGCTGATCCATACCAGCGTGGACCATCACGGGCCGACCCTCCATGACCTGGTTTGCTGTGCCCACCTGGGAGAAGCAAGCGAGCAGCGGCTCCACGGTAAAGTCGCTCCTAGACACGCCAAGCATTTCGGCAACCAGCCTGCCGGCCGGGTCTTTCCCTCCCACCAGATACCAGGCCAGGTGAGCATGGAGGCACTTCACTCCCTGGCGGGTACCGCCCACACCCCCTGCCGGCCTCGGGCCGGTATGATCGCCAGGAATCAAACCATCTCTCAATATTGCATAGTCTTGATGCGATTCAACAAGTTCGTCTTTAGCGACGGATGCTTCTATGCGCTTGACCGCTCCGGCAGCCTCCAGGCGAGACACCTGCCGCACAAGCTCTGGATCCACCAGCCAGTAAAGAGTTGGCATCGGAGTGCCGTCGTAGAACAGCGGGAAGTTCTCGAGTACCGTAGGAGCACCCGTTGCACCGGACCATGCTACAACCCTTGCTTCCCCTCTCGGCTCCCTCCCCAGTAGTAGAGCCACCCGGTCATGAGCCTCCTGGATCAGCGCCAGAACTCCAATGCACTTATCAGCCGGTGGAGAAAGCCGTGAGATGCCTTCTGGCTGCCCTGATCTGCCGAGTGCCGCACTGGACGGCCTTCCGCACCGCTTGCGGGCGCATGGCTTGCGGGCGCACCGCTTGAGGCCAGAGCATTCGCAGCTCCGGGGAGGCCCAACAAAGCGTTGGACAGCGGCGAACCAGGTAAGACAGGCGGTGCGGAAAGAGGTACAGAGTGAATCAGGTGCCCCCCTGGCGAGCCCGACACAACCGGTGCCCTGTTCACCGACGAAGACGATGGGTTGAGTCCAAGGTACTCTATCGCCAGTTGCTTGGCTGTGCCAGGATTCCGAAGCTGGGCGACTTCTGACGCAAGTGCTCTATTGGTAGCCTGTATCTCATCCAGTCTGGCGGACATCGAAGCTATATCTGCCTGCTGGCTGCTCAGAGATCGTAACGGGAAACCTGTAACCACAATGGCAATCCCCAGAGCCACAAGCAAGAAGAACGCTATCCTTGCCTGCCGCCTTGACCTGGTCATCTCCCTGGTCAAGATTACCGCTCCCACCGCTCGAGGCTGCCGCCAAGACCCGCGCAGGCACCTATGCCTTCCTCGATCCTCAATAGCTCGTTGTACTTGGCAACCCTCTCTGTGCGAGCTGGAGCGCCCGTCTTTACCTGGCCACAGTTGGTTCCTACCGCCAGATGAGCAAGAGTCACATCCTCGGTCTCGCCGGAACGATGGGAGACCACGCAGGAATACCCAGCGGTAAAGGCCATCCTCATGGTATCCAGGGTCTCCGTCAAGGTTCCTATCTGATTGAGCTTTATCAGGATGGAGTTTGCCACGTGACGGCGTATCCCCTCTCCAAGGAGGGAACGATTGGTCACGAATATGTCATCTCCAACCACCTGAACCCTGCCCCCAAGCCGCTCCGTCGCCAGTTCCCACCCATTCCAATCCTCTTCTGCCATAGGATCCTCCAGTGATACGATGGGGAAATTGTCACACAGCATCTCGTAGTACGCGACCATCTCCCCAGCGCTTCTCTCCCTGCCCTCGCCGGTAAAGTAATAGGTTCCGTCCCTGTAGAGACCGCTCGGAGCGGAATCCATAGCCAAGCTGATGTGCTTTCCAGGCTCGAGACCCGCAACCTGGACCGCCTCGACCATAATGGTAAGGCACTCCTCGCTGGTAGTCACATCGGGAGCAAAGCCTCCCTCGTCACCGACTGCCGTTCTCATGCCCTTCCCCTTCAGCACCGACTTGAGGGCATGGTACACCTCGGCGCCCCATCTCAATGCCTCCGAAAACGATGCCGCGCCTACCGGCACGAGCAGAAACTCCTGGAGATCCAGAGGATTGTCCGCATGAGCACCGCCGTTCATCACGTTGAACTGCGGCAGGGGTAGCACATGGGCGTTAGATCCACCGATATACCGGTAAAGAGGCAATCCTGACTCGGTGGCGGCGGCCTTGGCTACGGCAAGCGACGTAGCCACGATTGCGTTGGCCCCCAGCCTGGACTTGGAAGGCGTACCATCCAGATCTATCATCGCGAAGTCGACACTTCGCTGGTCCAGGGCTTCCATGCCCGTAAGCTCCCTCGATATCTCTTCGTTGACGTTTACAAGGGCTCGGAGCACTCCCTTCCCTCCAAATCGCGCCGTCCCATCACGCAACTCCACGGCCTCATGGACTCCAGTGGAAGCACCCGAGGGTGCAGCAGCCCGACCGTCAACCCCTGACTCCAGTAATACTTCGACTTCAACTGTAGGGTTACCCCTTGAATCGAGTATCTCGCGCGCACGAACATTTTTTATGGAACTCATATTTTGAAAAGTCTACCTTTCTTGGATAGGTAAGTGGGTGACCTTATCCCTTCAAGAAGCGTGACGGAGGGGAAACCGGAGGAATCACCCCGCGGCTGGAATTCCAGGTTCCATACATGGGGCTGATCGCAACATGTGCATGCTTGAGCACCCCCGGCAATGTGGAGGTCAATGTCTGCGAATGATTTGAAAGGATATTCAGCCTGATAGACCCCTCCACCTGGGAAAATGGGGTCTCGCTTCGTGAAGCCGGCTGGAGGATGAACCAGACCGGTGCCGCACCTGTGCCGACCTGCTCCAGCGGTTGGCTCACGCCACCGACTGGAAGGGCAGCTATTGCACTGGCTATCTGTGGCGGAATACTAGTTGCCGGTATGCATCCTATGGAGCCGCCACTGGCAGCCGACGATGGGCTGGACGCATGCGTCTTTGCCAAAGATGCAAAACTCACCCCCTTGGCGATCTGCTGCCTGAGAGCAGTGGCCTCGGCCTGGCTGGTCGCCACAAGTGCATTAAGGCACAGGTTGGCAAAGTCCTGCGGATGCTTGACGTAAAAGGTATGAGCTACTGAAGCCGAAGCACTGAAGTGCCCCGCTGCCTGCATAAACGTCTCCAGGTCAGCCTGGAGCGCCACCTGCTCATTTGCAAAGCCTGCGGGCACGGCTTTCACCAGCTGGGCACCGGAGATCCCGCAAGGCGAACCTGACGGCGCACCTGTCGAAGTGTTGGTGGTGCTACTGCTTGCCGCCAGCTCAGCCCCTAAATCACCCTTTGCGATAGAGATGTCCGACCCAGTCACTTTGATCTTGTGCGCAGCAAGGTAGTCGCCCACCACCTTCTGTTCTATGAGCGAAGTAAGAATCTCCGCAGATAGATCAGGGGATACCGTTGCATGGCCCGTTCCGTGAACAGGCAAGGTACTCCCAATGCGCAGATCCAGTTCACATTGGGCATAGGACGAGCCGGAAACTTGCGATAGGTAGGAATCGAGCTTCGTACCCGTGATGACACTCCCGTTCACAGTGGCGGCAGGCGTTGAGGCATTGCACGCAGAGAGCAATGAGCTGAAGCCCAGCACGACGCCAACCCCAATAGCCAGCCGGTATGATTTCAATTTCACAAAGTGTCTCACGCTCCACCTATCCTAGGAACCCAACAGGCTCCCGTCAAGCCGCGCAAGCGGGTAATGGACTAGTTGACGATATCGCATCATTCGTGCAGCTGGGCGGCGACTGCAAACAGCTACTACACCAGGTTAAGTATCGGGTGGGTATCAAGCACGCTACGACACCGGCTAACCTCCTATAGGTGAACCTGATGGAACGATTGGCAGCCATTCCCGAAATGGCAAAGATGGGTGCGCTCTTCGATGGCCGGAATATCTACGCGCCGTCTTGCGCCGTTGCCCTACTGGTTGCTGGAGCCGTAGCCCATGAAGCTTGGGAAACGGTGCTGGTGGTCACTCCGACCACCGGGGAAGCAGAACAGATAGCCCATGACTGCGCCATCTATGCTGGCGAAGAAGTGGTCAGGCTTTTCCCGCCTTGGGATACACTGCCTTTCGAGAGGGTAAGCCCGCAAGTGGAAACCATGGGAAAACGCTTGGAGGTCATCTGGCGGCTCGGAGGGTCGCCGTCCGGGCAAGATCGAATTGGGTTCACAGCACCTGTACCTGTACCTGTCCGGGTGGTGGTTGCACCGGTAAGGGCCGCATTGCAAAGACTTGGCCCCATCGAAGCTGCACAACCTCTGCAAATCAAGGTTGGACAATGCATCGACCTCGAAAGCACTGCATCACGACTTGCCGCCATGGGGTATCGCCGCGAGTATCTGGTGGAGCACCGGGGAGAGTTCGCCATCAGGGGAGGCATCCTGGATATCTACCCATCCATCTCACCTGCTCCAGTACGGATGGATCTATTCGGGGACGAAGTTGAACGGATCGCCTACTTTGACCCCGGCGATCAGCGCTCCAGGAACTCTTTAGACAATATATTGGTGTTTGCTGCGCGGGAGATGCTTGCAACAGATGAGGTGCGCGAGCGCGCACGGGAACTGGTTGGAAAAGCCAGCTTTGCACGCTCTCAGTTCGAGCGCATATCCAGCGGACAACTCTTTGACGGCATGGAATCGTGGATGCCGTGGCTCTCCACCGACGAGAAGCTGGTAACGGATATGTGCAGCGCAAATACCCTGACCACCCTGGTCGATCCCAACCGTTTGATGGGTAAAGCCATAGAGGTGAACGACGACGAGCATGCCATCGCACAAGCCCTCTCGTCGACATGGGTAACGGGAAGGAAGGAACACGCCCGCAACGGCGACAGCGAGGGAGGCGAGGAGAGAGATGGCGACAGCGAGACACCGAAATTGCATCTACCTTACGAAAGGCTTTTTGCCCGGTCGAGAGCCGGCGTTGCAAGCATCTACACAGTATCCCCAGGTCCCACGGTCACGGATACCGGCGCAAGGACGGTGGATGTGGCGCAGAGTGACCCGGAAGCTCTCGTAGCCAAACTGGAAGGGATGGTCAAGAGTGGCTTCAGGGTCGTGATTGCCACGCATGGCAGAGGATCAGCCGAGAGGATGATGGAGCGCATCGTCGAATCAGGGTACGGTAACGTCCCTGTAAAAATAATCCACACCCCTGACAGTAACATGATCCGACCTGGCATTTACCTGGCGGTTGCTCCATTAGAGCACGGAGTGGTAATGGCACAGCAAAAGCTGGCAATCATTACCGAAGAGGACCTGAGCGGGCACCGCGCAGCACGGCGACACACCAGGATGCCGGCGCCAAGACCGCGTAGGTCAGATGACGGCGCGTTCTTCGATGAATTGACCCCGGGAGGTTATGTCGTGCATCGAGATTATGGCATCGCCCGTTACGAAGGTCTGGCCACACGCACCGTGGGTGGTCGTTCGGGCGACTACCTGCTGCTCAGATACAAAGGTGACGACAAGCTATACGTGCCAGTGGACCAGATCGGGCTACTCACTCCCTACACTGGCGGAGATGCCCCCACTCTAAGCAGGCTTGGCGGGTCTGACTGGGAACGGACCCGCTCCCGTGCTAGAGCTGCGGTGCATGAGATCGCAGTCGATCTGGTGGAACTCTACAAGGAACGCATACAGGCGGAAGGATATGCATTCTCACCTGATACGCCCTGGCAGCGGGAGTTCGAGGACTCATTCCCCTTTACTGAGACCCCTGATCAGATGCGCGCCATAGATGAGATCAAGGCCGACATGGAACAGCCGCGGCCTATGGACAGGCTCATCTGTGGCGATGTCGGTTTTGGCAAGACTGAGGTCGCATTAAGGGCCGTCTTCAAGGCGGTCCAGGATGGCAAGCAGGCTGCAGTGCTGGTCCCTACAACCTTGCTAGGCCAGCAGCATGCTCAGAACTTCAAGGAACGTCTCGCATCCTTCCCGATCCGGGTGGATACGCTGTCGCGCTTTTCCACCAGCAGTGAAACGCGACATGTGCTTGCCGGTTTGGCAAGCGGCAGCACCGATGTGGTCATAGGCACGCACAAGCTGCTCCAAGAAGGCGTGAAGTTTAAGGACCTCGGGCTTGTGGTTGTCGACGAGGAACAACGCTTCGGCGTTACGCACAAGGAAGCGTTGAAACGCATCGCAAAGGGCGTGGACATGATAACGCTCACTGCAAACCCTATACCTCGAACACTGGAAATGGCACTCACCGGCATAAGGGAACTGTCGTTGATCAATACCCCGCCAGTGGAACGCAGGCCAATACTCACGTATGTAGGTGAATACGATGAATCAGCCGTAGTGGAGGCCATCCGGAGAGAGTTGCTGAGAGAGGGTCTCGTGTTCTATGTTCACAACCATGTGCATGACATCAATCTTGTTGCAGAACGATTGAGATACCTGGTGCCCGTTGCCCGTATAGCGGTGGCGCACGGGCAGATGGATGAATCCGTGCTGGAAAAGGTAATGATAGACGTATGGGAGCGTAAGTACGACGTACTCGTCGCCACCACCATAATCGAGTCAGGTATAGATGTGCCGGAAGCATCTACGCTGGTGGTGGACAGGGCTGATCGGCTCGGACTGGGTCAGTTGCACCAGCTTAGAGGGCGTGTAGGTAGGGCCGGGCAACGTGCTTATGCTTACTTCCTCTATCCCAGGCAGAAAGCTCTTGGCGAAACCGCATACGAGCGCCTACGAACCATTGGAGAGAATACCGAGCTGGGAGCCGGATTCAAGATAGCCATGAGGGATCTGGAAATCAGAGGCGCCGGCAACCTGCTCGGTCGGGATCAGAGCGGCCATATCTCTGCCGTCGGCTACGACCTGTACGTCCAGATGGTTGCTGAGGCCGTCTCGGAGATAAAAGGGGAGCCGGGAAGAGTGCTCCCCCAAGTGGCGATTGACCTGCCAATCAAGGCATCCATACCATCGAGTTACATAGCCAGGGACGATATCCGTCTCGAGGCTTACCGGAAACTTGCAGGTGCTCTCACCTATGAAGCAATAGACGATATCCAGGAATCATGGACGGATCGATTCGGACCTATTCCAGATAGCGCACTAGTGCTCCTCGAAGTCGCCAGGCTGAAAGTGGCTTGCATCGGCAGAGGAATATCAGATGTCACCGTCACCCACGCATCCCCGGAACAGACCAGGCTGATGCTGGCGAGCAAGCCAACCGGCGCCACGGCGAAGCAGCGGGCCGGCAACACACTGGGCAGGCCAGGCAGGAAGGCCTATGTTGCACGAATCTCGCCAGTATCTCTGCTCGCCTCTGCAGAAGTACGCTTGGCGCGCCTCTACCCCGAGGCAATCTACAAAGAAAGCGCCCATCAAATAGTGGCGGTGATCAGCAACCGAGAAGAGCTGCCGAACGCTCTACGCGAGATGATCACCGATCTGTTACCGGAGAAGCAGGCAAACAGCTGGTAAGCCGGTAACCCCGGTAATACCATTCCTCCTAAGTGCCATCTAAGACACGATTTCCTCGGGCGTCGATCCTTGCTCTCGTGAGCAGCTGGCCACTCCACTGTACGCTATGGACCTGGTGACCTGGAACGACCACCAACCTCATTCACCTCACTGCCGCTTGCCACACCAGGTACCTCAGAGCCGTCTGAGCCAGGACCATCTGGAACTCCATCGCCAGCCACTGCAGCATCGGGAATGCCATCGCCAGCCACTCCATCGCCAGCCACACTGGACTTGGACTCATGCTCGAACTCAGACTTGGACTTGGACTTGGACTTGGACTCAGGCCTGGACTTGAACAGCGTGCCGACCTCGCCCGATACATGCCCGTCACCGGGATGCACCGGCCTTCCATAAGCCTCGTCGACTAGGAACCCAACCTCCTGGCCATCGATGGTCTCCTTCTCCAGAAGTGCATGGGCAACCGCATCCAATCCCTTGCGATGCGTAGTGAGCAAGCGTTCGGCCCGCTCTTCCTGCTCACGCAGTATCTTGGCCACCTCTGCATCTATGACTCTGCTCGTATCCTCCGAATAGTCTCTTGAATGCATAAGATCCTCGCCAAGAAAGACCATGCCCTGCGATCCCCAAGCCATGGGACCGAGTTCGGAACTCATCCCCCATTCCCTTACCATCTTCCGGGCCAATTCAGTATTGCCGACCAGATCGTTGGCAGCACCCGTGGACAGGTCGCCATATACTATGAGTTCTGCAGCCCTGCCTCCCATCCTCACGGCGAGAGAATCTTCGATCACCTCTCTTGGATAGAGATGCCTCTCCTCGGCTGGTAGCTGCTGGGTGACTCCGAGCGCCATGCCCATAGGGAGAATGGATACCTTGTGGACAGGGTCAGCGTGCGGAAGGACATAAGCAAGCACGGCATGACCGCCCTCATGATACGCCACCCGTTCCTTTTCCTCATCGGAGAGCACCAGGCTCTCCCTGCGCTGCCCCATAAGAACCCTGTCGCGCGCGACCTCGAAATCCTCCATCTCGATCTGCGGAGACCCCCTTCGTACGGCATATAGCGCAGCTTCATTCACCAGGTTGGCCAGATCTGCACCACTCATTCCGGGTGTTCCCCTGGCAACCGTCTCCAGGTCCACGTCAGGACCTATCTTCATGTCCTTGCAGTGAACCTTGAGGATTGGAAGGCGCTCTTCAAGATCGGGAAGGGGTACGACTATCTGGCGATCAAACCTGCCAGGCCGGAGAAGGGCTGGGTCGAGAATATCGGGACGGTTGGTCGCTGCGATGATCACGATACCTTCCGCCGGATCGAAACCGTCCATCTCGGAGAGTATCTGATTGAGCGTCTGCTCCCGCTCGTCATGCCCGCCACCCAATCCTGCACCGCGTTTGCGGCCTATCGAATCTATCTCATCAATGAAGATTATGGCAGGAGCCTGCTTGCGAGCGGTACCGAAGAGGTCACGCACCCTGCTCGCTCCCACCCCTACAAACATCTCCATGAAATCGGACCCGCTTACAGACATGAAAGGCACCCCTGCCTCGCCCGCCACGGCTCTGGCCAGCAAGGTCTTACCTGTGCCTGGAGGACCCACGAGAAGTATTCCCTTAGGAATACGAGCGCCGACCTCAGCAAATCGTTGCGGAAATTTGAGAAAGTCGACCACCTCTGAGATTTCGGTCTTCACCCCTGGATAACCTGCAACATCGTTGAACGTGGTCTTTGGACGATCGGCACTGTATACACGTGCCTTGGATCTTCCTATGGACATCACACCGCTCATCTGGCCCTGTGCCCGGCGCATTATCCAGATGAATACGGCAACCATCAAACCAATGAAGATGATGTCGGGCAACAGCGTCGACAGTAGGCTCGGGCTGGGTGTGACAAAACTGGTAGCCACTCCATTCTTCTGCATTAGCTGGAGATCGGCGCTGACCGAAGGTTCTGGACCCGTAACCGTATAGCTCTGTCCATTGCGCAGATTCCCGGTAACCGTGCCATTGTTGTTGTTGACGGTGGCGGTTGCAACTTGCTTATGCGTCACGTCGGATAGAAACGTTGTGTAGTTCAACTGCTTGGGAGCCGGACCCGACTTCAGTGAGGGCAGGAAAAGTACGACAAGCACCACAAGTATCAATAGCGGGAAGACCCATCGCCAGCTCTGATTGGGCTGCGCGGGCTGGTTGCCCTGACCGCCCTGCTGTAATGGCGAGAATCTCTGCTGGCGTTTGTTTGGTGGTAGCGAACTCATTAATTATCCATAGTATGCCTATTCAGACCCTGCAGGTACGCAGGAGGAACCTAAGCCCTATTTTACAGCATCTCATCGCTTATAAGACCGGCAGTGGATGCTACCGTGCAACGATTAATCGGGCATCTGCAGGCATATGCGCCGTTCATTCAATTAGCAAAGACGCGGTGATGGAGCTGCAGGATGGGCATTGGACTATCCTGGATGATCATGGAGGAAGCCAATCGAGATAATGGTGCTTTGCCAGCCGGGGAACCGAAACGCCAGTTGCCGGCTGAAGCATCCATGAACCAACCGGAGGTTGGACAGCCGGGGAATCAGTCATTGGCTGGGGCGCCGAGCGGATGGCCAGGGCAGGAACCGGTAAACCGTGTGCCGGCAAACCCTCGGTCCAACGGATCGCTTAAGCGGCGCCAGGCCTTGATCTGGCTGGGCCTGGCAGGAGCAGGATTCGTCGTAGGCCAGGTCATCTCAGGGTTGCTGGTTGCAGTAGTGGCGCTGGTACTGGGCAAGGAAGGCAGCCTGGGAAAGCTGATCGGCTCCACGTCACCGCCGGCCTGGATGATCGTAACCGAGCTGGTGGGCATATGGATAGGTTTTGCCGGAGCGGTGACACTGGCAAGCAAGGCATTCGGAACTGGCCGTATCCGCAACGATATGGGGTTGTCCTTCAAACCTATCGATCTGGCCATCGGGCCCGCAACGGGCCTGCTCTCCCAGGTTGTCCTCATTCCAGCTCTGTACATACCCATGAGGATGGTCTTTCACAACCTGTCCAGCAAGCTGTCGGCGCCTGCCCACGAGCTGACTGGAGGATTCCATGGCTACGATCTTGTAGTAGTCGCAGCACTCGTAGTGATAGTAGTTCCGGTGATCGAGGAACTTTTCTTCCGGGGGCTGCTTCTCAGTTCCCTGCTGGCCCTCTTCGCCGGCAACGGCAAGCGCGCAGGGCCTGCAACGGCCATCATCATCGGAGGCATCCTCTTCGGTCTTGCGCACTTCGAACCGTTGCAGCTGCTCGGCCTCGCCTCATTCGGGGTGGTGCTCTGCGCTATCGCATATAGGGTGCGGCGCATAGGCCCCACAATCCTCGCCCATGCCACCTTCAATCTTGTGGCCATGGTTGCCATAGCCGTAACGGTGTCACAGCCTCGGTAATGAAACGCAGATCCTGGCCGCGCACCCCTCTTCTCGCACGGACCATAACGTGGGTTGCACTCGCAACCACGGTGGGGATAGTCCTCTGGCAGGTCCATCCTGCGCTACTGCTTTCCAGCACCACTGACACTGGAGGGGATACCGGGGCCCACGTCATAATGGCTTCGTGGATGGCGAGTCACCTGCTCACCCACTTTCACCTCACCGGCTGGTACCCCTGGTGGTTCGATGGAATGCCTATCTATTCATTCTACTTCATCTTCCCCGATCTGCTGGCGGCCATAGCCGGTTACGTGATCCCTTATGCAGTAGCGTTCAAGCTCGCCACCATAGCTGGGTCATTGATGCTCCCCCCCGCAGCTTACGCATTCGGGCGGCTGGCGGGCATGGAACGACCCTATCCTGCAGTGCTTGGGGTCTTCACCCTGCCCTTCCTGTTCGACCAGAGCTTCACGATTCTCGGGGGCAATCTCTTTTCCACCTTTGCCGGGGAATACTCCTACTCGTTTGGAATGGCACTTGCGCTCATCGTACTGGGTCTCACCTTCAGGGGATTGCGCACGGGACGGTACAGGGCGATTACGGCGCTGATCCTGGCGATATGCGTGCTGAGCCACCTGGTTGCAGCACTTTTTGTGACAGCCGGCATGCTCGCAGCGCTCGCTCTGTGCAGGCCATCCGCTCGCAGGACCTGGTGGGTAGTCTCGACGGGCGGGGTGGCGGCCCTCCTGGCGGGATTCTGGGAGTTGCCGTTTGTGGCATACCAGTCATACACGACAAGCATGGGTTACGTGAATACCACCCATTTCATGAAGATGCTCTATCCCGTGGCAGATCGCTGGGCAATATGGCTTGCGCTGGCCGGCTTGGTGTTCGCTGTGGTCAAGAGATCGCGTCCGGCAATGCTGCTTAGTCTCTTGGCAGCCATTTTTGCCGTAGGCTTCGTGCTTGATCCGCAGGGAAAACTGTGGAACGAACGCCTGATCCCGGTGTGGCTCCTCTGCATGTATCTCATGGCTGGTTACGCCACGGCATATTTGGGCGTAGCCGCCGCCAAGCTATGGAAACGATGGAGAACCGTATCGTACAGGCGCCCCGAGCATCTTACAAGGCGTTTCATAGAACGCATGGAACGCTACAGGTCCGTACCGCGCAGACCGGGAGAGATAGGAGCTCCCATAGCTGCCACGGCCCTCTGCCTGGCTGTAGTGCTGCCTTCGGTACTCGTCAGCCCAACTTCGAGTGGAGTGGACTTGTTCAACGTGGTGCACATCGAGCACAACAATGTAACCGATTGGGCAGCATGGAACTACTCCGGTTACCAGTCGAAACCCGCCTGGCCCGAGTTCCACGGCCTCATGCAGGAAATGTCCAGAATAGGCAGCAGGTACGGATGCGGACAAGCCATGTGGGAGTACAGCCACTCCCTCAACAGGTTCGGAACCACCGAAGCGCTATTCACCCTGCCGTACTGGACTCACTACTGTATGGGATCGCTGGGTGGGCTACTCTTCGAATCTTCCCCCACCACTCCGTACTACTTCATGGTCCAGTCCGAGCTGTCCCCTGCTCCATCCGATGCCATGGCTGGCCTGCCTTACGGCCCTTTCAATATGGAGTTGGGAATCGAGCACCTGCAAATGATGGGCGTACGATACTTCATGGCTTCCTCTCCCAGCGTTCAGGCAGCGGCCAAGGCCGATCACAACTTATCACTGGTGGCCACGAGCGGGCCATGGCGCTCTGAATATAATGGCCGCATGCTCGACACCACCTGGAAGGTATACCTCGTACACCATGCAGCGCCTGTGAAGGCACTGACACGGATGCCCGTGGTGCTGCGGGATACCGGAGCATCGCCTACGTCATGGTTACCCATCTCCCTGCGCTGGTTCGACACCCCAAAGGACTGGAACACGTACCTGCTGTCGGGCAACCTGCCATCCCCTGCTCGGTCGTCGCCAACATGGCCCTCCGGCACTTCCTTACCACCAGACAAGGTAACCGGCATACGCATGGGAACGAGCACCATCAGCTTCACGGTATCGAAGGTAGGAGTACCGGTAGTCGTCGACGTGTCTTACTATCCCGCCTGGCACGCAACGGGAGCTTCCGGACCGTACCGGGCCGTACCCAACTTCATGGTTGTCATACCTCACTCTCACGAGGTGACCCTCCACTACGGGTCAACTCCTGCAGGTAGTGCAGGCGTCGCGCTCTCCGGTCTAGGCGTGCTCGGCTGGCTGGGCCTCGCTGTACGCAGGCGGCTGCTGCTCGTCCGCAGGAACCGCTGAGCACTGGACTTGGCAACGCTCGACAGTGGCCAAAACTGCTCTCCGGTGCAACAAGAGTACTTTTATAGGTATATACTATTTTGTACATGGGAACTTGCGATGGATGCTGGAAAGTAGTGTAGTGGTTTGATGGTTTCAGTAAACGCGAAGACGGCTTGGACGCATGCGGGTGAAGGCCGTTCTGACCGCCCAGCGATACTCGTCGAAGGTCTGACCAAATCCTACAAGTCCGTGCAAGCCCTTAAAGGAATAGACCTGGATGTGCCTAAAGGGACGGTGCTCGGCTTACTTGGCCAGAACGGTGCAGGTAAGACGACGGCAGTAAGGATACTGACCACGCTGATGAAACCCGACGGGGGATATGCCGAAGTGGCTGGCTTCGATGTCGTCAAGGAGGCAAGAGCGCTTCGGTCACACATAGGGCTCACCGGGCAGGACATGGCTCTCGACGATCACCTGACCGGTCGCGAGTCTCTGCAAATAATAGGGAAGCTCTACCATCTCGGATCGAAAGAAGCCAGTAAACGTGCAGACGAATTGCTCGAACGGTTCTCGCTGAGCGATGCCGCCGGCAGGACGGTGAAGACGTACTCAGGCGGTATGCGGAGGCGCCTTGATCTTGCAGCCAGCCTCATAGGCGATCCTCAGATACTCTTCCTAGACGAGCCTACCACCGGTCTCGATCCGCTGAGCCGTACATCCCTGTGGGAAATAATCGAAGGGCTTGTAAACGAGGGAACCACCCTGTTGCTCACAACCCAGTACCTGGAGGAAGCAGATAGGCTGGCTCACGATATAGCGGTTGTGGACTCCGGGCTGATCATCGCTAGGGGTACTCCGGAACAGCTCAAATCGATGGTCGGGAACGACATCCTGGAGATGCAGCTCAAAGATGTATCCCAGGTCGACCAAGCGTTGTCCGTACTCGGGTCGATACACTCGATCGATTTACACGGGACCGATCCTGCAGAGGGCAAGCTATCGGTGGCGTTGCACGAAGGCAGCCAGCAGGTGGCCGGAGTGATCCGAGCCATGGACGACAGGGATATCGTGCTTGCGGACATAGCGCTGCACCGCCCGAGCCTGGATGATGTATTCCTCACCCTCACCGGCCACGGCACGGGGGACGTGCAAGGGAACAACTGGATGGAGGGCGCAAGGGCGCAGACCGTCACGCTCGACCCCACACAGATCGGCACAACCACTGAAAGCACGCCGGCACTGGGAGCAGGAGCGGCACTGGGAGCAGGGCAGGCGACTGCGGCAAAGACTTTGCACGATGTCGCTCATATACCGCCTATCAGCAAGCGTATATCGTCGTTCGTGGGCGACTTCATGGCGGTAATGCATAGGAACCTCCTCCGTTATATACGCCTGCCCAACCTAATAGTGTGGAACACCGTACAGCCAGTCATGTTTGTGCTGCTGTTCACTTACGTCTTTGGAGGAATCATCAAGTTTGCTATCCATCAGGCGTACATAGATTTCCTGATGCCCGGTATATTCATTCAGGCTGCAGTTTTCGGCTCCACCCAGACGGGTATCGGGATATCGGAAGATATGGACAAGGGAATGATTGACCGATTCAAGTCGCTGCCTATGGCCCGCATGGCCGTACTCGCAGGTAGAACCATGTCGGACTCGGTGCGCAATGTCGGTGTCGTCCTACTGATGAGCGGCGTAGGAGCACTGCTCGGCTTCAGATTCCATAACGGCGTCATCCCTTTCGTGGTGGCCCTTGTACTGGTGGTCGCATTCGGCCTTGCCTTCTCATGGATTTCAGCCGTCATAGGCCTGATGGCCGGTGACCCTGAGTCCACCCAGGCAGCCGGCTTCGTATGGATACTGCCCCTGACTTTCGCCAGTTCCGCTTTCGTACCCGTGGCATCCATGCCCGGATGGTTACAAGCATTTGCAAAAGCCGATCCGGTCACGCATGCCGTCGATACACTTCGCGTGCTGCTCTCAGGAGGTGCGCTGCAGGTATCACTGCTGGAAACGCTGGCGTGGATTGCAGGCATCCTGATAGTTTCGATACCGCTGGCAGTGTGGCTCTACATGAGAGCTACATGATCCATCAGGATGAAGCTCGTCGGACCAGCAGGCAAGCCGACGCTCAATGGCTGACGGCTACAGCTGATGAAAACGGCGATACCCTGATACATCCAGCGGGTGGCCTTGCCCGCAGCTATGGACTCATCATCAGTGCCGGAATCGTGACAGCTCCCAAGATACCAGACGGTTCGACGTCCACCACCACCGCGACCGGTCTGCTGGCCTGAACGATCAGTACCGACGAGCCGGCAGACGAGGACAGAGTCTTTCCTGCCACCATCACCAGCGACATAGACCCTTTCACCACCTGACTGGCCACAACCGTACCACCACCGGCACCTAGCTCGCTAGGGTGCCGTCCGCTGCGGCC
This sequence comes from Actinomycetes bacterium, assembly GCA_021841005.1. Taxonomy (GTDB): domain Bacteria; phylum Actinomycetota; class Acidimicrobiia; order Acidimicrobiales; family JAMCPL01; genus JAMCPL01. The sequence goes on along the minus strand of JAKBVZ010000016.1, from coordinate 11,869 downwards.
ACTATGCCGCAGCCCGTCAACCGTGCCACCGGCGCCTGAACTCGATGCAGCCTTATAGACAATCCCAGCCGCTTCACCCTGGGTAAGCAGTTTTACCGTGACATGGGCAGGCTTCCTTGCCAGGTCGGCTATCCCTATGGCCACCTCTCCGGTGGCAGGAGATGGCAATTTCGGTATCAACCATCTCCGCGCACCGTTACTGAACGACGGCACTATGCCGAAAAGAGGCTTTGGTGAAGCTGATGGAGGCGCCTGCAACGAGCTGTCGGCCATAACTCCCGTACCATGGGTAACCTTCAGCCTCAGCTCATATGGGGTCGACAGTGGCAATCCAGGGATGTCGTTGGCAAGCATGGTGTAAATGGACCGTGGCTTTACGATGAGTCCGAGAGGGCCTACCTTTCCTCCACTGAAGGTAAAGATCGCAGACATTTTCACGGTCGTATCCCCTGGGTTGAATACGTGAAATGCCACCACCGACCCGACCTGGTCCCAGTTCACCGGGAACCACCATCTCCTGGCCGTAGATGGTGAACCAAGGGTAAGTGCCATGCCGCCTGCCGGAATCGTCGATCCACCAGTAGAGCCAACCTGCAACTCTGCTGCTGTTACCACGCCAGAAGTGGCCTTCACTACTGTGGCTAGCGGCACCCTGGACACCGCATGATGTCCCAAGTTCTCCACTACCAGCCCGGTTGGTGGCACTACAATACCTTGGTAAGCTGCCGGTGAAACCATCTCGCCGGATACGGCAGAACCAAACGACAGGTTGACCACAGCGGGAGTCGTTCCTGGATCGAGAAGCTCCAGGAACAGCCGATCTCCACCTGCCGTAGATCCGTCGGCAAAGTACCACTGATCCGCTCCATGGGAAGCGCATGGGGCTGCCGACCACCCGGTAAACCCGGAATCCACCTCGCTGACTCCCACCCCTCCCCCGTTTACCAGAACATAAGCACCGAGGAACGGACCATTCAGAATGCCGGCGAGGTCAACTGATACCTGCCCATACGGCGGCACCACAACACTGCTGAACCTCTCCAGCCCGGCGGTGGAGACCACCCTGACTCTAGCCGGCATGGGAATGGGCCTCGAAGAGGTGAGCACGATACTCGCAGGAGCCGGGCCGGAACTCCCCGACCCTCCTGGGCAGGACCATTCGACAGACTGGGCCGCGCCGGCTACCACCACTGCAGAAGCAGCACCTCCACCGGATCCCGGTAACGGACCTACGGGCGCCCTCGATACATTGGCATCCACCAAGCCGATGCCGGCAACAATTACCACGATCGCCAGCACCACGGCAATCCGCAGGCGCAGTTCACCTGATTTCAGCAATGACAGCGTGAGTACTGCAGGTTTCAATAGTGATGACGTAGCCAGCGAACTGCCATCTTTCGTAGAAGCTATGTGGCTATTACGCATTCGAGACCCTCCGGCGACGGCGCAAGGATGCAATATACAATAGGCAGAGTACCCAAAGTACAAGCTGTGCAATTGCGAGCATAGCCATGTACCATGGCGAACTCGGACCGGGTGAGTGGGCGTGCAACGGCTCTGTATTGACCCACACCTGGTAACCGCTGGTTCCGACCAGTTCCGAAAGATCACTCTGGAAACGCAGTCCGTTGACGACGCCCGGAACCGTCCCTATCGAAGGTGGATCCTGGACACCAGGTATGATCGGCGCAAGAGCTGATGCCACAACTATATAATGTATATTATAGCGAGATATCAGCGATCCAAGGGTGGCGGTCTTGTGCGCGAGCACAAGCTTCATATCTCTCACTACGCCTGGCAAGGCATCCGCCCGGCTGGAACTCCATAAGGACAGCTCGCTGGCCGTCCATCCTGGTGTGACCGTATAAGCGAGCCCAGGAATAAGGACCGAGCTTGCCGACGGCAGCACCTCGGGGCTACCCAGCCAGAGCGTCCGGCTGGTTCCACGTACAGCCGCCGGCGGAGCAGCACTGCGGTATCCTGTAGCTGGAAGTCCAAAGCGGCCACTGGCGGAAAAGGCGATCACAGGCCATGCGATGAGCACCAGCAGCACCGCGGCCGCTGCCCCGGCTACACCCATCCATCTCCGGTTGCGAGTCTGGCCTACCCGGGCATTCTGAGCGTCCTGCATCGCATGGAACCTTTCCACCAGACCATCGAACCCCAACCCTATGGCAAGGCACAAGGAGACGCCTGCAACAGCCAACAGCACGCCAGAAGGTATCCGGAATGCGCCCAACCATCCTCGCCCGGACAGCCATATGACCATCCACGACAGGATGGCCACAGACCATGCCGACACAATTCCTCGCAACCTCCACCTGTGCGAGGCCGTGAGCACTGCAGCAAGCGCCAGCAATGCGAACCCGTAGGAGAGCAGCCCAGCCGGAAAACCACCTTCGGTTAACTTCATCAAATCGATCCATCTCACACCTGGCAAGGATGCCAGGGGATGCACACCCGTAACAGCCGACGTGCCGGAACTTACCAGCGAAACAAGCGACCAAGGCGCCAGCAGGACAAAGGCAAAGACCGCCCCCGTGACGCAGGAGAGGAGAGGCCTCAGCGCCTCCCTCGCGGCACCTGCACCTGCACCTGCACCTGCACCTGCATTGATGCCCGCATCTACTCCCGTATCGCCAGCGCCATCACCTGCTCCACTCCCTGCATCTTTCCCTATACGCATATTCTCGCCAGCCAGCACCTCAGTGCCAAGCCATCCTCCTATCACCATGCGACCCGCAAACAACCCTATTGCCACCACCAGCGGGACAAAAAGCAGGCCAGGAACAAACATCGCGAAAAGAGCAGTCACGAGAGCCACCCTGACGATGCTCCCGGCGGGCGGCATCCACCAGTGTATCCACCAGTGAACGGGCGCCACAGAGGATCCGTTGCTTGCACTGTTGAACTCCCTTACAACTACAGCAACCACGAATGGCGCTCCCGCGTAAGCCACAAGGTCCTCCAGTTTCCCGCCGGAGATGTCACCATATGCAAGAGGAATGAACAGGTAGCTCAACGATAGGACGGTCCTTGCCAGGCGGCTGCGTATGGACCTGGATGCCACCCAGATGCCCCATACACCTACTGGTACCAGCGCCAACAGAAATACTTTCTGCGCCAAGGCAGGAGAACCCCCCAAAAGCAGGGACAGCAATCCAAGCACAAGAGCCGACGGAGATACAGGAGCCGGTGTCGAGAGGCCACTTACGCTGTATCCGGAGAAAAAATGATGCAGCATAACAGCCCATCCGGGGAATGGCAGCAACTGGTAGACGGTCGGCAGATGATGAAGCGCTATGCCTCTGTATCCATAAGCGATCACCACGACGGCAGGAAGCCAAGTGACGGCAGGAAGCTTCCTGCGCCAGGGCGCCCACCAGGGATCTTCATCCGACCCACGTACCGCAGGAGGTTTGGCAAGGTGAGCACTGCCTATCCCATGGAGCGACACGCTCTGGGCATAAGCCGAGACGCGTGCCAATCCCCGGAGCTGGTATCGCCGCAGCTGAGAATCATCCACCCTCCTGACGGCATGTATCTCGTCCCTTTTCTCCCGGATGCTGGACAAGTGCGTAAAGACCCACCACCACCCGCTCGCGATCGCTCTCACCCGGGAGTGCTGGCCGCCTATGGACGAAAGCACCATCTCGACCAGACTCAGCAGGACAAGTTGCGGGATAACCAGTAGGGAATGGGGAATATCGTATGAGCAGAGAACCGCCTGCAGCTCATGGCGCTTCTGCAACACAGGGAGGTCATCCGGCCCTGCATCGAAAGGACGCAAATTGGAAGTCATGGCCTCCAGATGACGTACCCTGGCCCGCGGGGCAAGAACCACGCGACCTCCCGCAATCCTCACCCTCCAAGAAAAATCGATGTCGTCGCCCATAGCCTTGATCGATCCATCCATGCCGCCGACTGCATCCATCAGGTCCTTGCGAACCAGCATGCATCCTCCCGGTGCTGCAAACACCTCCACCGCGGTATCGTGCTGGCCATGATCCACCTCGCCGTCCTCCACCCTCTCAACCGCCACCCCGCAACGGTCTACCGTCATCCCGAGGTGGAGAAGTACAGATGGGTGACTCCACTCCAGCATCTTCGGTGTCACTATGCCTGCCGTCGATCGATAGCTCTCTTCCACCATCTTGCGCACCGCATCAGGTTCCAGGGCAACGTCATCGTGGCATAGCAGGAGATATTGGGCACCTTCCACCTTGGATACCGCCAGATTGATAGCAGATGCGTAGCCAGCATTCTCTTCCGAACGAATGACATAAGCCTGTGGGAGCACCTCCGCAACCCTGGCAGCCACTGGCTCCCGGCTGGCAGAGTCCACCACAAACACGACCAGCTCAGGGTAGTCCTGAGTTGCCAGGGACTGCAGCTCTTCCTCAAACCATTCGCCTGGATTGTGAGCCACCACCACTGCCACCACTGACGGTAACGGCGCAGCGTCCTGGGAGATGGCTGCATCCAAGGAAGTATCAGGCTGCGATACTATATCATAAGCTGGGCCGGCATACGCCAACCTGTCGCTTCCGGAAGGACCGGAATGACTTGAGGCACCAACTGCGTAAGTGCCTGGCCGACGTGACTTCGCGCGCGCCAACCTGGCCTTATCAGGAGGACTTGTTGCTGCTTCATGCTCAGCCAAAGCGCATCACCATCACGAGCAGCACATTAGCAATAATACGCTCTGAACGTTTCACGCCATAGTCAGAAAGTGGCACCACGGCCACTGACGGCTGCTGATGTCACGCTCCGGCTCGTTCACTTTGTACCGGGAAACGCCCAGATCGAGCAGGCTGAACAGCCAACCAGTAAGGCAAAGGCATATGGTGAGCGCGGGAATTGCCTCCAGTAGATAGATCGACAAGGAGCTAGGAGCCGCATAATTGCTGGTAACAGCCTTTTTTACAAAAGTGCTTGCAATTGTTTATTATAAATGTTATAATAGCTAGCAGAGGATGTAACCCCATTCGAGGAAAGTCCACTGGCAAACCAGAATAAGGTGGTTTGCCCGCCGGATACTTGATTGGCTCGCATATCCTTGTGCATGATGCATGCTAAGTGCATGATGCACATGGTGCAAAGTTGCATTGCACAAGTTGCATTGCACAGGACAACGGCAAGATGTCAAGGAGGTTTGATATGGCTGGAGTAAAAGAATTAAAAGAGGAAGTTGCAGGAATTGCAAAGAACGCTGCCTATGTAGCTGTAGGATTGGGAGTTATGGGCGTCCAGCGTGCCCAGGTCAAGCGAAACGAGTTGGCAAAGCGTCTCGGGTCGCCCAGCCAGAATCTGACCGACACCCTGTCGATTGCCAGGCACGACCTGACAGCAAGAGCAAAGGCTGCAGACAGCAAACTCGAGGCGGTGCTGGATCGTATCGATACAAGCCTCGAGCCACTAGAGGAGAAACTGCCCAGCGAGGCTAGGGCCGCCCTGAAATACGCTCAACACCAGGCACGTACAACCAAGAGGCAGATCGCAGAGAAGCTGCTTTCCAGCACATCCTGATAAGATCCGATAGCAGTACATAGATTCCGGCAGGAAGCCACCCACCCCAAGTCCTGACTCCTGCCGGCTAAAAGCTAGGCTCTCCTTGCCCCCCTTGGGAGCGTCTGGCGATCGAAACACCTACCGTGCAATACGGTAGGTGTTTCGTATTTTGGAAGTCATAAGATTGGTCTCTTATATTGCACACCTGCATACGACACCGCTAGTATGAACGTCTTAGAGACACTATGCCACATGTATTGACCACCAGACTTGCTCCTTCTTCGGATACCTTCAAGGAAAACCGGGATACCATGCTCAGCGCGCTCAGCGAACTCGATGAGCAACTGGCCCTAGTGAAAGCTGGAGGTGGTGAACACTACGTTCAACGCCACCGGAATCGAGGGAAAATGCTAGCCAGGGAAAGGATCGAGCTCCTGCTGGACAGGGACTCCGCTTTCCTGGAGCTCTGCCCACTTAGCGCATGGGGTACCCAATTCGCCGTAGGTGCGTCATCGGTACTGGGCATTGGAGTGGTAAATGGAGTAGAGTGCCTTATCACTGCCAGCGATCCCACCGTCAAGGGTGGTGCTTCCAATCCCTTCACAATGAAAAAGACCTTCAGGGGAGCCGACATAGCCATGGAAAATAGGCTGCCCACCATAAATCTTGTGGAATCGGGCGGGGCAGACCTTCCCACACAAGGCGAGATATTCATACCGGGCGGCAGGATGTTCAAGGACTTGACCAATCGCTCAGCTGCTAAGATGCCTACCGTCGCCCTTGTTTTCGGCAACTCTACAGCAGGAGGAGCCTATATACCTGGCATGTGCGATTATGTCGTTATGATAGATAAGCGTTCAAAGGTATTTCTGGGTGGCCCTCCGCTCGTGAAGATGGCTACCGGAGAAGAATCCGACGACGAGGAACTCGGTGGAGCGGCCATGCATGCCAAGGTATCCGGACTCGCTGATTATTTCGCAAAGGACGAGTTGGAGGCCATACGCATAGGAAGAGATATAATATACAGGCTGAACTGGCGTAAAGAGGGGCCAGGACCCTCCATGGAACCAGATGACCCTCTGTACGATCCCGAGGAGCTTCTCGGCATAGCTTCGGCCGATCCAAAAGTGCCCTTCGACCCCAGGGAAGTGATGGCCAGGATAGTGGACGGATCGCGCTTCGACGAGTTCAAGCCACTCTACGGAACCAATCTCGTTACCGGATGGGCATCCATTCACGGCTACCCTATCGGGATACTGGCCAACCACCAGGGCGTACTGTTCAGCGAAGAGGCCGAAAAGGCCACGCAATTCATCCAGCTGGCCAACCAGACGGACACCCCACTGCTATTCCTGCAGAACACCACAGGCTACATGGTAGGCAAGGTCTACGAACAGGGAGGCATAATCAAGAACGGAGCCAAGATGATCAATGCGGTGGCGAACTCGACGGTCCCCCACCTTACGATCATCCTCGGAGCTTCGTACGGAGCCGGCAACTACGGCATGTGCGGACGAGCCTATAACCCGCGCTTCCTCTTTGCATGGCCATCGGCGCGTTCCTCCGTGATGGGTGCAGCCCAGCTGGCCGGCGTACTGTCTATCGTTGCTCGCCAGAATGCGGAATCCAGAGGGGTTCCTTTCGACGAGGAAGCCAATGAAGCCGTACGCAAGATGGTCGAGGACCAGATACTGGCGGAAGAGAAGCCATTCTTCCTGTCTGCTCGCCTATACGATGATGGCATCATAGATCCACGCGATACGCGTACTGTACTGGGTATATGCCTTTCCGTTATAGACAATACACACTTCACGGGTGGAAAGGGATATGGCGTATTCCGTATGTAAGACGAAGGTCCAGTGTACGAAGTAGCAGGCAAAGTTTATGGAGCTGCCTCTCCGTCGTATAGGGAAGCCGGCAAGGTCCATAAGGTTGATGGCATACGGTGGCGTACGCCTGATCCGTTTCGCCGGACACATAGTCTGTCTGGCATCTTATTAGTAACAAGGAGTATCGCAATGGACTCGAAAGTAAGATGAGCGAGCAGGGCAAGGTCGGCAACGCTCACGACCAGAAAGGCATGATCATCCACCCCATCAGGAAACTGCTCATCGCCAATAGAGGCGAGATAGCGCGACGCATCATGACCACGGCACACGCCATGGGAATATCGTGCATCGCCGTCTTCTCCGACGCAGACTCAGAGGCCCTCCACGTCAAGGACGCTGACGTGGCAGTCCGTCTTCCGGGAACAGCTGCGACAGACACCTACCTGCAAATCGAAAAGATCGTGGATGCCGCCAAGCGCTCGGGCGCTGATGCCATCCACCCAGGATACGGGTTCCTGTCGGAAGACTCACGCTTTGCGGTAGCTTGCCGCGACGCAGGGATCACCTTCGTAGGACCCCCTCCCGATGTGATAGCGGCTATGGGATCGAAACTTGCCGCCAAGGACATGATGGCACAAGCCGGAGTTCCTATCCTGCCCACTGTAGCAATAGATGCGTCCACGATAGACTCGCAGGACCCAGAGTCCATCGACAACTTGCTGAAAGAGGCAGGCAATCTCCCTTGGCCTGTGCTGGTGAAGGCATCAGCCGGTGGTGGTGGGCGTGGCATGCGAGTGGTCGAGAACCCAGAAGACCTGCTGGAGGCGGTTACATCAGCAACCCGAGAAGCTTTATCAGCATTCGGCGACGGAACCGTCTTCCTGGAACCCTACGCAATCGATCCACGCCACATCGAGGTACAAATCGTAGGGGATATTTACGGTAATGTGATACACCTCAACGAAAGAGAGTGTTCGATACAACGTCGACACCAGAAAATCATCGAAGAAAGTCCTTCCCCCGCGGTAGACACTGCACTGCGCCAAGCTCTGTGCAATGCAGCTGTGAAAGCTGCCACCACAATAGGGTATGTAGGTGCGGGAACTGTGGAGTTCATCCTGTTGCAGGACGGTACCTTCGCCTTCCTCGAAGTCAACACGCGTATACAGGTCGAGCATCCCGTTACCGAACTGGTCTGTGGCATAGACATGGTGCGACTCCAGCTGGAAATAGCACAGGGCAAGCCGCTCGACATAGCATCGACAGATACCACCATAAAGGGTCACGCAGTGGAAGCGAGGCTATATGCAGAGGACGTCACGAAGGACTGGCAGCCTTCCACCGGTACATTGTACCGTTTCGATATACCCGAAATGAACGGCATACGAGTAGACACAGGTGTCGCGAGCGGATCGGTAGTAAGCCCGTACTACGATTCAATGCTGGCCAAGGTCATCTCGCACGGCAATACCCGCGAAGAAGCGTTGGAACTGCTCGCCTCTGCGCTGATGCGAGCGAGGATCCACGGAATCACCACCAACAGGAACCTGCTGGTGGCCATCCTCAGGCACCCGGAGATGGTAGCGGGCCAGATCGACACGGGTTTTCTGACCAGGCATGCCCCATCTGACCTATCCCTGTCCACCGCGCCAGGCGGGCAGAGCAGACTGTACGCGCTCGCCGCCGCGCTCGCAACCCAGGCGGTTTCACGAGAAAACGCAAAGGTGCAACGCCGTATACCTTCAGGCTGGCGCAACTTGCCTACCCAACCACAGTCGGTCGACTACGAGATGGACGGTGGCACCGTCGTCACCGCCGGCTACGAGTTTGATCGCTACGGTAAAACGGCACGGCTATTCGTCGACAGTGAGGAATGCCAAGATATCGCCTACGTATCATCTGCACCGCAAGAAGTCAGACTGGAGCATCAAGGCATTTTGAAGCGTTTGCAAGTAGATGCGGCAGGAAACCAGATATATGTAGATGGACCGGATGGATCGCTCGTGTTCAAAGAGGTGGAGCGATTCCCGGTCACCGGACATGAGTTGGAACTGGGATCCCTGGAAGCGCCACTTCCCGGTACCGTAATCAAAGTAATGATAAGCGAAGGGCAGCATGTGGAGGAAGGGGATCTGCTCTTCGCTCTCGAGGCAATGAAGATGGCACATGAAGTACGCTCTCCAACAAGTGGAATGGTGACATCGGTCTACGTCGGAGTAGGCGACCAGGTTGAAGCCGGCAAGATCTTGGCCGTAGTGTCCAACGACGAAGGCAATGCCTGAGCGATGGACGGTAACGCAAGGTACGACCACCGAGGGACACGACCGGTAAGGATAGGCAACTGCTCCGGCTTCTACGGTGACCGCTTGGCAGCCGCCAAGGAAATGGTGATGGATGGTCCTATAGATGTTCTGACCGGCGACTACCTCGCCGAACTCACCATGCTCATCCTCTGGAAAGCACGCAGCAAGGACTCCGAACGGGGCTATGCTACAACTTTCCTTACCCAGATGGAGGAAGTGCTGGCAACATGCTTGGAACGCGGCATCAAGGTGGTGGCCAACGCGGGAGGGCTCAATCCTGCGGGACTCAGCCACAGATTGACGGAACTGGCAACAAAGCTCGGCCTGGATGCTAAAATATCGTACGTAGATGGAGATGATATCCTGCAAGATGTAGACAATATCATTGGCGCAGGCAACCCGCTTAGCCACATGGACACCGGCTTGGATCTCGACACCTTGACGAGCCCCTCTATCACTGCAAACGCCTATCTGGGAGCATCAGGCATACAGTCCGCCCTAGCCAAGGGTGCAGACGTAGTCGTGACAGGAAGGGTGACCGATGCATCACTTGTTGTAGGGCCAGCCGCGTGGTGGCACGGGTGGGACCGCGAAGACTGGGACAACCTTGCCGGTGCAGTAGTCGCAGGGCACGTCATCGAATGTGGCACCCAAGCAACTGGAGGTAACTACCCGTTCTTCCGGGAAGTTCCTGGCCTCGAGCATCCAGGCTTTCCCATAGCCGAAGTTGCCTCCGACGGAACGTCAGTAATCACCAAACACGTTGGTACCGGCGGCCAGGTGACTCCCGATACTGTCACTGCGCAACTCCTCTACGAAATCGCCGGCCCCTGCTACGCGAATCCCGACGTAGTCGCCGACTTCTCTACGATACGCCTGGAGACTGTGGGTACAGATCGTGTGAAGATAAGCGGCGTGAAGGGCTACCCGGCCCCCGATAAGCTCAAGGTATGTATCAACCTTCTGGGGGGATGGCGTAACAGTATCGGCTTTGTGCTCACCGGCCTTGACATCGAGGGTAAGGCCGCACTCATCGAACGGACCGTACTCCACGAAATAGGCGGGAAGGATGACTTCGGCGAGATGGACATGAGGCTTATACGCTGCGATCATCCCGATTATCCTGCGCATCAGCTATCCACCGCTGAGTTCCGCATCACCGTCAAAGACGTCGATGCCAAAAAAGTAGGGCGGGCATTCTCCTCCAAGGCAATCGAGATGGCACTAGCTGGCTACCCGGGGTTGTACCTGACATCACTTCCGCAAGACGCTTCAGCTTACGGCATCTACTGGCCCGCCCTCGTCGATCCGCAATGGGTACACCAGAAGGTAGTACATTACGATGGTACTGTGGAAGATCTCGATGTGTTGCCTGAGCACACCCTACCGCTGGCGGAGATCGAACGGGTACAAGCCAGAGACGCGGAGAAAGTACTACGGGCTGGAGGGTCAGCCGGCGTTGCTCATACTGAGGATATAGTTGCTCATACTGAAGATGCAAGGGTGCCACTCGGAACGATCATCGGTGCTCGATCAGGCGACAAGGGACCCAATGCCAACGTGGGATTCTGGGCAAGAGACACCTTGGGGTATGAGTGGCTTGCAGGATACCTCACCGTAACAAGGTTGAAGGAACTGCTGGAAGAGGCCAGAGACCTGCAGGTGGACCGCTACGAATTACCAAACATCAATGCCGTCAACTTCGTCATCCACGGACTCCTGCAAGAAGGAGTGGCTTCATCCACCAGACCTGATCCCCAGGCGAAGGGTCTCGGCGAGTACTTACGCTCCAGACTGGTCGAGATTCCACGGCATCTCGTTTCCTGACGCTTTACCCATCCAAACAACTTGCATTGCGCATACCTGCACAGAGTAGTTGTCGCATGCTGGACAGGAAGGCTGCACTCGCATTACGTGACAGATACAAGCTCTTCGGATTTCAAGGGGGTTGGGAGGTTCTGATATCTACTCGTATGGTGGAGTCGGACCCGCAGAAGATGGCTGCACTGTTGCTTAGGATCCCCGGGGCGAGGGTCATCGAGCTGCGTAAAACCGCCGACACGTTGGATCTTCTAATCGAGACAGATAATTGCCCGGTCGCCTGTCCGGAATGTGGATCGAGCGTCGAATCCTTAGGACACGTACTCGATGACCTCATCGCTTCGTCGGTTGGCGGCCAGGTTACGAGGGTCACCTGGCGACGTCGTCGGTGGCGGTGTGTTGCGC
>JAKBVZ010000017.1 GCA_021841005.1 Actinomycetes bacterium | reverse complement strand
CGCAGCTCGATGAGCCTCGCCCCAGGGATCCCAAGCAACAATGCAACCATCTTCTGCGGGTCAGACTCCATCATACGAGTATATATCAGAACCTTTCAACCCCCTTGAAATCCGAAGAGCCCGTTTGACACCAGACACCCAGGAGCGTGGGTCAGAACCCCCAGCTGTTAACCCGGTAACCCTATATCTTGTAGCCTCGCCGTAAGGCAATTACTGTACGTGGCTTGTGTTCATGGTATATCGTAGCATGGTTATAGTTCACACTCCTAGCGAGTACCTGCACTGGCTGGGGTAAGTCAGAGCAGCCGTCTCCTGCCCGTGGAGACATCAGGAACCACCCGCGCGTGGCCGGAGTTTCAGCGCAACCGGATGGAGGTTACCGTACATGAGCACAGCCCAGCCGGGCGGCATCCGGCGCAACGCGTCGGCAGGAAGTAGCGCCCGGTACACACTGGAATGGGTGGTGCCGGCATGACCCGATCTGTCATATGTACTGCTCGTAGAACTGATACCTGCCTCGCCTGCGAGCCGGCTCGCTTGTTCCAGTGTCGCAAGGTCGGATATTCCGGAACAGAACATCTTTGCACGGTGGTTGTTGATCACGCTGGCTGCTCGCACACCATAGCGCGCATTGAGTTGAGCAAGGTCCTGCCACACCGTCACCAGCTGCACCCCGTGGCCAGCAGCGGTGGATGCGAGCGAGTCAAGGTCGGCCAGAGGGGCCACGTTGGCCGCTTCGTCCACCACCACCAGCAGGGGTGGGTCCAGTGGGGAGCCCCTCTCCAGCGACAGCTCGTAGGCCACCTGCAGGATGTGGCTCACAACGGTGGATAGCAATGCGCGGCAACGCCTCTGATCATGAGCTGGTGCACAGAGGTACAAGGTGTCGTGGCTGGCTATGAAATCTCGTGGATCAGGTATACCATTCATGTGGCCCATCTTCTCTGACGCGGCTATATCAGGCTCTGAGAACGGCTCCAAGATAGCCTCAGCAGTCGTGTACACCGAACTGCGCTGCTTCTCCTCCCTCCTCCAGGAAGCCTCGGCAGCCGTAGATGCCTCGCTGATCCCGAGCATGTCCAGGATGTCGGCAACCTCGCCAATCTCCTGGCAATCGAGCCACCTGACGACATCGGCCATGGTGCGACCGGTATTAGCGGCAGCAAGCAGGTGGGGCGCAAGGAGCTTCATCGCGGTCGCATACCAGAAATCAGCGTCAGACATGCCGGAGGTGAAGCTTTTTGCGGCCTCGGTGAGCGCCCGAGCCATCTTCCTCGCCCCCTGCCAATCACGGGTATATGCAAGAGGCGTCCATCCACATATCAGATCAGGCCACCCTTGGCGGGGTTTACCACCAGCGGTGTCTACTGAGTCATTCCCAGCACTGCCTCCGATGCCACCCAGAAGATCACTTCCGAAATCACCCCCAGCGCCACCCATGAAGCATTCCACGCCGGTGCCGACGACTGCGCCAGAGACCGTGCCAGGGACTGCACCGGCATCGCTGTCTAACCCAGCACCAGCGAACCCAGCACCAGCGAACCCAGCACCAGCGAACCCAGCACCAGCAAGCCCGCTCGAGCGCGTTGGGTCATAAATATACACCTGCCCCCGGAGTAGGCGCCGGCTAATAGTGTGGAGAGCAAGATCCGACTTTACGGACGCAGCAAGTACCGGACCCTCCCATTCAAGTATGGCTGGAATGGCCAGCCCGGTCGTCTTTCCGCTCTGGGTAGGGCCGGCAACAAGTAAGGAATGGCCGCGCTCTGCCGCTATTAACCTGCCTCCCGCCATGCTATTCATCGTACCAAGTGTTATCCTCCCGGGAGCGGGTGCCTTCACCACCAAGTGCTGCACATCCCTGGGCCGCGCCCACCTGGCCGGCTCGTATGCACCCTGCATGCTGGGCATCGCCCTAGAATGGAAGATGCCTGATCCCCCACGAACAGCTATGTGAGGATTCGCCCTCCACCTTACTCGCAAACCGCCGGTCCATCCATTCGCCATGTCCGATCCAGCAGCCACTCCTTTCTCGCCCCTTGTGGACAACACGCCTCCGTACGGGCCTCCATGTACACCTCCGTACGGCCCCCTGGTCCTGCCCGATCTCGAGATAGCAAGCCCCGCGACCAGCACACCAAGCGCCAGTAGCATATAGACGCTAATATGCACCGAGCCCACCCATTCGTTCATCAGTCTGTACAAACCGATATTCGCTGGCCGACAGGTCGTGGCGCACAAGAAATGATCGCTGGCCGACCTTCCATAGAGCCGTGCCTTTGCCCAGGGAGCTGACTATGCCAGTCTCTACGGATGAGAGTCCGAGCAGTTCACTGGCCAGGGCAACTTCGCCAGGTGGTTGCGAATAGACAACCCGCGTCTCGGAATCAGCAAGGAGCCCCTTGGCAAGTTCTATCTGCTCAGCACCGGCAGCACCGACCGCAAGCAAGTCAGATGCCCGATGCACCACAGCAATGTTGGATACACCCTTTGCCCTAGCCAGTTTCCACGACGACTGCAGCCATCTGGCCACCACCGGATTCTTCAGCACCGCCCATGCCTCGTCCACCACCAGAATGACCTGTGCACCATCAGGCATTCCATCAGCCACAGACCCATCAGCCAACTTTTCCACGATGCCCTGGAGCCACGCCATCGCACAGGACATAAGAGTTCCCAGCGCTGCTGAGCCGTATATTGCAGACAGATCCAACACCACCAGTGGAGCATCGAGGGAGATCCCATCACTGGTAGGACCGTCGAACATCCCGCGCATATCGCCGGAAACAAGACGACGCAGTTCAAGTGCAACTTGGCGCCCATCGGAGCTGAGATCGTTCACGGTGGTGCGCAATGCCGTAGCACTTGCAAAACTTGGAGAGAGAAGCGCCTCCACCACATGAGGAATTACAGGCTGCCAGTTGCGTCCTTCTGCATCACACACCGCCATTTCGATGGCGGACACCTCAGCAGGTAGTAAAATGCGCTGGAGTGATGACGATACTATCGCAGTAAGTAACTCCACTCTCCGGACGGTCACCGTTCCACCCGCGTAGTCTCGCCCACCTCTCGGATCATCAAGAGGATTGAGCTTGATAGCGCCGTTAGGCCGCAAAAAGATGGGCTTTACACCCCAATGGGCGGCAAGTACTCCGTACTCACCCTTGGGGTCTATGACCCAACATTTCCTTCCGAACACCCCTTGGCGCCACAGGTAGGTCTTTATGAGAGAACTCTTCCCCTTGCCCAGTTGCCCCAGCACCACCATGTTCGGATTACTGAGTATGCCTCGCCTGTAAAGATCAAAGGGATCGTAGCAGAATGGACCTCCGAGGAGATCCTGGCCGATCAGCACTCCTTGCCCACCAAGCCCTGATTCACATACAAACGGGTATGCGCCCGACAGTTGCTTGGTGGTTGCTCTATGAGATGGCACGGTCCGCATGTCAGACATACCTCCGGTGAGCCGGCATCATCGACTCGACCACCATGCGTCTGAAAGTTTGCAAATCCGGTAACCGATCGTGGCCGTTGACACCGTCGACACCGTCGACACCCCGGGAAGCCGGCATCATCAGCTCAATCCCCTTGCCAGTGGCAGGGTAAAGCCGAGTCCATCCAACTGGCGACCGTAAAGCGGTCTTGTGTCGACATGCGCCTGCCCTGCAGCCTGCTCGAAGCGATGCCGCGCATCACAGAGAGCCTCGAAAGTGCCCGCACTCACTGAAGCGTAGCCGCTGAAACGAAATTGACCGTGTCCTTCGGCAAGCTCCTGTTCCCGCTGGATCAATGTATCATGCTCCCTTGCCTGCCTTTCCGTTCGCAAGAATCCGCCCCTCTGGCGAAGCTCCTGATCGGCCAGGTAGCCAGTCCTAGCCTGCTCGACTTGACGTACCGCCTTCAGGGGAGCAATAGGTTCCATCACCATCGAAAAGCTGAACCGCACGTCAGGAAGGAGCAGTAAGGGAGAGAGAAAATCGGACGGAACCGGCATTCTCGGCCACTGTGATACCCAGTAGGTAGACTGCCATGATGACTCCACTCGTAAACAGTCCCAATGCTCCTCAGTTGCAAGCGGCCATGGGAAACTCGCTCTATGTAGCTCACCATTTTCACCACCCGCCAAGACCGCTCTCTCTCTCTTCCTTGCGGGCCATCCCTCCCTGCCGCCACCGCCAGTCCTGCCGCCGCCACCAGCCCCGCCGGTTCCACCGGTTTCGCCGCTCCCGCTGGTCTCACCAGTCCTGCCAGTCCCACTGCTTCCACTGGCCTCACTGATCCCACCACCTCCACCTCCACTGATCCCACCGATCCTGCCGCCGCCACCAGCCCCGCCGGTGATGTCCTCGCTGGCCCATCCGTCCATGATGCACTGGCGGTACTCATCCGCGCCCATGATCGGGCCAACCCCACCGCCTACGCCTTGCAACTTGCGCTTGAAGGCAGCCATCTCCCGTAAGAGCCGGGTACATGCAGCCTCTCCCAGAGATGCGCTGCTTCCTGGGCGTTTCCACGATGATCCAGCCCGTACGGCAAACACGATGAACAGCTCATGGCGGCGAGCGCCCGCCGTAGTCCGGCTCAGGAGTTCTTCGTAGGAACGGCGCTGGATAGGGGACGCAGCGGGATCCTGATGCGCATCGTAATAGGATCCCATCTCCTGGCTGCTACCGGGAGTGGCTCGTGCAAGCCATTGAACACGGTGAACTGGGGAACCCTCTCTGGCCAGGGATGCAAGCGCAAAGGCCCATGCACGCACCTTCTGGCGCTGCTCGTCTGGAGCGTCGAGCAGAAAGCCGTAAGGCTGTACCGGAAAGGCTGCGGCATAGGTGGAGTGCCGCGGATCATGGATGATCCCCACCTGTTGACCGTCAACGTCGTACCTGCCGCCTGCAGCATGAAGATCGAGATCACCAGCCATACCACTACCGCCGTCCAGGTATCCCTCTATGATGGTGAAGCGATCGAAAGGATAGCGGGAAGGAGACAGGAGGGGGAATGCTCTGGAAAATTGCATCAGGCCGTGCCGACGCCGCTCAGATGTATCGTGTTCAGGACCACCTCTGCTCTGCCGCGAGCTGGGACTAGGACCGGAAACTGGGCCTGGGCCTGGGCATCGACCGCTGGCACCGCCCGGCTGCATATTCGCAAACCCCGCCAACTGGCCGTCTCCCAACTCCGCCAACTGACCATCCTGGACGGATGCATCCCACGCAGCGTACAGTAAGTTGCATGGCATACCCCTGTCGGGGATAAGAGACACCTTGCGCCCATGCCCTGCAGACAACGCACGGACAAAGCTCACCACATCAGGAATCCACTCCTCAATGCTCTGACCATAGACAGGAACCGTCGCCATCCCTACCACCACGCAGGCAATCGCAACCGCTATGACAAGCCCGCCAACGGAAGGAGCTACGCGCAAGATGACCGCATCTACCAGCAATCCTGATGCAACGACCACCAGCTGCCCCATTCGCCATCCCGCCATCACCCCCCTGCGCTCGAGCGGACCGAAAATATGGGTCTCCTGCCTATCCTGTTCCTGGGTCCAAGCCCGGTCTTTCACATGCTCACCTTTCACATGCTCACCTTTTGCAGATTGACCGCATCACCATCCCGGGTGGTTCCCGCCATGCCACCGCCCTGCCCGACCGAACTGGTACCGGCATACTCGTCAATCATGACACCAACGGCCCTTATGGCCTCAGTGTCTGAAGCACCATCCCTTCTTTGCTCCGCGATCTTCTCGTCTATCATCTTTGCAGGCATCCCCAGTATCTCTGCTCTCTCGTGCTGCACCGCCAAAGCCTTTACGCTGGAATCGGCAGTCACTCCATTCGAAGAATACCGAAGCCCGGCCAGAGCCGAAGAGCCCGGCCCACTCGCCCCACCCTGTTCCAAGCCGGACGCTGCACCCGCGCCCACTCCCGCTCCGGCCCCTGCAGCCCCGGCCCCTGCACCTGAGGCGGCGGCGCCTGCTGCAAGAGAAGCGACCATCCTGCCTGCCCTGACAGGGGTGCCTGCAACATGGCTGACCCGGCTCCTGGCACCCTCCAGATGATTTGCGGCACTGCCCTCTATGGCAGGTACCAGTTTGAACAGTGTGAATGGCGCAAACACTGACAGGATGAGCAATGCAATACCCGTAATGGCCGCCGAGAAAGCCCCATGCCCGTTCACAGAACTGCCAACGGCGGAGGCGCCCAGCACCAGTATGGCCACCACCACCAGCTTGGAAAGGATCAATGCTGCGATGGTCTCTGCGAGGCGCCTGCACCAGTGCGACAGCGCGGGCCAGGCAAACGTAGCCAGTCCCAGTGGCAGGAAAAGAGTGGCGGCGGTAATCGCGGCCGTCCTGACGACAAGCTCCAGCCAGAGGATAAGCCCGCATACCGTCACAACGATGCCGAATATGAAGAGTACAAAGGCTGGCGCTTGGCTTGGCGTATCCTTCCCAAATATATCTGATATCGATATGAGTAGGTTCCGGGTAGTCGATGCAGTACCACCGGCAAGAGCATTCGACAAGGCATCCGTAAGGGACAAGCCAAGATGCACAAGCTGCACGGCAACAAACATCATCAGTATGGCAAGTGGCAGATGCACGAGAAAACTCCGCAGCAACAGCGCCGGGCTCTGGCGGACAACTGACTGGATGGCACCTATACAGGCCATTGGAAGGATCACCGCTGTGGCAAGGTACAACATCGTCTTGTAATCAGAACCGAACCAGTGCGATGTGAGCTCAGGCGCAGTGGTATACGATATGAACTTGCCAAGTTCGTGCAGCACCCATACGGCACCGGCACCTGCCCAGGACGCCAACGCTCCGAGTCCGGCATTGATGCCTATACCAAGCAGCCCCTTGAGCGGGTTGGGCATCCCTACAGGCCCATCCCGCACCAGGTCGCGCTCACCGCGCCTGTCCTGCCGCCTTTTGCCGTTCCATGGCCTGTCCTGCCGCCTTTTGCCACTACTCCAGCGTTGCTCACGGTATGTTGCATCGCACTCAATGCACCTTGCTCCCCGCCTGAAAGAAGAAATTGATTATGCCAGGCGCGGCTCCGATGAGCAGAGCCGCCAACCCCGACACGAGTACCGTACGCTTTCCGACATATGACTGCTGGTAATTCTGAGAATGAGAGCCCAGCGCCCATGCCGCGGCGCCGACGACAAGCCCAACAAGCGCTGCAACCAGCGCCCATGCTCCGATCCCGTTGGTAATGCTTTGTAACACTGAACCTCCGGGCAGGCCGGACACCTGCGGCTGCATGCTAACCGTACCAGCTGCGACGATCCAGGCGACTAGCCCTGTGTAATGCGGAAGCCACCATAAGGCCGCTCCAAGCACTCTAGGCATGGTCATTGCCGCTGTAGGCAGGGATGACGAAAGGCCAGGGATTACGGCAACCAACAATATTAAATGCATTTCGATCTCCTTAATACCTTGTTGTGTCATTTCGATATGTTTCATTATACACCGTGCTGAATCAAATGCAAGTCCGCAGGCGGAAAATCTGCGACAGGTGAAGCTACACGCCGTAAACACCGTCGAAGTGCAGGCCAGGCCATATGCAACACTTGGGTGGAAAAGCCTGCCATGCTGGATAACATGAACGATATTGTGCTTGCGATGCCCCACGATGAATCGTGCGCGCCACGGGATAGAAGCACCGGGTCCAAGAGACCAAAGAGTCTGATACAAGGACTGCATTGTGATGCGACGTTTATTGTTCCTGGTAAACCGGGAGTGCCAGGTACCGGTAAAGCAGCAACATCTACGGCCGGTATGTCGACAGATACCCGTAGCTGCGAATTGAACGAAAGGATAGGGACGGTACGGTGACGTACCAGCTGTGGACCTGGCTAGGCGCGATCAGCGCGTCCCATGTGGATTTCATCGTGGGCGCCGTCGCGGTAGTGGCCGTAATTGCCGTAGTCCTGTCTGCCATCCTAGGCCGCAGGTCAGGACGGCGCTCCCTTGAAGAACGCCTGGCGGCACTTGCCGCAAGATTGGGCGTGGACATGCCTGAGGACAGTGGCGAGGAAGGCATGGAAGCGGTGCTGCACCATCTCGAACAGGTAACTGGGCAAGCTGCCGAAGTGGTCTCCGAGTCATCTGAAGAATCCATCAGATACCGCAAGGTGCTGGACTCATTGCGCCAAGGTGTACTCATCTGCGATGTCAGCGGCAAGGTGGTATTTCGCAACAGCCTGGCGCTCTCGCTCATGGGAGGACGCCATGGAGATGCCATAGTGGCTCAGGGGGTTGTCGACCTGCTCCAGTCTGCATGGAAAAAAGGTATGGAGGAGCGTACCGTGGATCTGTACGGCCCACCAAAACGATCGCTTGTCATACATGCACAGGTCATAGACGACGGACGCAAGAGCCTGGGAGTCATCGCAATCATAGAGGACGTGACGGAACGGCGCAGGATAGACGAGATACGGAGGGACTTCGTCACCAATGTATCTCACGAGCTGAAGACGCCGATCAGTGCCCTAGGACTGCTTGCCGAGACGTTGGTGGATGAAGAGGATGCAACCGTCGCCAAGCGGCTCGGCTCGCGTATACAGAAAGAGGCTTTCAGGGTAAGCAGGGTTATAGACGACCTTCTCGACCTCTCTCGCATTGAAGCCGAGGAATCTCCGCAACGCGATCCAGTAGAGATGGGTCTTATCGTGGCGGACGCCATCGAGAGAGTACGAGGAGCAGCCGAGCAAAGGGGCATCGAGATCGATGCACCCGAACCCGACCATCCGGCAGCTGTTCTGGGAGACAGGCGCCAGCTGACGTCGGCCATCTACAACCTGGTAGAGAACGCTGTCAAGTTCTCCGATGCCGGCAACAGCATAGAGGTTGTCACTTCGTACTCCGATACCAACGCCGGCAGCGGTGCACCAGAAGTAGCGGTATCCGTTACCGATCATGGCATAGGGATACCCGCAAAGGACCTTGAACGCATCTTTGAACGATTTTATCGTGTAGATATATCACGGAGCCATCAGGCTGGCGGCACTGGCCTAGGGCTGTCCATAGTACGCCACGTCGCATCCAACCATGGCGGCAGGATAGAGGTAGACTCAAGAGAAGGGCAGGGATCCACTTTCAAGCTGGTACTACCCAGTCTCTATGCGGTATCCGGGTATCCCGAACACGCCGAACCTCTCGAACACGCTGCGCCTCCTAGATCAGCCGAACACGCTGGACCAGCCGTCAAGACCCCCGACCCTCCTGAGCCTAGAGTGCACTCCACGCATGCCAATCAGGCAGGCACTACTTCTGACCCTCCCAATGGTGCCACCGGTATCGCGACTTCCAAACCTCCCGACATCACCCTTAACGGACCTCTCAACGGTGCCAGCTTCAACGCCACCCCTAACGGACCTCTCACCAGTACCAGTACCAGTACCAGTACCAGTACCAGTACCACTTCCGAGTTTCCCGACATCTCCATCGGCACCACTTCCGAACCTCCAGGCGAACAGCCTCTCCCGCCGACCGGCTGGCCTGGACTTCATGGACAAATCGATCAGCCGGAACATTACGATTTTCATGTACCACCGGAATCACCGGAACCACTGGAATCTCCCGACCGGCTCAACCAGCCACCGGATTACCAGCACCAAAGTGGATAGGTCGACCGGAAATATCGATTACACTGGTATATCGATTACACTGGTGAACATATATGACCGAGGAGTGTGGGGGAGTTATGGATGAGTGCGACCCTAGCACCGGAAATATCGATTACACTGGTGAACATATATGACCGCACGCGCACGCAGAGACACGGTGGCCGATACGGGCATTGATACGGGGGCATCGCCAGCTACGAAGGAGCCGCTGGTACTACTCGTAGAAGATGAGGAATCCTTCGTCGACGCGCTGCTTTCGGGACTGCCCAGAGAGGGATTCGGGGTGGTTGCAGCAAGGGATGGGACCGAAGCCATAAGGCTGTTCGATGAAGTCCGACCTGACCTGGTGCTGCTCGACCTGATGCTGCCAAAGATGTCGGGGATCGACGTCTGCAAGGCACTCAGAGAGCGTTCATCCACTCCTATCATAATGGTCACCGCAAAGACCACCGAACTCGACCTAGTGCTCGGACTGGAAATCGGAGCGGATGACTACGTCACCAAGCCGTATCGCCTGCGCGAGCTAGTGGCGCGCATGCGGGCAGTCCTTCGCCGCTCCGCTGCGGATACTGGACCAGGAAAGGACCAGCCTGCCAGCTCACCGCAAGAGAACAAGGGCATTACCGGCCATCATGGCGCTCACGATGAGGTCGCGGGCTACGCCGGCATTTCAAGCCGTGCCGATACCACAACGCCTGTGGCCACGGAGGGCAACCCATACCAGCCATACCAGCCATACCAGCCATACCAGCCATACCAGGGACCGCCTTCGACTTCACCTACACGTGCAACTACCCAGCTCAGGGGAGGATCGGTGCTGGTGGATACCGAAAGCCATCGCGTATACCTGGATGGCAACGAAATAGCGCTACCACGAAAGGAATTCGAATTACTGGAAATTTTCCTTCGCAACGCCGGAAAAGTGCTGACCAGGGATGTCCTGATCGATAGAATCTGGGGCACTGACTATGTAGGGGATACCAAGACGCTCGATGTACATATCAAACGCCTCCGTTCACGCCTGCAACAAGATCCCGCCTCACCCGCACCAATAAAGACCATCAGAGGAATCGGCTACAGGTTCGAAATCCAATAGGCACGACCGAAATCTATGGTTGACCTCCTCTCGGCCCTGAAGGACTGGGCTTGCGCTCGCCAACCGGTCATTCACCCAAACTGCGCTACGCAAGCCGTGGGGACGCCATGACACTCACTGCCCACGACTCATCCACTCATCCACTCATCTACTCATCCACTCATCCACTCATCCACTCATCCACTCATCCAGCGCCGGGCACCCCGCAAGCCTACGGACACCATGAGAGTATTGAGTAGGGCATCGAGTACATCACAATGCCTGAAGCCGGGCACCCCGCAAGCCTACGGACACCATGAGAGAGCATCGGAACGGACCAGCCGGAACAGAGAACCGGCGAGCGAGCAGTCTCAGTCCTTTCGTGAAATGACCAGCTCTCCCCCCAGATAAGGAGAGAGCACGTCAGGCAACTGAACCGATCCATCTTCACGACGCCCCGTTTCCACCAAGGCTGCCCAGATACGAGCCCAAGCCAGAGCGGAACCGTTCAAAGTATGCACCAGCCTTGCGGGCCCACCACCGTCCGGCTTGTAGCGTATACCCGCCCTACGGGCCTGGTAATCGCTGCACCAGGATATTGACGATACTTCCAGCCACTGATCGCATCCGGGAGCATATACCTCGAGATCGAAGGTACGAGCCGCAGATATGCCCATATCCCCCGCACAAAGGGCTACCACCCTGTGCTCGAGGCCAAGGGCAACAAGTAGTTCCCGCGCCCTCGTGACCATGGTGGTGAACAACTCTTCAGACTGATCTGGAGTGGCATAAGCAAACAACTCCACCTTGTCGAACTCATGCACCCTGAGCAAACCCCTGGTGTCTTTCCCCGCTGATCCCGCCTCTCGCCGGAAACATGGTGTATACGCTGTCAGACACACAGGCAGATCATTTTCCAATAATATCTCGCCACGAAACATAGAAGTGAGTGGCACCTCTGCGGTCGGTATTGCCCAGAGATCATCCCTCTCCAAATGGTAGGCATCGTCGGCAAACTTCGGGAGGTGCCCGGTGGACATCATGGTCTCGGTCTTTACCAATGTAGGCGGGCGCACTTCTTCGAACATATCCCTGTGGTGATCGAGAGCAAAGGAAGTCAGCGCCCTAAGAAGCCTCGCCCCCAAGTCTCTGTATAATGGAAACATGGATCCAGACAGTTTGGCCCCACGTTCCAGGTCTAGAATGCCCAGCTCTCTCCCTATATCCCAATGCGGGATACGCTGGTATTGCTCGTATACAAGTTCCTTTTCGGGCCATCTCTCCCGAATCACGTTACCATCGGGACCCGTACCATCAGGGATATCATCCGCCGGCAAGTTGGGAAGGGTAAGAAGCAGCGACCGCACCTTCTCCGCAGCGTCGTCCGCAGCAGCTTCCTCCACCTTGAGAGTCTCCCCCTCCAGCCTGCTCTCACGGGTCAGCTGCTCGGCCCTCTCCGTATCGCCTGCTCTTTTTGCACCTGCCACCAGCCGGGAAAGCTCTTTCACCCTGGCGCGAGTATCGTCCCGCTTGCCGGCAGCAACCCTTGCAGCCGCATCGGCATCCACAAGGTGGTCCACCTCGCTGGCAGGTACGCCACGGCGGGCAAGCGCTGCTCTGAGTCCATCAGGATTATCTCGTGCTTGACGTATATCGATCATACCTGAACCAGGCTACCTCGTTTTCTGGACGGATGGGAACACGGCCCAGCTCCACCAGATCTCGGAGAACGGCGCTCTTCGCCATACCAGAACGGAGCGATATAGATGGATAGGTCAACCGGATCGAACGGTGAATCGCCCGCAGTCTCCTGCGTGGACGTGACCGTGGCCTACGGCCACACGATAGCTGTTGACAACCTCTCCTTCGAAGCCTCCAGGGGTAAGATCCTGGCCATACTCGGTCCTAATGGTGCTGGCAAAACCTCCACCGTGGAATCGTTGGAAGGATATCGCGTGCCTCAACGAGGACAGGTAAGGGTCCTGGGGTATGATCCTGCTAAAGACATCAAGCAGCTTTCTCCAAACATAGGGGTAATGCTCCAAGAGGGAGGGATACATCCTATGATGTCACCCAGAGATGCTGCAGAGCTATTTGCAGGCTACTACCGCGCCGCCATGGATCCAGGTGAAATCATCGGATTGGTCGGCCTGGAGGATGTGGCACGCACCCCATACAAAAGACTCTCCGGCGGAGAGAAACAGCGGCTCTCCCTCGGGCTGGCTCTCATGGGAAGACCTGTTGTGGTATTCCTCGATGAACCTACGGCAGGAGTGGATCCACAAGGAAGGCTGGGCATAAGGCAGGTGATCCTCCAACTAAGGAATCAGGGGACTTGCATCATCCTGACCACCCACGAGCTGCCTGAAGCAGAGCGCCTTGCTGATGAGGTCCTGATTCTCGACAGGGGCAAGAAGGTGATGCAGGGAACCATCCATGAACTGCTGGCCACCTCAAAAGGAAACACCTCCGTGAGATTTCATACATTAGTTACTGTAGACATTCATGCTCTGGCAGGAGCGATAGGCACAAGCCCTGGGGAAATTATCGAGGAGGCGCCTGGAAGCTATAGGGTTGACGGAGATGCCACACCGGGGCGGATCGCAGCCATCACCTCCTACCTGGCCGAACACGACATCTTCATGGACAGTCTCACCACGGGAACAGTAAGCCTGGAGGAAGCATACCTAGGCCTGATAGGTAGCTCTGTCCAATGAACCGGCATGCATCTGAGCAGCGCCGTACCGCCGCCCCATTCTTGCGACGTCTTGTAGTACAATCCAGAACTGAAACATCCATGACCTTGAAAAGGGGTGAATCCCTGCTGCTGACACTGGGCATACCGGTGGTATTGCTGGTGTTCTTCGCAGAAGTGCACGTACTCCCTGCATCCACAAGAAAGCCGGTCAATTTCCTTGCACCTGGCATCCTGGCGCTGGCGGTGATGTCCACATCCATGGTCAGCCTGGGTATAGCAACTGGCTTCGAGCGCAGTTACAAGGTACTCAAGCGCCTAGGCACCACGCCACTTGGCCGGCCAGCCTTACTGGCTGGAAAGATGGTGGCAGTGGTAATGGTCGAGATAATCCAAGCCATCGTACTCATAGCCGCTGCACTCGCAATTGGTTGGAGGCCGGGTGGTAATGGTCTGGAGGCCATTGGTGTCGTGGCCCTGGGCACTGTAGCGTTCAGCGGACTAGGGTTGTTGTTGGCAGGAACGTTGAAAGCTGAAGTAAACCTTGCGCTTGTAAACGGACTTTACCTCGTACTGCTTCTCGTTGGCGATATGATAATCCCGCTGTCCAAGTTCCCCGGTTGGATGGCCACCCTGGCCAAGGCACTGCCCGCAGCAGCCCTGTCGGAAGGCCTCTTCCACTCACTGAACGGCGGTACCGCGATTCCCCCATGGGCTTGGCTGGTACTGGTTGCATGGGCAATAGCGGCGCCGGTAGCTGCTGGGATAGCATGGGAATGGGAGTGACTGGCACCGAACGCAACTCCGTCCCCGCCGCTCTAGTCCTAGCCGACTGGGCACGTTCCATCGATCACAAGAGTATCCCTACAAGAGTAATCAAGTTTGCCGGCAGCCAACTTGCGTCCCAGATTGCAGCGGCCAGAGCCACGATGACCCTACCCGTAGGAAAGAAAATTGTCCGCGCATTTGGACTTCCTACCCAGGACGATCCCAAATCTGCAGCCTACGTACTGGCAGCTCTCACCATGGCAGCCGACTTCGACGATACCATGTATGCCGGCCACGTATCGCACTCTACTGTTTCGGTTCCCCTGGCCTATGCTGCTACTTTTCGCACTGATGGCAGGAGGCTACTGGCCGCTATCGTTGCCGCCAACGAATGTGCGGCCAGGATTACTGCTGCTGCAACGCTGGGTCCATTCAGAGGCCAGACTGCAGCACATGCTCATCTGGCTGGTTCCGTAGCAGCCAGGATGTTCCTGGAACGGGCGGCTAGCACTCAATGGGCTTCAGCATGGGGTATCGCATTCGCTGCTCCGCCCTGGGCTCTGGACCATCCGTTCTTCGGCGGTGAATCCAAAGCGCTGCTCGCTTCCACCCAGGTAAGAGCCGGGCTAGATGCTTGCGATGCCGCAATCGGGGGGATCGAAGGAGTCATGGATATCTTCGAACATCCTGGTGGCTTTCTGGCCAAGTATGCTTCCGTGCCGTTGCCCGAAATGATTTCTTACGGACTCGGCAGTTTGTGGCACACCGAAACTCTTTCCATCAAGATATATCCTGGATGCGCCTACATCGATTCCGCAGTCGACTGCGCTACAGCGATTCACCACAGGCTCGTGTCGGCCGACCATGCAATCGAGCCTGCCACGATAAATGAGATAGTCGTGGAATCCTCGGCCTTCACGACCGGCATGGATGCCAAGAGCACCCCCTACATCAATGGGCCGCGCACCCCTCTAAGCGCACTCGGATTCTCAGTAGGATACAACGTCGCGGTCGCGCTGACGAGAGGAGCGCTGGAAATCTCCGACCTCGCCCCTGACCGTACCGACGACCCTGTAGTATGGGAACTCGCCAGTAAGGTACATGTCAAGCATGATGTGTCCCTTACGTGGACAGCCCTGCAAGCTACCGCGCCTTTAGGTGAAGCGTTGAAGTGCGCGGGCTCGGCAGCCATCCCGTGGCTGATGGAAATGGCCGGTAAGATAGGAGATGGCACTCACCATGAAATGGGAGATGACACCAAGAAGGACGTGGCCGGTAAAATGTCAAGCGGCGGCGGTGCAACGGAAAACGCATCAGAAATAGCATCGGGGGAAAAGGAGCTTGCAGGTACTCCTGCGTCATCATCGTTCGACCCGCCAGCGACAAGCTTCCAGGACGCCACCAAGCGTATCGGCGCACGCGTCACGGTACACTTCACCGACGGTCACGTGGAACAGGAATACCGAGAATCCGCCATAGGCGCTATCGGCCCCGAGACAAGACAATCGCATGAAGAACTCGCCAGGGACAAACTCCTCAGCACAGGCATATCGCTAAGCGATGTGTCGGCTCTGCTGCAGATGGAGTCGCTGGGTGCCAAGGATATCCAGCAACTGCTCAGGCGGCTGCTGCAACCGGCTTAAGTTACGGAACCGCAGCCAAGTCGTTACCGCAGGGATGCACGACCAACCGTCTTACCGATAAAATCACTGTCCGGCATATAAGGCGACTTGCCTCGTCTTCATGAATGTACGTTCACGTCTGTTTCACAATGAATTCAGTGACTGTACCGTTGTCGTTCAGCCAAACTTCATCGTCCGTTTACCTGGCTCAAGTACCGTACCAGCATGCACCTCGGCAAAATACGGCCACAGCCCATCCCTTCCCAGGGGCACGGTGATTTACAATCTTACGAGACATGTGGCGGCGGCATAGGCGACGGTTACTACGATGACGCCGACCAATATGACAATACAGAAGGTGGATGCCACAGTGAAGCCGAAACGGAAGACTAGCCATCAAACACGCCCATAACACACACTCCAGGCTCAGCCCTGCTGCAGCAAGTGATCATCGCAATGATCTGCGTCTGATCCTGATGGCCAAGTCCATCCGAGCTTTTGCTTATGGTTATAGCGCGATACTGCTTGGTATGTATCTGCACCGACGTGGTTTATCCGGCATACAGACAGGCCTCGTGTTGAGTGCGATCCTTGCTGGGTCTGCCCTAGGGTTGCTGGCGGTGGGCCGAATTGCGGACCGGATCGGGCGACGACGAGTATATTTCACTGGTTACATACTGCTGGCCCTTGCAGGCATGACCGTTGCACTGTCGCCTTGGTGGTGGCTGATGGTATTGGCCGCATTCAGTGGGACACTTTCGGCAGAAGTCATGGACTCCGGCCCATTCAGCGTCATCGAACATGTGATGCTGTCCAGCGCCACTTCCGGCCAGAACCGTATACGAAACTTCGGCACCTACAACGCTGTGGCCGCCGCCTCGGGCTCGTTCGGAGCATTGCTGGCAGGAATGGCCTATACCGTCCCGTCCGGGATCAGGGGTCAATCCGGTTCACATCTGTTTATTCTTCTGGTCCCTCTTGCCCTCGCAGGTGCGATATGCGCCATGAACCTTTCTCCTGCCATAGAACTGCAGCCATCGACGGCGACTGACAAGGCGGATGCAAACAATACCGGTAAACGTACCAAATTCCTTCCACAGCCACCGATGAGGAGAGTACTGTTGCGACTGTCCGCTCTTTTCGGTATGGATGCTTTCGGGGCAGGGTTCGCTGTCCAGGCATTCATCTCTTACTGGCTGAGTACACGGTTCGGAGCTGATACGGTTGCCATAGGGGCGCTTTTCTTGCTGATAGGCATCTCCCAAACGCTATCGATGTTTGCTGCCGCTTGGCTGGGCAGGCGGTTCGGGTTGCTGCCCACCATGGTCTTCACCCATCTTCCCTCGAACTTCCTGATGGTTGCTGTGGCTTTCGCTCCCAACTTTCCTGTTGCGGCAGGATTGCTCGTTGCTCGAGCTGCTCTCTCAGAAATGGATATGCCAGCTCGGCAGGCCTATGTAATGGCCCTTGTCACCCCCGAGGAACGCACAAGAGCGGCAAGCACAACAAGCCTGGCGCGCTATATCACCCGGCCTGCCGGCCCGATTCTTGCCGGTCTTGCTCAAACCGTGTTCCTCGGTTTCCCTTTCCTCATCTCTGGGATCATCAAGGGCTGTTACGATCTGGCACTGTGGAACTGGTTCAGGCATGTGCCACTCTCTGATGAGCAGCAACCGATCCAGCCTCTATCTCCGGCCGAGTACAACCCTGATGCCCGCTGAGCAGGCCATCCCTGCAGGCTATGCACATCACGACGATCTGCTACGCTCACTACAAGGACGGTTGCAGACACGTTAGTTGACCTCCTCCCCATGGCTTTCCCAGGGGATTCCGACGTGTTGTCCTCGCTGTCGAAATAGATTCATCAAGCCAGCTTTGCCGTAGGCGAGGACTGGTTCTCCGTCGGCATACCTGCAATTAGCTGTCCCCGATCGTCATCCAAGCAGTGGCACGAGCGGACTCACCACGGGCACGGCACTAGGAAGAGCCACTATGTGGCATGCGCATAGTTCCTGCCTGTCGATCTCGCCGTCATGCTCCAGTCCAAGGGGCTGCTGTGAAACAATCTCTACGGCACTGCCCTTGGTGTAGCGCACGCCGGGCTCGCCAAGATGCTCCCCGCTGGCGATCTTTAATAAGGCGCCCATCACATCGTCCCTGCCGGCAGCCGGCACAGCACACACGTCCAGCAGGCCGTCAGCCAGATCCGACAGCGGCAGGACTGGCAACATGCCTCCCCTATGACGGGCCCCTCCTACCGCCACAAGAGCGAAACGGCCCGTCGCCAACGGTGAACCATCCACCCTTATCTCCGCCTCGAATGGCTCGAAGACGCCCACCACCTTCATTGCGGCCTGTTCGTATCTGGCTCTGCCGGATACGCCAGCCATGGATATGGACTCTTCCAGGATGGCACTGAAGATACCGGCACTTGCACCGAGAATAAAGGGAGCCTGCAACTCCTCGATCCAGCCTAAGTCAATGTAACGAATCACCGTCGCGTTGCCACTCACTTTACCCATACGCCATATCACATCCTCCCACGATGTGTCATTCCAGATTGACTTGTAAACCGAATTGCCAGTACCCCCGGGAATTATCAGTAGGGGCGGGGGAAGGGTAAGAGTAAGGGTGGCGGGAGCCGAGGCAGTGAGGTCAGCAGAATCGGTGGTGCTAGGTACGGCGCGTGTTGGCGGGGTGGAGGGACTGGAGGGACTGGAGGGACTGGAGGGACTGGAGGGACTGGAGGGACTGGAGGGACTGGAGGGACTGGAGGGACTGGAGGGACTGGAGGGACTGGAGGGACTGGAGGGA
>JAKBVZ010000022.1 GCA_021841005.1 Actinomycetes bacterium | reverse complement strand
TATCGAGCCCGGTGCAAGGCTCAGGCAAGTCCAGGTGTGACCGTACCCGACCAGAGGATCGAAGAGGCAGGGCAACCTGCTGGTACGGAGAGCTACCACGAGCCAAGCACCAATGGCAAACGACCCGAGTGCAAGGGAACCCCAAGGCTGCCAAGGCGTGAGGGCATCGGGCATCGTGCCCGTGGAAGACCCAAAGCGGCAAACGCAGGATCAGGGGATCCTAGACTGGCGAAGACCGTTCGCGTCAGTCGGGTGTCACTAAAAGGCACTTAGGAGGAACGGTTGCGGTCGCATCTCGCTCAATGGCTGCCCTAATACCCACTGATCTTTCTGGCCAGTTCTCTGAATGCCCTGCCCCTATGAGAAATGGCGTTCTTCTCGCCAGCTTCCATCTCAGCGAAAGTCCTGCCGTCTCCTTCTAAGGGCACAAAGATGGGATCGTATCCCCATCCCTCTCCCCGAGGGCTACCTGTAATGATCCCCTCCACCGTGCCTGTTGCCATGATTGACCCCCCGACCGGCACCCACAGGCATGCCACCGTAACAAACCTGGCACCGCGTGAAGCCACATCCACCGCGCCTACGGCATCCATCTCCTTCAACAGCGCTACGACATTGTCGTAATAGCTTGCATCTGGACCTGCATACCTGGATGAATAGACCCCCGGCCTTCCCCCCAGCGCATCGACTTCCAAGCCGGTATCGTCGGCAATTGCTGCAGTGCCTGCCAGCATCCCTACGGTACGAGCCTTCAGGAGGGCGTTCTCTTCTATGGTGGAGCCAGTTTCGTCGATTTCACCTATACTCGCTGGACGATCCAGCAACCTCCACCCCGAGTCGCTCAATATGCTCCTGATTTCCCGGACCTTGTCCGGATTCGCAGTTGCAAGCACCGCCTCCCTCTGGGCCGCCTCCCTCTGACCTATGCCTCCATAGCGCCGATGCCGGTAGCCCATCTCTTCGGCAAAGGCTGCCGCGCCGGGCTCCACGCCGGCGTCTCCACGATAATCCATTCCGGCGTCTATTCCGGCATCGTCGGCGCCGGCAACGCTATCGCGCAACCGTGCTCACCAGTTTCCTGTGCGCTGGTGGACGCGCCACGATCTCCCTTTCCAATGTGATGATCTCATCTATCCCTTTGGCTGCAAGCGCCAGCAAATCATCAAGCTCCACCCTCGAAAAAGGTACGCCCTCAGCCGTACCTTGCACCTCCACGTACTTTCCCTCACCGGTCATAACCACATTCATGTCGACCTCAGCACGGCTGTCTTCCGCATAGTCCAGATCGAGCATGGCCACGCCATCGACAATCCCAACAGATATTGCACCAAGATAACCGGACATCGGATGCCTATCGATTGCCCCGTCGGACACCATCCTGGTAAATGCATCATGAAGCGCTATAAAACCACCGCATACCGAAGCTGTTCTCGTGCCACCATCAGCCGCTATCACGTCGCAGTCCACGGTAACCTGGAACTCGCCCATAGCAGTCAGATCGGTAACCGACCGCAACGACCTGCCTATCAGTCTCTGTATCTCCTGGGTACGCCCCGACTGCCTGCCTTTTGCAGCCTCCCTCTGTACCCTTTCCGCGCTGGACCCGGGTAGGAGGGAGTACTCCGCAGTCACCCATCCCTTCCCCCCTCCACGCAACCATGGTGGAATCCTGCTCTCAATCGATGCTGTACACAGCACTCTCGTCTCACCGGTCGATACAAGTACCGACCCTGCAGCGAAACGGGTAAAGTCCCGTTCGTAGCTCACTTTACGCAGCGCATCCACCCCACGTCCATCAACCCGTTCAATTACCA
The DNA here is from genome assembly GCA_021841005.1 of Actinomycetes bacterium. Classification (GTDB taxonomy): domain Bacteria; phylum Actinomycetota; class Acidimicrobiia; order Acidimicrobiales; family JAMCPL01; genus JAMCPL01. The sequence goes on along the minus strand of JAKBVZ010000022.1, from coordinate 64,255 downwards.
TGAGATAACGCTAGTCTCTCGGAGGATCCAGCGCCACCTGCGACAGCGGCTAGAACCTTCCACTCGCTTCCGGCATGATTGCAATTCCCAGCCCCACCCTTGCCTGGACAACGGTACCTCCAAAAGCATCCTCGGCTTCCTGCGCAATGGCCTCCCTCGACTCGATCGGCCAGTAATGGGTGACCATCAAACGTCTTGCCCCCGCATCACGAGCAAACCGGCCGGCTTGGCGGCCACTGAGATGCTGTGACCGTCCTTCATGTAGCGATGTGAATGTCGCCTCGCTTACCAGCATATCCAGACCGTAACCGAGTTCGGCCGGCGACCATTTTGACCCGGTGTCTGCTGTGTAACCAAGTGAGATTTTACCCACTTCAGCATCATCCACCTCAACACGTAGCGCAAGAGTGGTCTTCACATGATCGGTGGCGAAGAAACTCAGTTGCATGCTTCCGGCAACGCTTCGGTCACCCGAAGAGACTTCATCCCATTCGAACAACGGTCCTACCGCATGCTGTACAAGCCTGCTCACTCCCGATGGAGCGATTATCCGCAACGGCCGGGACCTGCCTGACGTGTAGCGCATCGCCACCGCCAGGGATTCCAGATCGGCCCAGTGATCTGGATGCGAATGACTCAGCACCACTGCGTCTACATCTTCGAGTGAAAAGAACCGCTGGTAGTTGGCGAAGCTTCCCGACCCCGCATCCACTAGGAGCGTACCGCCTGTCGCCCAATCCTTGACCACATAGCTGCTGCATGCACCCCCCATGGCCTGGTGGCTGCCATCACAGCCCAGTACCGTGACCGTCAACATACCTGGTAGCACTCTCCTGCCAGAATCTCACCACACTTCACGATATAGCGCCCTTCCAATCCACTCGCCTCAGAAAATTTGCAGTGAGCCACCAGCGCACCTTAACACATCAGATCACTATCTCGCCACGCACTGCACTACCGAGCAAATCATTGCATCGGACATCCCATACGTCCCATACTGCAAACTCGACATAAAGCGCTCCGACCAGCGTTCAGGATTCCAGCTCATCTCCATCTCAGGTATCCGCCACATTGCTCTACTCGTAATCCTCCCAGCGCAGTGGTATCACGTCTCCCAAGTCCTCCCCGAAAAGCATACTCCCCACATCGTGAAACCACCTGGTATCGCCTGACGAGTAAAATACCTTCTTGCCGATTACTTTCCTGGCTGCAGCAAGTCCGCTCTCATTCAGAATCCTGCGCACCTCGAACGCCGTCTCGTCAGCGGACGATACAAGGACGACATCCCGTCCCATCACCTCGAGTATCGTCCTCGAAAGGAACGGGTAGTGAGTGCATCCCAACAGTAACGAGTCGATCCTTGCCTCCTTGAGCGGAGCCAGGAGACGCTCGGCCAGCACGGCCAGTTGCTCCGACTCCACCTCTCCTCGTTCGACAAACTCCACAAATCCCGGACAGGCAGCACAGGTCAAGTGCTTTTCCGGGTCCAGGTCAGCCACTTCCCTCTGGTAGGCCCCTGAGGATACAGTGCCTACCGTTCCAATCACTCCTACCCTTCCAGACTGAGTGGCCTTCAGCAGTGCCCGCGAACCAGGCTCTATCACGCCCACCACCGGAATGTCTATCTTCGACTGCAGGAGGTCCAATGCAGCAGCCGAAGCGGTATTGCACGCCACTACAATGATCTTCACGCCGCGGTCGCTGGCCAGCCACTCTGCGATCTGGAGGGAATAATCACGTACCTCATCCAGTGGACGGGGCCCGTAGGGATACCTGCCCGTATCGCCCACATATACAATATCCTCATTTGGGGCCAAGTCTATAAGCGCACGCGCAACCGACAACCCTCCAAACCCACTGTCGAACATTCCAATGGCGCGTTCATCCATAAGATCGCACCGGAGGTAGCATTGACCAGCACCCACCCGAACAGATGCGGTAACCTGCTATGCAGTGGCAATCCAAGTAATCACAGGTCGGGCAGCCAATCGAAGTGACATAAAAGCACATCTCTATTCACCAGCGCCGCATCACCATTGGGATTCCACATACTCTGGATCAGGTTCACACATAAGAAACAGGATACATCATGAGCGCCCCGCTGCCATGGTTGTGGCGACCATCTTCGGTAGTAATCGGGGTACGGGCTCTGTGCAAGGGTCGTCAGCCTACGGGCGCTGGCAGAAGAGATGCCATCCCACTTCAGCCCAGGCGCCCAGCAAGAGCACTCGCCCAATCCACGAATGCAGGAAATGCCTCACAATTGCAACACCATTGGGCAACCGCCTTCCAATTGCTGGCAAGCTGGTCACGGCCAACCAGGTAGCGAATGACCCGCCTATCACCATCCACACCACATCACCGATGACGACCCCTGGGATCATGCGATCTCATCTCCCACATTGCCGCCCTGCTCAACTCCACCCCCACCGCCCCACTGGGCGAGTTCATCTCCACCATGCCCAGAAACTTCTGCGGACGAGCCATCACCCGGCCTCGCCCCCCTCGATTGGAGTAATCCAAACGCCAGGTACCAGCCGCCGAGCAGCCATCCCGCCACCAGCACGGACCGCCCAGCGTAATACCTCGTCACCCTACCAATCAGGTAACTGAGCGTAGGAAGATCACGCTGCTGGTGCAGGAAGCTGTTCAGATCCCAACCAAAATAGGCCATGAAGAACACCAGCCATACCAGCGCCCCAGTGCCTTGTATGTCCGGATTGCTCAAGTACCTGCGGATCGACCTTCCCATACCCTTCAGCCAGGTGAGACTCTTCATCTCCTGCCGATGGTGCCCGCTGTAAAGCGCAACCAGAACGACTACAGCGATGACCACCGCAATGCTTACATGCGCATCGGTGGTCGTATACGGTTTACCACCTTCCCAGGCCGCAAATGCCATGCTGAAAGCGCCAAGAAGCAAGAGCCTGACCCTACGGGACACGACCCTGCTCATGCGACCACTTCGAGAAAAATGAGTAGTACTAAGATTGCCGGAATCAATACTTTAATGCTATGCCACGGACAGGAGCAGGTGCCCATCGCCCATTTCCCGTGACCAGCTGCCATCATCCAGCCAGCCTGGCCATACAGGTCCGACCCGGCGATGGACCGTACACGAGGTGGTGTCGTACACGAGGTGGTGTCGTACACGAGGTGGTGTCGTATACGAGGTGGTTCTGTACTGAAATGCCGCCTTGGGCATGCTATAGTGACCGCGGTGGACAGACATGTGCCTTGCCCCACATACAGCGTCGTAGTACCGGCATTCAATGAAGAACGTTACATCGGCGACTGCCTGCATTCGCTTGCAGATCAAGAGTTTACCGGTGACTACGAGATAATCGTAGTCGACAACAACAGCACCGACAGCACTGCAGACATAGCGCGCGCATCTGGTGCCACAGTCGTCCAGGAAGCCATGCCTGGAGTCTGCTCCGCTCGCCAGCGTGGCACCGAGGTGGCTCGTGGAGAAATCATAATCTCGACCGATGCGGATACGACGTTCCAAAGCGACTGGCTGGCAAGCATCGACAAGACATTCGACCAGAATCCAGAGTGCATCGCAGTGGCTGGCCCGTGCCGTTTCGACGGCGGACCTTGGTGGAGCGCCGTGTACCCGCGAGTGCTGTTTGGCGCCGTGTACCTCGTATACCTGATCACCGGGTACGTATTCTACGCAAGTGCAACCAACATAGCATTCCGTAAGAGTGCATGGTCCGGCTACAACACAAACATGACCCAGGGCGGTGATGAGGTTGACCTCCTGCGACGGCTGAGATCGAAAGGAAGGGTCATCTTCAACCTGCATAATCCGAGTTTCACATCCTCACGTCGCCTCAAACGTGGCCTATTCTACAACTTGTTGGTCAGCTTCGTTTTCTACTACCTGCTCGCCTACTGGATAAACCGTATCGCTGGACGTTGCGTAATAAGGAATGCACCAGCATTTCGTGATGACCCGACACCGAAGCCTACCTGGTACTGGCCAAGCCGTGCTGCCGTCGCCGTAGTCGCCGTCCTGTTCATGCTGTTCCCTGGCCGCTATGTCCTGGACTTCGGCTTCGGCACTGTAGTCGAACCCGTATTCGATGCGGTCCGTCGCCTCTTCTGATCGCAGGCAGCCACCGGAGACGCTGGTTGACGGCTGTATCCGTGCGGTCACTGCGAATCCCGTACACCGGCTGCTAAGAGAAGAAAAGGATCAGTGTGATTAGGGCTGTACTGGGAGGTACGGCATTGATCGCAGCGGTATCCGGAGGGTGTTACTGGATATTCATGTCGCCATACTCACAGATCCAGGGTGAGTTCCCCTACCGGAAGGCAGGTGACACTGGGGAGGAGGAGAAAGTGGTTGCGCTTACTTTCGACGATGGACCCAACGAACCGTACACCTCGCAGATAGCAGCGTTTCTCGACGAGCGTGGCATAAAGGCGACGTTCTTCCAACCGGGAGCGTGCGTAGAGCGTTACCCTGAGGTGACGACCAGCCTCGCACGGTCAGGACATGTCATCGGCAGCCACGCCTACTCCCACCAGTTCGGCAGGTATCTTACGCTCCGTAGCGTTCGCCATGAGATCGAACAGTCTGATGCCGTCTTCGCCCGTCACCTCGGCATGTTACCGGCGCTCTACCGGCCTCCATGGCTACTGCGTATACCTGGGGTGCTCGAGCATGTTCGCAACTGCTCGCTGCAGCCCGTGTCCGGCGAATTCTGCCATGCTCTGGAAGTATTCCAGCCTAGGCCGGCACGGATAGCCCGGCGCGCAGTTGCCAAGGCAAGGCCAGGAAGCATTATCATATTCCATGATGGCTTCGACGCTAGGGGCGGAGATCGCTCGCAAACGGTGGAAGCGGTCAAGCTCACCGTCAATCGGCTTGCTGGTTCCGGCTACCGGTTTACCACAGTGGATAACCTGCTTGGCGTTCCAGCATACCGCCGTTCTACATGAACCTCTCTCTCCACCGGCCACTCAGGACCAAGGGGCATACTGGAACCCCTGAGGCGCGCTGTGTCCACCAGGCCCGGATACCGCTCCGGTGGATGCCTTGCCCAGTTTCCCGCCAAGCTTCGCCAGCGCGGAAAGGGCCTGCTCCAGGGATGTAACCGGGACGACTTCCAGCGTTTTCGATGCCACCGATATGGCACTCCTGTACTCGGCCTTGGGAACGATGAATACCGATGCGCCCCCGCGTTCCACAGCGATGGTCTTCTCTCTCACGCCGCCCACCGGACCCACGGCGCCGTTTGGTCGTATGGTACCGGTCGCAGCGACCACCTTGCCACCGGTCAAATCCCCGCCGGCCAATTCATCAAGGATGCCAAGAGTGAAAGCAAGACCCGCAGATGGACCGCCAATGGAACCGGTGGAGATTCCGATACCGAACGGCATCGCATACAGACCTTGCGTATACGGGGCTATGCCAAGAAAACCAACCCTCTTCCCGCTTACGGTCCTGCCTGCAAGCTTCACCTTCACTTGATGGTAAGTAGGGCGGCTGAGTTCCGAACCGTTGGCAGCCACCAGGTCACCGATCGTAGTTACAGTAAGTTCGACCGTACTGCCAGGACTGGCAGCCGCAATCTTGCTCGCCAGCATAGGCGCGGTGGTCACCGCCTCCCCGTTGACCGCCGTCACCACATCTCCCGGAACGAGCTTACCCCATGCCGGAGCGGGATCGAGAACCATCCACACCACTGCACCAGCATTGTGCTCGGGAACGCTATAACCCATCTGCCGTAATGCCTCCACCCTGGCGGTCAACTTCGACTCGATCATCTCCACTTCCGCTTCACCACCCAGCTCGCTGGATGGACCCGGCCCGGTCAATTCGCCGGCCTGGATCAGCGCAGTATGCGGCTCGAACATGTCCATGACATAGCCGAGCAGGTTCACGCGGGTAACATCCACATCGGTCATGAGCACCCCGCCATCCAGCCGGCTTGCCTTTCCATGCGGCAAGGTGACAAGCCTGGAAACAGGCAGTGCCTGTCCGGGGGTGAGACTGTAGTAAGGCATCTCAACCAGCGATGCGGCAATCACCACCAGCGACAGTACAAGTATCACAGCACCCGAGGCAACCAGCCAATGTATCGTCTTGCGTGATAGCGTCCTGCCTCCAGAACTCTCGGAACTGGTAAAACCCTGGTTGTCTCCCACAATCACAAAGCCTTCACCGTTCCGTTCCCCGTGGAGTGCATGCCCCGATGGGCAACCCGGTGGTCATTCGCACTGCATAGTCACCTCTTCGAATAAATCCCTTGCGCGATCGGTGATCTGCAGCAGCCTGGCGCCACCTTCGGCGATACAGGTCTGGGGATCGTCGGGCACAGCAACTGCCAGATCCAGCTTACGGCCGATCCACTCGGCAAAGCCATCCATCTTGGCAATACCCCCGATGAGCAGCACGCCTGTTGAGGTCAAATCGTATGCCAATTCCGGCGGTATCTTGGCGATGCAGCCGGCAACGGCATCGAAGATCATGTTCAACGCCTCCAGGCAGATTGCATATATGTCAGCAGACTTCACCACGACAGTCACCTGCCGGCCACTGGATGCGTCACGACCCATCACCTCAACCGCGTCATGTGCCGGGCTATCCGTGGCGGAACCAACCATGAGCCGGATCTCCGCGGCCACCCGGGAACTCACTATGACACCCCGATCCTGCCGCAGAAACGTCCTTATCGCTCCATCCATGTAGTCGCCCCCAACACGTATCTCCTCGTAATCTATTATCCCTCCAAGAGATACTGCTGATACGCAGGTCTTTCCCGCCCCGGCGTCCACCACCATGGCGCCCATGGGATCATCAATGGATATTCCTGCCAAGATGGAAGCGGCTACGGCCTGAGGAACGAACCGTACCGACGATGCTCCTGAGCGCCTCAGGGCATCTCGCACTGCACGTCTCTCCAGGGAAGATGAGGACGGCGAGATACAGGTGAGCACCCTGGCTCTGCTCAGCCGGGCCACACCACACCCTCTGAGCACCAGTCTCGTGAGCGAACCCAACGCGCCCATGTCCGCAATAGCGCCGCCTTCCACCGGCCTCTTGGCCGCCAGCGAACCAGGATCTTCCGAAAGCATGCGCAGACCCGTTTCCCCTATAGCGACCACTTCCTTTGTGGCAACATCGTATACAACCATAGACGGCTCACGGAATACCACGCCCTTCCCTGGGATGCATGCAACCACGTTCTGGCTTCCGATGTCCAGTACGATGTCAATCGCCAACGGTACCTCCTACACGCTCTCCTGGTGATTCCGAATGAATGAGAATGAGTCTATAACCTCTTCACGCACAGTCCTCTGCAGGTACCGGCACGAATATCCTTTGCTCTGGAGAACTCTGGAGATTTCGTTGCGCATTCATGGGTGCCCATGCAAGCGGGACAGGACAGCGGCCAGCTTGTACGGATCATGGAGCGGCATACCTTCCCTGGCAATGTCCTCCAGCACTACTGGTATGTCGAGGCAATCCAGGGCACCCAGGGGAAGCCAACCAGGATCTGCCAGCACTAAATCCACTTCAATCCCATGCTCATGCAATGCCAGTACATGCGCCGCAACATCATAACCATCCGTCTCCCCGCTCTGCTCTCTGAGATTTGTTACATAGATACGCTGCCCCTGGGTAGCAGATATCTCTTTGGCAATCGCTGGTATACCGGCAGCCGCGATGATGCTCGTATATAATGACCCGGGACCGATGATCACCTGATCCGCATGGCAGATAGCCGAAAGTGCCTCGGCAGGAACAGCCGGGTCCGGTGGAAGCATGGTGAGGTGCAGTATCGAGCCGGCGGCCATAACGGCACTCTGGCCTTTTACCTCGCCATTTGCGGTCTCTGCAATCAATACCACCGGCTGGAGCGCAGCGGGGACGACTCGCCCACAGGTACCGAGCAGCTTACCTGCCTCATCCAGGGCAAGCTGGAGATCGCCGTATCGCTCGAAGAGAGCGGCAAGTATAAGGTTGCCAAGCGCGTGCCCGGCCAACTCGCCCGCATGAAAACGATGATCGAAAAGCTGGGCGAGGTGCGACTCTTCATCAGCCAGGGCTACAAGACATTTACGAAGATCCCCTGGCGGGATGGTTCCCAGCACTTTTCTAAGCCTTCCCGAAGAACCCCCATCGTCTGCCACCGAAACAATCCCGTATATGTCCCCGGCATAACCTCTCAAGGCGCTCAAGGTCACCGATAGGCCATGGCCTCCCCCTATAGCCACCACAGACGGCCCTACGACCGGAGCGGACACCGGCTTCAATGGTCGATATCCCTATGGAAAATGCTGACATGGATACCGGGATTCTGGATTCTCTCTGCCATATCCTGTGCGAGTACTACCGACCGGTGTTTCCCGCCGGTACAACCGATAGCAACAGTCACGTAGGACTTCCCTTCTCGAAGGTACAACGGGAGCACCGAATTGAACAGATCTTCTATCCTGGCCAGCAATGCCTGTGCTTCCGAGCCACCAAGGACATAGTCCCTCACAGGAGCATCTATGCCGGTCAAATTTTTTAAACCTTCCACCCAGTACGGATTTGGCAAGAACCTGCAGTCGAACACCATATCGGCATCGAGCGGCACGCCGTATTTGAAGCCAAATGACACAACAGTTGCCTGGACAGTACCGCCAACGCCCGACCGGAAACTCTCTATTATCCGCGTACGAAGCTGGTTCACGTTGAGCGCTCCGGACTCTATCACGATATCGGCGATATCCTTCACGGGTTCCAGCAGCCTGCGTTCACCTACAATGGCCTCCTGTATCTTCATGCCTGGGTCGATAGCAGAGATAGGGTGGCGGCGGCGTGTCCCCTCGAATCGCCTCACCAATATCTCGTCTGGCGCATCAAGATACAGTACCTTGACCGGGTAACCCGATGCCCTCAAGGACGCAAGTGACCCCAATACATCATCAATCCTGGCTCCCCCGCCACGCCCTACCACCAGAGCCACCCGGCTGGGTGACAGCCCGCTCTTGCTCAGAGCGGCAGCGGCTTCCGCCAGCAGGGATGGGGGCATATTGTCGATGACATACCACCCTGAGTCCTCCAGGGCGTCCGCTACAGTGGATCGCCCTGCGCCGGACATTCCGGTGATCAAGAGATATTCAGTCACATTCGGTTGCATTCGGTTGCATTCGGTTGCATCGTCCATCACCTCCGCGATCCTTTGCACATGACCTGCGCTGCACTTCATTGCACGCCATTGCTTTTCGCACATCTCGTTCAAGCAGCGCCGTCGATGCGTGCCTACCGCCTGTCCATGGCTGCATCATCGCTGCCTGCCCACTACACCCAGTCATCGTTGCCTACCAGTATGACGGCCTGCACTCTGATAGCCACCCGGCGTATGCAGTGCATCGTAAATCCTCATACCTACGTCCTTTGGAAGCCACTCAATCGACCCCAACGCCTCGCTGTCCATTCCCCTCAGCACCTCGAGAGTGCCAACCTCCGACAGAAGCCGTGCCTTGCGCTTCGGTCCGAGTCCTGGTACTCCATCCAGCACACCCTCGATCATAGCCTTTCCCCTCAGTTGGCGATGGTATGACACTGCAAATCGGTGCGACTCGTCCCTCGCCCGCTGCAACAGGAAGAGAGCCTCCGAACCTCTAGGGATAGGAACCGGATCAGGCTGTCCGGCCACAAATACCTCCTCCAGACGTTTTGCCAGTGCTGCGACCTTGATCTCTCCAGCCAGCCCAAGCTCTTCGAGCACCTTCACCCCTATACCCAGCTGCCCCTTCCCGCCGTCAAGCAGGAGGAGATGAGGAGGATAGGAGAACTTGCGTGCACCTGTAGCGACCGGAAGATCCCCTTCGCTACAAGAATCCTCCCTTCCAGGCCCAATCCTTCCAGGCCCAATCCTTCCAGGCCGGACACCATGACGGCCACCAGCGATGCCCGCGTAACCGATCGAATTGGCACTGGCGGCACGAGCATCATCATCATCATCATCATCATCATCATCATCATCATCATCATCATCATCATCATCATCATCATCATCATCATCATCATCATCATCATCATCATCACCACCACCACCGTCGGCGCCAGCATCGTCGGCAACACCATCTCGGTCATTATCAGCATCGGTGCCGGCACCGCTACCACCAGTACCAGAACCAGCATCACCGGTGCCGATGACACCTGGATGCCATTCCTCCAGCAGCCTCCCCAACCTACGCCTCAGTACTTCCTCCATTGCAACAAAATCATTGTTCGATGGCACGTCCCGTAGCCTGAAGCGACGATACTCGGAAGTCTTGGGTATGCCATCTTCGAGAACGACCATCGAGGCCACGTAGCTGGTACCCTGCAAGTGGCTGGTATCGTAACACTCTATCCGTAGCGGCGCCCTGTCCATCCCCAGCCATTGCTGCAACTCCTCTAGGGCTCGTGCCATCGTTGCCGGATCTTGCGAGCGCTTCAGCTTGTGCTGGGCCAGCTGGTGCATCGCGTTCTCCTTGGCTCGTTCCAGAAGTGCTCTCTTCCTGCCTCTCGACGGCACCCGGATGGTGACGTTGTGCGGCCTCGCACTCATGTAAGCCGCCGGGCGAACACCCCTGCCTGGATAAGTGGCACCGGCTGTGGGAGAAAGCACCACGGGTGATCCGGCGGCGGGTACAGTAACAGCATCACCAGCCAATGCGACCCGGCTGATAAGCTCTCGGTACAGGTCGACGTCATCGGGCAGGCAAGGTACGATCACCTCGCTCGGAGCATTGGCGCCTTCCACGGAGGTAACGATACGATCTGCGTCTCCCGCATACAATCTTTCCAGCGCCTTTTCCACTACATCCCGCTCTGTCCATGCGTCTTCGCGCATCTCCACAATCAATGACCTGCGCCCTATGATCCGACCTCGCCTTACGTGCAACACAAACACCGCCGATTCGAACTCTTCACAAGCAACACCCACTACATCAATGTTCTCGTTGTTGCCGGCAAATACCATCTGCTCCTCGGATATCTTCTCTATTGCCTGCAAGCTGTCTCTCAACCTGGCGGCTCTCTCGAACTCCAGGTGATCTGCCGCCGCTTTCATCTCCCTTTCCAGGCCCCTCACCACCGCCTTCGTATCACCAGAGAGGAACGACATCAGCCCCTTGAGATAGCCCGCATAGCGCTCCGAGTCCACAGCCCCTACACACGGGCCGGAACAGCGCTCTATATGATACAAAAGGCAGGGCGTGCCCATCCGCGTATGGCGCATCAACTTCGAATTGGAACACGTTCTTACCGGAAATGTCTTTACCAGCAATGACAAGGTATCCCTTACCGCCTTTACATTTGTATATGGACCGAAATATCGTGTGCCCCGGCGGACTTTACCTCTGGTGACATACGCACCAGGCCATTGCTCGGATAGGCTCACGGCGAGCCAGGGATAGCTCTTGTCGTCTATGAGTCTCACATTGAAACGTGGCCGATAGGTTTTGATGAGAGAGTACTCGAGAAGCAACGCCTCCACTTCAGTAGCAACCTGCACCCACTCGACCCTTTCGGCTTGTGCCACCATCTGCGCAGTCTTGGGCATGAGCGATCCGGTGGCGCCGAAATAGCTCATGACGCGACTTCTCAGGGACTTCGCCTTGCCCACGTAAATGACTCTTCCATCCGCGTCCAGGAACTGGTACGATCCGGGTGCATCAGGGATGCTTCCTGGTGAAGGTCTATCTATCATCTTCCTACCATGCTACTGTGCAAACCTGAACCGTTCACTCAAATGGCCTGCTGTTGCACCCACATCCCAACGCTGATAAAATAAAAATACTGACCTGGCGCTACAGTATAGGCCCGGTCTCGAGGTCGACATCCCCGCGAGGGTGGCCAGGCTCCTTCGCCGATCGCAAAATCGAGACCCTCCCCAAAAAAGGGGTTCAGAAAAATGATAAGAATCCAATCACCACTAGGTGAAAGTTATACAAATGCATCTCTGGACGATCTGGATGCAAGGATAGGAATGGCCCGGCAACGCTTGGGTGACTCTGTGCTCATACTCGGGCATCATTACCAGCGAGATGAAGTCATGAAGTGGGCCGATGCCAGAGGGGACTCCTTAGCGCTGTCCAGGTTTGCAAGCGCAAGCGACACTGCAAAATACATTGTCTTCTGTGGAGTGCATTTCATGGCTGAAGCGGCAGATATCATTACGAGGCCCGACCAGCAAGTCATCCTGCCTGATCTGAATGCCGGCTGTTCGATGGCCGACATGGCTGATACTGAAGACGTTGAGGCGGCTTGGAACGACTTCTCTCAGGTAACCGACATTGACCGAATCGTACCGATCACCTATATCAATTCAGCCGCAAGCCTGAAGAACTTCGTGGGACGACATGGTGGATCGGTCTGCACTTCTTCCAATGCACGAGCGGTGCTGTCGTGGGCGCTCCAACTTGACCGGACCGGCGGACCAGATCGGGGAAGAAAGGTGCTTTTCGTACCCGACCAGCATCTCGGACGTAACACTGCCTACCAGCTGGGCTACGCTGCAACCGATATGGCACTGTACGATCCAAGGATGGATTACGGCGGCCTTGACGAGCAAACCGTGAAAGAGCGCAGCATCCTGCTCTGGAAAGGACACTGCTCGGTACACCAGCGATTCACGGTGGATCAAGTCAACGCTTTCCGCCAGCAGAACCCTGAGGGTATAGTAGTGGTCCACCCCGAGTGCCCTCACGAAGTGGTGGAACTTGCAGATGCGGTTGGGTCGACCGACTTCATCATCAAAACCATCAACGAGGCACCGGAAGGAACGGCAATAGCTGTCGGTACCGAAATCCACCTAGTCAATCGCTTGGGCAACGAGCACCCAGAAAAGAGGGTGATATCTCTCGATCCCCTGATATGCCCCTGCTCGACAATGTTCAGGATCGATCCTCCGCACCTCTGCTGGATACTTGAAGGGCTGGTGGACGGTGAGGTCCGCAACCGGATCACAGTCGACGAAGATGTGGCCGACGGCGCTAGGATCGCGCTGGACAGGATGCTATCAATAAGCTAGGCCACCGACGGCATTCGCTTGCACCGGGCAGTGCAATATGATTGTACTCGGTGGCGACATGGACTTGCGCTCGCCGTCACAATCACACCCACGAAGAGCAGAGCTCGACCAGCAGCCTTACACCCCAACCAGTCCCACCCTTGCACAGGTAACTGCCGTCCTCCTCAGACCTCGCCGGTCCTGCAACATCAAGATGAGCCCATGGCAGGGAGCCGGTAAAGCGTTCCAGCATCAGCGCCGCCACGATCGATCCAGCCTGGCCCGGCTTACCGATGTTCTTCATATCTGCAATTTCAGATTCTATATGTCCGCGATATTCTTTGGCCAGTGGCAACCGCCAGACCCTCTCACCGGTGTGCAACGAAGCATCCATCACCTTGCTGGCCAGTCTCTCGTCATTACAGAACATCCCTGCTATTTCCTTGCCGAGCGCGACTACACAGGCGCCGGTCAGGGTGGCAACATCTACTATCGCATGAGGATTCATCTCGGCTGCCAGCGAGATGGCGTCGGCCAAGATCAACCGTCCCTCTGCATCCGTATTGAGTACCTCCACGGTGTGGCCGTTGCGCATCTCCAGTACGTCACCTGGCTTGATCCCACTTTCCCCTGGCATGTTCTCAGCCAGTGGCGCAATGGCCGTCACCCTGATTCCCACTCCAAGCCGGGCACAAGCCAAGGCGGTGGCACATACTGCAGCCGCACCGCTCATGTCAGTCTTCATAGTGGCCATTGGCTCAGCAGACTTGAGCGATAGTCCACCTGAATCAAAGGTAATGCCCTTGCCCACCAGTACGATACTGGGGACATCACCATCCCCAGAGAGGCTGTCCGGCACAGACGGATCCCCGACCGGATCGTAGGTGATCTTCAACAGCCTGGGAGGTTCGCCCGATCCCCTGGACACGCCCGCAAGCCCACCCAGACCTTCCTGCGCTATGCGCATAGCATCCCATATCTCCACATCAAGGCCTGCCTCACCTGCGAGGTTGCCGGCGCGTTCACAAAATATGCTGGGCGTCATGTCGCTTGCTGGGGTATTGATCAAATCACGAGCAAGCATGGCGCATGAAGCCACAACCTCTCCTCTCGCGTGCCCTCTTCCTGCCCCTCGCTCGTTCCTGCCGGCATGTCCGTTATCCGAAAACCGTTCATGGTCCGTCCCGCCGGCTGGAGGATCAGCTACCAGCGAGGCAATCACTACAGTACGCTGCTCAACCGCTTGCTCCCTTTCCGTCTTGTACGTGTCGAAGCTGTACGATCCGAGCAGCAAACCCTCGGTAATAGCCTGCAAATCAGCTTCAGTATTGGCTGGCGGACCGAGCAGCAGGCAGGCGCCACCCGCTGCATGCCCAGTATCCAGCATCCCGATCTGGCGGGACAATACCGCTCCCGCCACCCGCAATGACTCTTGGAGCACTCCCACTGCGGTTTCGCCGGCATTCCCGCCCAAGTCGCCACCACTTGGCTGCTGGCCAGTACCGATCAATACGATGAGCGGCTCTACTGATCCCTGGGGAATCAGTAGAGACGACCCCCGCTCACCCCTAAAACCCTCTGCTGCGGCCGCTATGCCGCAGCCCGTGCTTGGAATCAGTAGAGACGACCCCCGCTCACCCCTAAAACCTCGTAGATCGCACCTGGATGCCGCTACAAGATCGGCAAGCCAATCCATCTCGCCGAGCACCACGTCCGGAATGCCGACGCACTCTTCACCTCCCGTGCCCTCCGTCACCAGCACCCCTATAAGGTATAATCCACCAAGCTCTTCCCTCGCCATCCGGATGGCCTCACCTGGCCGGGTGTATACCAGCTTGGTCGAGAGTCTCACCGCCTACCTATCCTGCTTAGGCCTGCTTGATCCACACCATTGAACCTCTCCGCCCTTACGGACAACGCTTCTGACCCATCCGTCCGGTTCGAGTTGTTTGGCTATCGCTTCCATCACGCCACCGCCGCATGAAAAAGCCCGGGGAACAAACTGTAACTTACCACTCGACAACTGCCAACCCCGCTGTTACGACTGCTGGCTCTACCGCCCAAGGTAGCCTCATAGCAGCCTCATAAAAGCACCGCAGGAAGCCAAAACCGCTCAGATACCTATCCGGGTAGCCAGCAGTTCTCTGTGATAGCTCGGATCTCCCAAGAACAGCTCGGACGATTTAGCCCTCTTGAAATAGAGATGTGCATCATGTTCCCAGGTAAAACCTATCCCTCCATGGATCTGGATGTTCTCGGCCGCAACGTGAAAATATGCCTCTGAGCAGTATGACTTGGCCAGGCTGGCCACTACGGGAACCTCGTCGGAATCGTCAGCAAGGGACCACCCAGCATAGTATGCCGCCGAGCGAGCGGACTCCACTTCCATCAGCATGTCGGCGCACTTGTGCTTTATGGCCTGGAACGATCCGATAGGGCGCCCGAACTGGATGCGGGTCTTGGCATACTCGACGGACATGTCCAGGCACCTTTGAGCGCCACCGACCTGCTCGGCCGCCAAGGCCGCTGCGGCGCGGTCCAAAGTGCCCGTTATGACATCACCAGCGGCCCCCTCTTCTCCGATAAGCCGCGCAGGTGTAGAGGAAAACTCCAGCCTGGACTGCTTGCGCGTCATGTCCATAGTGACCAGCCGGGTCTTGGTCAGACCTGGTGCATCACCATCGACCGCAAATAGACTCACTCCCTTGCCGGTTCTAGCGGCCACGATTATCAGGCTGGCGGCATTGCCATCCGTGACAAACATCTTCGCTCCGTCCAGAGTCCATCCACCAGGCCCGCCGCTTGCGCCAAGGATCACGCCATCGATGTCCCACCGACCCGAATCCTCCACATATGCAAACGTTGCCACCGTCTCGCCCGAAGCTATACCTGGCAGGTAATCCTTCTTGGCAGTATCATCGTTGGACAGCAGTAAAGCGTTAGCGGCCAGCGCCACTGTCGAGAAGTACGGAGCGCACAGCAATAACGCGCCCATCTCCTCTAGAACTATCACCAACTCTACATACCCGAATCCCGCTCCCCCGTACTCTTCAGGTATGGTTAGCGCGGTCAGCCCCAGCTGACCAGCCATCTGCTCCCACACTGCCTTGTCGTACCCCTCGTCTGTCTCCATAAGGCGCCTGACCTCCGTCATCGGCGACTTGTCGTCAAGGAAGCGACGTACTTGACGCCTGAGCTCATCCTGTTCTTCGGTGAAGGCAAAATTCATACCTCTGTCTCCTTCTCGTGTCACCCCTTGATCTGGCCTGCCCGACCATACAAGATATTAAATCCACTTGACCATCCAGTCAAAATCATTCCGTGCCAGCGCCGCCCTTACGATGCACCTTGCCAGGAACGCCTCCAGTAGGAAGCACCTGCGTCTGAACCTCACCTGCCTCTGCCTCCACATCCACAGACGCGTAAGCAGACCGGGTGGACCTGCGGATAGCACTCCCGGACATTACTGAAGTGGCATCGGGTACATCGGGAGTAGGCTCGTTCGCACCATCTGTCTCGCCACCAGCACCCCCGTCGCTGCCTGCGCCAGCATCGATGCGCTCCCCCTCCAGTCTGATGCGAGGCAATGCCTCAGGATACCTGTCCCTGAGGAAGCTGATGAGCTTCTCTCGCACCTCGCACTGGAGATCCCACGAATCCTGCGAATTACGCGCACTCATCAGTGCCCTCACCTGCAAAGTAGATGGACCCGCACCTGTAACCTGGAGATTCCACACAGCTCCGCTCCAGCGGGGAGATGCCTGCAATATCCGGCGCAGCTCATTTCGTATCTCCTCGACGGGCGCCCTGTAATCGACCTCGAGATGGACATAGCCAAGAAGATCGGCTCCGGAGCGGGTCCAGTTCTCGAAAGGATTCTGGACAAACCACGATATAGGCAGTACAAGGCGACGAAGATCCCATATCCGTACCACCACGTATGTAAGGCTGATCTCTTCGATGCGCCCCCAGTGCCCGTCTATGACAACGACATCATCCACGCGGAACGGCTGCGCTATCCCGATCTGAGCGCCAGCTAAGAGATTGGTCATGATTGGCTGCGCCGCCAACCCGACAACAATGCCCACTATGCCTGCTGATGCCAATAGCGACGCGCCGTAAGTCCTGACCTTTCCAAAGCTCATGAGGATCGCACCGATCGCTATAATCAGTATGATTACTCCCACAACTCTACGAAGCAACCTCACTTGGGTATGGATACGCTGAGCCTTGTCCGTGTCACCCTGACCAGCACCAGCCAGGGTATATTTCGCAAGGATCACATCCTCTGCAACAGAGACAAGCCGGATTGCCAACCATGCAATAGCCAATATGATCACGACCCCCGCTCCGTGGTCGAACCATCCGCTCAGGTACCCGGGGAGCCGCACCGCAGGAAGAGCTGCGGCCATAGCTACGAAGGGGATAAGCACACGCAGCGGACCCTTCAGGTGCTGGAAACTGGCTTGCGTCAGTGCATGGTGGCGCCTGCGTGCCAGCACTATGGCCGATGCAATGCCTATCGCCTGGATTATATAGCCGCCTACAAGACAGCCTGCCAGGATGGAAAGCGCCTCCGGTAAGCTCACCATTCCATCATAACCGTTTGCAGTACAAGGAACTGCACGGTCCAGCAGACTTGGAGAGTAAACCGGATCGCTGGTAACATTACGGTTCAGCTGAAGCAGGCCAACAACGGCAAGATAATAGCGAGGTGAGCGTATGGCTGGATCTATTTCGGAAGAACAGTTCGAGAAGGATGCTCTGGCTTTCCTGCAGGCAAATGCAAAACCCAGAGCGGAGATACGCCGGCAATGGGGTGAGGGCTCCGACAAGGTAAGCCTGTTCCCCGAGCGTACTCCTGAAGAAGACCGTGCTGACCTGGAAGCTGCACGTCGCTGGGCCCAGAACCGGTTCGATGCCGGATTTGGATGGATCACGGGTCCGGAGCAGTATGGCGGCAGGAACCTCGGTCGCTCCTTCCAGCGCATATATGATCGGCTGGAGTCCTCCTTTGAAATACCGTCCCAGGCGGTATTCGGTATCGGGCTCGGGATGATCGCTCCCACCATCCTGGCTCATGCCATCGAGGAAGTCAAGCAGAAGTACCTGCGTAGCCTCTACCGGGGCGACATAGTGGCTTGCCAGCTCTTCAGCGAACCAAGCGCAGGCAGTGACCTTGCCAGCCTGCAGACGAAGGCGATGAGAGATGGTGACGAATGGATCATCAATGGCCAGAAGGTGTGGACCTCAGGTGCGCATCTTTCAGACATCGGAGAGATCATCTGTAGAACCGACCCATCAGTGGAAAAGCACAGGGGCTTGACGGGGTTTGTGGTGGACATGCATGCACCAGGCGTCGAAGTGAGGCCGCTCCGCCAGATGACCGGCGGCGCATCGTTTAACGAGGTGTTTTTCACCGATGTCCGCGTCCCAGACAGCCATCGGCTGGGCGATGTCAACCAGGGATGGACCGTAGCGCTCACCACGCTTATGAACGAGCGTGCTGCTATTGGCGGAGGCAGCGGTGGATCAGGACTTGGGGCTCTCGGAACCTGGAGACTGATCGAGATTGTAAAGAAGATGGGCAAATCGTCTGATCCGCTCATACGCCAGGACCTTGCCCAGGTGATCATATCGACAAAGGTTGCCTCTTATACCAATTTGCGTGCAATGTCCAAGCTGGCGGCAGGTCAACTGCCCGGGCCGGAAATGTCAATTGCAAAGCTGTCGCTTACCCAGAACTTCACACGGATGTGCAACCTTTTGTCAGAGGTACTCGGCATGAAAATCATCGCCGACACCGGGGAATGGGGAACCTACGCATGGTCGGAGTTCCTGCTATCCGTGCCAGGCATGCGCATAGCAGGGGGAACCGACGAGGTCATGCACAACATCGTGGGCGAGAGGGTGTTGGGACTGCCAAAGGAACCCAAAGTACCCAGTACAACGTCATTTGAATAGCTGACCCATCAGCCTGCCTGCGGGCGAGACGATATGGCTCGCCTAAGTCACCAATCGTTATGTCAGGGGCCATCTTAACCTGCACGCTCACAGACACCCAAGTTGCACGACTCCAAATAGTGACTATCGGATGCCCTGATGCCACTCGAAGCCCGCAAATTACACAAGAAGTAAAGCTCTAACGGCGATATCCTGTCATTGGGTACGCAGCAGTCCCGCGAACTCCTACGACTACCGGAAAAGGAAAACTGCAATGCAGCACATCAAAATCAATGTGGATATGGTGGCGAGCCGGCCTGTAGGCGGGGTTCTGTCCGCCCGATACGGGCGGGGTGACCATCCATCTAAGCGGCCTACCCGAGGACTGCCCTGCCGGGCTGGACGGGCCGCCCGTGTCCTCTGTCTGGCCTTGCTCCAGGTGGGGTTTACCCAGCCGGCCAGGTCACCCTGACCGCTGGTGCGCTCTTACCGCACCGTTTCACCCTTGCCTGTGCCCGGCTGAAAACCGAACCATCGGCGGTCTGCTTTCTGTTGCACTTTCCTTCGGGTCGCCCCGACTGGCCGTTAGCCAGCACCTTGCCCTATGGAGCCCCGACCTTCCTCAACGGATATCGCGACAAGCGCTCAACCCGCTGCGGTCACCCGGCCTGCTCGCCACGGTGCAATTATAACACCGATCGTACCTTGTAAGCGGCTCCGGCACTGCCAGATTCATCTACACATCGCATTCCGATCCTGCCAGCGCATTCACCACCCTTGACGGTGAAGGACGGTGCAGTCGCTCCGCCATCCAGACACTGGTGCCGATCAGCAAATCCAGATCCACGCCCGTTTCGATGCCAAGGCCGTTGAGCATCCAGACAAGATCCTCTGTGGCAAGGTTGCCGGTCGCGCTCTTCGCGTACGGGCACCCTCCGAGCCCGCCCGCAGAGCTGTCGAACTCTCTCACTCCTGCACCCAGAGCCGCATAGACGTTGGCCAGCGCCTGACCGTAAGTGTCATGGAAGTGGAGTGCGAGCACATCCGCTCCGACGCCACCACTCTTGAGGGCATCCAGCAAGGCAAGGACATGCCCAGGTGTACCCGTTCCAATCGTATCACCAAGCGATAGTGACGTACAGCCTGACTCTACCAGCCTGCAAGCAACATATACCACCTGACGAAGCTGGACGGCTCCTTCCCAGGGATCACCGAAACACATGGATATGTATCCCCGGACAAGTATTCCATGCTCACGCGCCGTGGCAATCACCGGCTCGAACATTTCCAGCGCACCATCCACCGTAGTATTGAGATTGTTCCTGGCGAAGGATTCCGTTGCACTCGCAAAGACAGCTATCTCCCTTACTCCAACGTCCATGGCCCTCTCCAGGCCCTTCAGATTTGGCACGAGCACCGGGTAACGCACCGGGCCACTCATGTCCAGCGCAGATATAACCTCCTCCGCATCGCCTAGTTGCGGAACCCAGCGGGGCGAGACGAAGCTCGTTGCTTCGATGGCACGCAACCCCGCTACGGCCAAGCGCTGGATGAGTTCCACCTTCACGCTGGTTGGAACCTGCTCACGCTCCGACTGGAGTCCGTCACGCGGCCCCACCTCGTATATTTGTACATCCCCGGCAATATTGGATTCGCGAAAACGTTGCGGAAGGCCCGGTATGCCCATGCGTGTCGCGGCTTCAGCCACCGGTGCCACCAGCACCAGCACCAGCACCAGCACCGCCGGCACGCCGCGCTCGGGCCAATGCGACCACTGCATCAAGTGCGCTCGGATTGGCAAGCGACTCGCGGCTCACCACCTGGCCGACCGCAGCTCCCTCCAATATCCTCTTCACCGGGACCTCCAGCTTCTTGCCTGACAGGGTACGTGGAACTTCGCCGATCTCGTATATCGAGTCAGGGACGTAGCGCGGGGACAGCGACGTGCGCACCGCGCTCTTTATGCGCGCTTTCAACTCCTCGTCCAGCCCCCTGCCTGCAGTAGGCACCACAAACACGGTCAGGTCTCCTGTGTCCCCAGCCCCTTCGGCATGTTCGATGTGGACCACCAGGCTGTCCGACACCTCAGGCAGCGCGTCCAGCACCGCATATATCTCGCTGGTACCCATCCGGACACCGCCACGGTTGAGGGTGGCATCCGATCTTCCCGATATGACACAGGAGCCGTCTGGGTAGATGGTAATCCAGTCCCCGTGGCGCCATACTCCCGGAAACTTGTCAAAATATGCCTCCTTGTAACGATCGCCATTGGAATCACCGAAGAACCCTACCGGCATCGAGGGCATCGGAGCGGTGACCACCAACTCCCCCTGCTTGCCGATTACAGGATTACCCTCATCATCATAAGCATCCACTTTGGCTCCCAGCATCCTGCAGGCGATCACACCCGCCCGTACCGGATGGAACGGGCTGCCACCTACAAACGCGCTACAGATATCGGTACCGCCGCTGATCGACGACAGATGCACATCCGACTTGACCGAATTGTACACCCACTCGAACCCTTCGGCAGGGAGCGGGGAACCGGTGGATCCCACGCCGTTCAAACTGGAAAGATCGACGCTGCCCACCGGCGCTATACCGGCCTTACGGCAGCTCATGATGTACGCTGCCGACGTACCGAAATAGGTGATCCGCTCGTCACCTGCCATCCGCCACAGCATCTCCAGATCCGGCCAACCGGGGTTGCCGTCAAAGCAAACGATGGCACTCCCCATCAGCAATCCTGACACGAGATAATTCCACATCATCCAGCCGGTTGTCGTAAACCAGAAGAACTTGTCATCACGAACAAGCCCCTGGTGCAGGCCTAGTACTTTCAAGTGCTCGATAAGGATACCGCCATGGCAGTGTACGATCGCCTTTGGTAACCCAGTAGTGCCAGAAGAGAAGAGAATGTAGAGGGGATGATCGAACGGGACCTGCTCGAAAGCGACCTCGCCTGCCGCGCTGGAAAGTAACTCCTTATAAGTAATTGCGTCCGGAACGCCGGCAGGATCATCGGACAGATACGGTAAGTATACAGTAGCATCCACGCTCCCCAGCGCCTCGCGTACAGTGGCAACTTCAGGCCTCCTATCGACCACCTTGTCCCCGTAACGGTACCCATCCACCACCATCAGCACCTTCGGACCAATTTGCCCCAGCCTGTCTATCACGGCCTTGGCGCCAAACTCGATGGCGCAGGAACACCAGATCGCCCCCAGTGCCGCAGTTGCCAGGAACATCACGATCGTTTCCGAAACATTGGGCACGTAGGCAGCCACCCTGTCCCCTTTGACCACACCCAGTGCCTTCAGGCCCACCACCGCCTTGGCAACCTCACCTCGCAGGTCGGCCATACTGAGCTCGACGCGTTCTCTCGTCTGGCTGAGCGACACGACCGCGGGTGCATCAGGCGCTTTACCGTCAAGTGGCTGGAGTGCGTGCTCGGCGTAGTTCAGCCGGGCGCCAGGGAACCAGGACGCCCCAGGCATTCGAGAGTCGGCTAGCGCAGCCTCGAAGGGAGCCTGCGATCGCACACCGAAATACGACCATACCGACGACCAGAACCCATCCAGATCAGTGACGGACCACTCCCAGAGCTGATCATAACCGTCAAAGTGCAAGCCTCTCTCTGTTCCCAGCCACTGCATGAATCCGGAAAGGCGTGATGCATCCATGTATTCACGTGATGGCGTCCAGAGTACGTCACCAGGCGCTCCGCCGCGTTCCATGCCGGTTCCTATTTCCATGCCACCAGCCTAACGGCTTTCCTTTGATGCATCCAACGCGACCAGTCTGCATACTCCCTTCCCCTCAACCAGCCGTAAACTACGGCTGTCCAACTACTTACGTATGCACTTACCAGTACCTACGTGTTTACCTGTACCGCTACTCCAATCAATTACGGGTAACCACCATCCATACGTAGGGCATTTCACCGTTTCATTTCGCGCGGAAATCCTCCATACTTACATCTATGAGCACTTGGTCTCATGTGAGTGCAAGATACGATCCACGCTCACACGTAGGCTTGTTGCCCAGTATTGAAGGAACACTCATATCTCTGATTGACCGAATGGAAGGAACGATGAAGAGAATCAGGCCAGATAGGTTGAATACGACCGGGACTGTACGCAGGGCGCGATACTTGGCGCTATTGCTGCTGGCGGTAACAGCACTAGCTGCGTCAGCATGCAGCAGCACCTCCGCGAACGTCGCCAAACCACCAGCTATCCATATATCCACCAATATCCTCACAGGAGGTATGATAGGTCGCCCGGGATGGCCGAAGTTCTCCCCTGCCAATCTCACCATTCCCAAAGACACGACGGTGGTACTGACCATCTACAACTATGACAACGGAACTGCGCCGCTTACCGCTGGTTCTCTCGGCGGCAAAGTAGAGAATGGCAAGGAAACTGTTAACGGTAAACCGGTGACATCCATACCAATCACGGACATATCCCACACATTCACGGTACCCCTATTGCAGATGAATATCCCGATACCGCCCGCCCCCTCCGCTGCAGGTCCCGGAGGCGAGAGCGAGCCAACGGTAGTCACCTTCACCTTCCATGTTACCAAGGCGGGCACTTACACGTGGCAATGCGTAGCACCATGTGGAACCGGAGCGATGGGAATGGGCGGACCAATGGTCACCCCGGGATACATGACGGGATCACTCACGGTCCAATAATCCATGATCACATCACTAAAGGAGACACACATTATGAGGCATGACAGATGACCGGTAGCAGGCGGCAGCCAGTGGAAATAGCCACAAGACCACCAGCGACGGATGCCGAAGAACCACCAAGCTGCGAAGATGCAGGCCTGAGCAGACGGCATTTCCTGGAACGCCTTGGAGCAATAGGGGTTGCCGGAGCGCTTGCAGGGACCGGCGTGCTGGAGGCGGCAAGCGGCCACAAGGCAGGTGCCGTAACCACGGCGGCCACCACGCAAGCAACGGGCGCATCGAGCAAGCCTGCGCACCAGTGGTGCATGGTCATCGATCTTCGCTACTGCAACGGCTGCAAGGTATGTACCGCAGCGTGCCAGGAGGCCCACTACCTGCACAAGGACCAGACCTGGATACACGTGTTCACCATGACCAATGCTTCAGGCAATACCTATCACATGCCGCGACCTTGCATGATGTGCGAAGATCCGCCTTGCGTACAGGTCTGCCCGGTAAAGGCGAATTTCCGAACCGATGAAGGCTTGGTGCTTGTCAACCAGAGCCGCTGCATCGGTACCCGCATCTGCATGAACGCCTGCCCTTACCAAGCCAGGTACTTCAACTGGGGACCGGCCAAATCTGCCCCCAGGCAGCCATTCCCACAGGAACCCGAGTGGCCGGTTCCGCAAGTCGAGGGAACTGTCGGCAAGTGCATATTCTGTGCCGCAATGCTTCCAATGGGGAAGATCCCTGAATGCGTATCCAACTGCCCGATGGACGCTCTGTACATGGGAGATCTGACCACCGATGTCGCAGTAAACGCCAGCGGCCAGGTCGTAAAACTGTCGGAGTTCCTGGCTGCCAACGATGCAGTGAAGTTCAAGGAATCCTACGGCACGCACCCAAGGGTCTACTACATACTCGGTCACGATCAGGACCTGGAAAATGACGAGGGAGCAGGTTGACACAATGGAAACTGGAACAAGCACCACAATGACCAGCAGGACTCTCGAAAAGTCCATAGGAACCGCCTACGATGGCGTAGATCCCGTGCCACCAAGAGAAGACATACGCGAAGCCGCCATGCGCCCGGTGCTGGAAACTGGCAAGTGGTGGTGGACAGCGGTGATCACGCTCGGTGTCGTCGTGCTAGCGGGCATCGTTGCATGGGTCATGCAGCTTCGCGATGGATTGGGTTCAGCAGGATACAACAACCAAGCGTTCTGGGCGATTTACGAAGCAGACCTTGTGGCATTCATCGGAGTCACCTACGGAGGGGCAGTGGTCTCCGCTGTACTGCGGCTCACCAAGGCACGCTGGCGCGCACCGCTCACCCGGATTGCCGAAGCCACTGCGCTAGTGACGTTGCCGATAGGGATGATGTTTATCGTTCCTCACCTCGGAGAATCACCGAGGATATGGGAGCTGGTCTGGCCTCCATACTGGAACCTGTCGTCCCCGATCCTATGGGACTTCTTCGCAGTGAGCACCTACCTGCTGGCCACGGTCGTATTCTTCTACCTCCCTCTTATACCCGACCTCAAGATCACCTTGGAGCGACTCTCAGCAGGTCCGGACAATCTAAAGACGCGTACCTACAAGAAGCTGTACACCATAATTGGTGGCAACTGGACAGGTAGCATCCCTCAGCGCAGGGTACTTCATGGCGCATTGGGACTCATATCCATCATGATCATTCCCATGGCAGTTTCAGTTCACTCGGTGCTGAGCTTCGCATTCTCGTCCTCGAGCCGTGCAGGATACCTGGAGACCATCTTCCCGGTACTGTTTGTGGTAGGCGCACTCTATAGTGGCGTAGCGCTGGTCATAGTTGTAGCCGCTGCATTCAGAAAAGGGTACCGCCTGGAACGTTACATAACCGAGAAGCACTTCGTGCGTATGGGATTTATTCTGATCGCGTTGGGTGCCGCCTACCTGTACCTTACATTCACAGAATATCTCGTAGACGGCTACTCTGGCACAATCGGCAATGCCAGCTGGGTTTACCAGACAATACTTGGGCGCTATTGGATACCATTCTGGTTCTTCGTAGTAGGTGCAGGGTTACTCCCTCTGGTGATCCTCGCGTTCCGCCGTACGCGTAATGTAAAGGGCGTAGCGACGGCATCGGTGATAGTCCTTCTGGCGATGTGGGTGAAGAGACTGGTTATCGTCATACCGCCGGCTACCGAGCCACTGGTGAAGTCGCCCCTGAATGTTGCAAGCGCCAACTGGGGCACCTTTCACTTCACCTGGATTCCGATAACGATCACCCTGGCGGCAACTGCTGCAATACCGTTGCTGTTGCTCGTCGTATTCAAGTTCTTCCCGATCCTGCCGGTGGCGGATATGGAGGAAATGGCTGCTGAAGCGGAAGGGCTGGAGGAGGACCTGAGCACTCTTGGCGTAATGGCAGCAGCTGGCGACAACACTTCCGACAACAGAAAGGAGAGAAAACATGCAAATGTCTAACCGTACGCTCCGGAACCTGGTGGCGAGAGTGTCCCTGACCGCAGGATCCTGCGCTGTCGTTGCCCTGATCCTTACCGGAATGACTTCCGGCACGGCATACGCATCACAGGCCACCTCGAAGACTCCACCCTACACGTTGACATTGCATGCCGCCCAGGCTCCCACCAGTGCACGTGATGTGATCCTGACCGCAACGGTATCACCGCAAGGCAAACCGGCTTCTGCCGCTGCAAACCAACTCGCCGGTATAGCCGTGGATTTCTACGTAGGCGCCAAACAATTCACCGGGCAATTCGATACGGCTCCGTTGCTGCTCCTCGGCAAGGCCGCTACCGGCTCAAACGGTGTAGCCACCCTGACCTACAGCCCCACATGGACCGGGAAGCAGCCCCTCGTTGCCCAGATCGACAGTGCATCGGGAAATACCCTGGCATCCTCCTCCACAACCTATTCCGCCACTGCCGCATCATTACCGTTCAAGGGAACCGTACAATCGCAGAGGCCTGACGGCACGCTTGGTAAATGGGCAGCCGGTATATTACTGACCGTTCTCGGCCTTTTGTGGCTGGTGCTCTTCGGAACGGCAGTGCGGGTAAATCTCCTGCTCAAGGCCACGCATCATAGATATGCACGTTGAGATGCCAAGCATGCATAAACATCTGGAACCCATGGAATACAGATTAAAGGAGGTATACACATGGTAATACGAGACACAGAGATTGCGAGTCAAACGGCTCGCGTGGACGAAGCACAGTTTGCCCGTGAGGCGCCAGCCGGCGTAGCAACCCTTACCAGGGAGGATGTCGGCAACAGCACCGCAACGGAAGGAGGCCCGATCGAGATCCCCCCTACTCCGGCCGCGAAAACGGCACTGCTTACTGCTGTCACCGTCCTGGTCACTCTTATCGAACTGGGCATATCGGTGGCAATAGTCGCTGCGATAGCATACGCCCTGCAGACCCTCGTGCGCTGAGCTCAAATCCTTCCTCGGGAATCGAGGTGGTTGAATATGGAAGGTGAAAGATTACCCAACTGGCGATACCATGCTGAAGGATGGGCCGCCGCCGGATTCGATCCGTACATGGCAAGACGGTGGCGGATGGCCGGCTTCCGAGCCTGGGAGGCCGGGTACTGGAGCCAGGAAGGGTTCTACCCTGATGAAGCATGGAGCGCTCGCGAAGCTGGGCTGGACTGGGAGATGGCATCCCAGCTGTCCGGACTGGGCAACGGCATGCAAGAATTGGGATCCGTTACACCATCGTTTGCTGGTGGTCCTGTAACTGCCGGCGGAAGCACCGGCGCCGATATCGGTACAAGTTATGCATCATCGCGGGCATCTTATACTGGTGGACATTCGGGCACAACGTCGCCGCATGCAACCTACCATAGACTATCGCGCAACGGTATATTATCCATCCTAGCTGCATCTGCCGCCATAGTCGGAATATCCGTATTTGTAGGTACTGGCCTACTGCAGGGCCCCCTTGCCAATCACGCGACCCAGGCCACCGCCGGCGGCAGACCGGCGGCAGACATGATCTCGTCCCACAGTGGTATCGCACAGGTGATGCTGGACATCAATCCCCCTCCCCTTTACGGCAAGCCAGCTCCCCATGGTGGCATACTGCAGGACGCCTACGTACCTGCAAGATTCACTGTGAAAACCGGAGAGCATGTAGACGTAACCGTGACCAACTTCAGCACGGATACGCACAGTTTCACCTCTGCTCAATTGCATCTCAACGTGATGATCCATCCAGGGTCACATTCGAGCCCTCATGTGACTACGTTCCAGTTTGTCGCTCCCAAGGCAGGAGTGTATTACTGGCACTGTATCATGCCGTGCGGATGGGGAATGCACCATCTCGGTTACATGATGGGTGAAGTCATCGTAGTAAGCTAGCGTCTACGGCCCTGTATCCCCTGGGCGCACGAGCTGCTCACGATTTCGCTCCTTGGCACGGATGAGCCGGTTGACCGCAGCCAGGTAAGCCCTGGCGGATGCCTCCACCACATCGGTGGATACTCCTTTGCCGGACACCTTGATCCCATCGGAGATGAGCTGGATCACCACATCTCCCAGCGCATCTATTCCACCGGTAACCGAAGAGACGTTGAAGCCGGCCAGTTCGGCATCCGTGGAAGTGGCCAGACCGATGGCCTTGCAGGCGGCATCGATCATGCCATTGCCTTCTGCGGTGGCATCCACCCTGCTCCCCGCCCTGCTGAGTACCACCTTCGCACGGGCCGCCCCCTCGGTACCGCCTGATACCTCCAGGCTCTCCAGCACGTACCCTTCTACGACCCCCATCCCGATCTCTTCGGCCACTATCGCCTCGAGATCAGCCTCCGTGATCTCCACCTTGCGATCAGCCAGATCCTTGAATCTCCTGAATGCCTGGTCCAGCACATCGCCGTGAGCATGGATACCCATCTTCTCGAGGGAAGCCGTAAATGCATGTCGACCCGAATGCTTGCCAAGCACTATCTGGCTCCCCTGGAGACCAACCGTGGCGGCATCGATGATCTCATATGTCCTCCGGTCAGAAAGTACACCATGCTGGTGGATGCCGGCCTCATGAGCGAAAGCATTCCTCCCCACCACAGCCTTGTTGTACTGCACCGGATAGCCGGTAAGTCTGGAAACAAGCCGGGAGGTCCTCGCCAGCTCCTCTGTATTTATACTCGTACTGACAGCAGGGAACTGATCGCCTCTAATATTCACAGCCATAACTACCTCTTCAAGTGCTGCATTACCTGCACGCTCACCTATACCGTTTATACAAACCTCCACCTGTCGAGCACCGGATTGCACTCCTGCAAGTGAATTGGCTGTGGC
The DNA here is from genome assembly GCA_021841005.1 of Actinomycetes bacterium. Taxonomy (GTDB): domain Bacteria; phylum Actinomycetota; class Acidimicrobiia; order Acidimicrobiales; family JAMCPL01; genus JAMCPL01. The sequence goes on along the minus strand of JAKBVZ010000022.1, from coordinate 35,307 downwards.
TAACCCAAGATCATTATGACAGTGAGTCGATATTATGTAGTCGCCTGGGATCTCTCTGCGAATGAGGCTGATCAACTGTCCGAAATCCCACGGAATACCGTATCCGACAGTATCAGGGATATTCAGAGTCGTAGCACCCTGCAACACCGCTTCATTCAACACCTCGAAGAGGAAGTCCACAGATGTCCTGGTAGCATCTTGCGGGCTAAACTCTATGTCTTCAAGGTGCTCTTTTGCCCTGGCCACCCCGGTATGTACCTCTCTTAGGACCTGTTCAGGGCTCATTTTCAACATGTACTCCATATGCTCTGGACTGGTCGAGATGAAGACATGTATTCTAGCCATGTCGGCATCCCTCAATGCTTCGTAGCAGCGATCCACGTCTGACACATGAGTGCGAGACAAGCCGCAGATCACCGGTCCATGGACGGATCTTGCAATGGCCCGTACCGAGTCGAAGTCACCCTGACTGGATACCGGAAACCCGGCCTCGATGTAATCGACGCCCAGACGCGCAAGCTGCTCCGCTATCTCCATCTTCTCGGGTGGATCGAGCGAGATGCCGGGCGCCTGCTCCCCGTCACGTAGGGTGGTGTCGAAAATCACCAACTTCTCGGTTGCATCGCCGTTGTTGGCACCCGCACCTGCATCCGTATCACCTGCAGCATACAGCGGCGCTCCCGGCCCGGGCCTCACGGTAGGCGCCTGTTCCCGGCCCTGTTCCGATGTATTGCCTGTATCATCATTCATAGCATTCCTCCTTCGATCCGCCTCCATGCACAGCAGGTACAGCAGGTACGTATGGCGACGGTTCCCATCTCCCTGCCCACCTTCGATTTACGTTTCATGCGACATCACTCCTCTCGCTCGATACGTCACCGGCATGTCGCCTGTCCTTGCACGTTACCGCCGGCACACTAAAAAACCCCTGGCCACATGGCTCAGGGGTACGGGCAAGCGCGATGAAACACTTGCCCTACGTCAGCAGTAATCCTTCGAGGAAAGTTCTGCGATGGTGCTCGTATTTCATCACGTATAGAATCATAGCATGTATTCCTGCGTAATGCAATCCGTCCACAACAGACATACGCCCGAGCAAGGCAAGGAGAAAACATGAGAGTACTGCTGAAGTTCGCGGCCATAGGTCTCGCCACAATAGGGACGGTAGTCGCTCTACGCGCATTCATAGCAAAGATCTCGGGACAGCCAGGAGAGTTCGGGTCGGGCAGTTATGATGCCTGGCCACCAGTCCAGCCTGCCACCGGCAAGCGCGTATAGGGAAATACCGGTCTCCTATCGCCGTAGGCCGGTATTGGCTACGTCGTTCTCCAGCATCCATAGCTTACCGGCCGTGAATCCGACTCGCGGGTCCGCTACTGCGGCTTCTTCGAGCCACTGGCATATATTCGAGGCATCGCGAACCCGCCCCAAGCGATCCTGGATTTTCTTTGCATCGCCGGCCATACGTGAGTAGTACCTACCCAGGCTGGGCGAAAGGGCATCGCATACATAGCGCAACCCCTTGGCCTTGATCCTTGCCTGATGTATGTGGTCAGGAACCGGATCCTCCTGGACAAGGCGCATCGCGTCCTGCATCTCTCGCTTAGCCTTTCGCACCATGGGTAGGAACGTCCGGGTGGACTGCGAACCCTTCGCACTGAGCGGTACCGACGCAGGAACAAGTTCCAGTTGCCGCCTGAATGCCTCCGCTCTGGGTGTCGCTCGTGTATCGACGTAAAGCCTGTATGCAGCCAGGCGTTGCTCTGCCACCCTCTCCAGCATCACTTGAAGCGCGATAGTGTCCTCAGTACGATTTTGAGTGGCGTGTGCATGCACAAGCCATGCGTGGATTACATCAAGATCGCGCACGGATGACAGCACCTCCTGGTACCAGCGAAGCTCTATCGACAACTCAGTGGACCAGGGAAGATCCAGCAACGGCCGGAATGTCCTGAGATATGCACGAAGCCTCCTGACTGAAGTGCGGGTATCATGCACCGCCTCCACGACTTCATCCGTCAATGGCGGTGCGGCGGCCGCAGAGGCGTCATTGGTGAGAATGGCCGCCGCGACTTGCTGGACGATTGACACAAGTAAATCTCCGGCTGACACAGCATGAGCCTCCGTCGCCGGCTGCCTCACCGACTCCACCTGACCTGAACGCATTCCGTCCTTGCTGATATTAGCGATATTACTACCGCCACTCCTGCCCATTGACACCACCAACCCACATTAGTATGTATCTACATGGATGAAAGAATCGCAAGTGTAAATCCTGCCACTGGCATCGTGGAAAAAGAGTACGCACCCTACGACAGCGACGAAGTGAACAGGCGCCTGAACGCGGCCACTCGGGCCAAGCAAGCAGCATCGCTGGAGCCTGCGGGCGAGCGCCGCCACAAGCTGATTGCGGCCGCAGATCTGATGGAGGCGGAGTTGCCGACCATCGCTGCAACAGTAACTACGGAGATGGGCAAGACATTTTCCCAAGCAAAGGGTGAGGCATCAAAATGCGCCGCCGCCCTGCGTTTCTTTGCAGAGCACGGAGAGTCCATGCTCTCTCCTGAACCAAACCCGTACGACAGCAAATCCAAAACAGTATATTCACCACTGGGTACGATACTCGCGATAATGCCGTGGAACTTCCCGCTATGGCAAGTCACTCGTTTCGCCGCACCCGGCCTGATGGCAGGAAACGTGATCCTTCTCAAACACGCACCAAACGTCCCCCAGACCGCGCTCTTCTTGGAGAACCTGTTCATGAGGGCCGGTTTCAGTGAGGGTGCCTTTCAGACGCTGCTGATAAAAACCGACCAAGTCGGCGACCTTATAGAAGATGTCCGCGTGGATGCGGTCACCCTGACCGGATCCGAGCGCGCCGGTTCCGCTGTTGCATCCCAGGCAGGGAAAGCCCTCAAAAAGAGCGTGATGGAACTCGGGGGAAGCGATCCCTTTATCGTCATGCCATCGTGCGACGTAGCCGGCACAGCGCGCGTTGCAACTACCGCCAGGCTGCAGAACAACGGGCAGAGTTGTATCGCAGCAAAACGCTTCATCATCCACGATGACGTATATGACGAGTTCAAAGAAGCGTTCATGGAGGAGATGTCTGCCGCAACCATGGGTGACCCGTTCGCCCCGGAAACCACCCTCGGGCCCCTCGTGTCCGACCAGGGTAGGCGCACCCTTCACGATCAGGTCACTGATGCCCTGAACCATGGGGCCAGAGCATTGATTGGCGCCCATGTTCCACAAGGCGCTGGGTATTACTATCCAGCCACCATACTGGAAGGGGTCACGCCAGGAATGAGGGTCTACTCTGAAGAACTGTTCGGACCCGTCGCCGCCCTCTACAGGGCCGGCAGCATAGAGGAGATGATTCGATTGGCCAATGACACCCCTTACGGTCTGGGTGCATCCATCTTCACCAACGATGAGACAGAGATGGCAAGATTCGAGGCAGGGCTCCAGGCAGGCATGGTATATGTCAACTCAATGGTGGCCTCAGCTCCGGAGCGATCCTTCGGAGGCATAAAGCACTCGGGGTACGGTCGCGAGCTTGGAATACTCGGACTGAGGGAGCTATGCAACGCCAAGACGATCTATCGCTCAGACACTACTCGATGACACTCGATAGATCAGGTGGCAACAGCACGATCCCGTTCCTGCTAAAATAGTTATCTATGCCGACGTACGAATATACATGCAAAAAGTGTGGTGAACATCTGGAAATTGTCCAGTCGTTCAAGGACGATCCACTATCTACCTGCCCGTCATGTGGTGGATCTCTGCGTAAGGTCTTCGGATCGATTGGCATCGTCTTCAAGGGAAGCGGCTTCTACAAGACCGACAACCGCGCATCGAAGGCGAAGTCGTCCAAGGTGGCAGTCAAGGGCGATACTGGCAAAGAAGGTGGTTCGACCGCAGAAGTTAGTCCCACCAAAGAGAGCGACGGGGGCGGCAGTCCGGCAGTTTCAACACCAAAGGCGACTGAAGCATCTGGCTCGACTTCCTCCAGCGCATCGTCCGGAGATGCCGCCAAGGTTGCCTCGTCGGCCTGAAAGATTGGAAGCTCAGTTTCCTGACAGCATCATCCCGCTGATTGCAATGGTTTGGCCGGCTGCGTTGGCTGGCAACCATTCCACATCAGACCCTATCGCCACGATGGACAGGAGCATCCTCTGAAGCGTGGATGCCACGGTGGCTTCGCGTATTGGCTCGGCCAACTCGCCGCCCCGGATCATCAGGCCTTCCACTCCTACGGAGAAGTCGCCGCTTACCGGGTTCACCCCCGAATGCACGCCAGTAACCGACTGCACATACACCCCGTCACCCACTGCGCTGATTATCTCGCCTGCGCCGTAATCGGAAGTGCCATTTTGGCCAAGCTTCCCGTCCCCCATGTTCCCAACCACTGTCCCGCTATTGCGAGCGCTGGTGACGGCCCCGAAGTGGTCGCCTCGGGCAACGCCGCCAGACGCAACGCCGCCATGTCCATCCCCGCCGATACCAGAACCTCCACCTGCTGAAAGGACGACGGCCCTGCATGCCGCAACCGGTGTCGATGCAAACCCTGACCGGACCGCCGAACCGGTTGAGGCATGCCCCGCCCTGGCACCCGATGTGGAGTCGTAAACATAGCCAAGCAACATCCCATCCTCCACCAGGACAATGCGCCTCGACGCCAGGCCCTCTGCATCATAGGAATCAGCTGACAGTGCCCTGACATCGGTAGGGTCGTCCACAACAAATGCGCCGGCTACCATCACCTGCTCGCCCACCCTGCCCGCAAGGAATGACCTGCTCTTGGTCACAGCCTCGCCGGAGAGTGCCGTAGAAACGATACTGAGCAGAGTTGCCGTAACGCGCGGATCGAACACGACCGTATATCCAGCCGTGGCAGGTTTTCCCGCTCCCAGTAACCGCACAGCACGATGCACGGCATCGCCTACAGCTTTCTCCACGTCAAGCCCATCAAAGCCCCTGGCCACAGAAAAGCCCGAGCCGCTCTGCGACTGCGACCCCTCACCAGCAATTACGGATACCGAAACTTCACAATAGCTATGTTCGCTGTAGGCGGCTATGCCCTCTGAATTTGCCACGGCCTCCTGTGACACCACATCGGCGTAGTCTGCAGAATCGACCTGCCTGATCTGGCGGTGACAGTGCCGTGCCGACCTCTCCAGTTCCAGGGCAAGATCCACCTTTGCCTCTGTGCTCACCGAGTCCAGGTCACTGTCAAGGAGATCCATCTCCACCGCCACCACGCCATCCGGCTCAGCCATCGAAACGCTTGGGTCGGCAGTTGCGAAGACCGCATTCTCACGGGCCTGGGCCAGCGTAACGGCAATAGAATCGTCGCTCAGGTAGCCCGTATAGGCAAAACCCTGCCTTTCGCCGGCAATCACACGAATCCCGACGCCATCTGCCGACGCCGATACGAGATGCTCCAGCTCACCGTTGTAGGCCCGGACTTCGGTCGATACATTCCTAGACACGTAAGCCTCCACCTGCTCCCCCCGCTGGGCCATTCCTGCCACGCGTTTCGCTATATCAAGTAAATCGCCTTCCATTACTCATCCTTTCGCTCAATGCTGAAACGGGACAACCTCTACCCGGCAGTCCCGCCTACGGTAACGCCTTGGATCCGCAACGTCGGCTGACCGCACCCCACAGGTACGCTCTGCCCATCTTTCCCGCATGTGCCCGGCATCACGCCAAAATCATTGGCCACCGCATCAATCCTCATCAGTACTTCCGGACCGTTGCCGATCAGGTTGGCGTCCCTCAACGGCTCGGTGATCTTCCCATCTTCGATCAGATATGCCTCTGTCATGCCGAACACAAAATCTCCGGTAGTGATATTCACCTGCCCCCCGCCGAGCTGCGCGACAAATATCCCGTATGGAGTCTGAGCCACTATCTCATCAGGATCATCCCGCCCTGGCAATATGAAGGTGTTGGTCATCCTGACCATGGGAAGATACTTATAGGACTGCCTACGTCCATTTCCCGAGGACACTCTCCCAGCTTTCCTCGCCCTCACCACATCCCACATGTAATCACCAAGCACGCCATTCTCTATGAGCACATTACGACCTGGAAGCTTACCCTCATCGTCTATGCCATAGCTGCCCCATTCGCCACCAAGAGTACCGTCATCCACCAAAGTCACCAGCGGGCTAGCCACCTGTTCGCCAACCTTGCCAACATAGACCGAGGAATCTTTTGCTATATGATCCGCCTCGAGTCCATGCCCACATGCCTCATGAAAGAGCACTCCACCGCCGCCCGAGGCAAGCACCACGGTCAGCTCTCCTGAAGGTGCCGGCCTGGCGGAGAGTTTGGTGACAGCTCTGGTAGCAGCCTTTGCGGCCAGTCCTTCCACTTCAACATCATCGAACAATTCGAACCCGATGGTTCTCGCTGCGGTCTCGTAGCCAGTCTGCATGCCTCCGTCGCCCAGTGCTATGCATGACACCGAAAAGCGAGTACGCACCTGGCCATCTTCCACCAACCTGCCATCGCTTGACGCCACCAGGATCGTCCTCTTGGATTCACCATAGGACGCACTCACCTGCGTAATAGGATCCCGCCCGGCCCTGGCTGCGTCATCAGCTCTTGCCAGCAGGTCTATCTTCCGGGACTTGGCCACCTCTGATGGATCGATCCGAACGATAGAGGGATTCGAGGCTCTGGCTTCCTCGAGGGCAACCTGGCGGATGTGATCCTGTTCCGATCCGTTCCGGGATGCAGCGGACGCCACCTCTGCCGCCTTCATCAGTCCTGACTCAGACAGATCTGCCGTATGAGCATACCCCGTGGTCTCGCCAGAGATGACCCTTACCCCTGCGCCACGGCTGCCTCCTGTCACCAGTTCTTCGACTTTCCGGTCATCCAGCACGGCTGACATCGAGTCCCTGTCCTCTGCGAAGACCTCTGCGAACTCCCCGCCATTTCGTAGCGCATGGTCGATGACTCTATCCAGTACTTCTGGGTCAATCAGCATAAGTATTACTCGTCTCCAATCCAGGCTAATTCCTTGGGTAAACTTCCACGCGGGCGAACTTTTCACTTGCCCGCTCTTTTGGGTTAGTCTAGTGCCTATGGCACTCGAGCCCGGCCTTCACGAAACAGTCAAGCTACATGTTGGAGAAGATGACACCGCCACGCACTTCAGATCCGGCAACGTCGCGGTCCTCGCCACGCCACGCCTTGTAGCGCTCTGCGAGGAAGCAGCATGCAAGGCCGTCGACCCGCTGTTACCACCGGGCAGGACGTCTGTGGGACTCCGGATACAGATGGACCATGTAGCGCCCGTCAAAATTGGATCGGATATCATGGCAGAAGCCACTCTTGAAAAGGTCGAAGGCCGGCGACTCACTTTTTCGGTGAAGGCCTACGGTGAACCAGGAACGATCTGCGCCGGCATCATCACGAGAGTCGTGGTGGATGCCGATTCCTTCCTTGCAAAGATCCATTAGAGGCCGGCGAGCAGGCTGAAGCCATGTGACACAAACAAGGCATCCAGCCGGGCAGAGATGTCTGCAACAGCAATGGTTGACACCCAGTTGTGCGCTTCTGCGGCATCCAGGCCGGCAGGAGCATCGCTAAGCATGTCCTCAATGTCGAGCCAGTCTTTTGTGCGATTGAATATGGCCTTACAGGCAATCAGATGTTCTTCTGCAATGATCGGGATCTCTCGGTCAAGAAACGGAACGAGATGGACCCTTTGGGCAATAGCTTCATGAAAGTCCGTATTGGCGAAGAACAAATCGAGCTTGTACTGTCCCCAGCCGATACGGACTTGCCCGTCTTTCTGCGCTATGGCGACCACACGTTCGTCTATCTCGAGATCAGGCAAGGCTTTGCGGAGATAAGAGAGCACCTCCGGTGATTGCCTCTCACTGCAAGCTATATTGACGTCGAAATCTGTTGTTGCCCTGGGTTCCGTGTAATAGTCTAGGGCTATCGAGCCACCAAAAGCGTAAGCTGAAGGAGAAGATGCCGACCCTAGGGCATCGTCAAGACGTGTCATCTTGTCAAGCTGGTCGTCGACGAGAATGTAATCGGCGGGAGCCATCAAGACCGTTGACTCTCTTTGCTGACCAGATGCGGGGCCAAATCCTTGATCACGGGAAAGTCCAGCTTGTCCTTCTTGCGGCGCCGTGGAGCTGCACTGACATAACGCATGAGACCCGCGATTACCTGTCCATGCTCTTCCGGCGAGCGTTCCCGCCACAGTAAGTGCCCATTTGGTGCCTGATCCTGAAATTCGTCACGCTCAGCCATGACTAAATATTACCTGGACATTCGCCCATTTGCAGGAGTCAACTCGCCAGCTGGGTGTGTCGCTGAGGCCGTGCGACCAGACGTCTTGCCCTTATACGTGCGTTTACTGGCTGCGACGTGAACAGGGAACGAGCGAACCGGCATATAATCATCGTAACACGTCGGTGTCGCCTACCGTCTTCACGTTCTGTCTGCGTTTGGCAGCCTTTTCACGGTGAATTGAGCATGAATGGCTTGCCGGAGTTCCGCGCAACCCGTATACTGGGCAGGCACTGGTAGGAGGCTCTGTGGAAAGGTACACTGTGATAGGAAACTTGGGGCGATGGCGACTGGCCGCGGCTACGCCGTCACCCTGGGCCAGGTGATCCAGGTCTCTTTCGCCACCCCGGAGGGACTCACCCATCTGGACGGCGAATACAGCTCTGCCCAGTCGCTGGTGGGGTACACCCACGTCACCGGAGAGACGATCACGACCGCCGGAGGTGGCCAGCGGGGCCGGCACCGTCTACCACCTACGCTCCCCCGGCGGAGTCTCTTATTCCAGGGGAGGATCATGCACTCCCACCGCAGTTGCCTACCGTTCATCCTGCTATAATGTGTTTGCGCTTGCGGGCGTAGCTCAATGGTAGAGTCCCAGCCTTCCAAGCTGGTAATGCGGGTTCGATTCCCGTCGCCCGCTCTCGGAGAAGTCCCAGCGTAGAGCTGGATCGTCCACCGGACGGTTACGCACGACAAGCTTAGCTACCTGTCCAGATATTGGGTCCACTTCAAACGGACAGCGTAGGATGAGCCGGTTCGGGACAGTCGACGTTGTGGCGCCGCACTGCGTTAATGGACATTGCACTTTGCGGGGCTTTGTGACGCGTGAGGGAATACATAGTTAGACTTTGATCATTTTGAGTTGTGCTTGACTTTCATATTGCGGTATGCCATACTCTTGTAACAATGGATTATGCAGTTCAGCTGTAACAGTCTGGGTTGTACATCAGAAATAGGAGGTTAATAGATGAGCTGGATATCTGTTATGAGGTCGTTGGCCAGAAAGTACGCAAACTACGCTGCAAGCACAGGAGTTGCAATCGTCGCAATGGCAGGGCTTGTAAACATCGTGGCGGTTCCGCCTCCGGTACAAGGGGTCGGACCTGTGTCGCTCGTAGCGTCCCAGGTCCCATCGTGGTCCGTCGTCCCGAGTCCCAACCGTACTCCGGGCGGAAACCAGCTCTCCGGTGTCTCGTGTGCAACTGCTTCGTTCTGCATGGCGGTGGGCACGAGCGGCACCGGCACCGCCACCCTTGCCGAGCCATGGAACGGCAGCGCCTGGTCGATCGCGAATACACCCGCTCTTCCCACCGGCACGCAGGGCTATTTGGGCGGAGTGTCCTGTCCGAGCGCCAGCTTCTGTATAGCGGTCGGGCTTTATCACAGCCAGACGGCTGGTGGCGCCAATGGCCAGCTCGCCTATACCTGGAACGGCTCCACCTGGTCGATCGCGAATACACCCGCTCTTCCCACCGGCAGTACGAGCGGCTCTTTGGGCGGAGTGTCCTGTCCGAGCGCCAGCTTCTGCATGGCGGTCGGGGGCTACTACACCTCGTCCGGCGGTGGTGGCCAGCTTGCCTATACCTGGAACGGCTCCGCCTGGTCGGTTGTAACTGTGCCCGCTCTTCCTGCCGGTGATGCCGATCCCTCCTTCGACGGAGTGTCCTGTCCGAGCGCCGGCTTCTGTATGGCGGTCGGGAGCTACTACACCTCGTCCGGCGGCGGCGGCCTGTTCGCCGATACCTGGAATGGCAGTGCCTGGTCGGCAGTAACTGTGCCCGCTCTTCCCACCGGCGCAAGCGGCTCTTTGACTGGAGTGTCCTGTCCAATCGCTAGTTCCTGTATGGCGGTCGGGAGCTACTACAGCTCGTCCGCCGGCGGCCAGCTCACCGATACCTGGAACGGCTCCACCTGGTCGGCTGTGGCTACGCCCGCTCTTCCCACCGGCGCAAGCGGCTCTTTGACTGGAGTGTCCTGTCCAATCGCTAGTTCCTGTATGGCGGTCGGGAGCTACTACAGCTCGTCCGCCGGCGGCCAGCTCGCCGATACCTGGAACGGCTCCACCTGGTCGGCTGTGGCTGTGCCTTCCGCTCCCACCGGCGCAAGATATTCACTCGATGAACTCTCATGTACAAGCACGACGTTTTGCGTAGGCGTCGGAGTTCACTCTTACCCCGGTAGCACAACTCAATCGAGCCAGACCCTCGTCGAATCTGGAGGCCTCCCCAGCCCGCCCACACCCGAGCTTTCCGGGGTGAGCCCGAACGCCGGTCCTACTTCAGGCGGCACTCAGGTCACCATCACGGGCACGAACCTGAGCGGTGCAACAGCGGTCAACTTCGGCTCCAACAAGGCAACCTCCTTCACCGTCAACGGCTCCACGTCAATCACAGCAACATCCCCGCCCGGAAGTGCAGGAGATGTAGCAGTGACCGTGACTACGCCGGAGGGCACGAGCTCTACTGCGCTTTCCTGTGGAGATATCTTCACCTATGGGGTTGCTCTCGGAGCGGCACAGAGCGGCTCGTATAACCCGGTAAGTCCCTTCAGGCTTGCAGATACAAGGTCGGGCTCGGGTAAGCCTTATGCAGGAAAGACCCTTTCAGCCTGTGGAGCCCTCAATATCCAGGCAATAGGGGTTCTCGGATCGAGTGTCCCCGTGACCGGTGTGGCAGGTGTGGTTGTCAATGTAACCGCAGTCGATCCTGGCGGATCAGGCTATCTCACTGTCTATCCAGCGGGCTCTGTACGCCCGGAGGCCTCCAACGTGAACTTCGGACCAGGAAAGACGGTTGCAAACCTCGTAGACGTGGGAGTCTCGCAGGCAGGTGAGATAGCCATCTATAACGGTTCTGCCTATCCTACAAACGTGGTCGTGGACATAGCAGGCTATTACTCCTCTACAGGCAATCTCTATAATCCAATCTCGCCTTTGAGAGTGTGTGACACAAGGGTGGAAAATCCTTCGAAACTCAGTGGGCCACAAGCCCAGTGCAACGGTCACAAGCTCGTTGCGAATGTGCCTCTGACCGTAGACGTGACTGGCACCGGGCTCCTTCCACAAGGCGCCCAAGCAGCGGTTGTGAACCTAACGGTCATCAATCCAACAGGTCCCGGCTACCTGACCGCCTATCCTGCCTCTCTTAGCACCGCTCCTACGGTATCCAACCTAAACTTCCAGAAAGGCGAGCTCATATCGAACAGGGCAACGGTCACCCTTCCTTCGACAGGTCAGATAGACCTCGTCTCGAATACCTCCACCGATGTCGTAGTGGACGTAGGAGGCTATTACTCCACAACAGGATCGAGCTACACCTCACTTAATCCGGCAAGGATTGCAGACAGCCGCTGTGCGGCAAGCCCTCCTCCGACTTTCTGTGCGGCTGAGCAGATCCCGTCTCAAAACGCGGGCTTTTCCGCCCTAGGACCTGGTGGCACGTCCACCCTAACTGTTGCAGGTATTGCAGGCGTCCCACTCACCGCCACGGCTGTTGTTCTCAACATGACAGTGACAGCCACCACTAGGGGCTCATTCCTTACAGTGTGGCCAGGCGGCAATATGCCTACGGCATCCGATCTAAACTGGTCTGCTGGCACGACGATTCCAAATCTCGTAGTCGTAGAGGTGAACTCCGGAAAGATCTCCCTCTATAACAACGCAGGCTCCGTACAGGTCATCTGTGACGTGGAGGGCTATTACAGCTAGTCCGTCATGGTCGAGTATCCGAGATGGAGGTAGAGCCTCGACACGCCTTGTACGGCGAGTTTTCGAGGCTTCATTATGGGCTCATAGCATCATGGTTTTATAGCCATATCCTGTGAGATCCTGTGAGCGATTATGAGTAACACGCGCTGTTGGATGCAATCAAGCTGTAAGGTGTTTACGGCCGCCCAGTACGACAAGGAGGCTCCACCGCGTCCGGCAAGGCCACAACGGCTATAACGGCCGCACGGCAGGATGAATACTACAGGATGACCACTACCAAGCGGGGGCGACCCCAACGTAAGAGAAGGAAGCCGTCCCGGCGCTCTTTCGAGAGTCGCTCGCAACTTAGGCGTGGGCGGCGATACGCGCCAACGCCGTCCCTGCCGACCCGTCTCGCTCGTGCCGTTGTTGTAGCATGGCTGATTATTTTCCTCATATACGAAGCCGGTGCTTTCACATCCTGGTCGTTCGCGCTGTTCCTCGCCGCCCTTGTCGCCGCTGGCGCCGCAACGGCGTATGCTACTGCCGTAACGCTCGAGGGAAAGGAAGCGTTCAGGGCTGCCCGAGCGGGAGTGCTCATGGTTCTCGCCCTTGTGATCCCCGTCCTCTTCGACCCGCACACACACGAGGCGTTCGACCTCCCGAAGTATACGGTCCTCGTAGCCGGTGCGCTCATCATCGCTGGACTGGAGGTGACCGGTGCCGTTCGCACGGGCCATCTTCCACCGTTACGACCCGGCATCGTGGCGCTGACGGTAGCCTGGGCGCTCTGGACCACTGTATCGACCTTCGCCAGCGTAGATGTGCACCTGAGCCTTCTAGGGTACCGGGGCTCCTACGACGGACTCTACACTACGCTCGCCTTTTCGGTAATCGTCCTCTCCGCCGCTGAGGCCTTCGATCCCGCCGACATACCCAGAGTCATCGGCGTTCTAGGGATCGCCGCAGGCAGTGTCGTAGCAACCTACGGCCTTGTGCAGCTCCACGATTTCACTTTCCACGGGACACCTTGGGATTTCGTTCACTGGAAGGCCGGAGTCCCGAATGTCTTTTCCACTCTCGGAAATCCCAACCACTTAGGCGGATACCTCGCAATCGTCCTTCCAACCTGCCTGCTTGGAGCTACAGCCTCCTCCCAGAAATGGATCCGGCGGGGGCTTTATCTCCTCTGTGCCGTCATGGTCGTCCTCCTGCTCCAGAGCGGGACAAGGGGAGGCTGGGCTGCAACGGTTGCCGCTGCCGCGGTGTTGACCGTCGGAATGTGGCCGGAGATTCGCCAACGACCCCGCATCCCCATCCTCGCTGGCGCCACAGCCGTCGCCGGAGGGATCATGCTGGTTACAGCTGCCGGCACGCACTTCATGGGGGCCAAATTCTCCCGCCTCGCCACATTCCACAGCACCGCCAGCGGGCGGCTGGATCTATGGGACGCCGCCCTCCATATCGGAGCGGCACATCCACTCACAGGCACCGGCCCAGACACCTTCGTGTATGTCTTTCCCCGCTACGAAACCGCCGCCTGGGCGGAGCATCTTGGTTTCAATTACGTTTCGAACGGCGCACACGACATCTTCATGAACGTGCTCGCGGATCGCGGCCTAGTCGGTCTGGCCATCCTCGTAGCGATCATTGTTTATGCTGCAATCATCGCAGGCAGGACTTTCTGGAGCCTGCACGCCGCGGAGCGCACTACTGAATCAGTCACTTCTGCGGTACCCTGCAATGGCGTCAGCAAGGTGCCTGCGCCGGAGCGGGCGAGAGTACGGGGAACGGCAAGAGCGGTCAAGGAGGAGAGGGCGGCGGCAAGAGTATGGGCCGGTCCCGTAGCAGGCCGCATGGTGCTTGTGGCCGTTGCGGCAGGCCTTACGGCGTATCTCGTGCAGGATCTGTTCAATACTGAACAGATCGCACTGGCATTCTCGTGGTGGCTCCTCCTCGGATGCCTGCTGGTGCTCGCCAACGCCTCTGATGCCTCTGGCAAACAGGCGCCGTCGGCTTCCTCGGTGCTCGCCACCTCGTCTCGGCTGCAGGACCGGCAGACTTCCTCGACACCCCCAAGCTCGACACCCCCAAGAAACCAGATCTCCTCGACAATCCTTGATAGACGAGGTTTGCAAAGCATCCGTAACAAGGCGGGCTGCGACCTCCCTGCTCGACGCCCCAAGAGCCGTGTGCGCCGTCACGTCATGCTCGCCTGCACGTGCCTAGCCATGACCGCCAGCGTCGCAACACTCGTCTACGGCGCCGATGGCCCTTGGCGAGCGGATCACAACTACTGGGCGGCAACCACAGTGCAGTCCCTCTATCCCAGGGCAGTCCGTGCCGGAGCGACAGAAACAAAACTCTCCGCGCTCACACGCACGTTCTTCGCCGACATCAACAGGGCGGCAATGCTCGATCCGTGGGAGGGTACTTATCCTGCGCTGGCGGGTGATCTGTTGGCGGCGGCGGGAACCGCTCAGCATACCGGAGCGAGCGGCGACACAAGGCGCCATGATCTCGTCCAGGCCAAGTCGTACCTCGAGCGCGCTGTCCGGGCGGTTCCGGTTTCCAGCCCCTACCATTACGAACTGGCCGAGGTAATGGTCGATCTTGCGCCTTACGAACCGGGCACATCCCGCGCCATTCTCGAGGACGCCGAATCGCAGGCGCGCCTGGCTGTCCACTGGACTCCAGAGAACCATGTCTACATCCGCTACCTGGCCTTGATCCAGAGTAAACTGGCAACCGTACGGGGAGGCTATCGAGGATGATGATGCACATTCCGTCGTACTGCAATGATCAAACATCGCCAATCGTAGTACTCCGATGGCCCGTGCCACGTTGTTAGGGCCACGTTGTTAGGGCCACGTTGTTAGGGCCACGTTGTTAGGGCCACGTCGGAATCCATCACCGGATCCATTAATTTTGATCATAAAACACTTCTGGCATGCTAGACTAATGCCAATACTTCTGACACGCGGTCGACACGACGCACCTCAATCGACCTGGAAAGGACTGCAAATGGCATTAAGCACAGATATAGATAAGGCATCCAGCAAGCACAACTCGCCTCCTGGCAATGGATATGGGACGGTAGTCGGTCCGCGTTACAAGTGGCTGGTACTGTCCAACACCACCCTTGGCGTGCTCATGGCCACTATCAACGCCTCCAGCCTCATCATAGCACTCCCTGCAATATTCAGAGGCATCAAACTCAACCCACTCAATCCCGCAAACTTCACCTACTTGTTATGGATCCTCATGGGATACCTGCTCATCACCGCCGTGCTGGTGGTGACCGTCGGCAAGATTGGTGACATCTACGGTCGAGTTCGAATATACAACATCGGCTTCGCCGTCTTCACCGCTGGGTCCATCGGGCTCTCCGCAGTGTGGAGCCACGGTTCAGCGGGTGCTCTGGAGATAATCATCATCCGTCTTGTCCAGGGCATAGGCGCGGCATTCCTCATGTCCAACTCGGTTGCCATCATCACCGATGCCTTTCCCGCGAGCCAGCGAGGCATGGCATTGGGAGTGAACATGATCGCAGCGATGGCCGGATCATTCATCGGATTGCTCGCCGGAGGGTTCCTGGCAACAATCGATTGGCGCTGGGTCTTTCTGATGAATGTTCCCATCGGGATAATCGGCACCATATGGGCATACGTAAGTCTCAAGGAAATCGGCATACGCACAAAAGTAAAGCTCGACTGGATGGGCAATGCGACTTTTGCATTTGGTCTGACGGGGATATTGGTGGGAATTACCTACGGGATAAGGCCATACGGAGGTCATGTCATGGGATGGACCAATCCATTCGTGCTTGGATGCATCGGAGGCGGCATCCTCCTGCTGATCATCTTTGGCATAGTCGAATCCCATGTGGCATCCCCGATGTTCAAACTCTCCCTCTTCCGCATAAGAGCATTCACGGCAGGCAACCTGGCCAGCCTGCTCGCCGCCATAGGTAGAGGAGGGCTGATGTTCATGATGATCATATGGCTTCAGGGAGTGTGGCTCCCCCTACATGGATACAGCTTCAGCAATACACCGCTATGGGCCGGAATCTTCCTGCTGCCGATGACAGGCGGGTTCCTGCTGTCCGGCCCACTGTCTGGATACCTGTCAGACAGGTTCGGAGCCAGGCCGTTCGCCACTGGCGGCATGCTCGTCGCTGCAATCAATTTCGTCCTGTTGACCATCCTGCCGGTCAATTTCCCTTATCCCCTGTTTGCTGCGATCATCTTCGTGGACGGCCTCGCCATGGGAATGTTTGTCTCGCCCAATACCGCCGGCATAATGAACTCCGTCCCGCCGGAGGAACGGGGCGCTGCATCTGGCATGAGAGTAACATTCTTCAACGCGGGCATGCCATTGTCCATAGGCATATTCTTTTCCCTGATGGCACTGGGACTTGCCGGGAGCGTACCGCACTCCCTCTTCAACGGCCTAGTGGCAAATGGCCTGCCGGCGCAGCTAGCGCACCAGATATCCTCAGGCCCACCGATAGGTTACCTGTTCTCTGCGATGCTCGGTTACAATCCTCTCAAGACCCTGCTAGGACCGGCACTGCACAGGCTGCCGGCCTCGACGGTTGCAAAGCTGACAGGCCATGCTTTCTTCCCGTCGCTGATGGCAGGACCATTCAAGCACGGATTGATCATAATATTCCTGTTTGCCGCTGCAATGAGCCTGATAGCCGCCGCCGCGTCCTGGATGCGGGGAGAACGCTACGTCCATCATGGAGCAGGAGAAAGCTTGGCGGCTGTCCATGACGCTGCCATACTGCAACGTGATGCAGCACAAGATGGTCTCGCAACCGTTTACAATCCAGCTGGTCGCGGCGATGTGGATGCAGCTATATCCGAGGAAATTATCGAGAGTCTCGACTGACCAGCTGGCCTATGGATCCGGCTGCGTAGGAACCAAACGGCGCGCCCAGCCAGCGTGTGGATCTGCCGGTACGGGAACCAAACGGTACACGTGCCCCGCATGCCGCATATGTCCACATGCCCGCCTACACTTCTTGCGATATTTCTTACGACATACGTAGAGCCAGCGTGACGGTGGTAAACGTGAATATCAAGGCCACGGTGATAGTAATACGGTCCAGATTTTTCTCAGCCACCGTGGACCCCGATGATGCCTGACTACCGGCCCCGAACATGTCCGAAAGACCACCACCCTTGCCAGAATGCAATAGTATCAGCGCTACAAGTAACAACGATGCTACTACCTGGATCACTACATAAATATCAGTAAGCAATGTCTCCTCCTGAAGGGCAGCCAGACTACAAAATTTCATTTCCGGTGCCACGACCCACGCCACATGCCACCCATGCGCCACCAGCACCGGCACCGGTCTTAAAACTACCACATGCGAGCTTCCCTTATCCATCACGGGTGAAACGCAGGAAAGGTTGCCCAATACCACCACGCGCGGACTCCCGCATACGCATCCGTTCCACGCCGAGTACGTACCTGGTAAGCGCCGAGTACGCACATCGTTTTCCATCGAACAAGCGTGGAATGAATCGACACCGACCATAACCACTCCTTCAGACTTGTGCGTAACGATACTTATCGGCAAGGATCATTACGATACGGCAGCTACAGCTTCCACTATGGCTGCAAAGCTCTCGGGCGATAGGCTGGCACCACCGACGAGCAACCCGTCCATGCCACCCTTCTTTACAAAGTCAGCGGCATTTTCAGGTACCACGGATCCTCCGTAAAGCACTCTCGTGCCGGAACCTTTCTCCACGGCAACTCCGCGAGATGCACGTGCTACGGCCCGCGCTATAGTGTCTCGAGCAACTAAAGCATCCTCGGTAGTGGCGGGATTTCCGCTGCCTATAGCCCACAGCGGCTCGTATGCAAATACCACCGAAGGAATGCCGACCTTCTTCACCTTCGACAGAGAGATGCTCACCTGGGACTCCAGCCGCTCCATGGTCCTGCCCGCATCTCTCTCCTGCTCGTCCTCCCCTACGCATACAATCGGAGTCATGCCGTAGCGAAGAACAGCCGGTACCTTGGCTGCGATATCTGCATCACTCTCGTGAAACAGTCTCCTACGCTCCGAGTGGCCTACGATGACGTAAGACACAGCCAGCCTAGCCAGCATCGCAGGGCTCACCTCCCCGGTATAGGCACCGCTATCCTCACTATGGCAGTTCTGCGCACCAAGCAATACCGGAATGTGCCGATCCTCGATTACGGTCTGGCATGACCTCAAGTCGACAAAAGGTGGGTGAACGACGACTTCCACTTTCGACAGGTTGGCAGCCTGCAATCTGAGGGACAGTGCCTGAAGGGTACTCACGGCCTGGAGGTGATCATGGTGCATCTTCCAGTTGCCACAAATCAGCTTATTTATGCCAGTCCCCACTCTTCCTCCCACGGTGCACCCCTGCCTGCCGCACGCTTGTCCATCGACTCTCTGAGCGCAGCCAATCCTGGAAGGTCACCCTTCTCCAGCAACTCAAGAGCAGCTCCCCCTCCGGTGGACAGGAATCCCACATTGCCGGACAGCCCTGCAGCATCGAGAGCAGCTACTGAATCCCCACCCCCCACCACGGTAAAACCCTCGCACTGCGCCAATGACTGCGCCACTGAACGCGTGCCAGTCGAAAAACGCTCGTCCTCGAACATCCCCATAGGACCGTTCCAGAATACAGTCTCCGCCTCCATTATGTGCTGTCCGAACAGTTCACAGGTGTCCGGTCCAATGTCAAGTATCCGGCCAGCGGACGGGACGGAGCCTTTTACCACATCCACCGAATTGCCAGGCATGAGAACCTTGCTGTCAAGAGGCAGTAACACCTTGCCTGCATGATCCGATAGTATCGCTCGGCAGTCATCACCTGCAGAGGCATCCACCAGCGAATCACCCACCTCGAGACCGTTGGCAGCCATGAAGGTGCAAGCCATGCCACCCCCCAGCAACACGTAGTCGGCATGTGCGGCGAGCGACCTCACGAGGCCGAGCTTATCCGATACTTTGGCGCCGCCAAGTATTACCACAAACGGATGCTTCGGCTCTGTAACCAAATGACCCAATACCTCTACTTCCTTTTCGACCAGCCTGCCCGCCGCTGACGGTAGCCGGGAAGGCGGTCCGACTACGCTTGCATGGCTACGGTGGCAAACTCCGAAAGCGTCGTTCACATACAAGTCGAAGCCAGACACCAGCCTATCTACGAATGCGGGATCGTTGGCCTCTTCTCCAGGGTCGAAGCGTAAATTCTCCATGAGCGCCACCGGCAAGCCCAAATCATCCAGCACGGCCCTAAGCGGCGATACGTCGTACCTCGGATCCACCTTGCCCTTTGGCCTACCGAGATGTGTGCACGCGGTGATGGAGGCACCCCGATCCAAGAGCCAGTTGAGCGTAGGCAGGACGGCACGTATGCGGAAGTCGTCCGTCACCACTCTCGCGCCATTTGCAGCTGCCGCCAGCGGAACGTTGAAGTCCACCCTGACAAGCACGGTCTTAGCAGTGGGAACCGGCAAGTCTTCGAGTAATGGTATTCTCAGCACTGTCAATCCATCCCTATGCTTGTCCCACCATGATGCTTGCCGTGTTCTCTCTATGCAGCTGATCCCAGCAATTCCACAACATCGACGAGCCTGTTGGTATAGCCCCATTCGTTGTCATACCATCCCTGTACTTTTACCAGCGTACCCGCGGGAACCGGCACAGCAAGGGTGAGCAACGAATCGAATATGCATGATGACGGGTTGCCGACAATATCCGACGATACGATGGGGTCCGCTGAATACTGGAGCACACCCTGGAGCGATCCGCTCTCTGATGCAGCCTTGAACGCCTCATTCACATCACCCGCCTCCACCTCCTTGCTGAGAAGCGCCGTGAGGTCCGTAATGGACCCACACTGCACCGGCACCCTCAAGGACATGCCGTCAAGTTTGCCTGCCATGCTCGCGAGAACAAGACTCGTCGCTCTGGCAGCGCCGGTGGAAGTGGGCACGATGTTGACCGCCGCAGCCCTGGCCCTGCGCAGATCCTTGTGAGCCAGATCGAGCAGATTCTGATCATTGGTGTAAGCATGCACCGTAGTCATCAGACCGCCTGAAATGCCGAATGCATCATCGATCACCTTTACCATTGGGACAAAACAGTTGGTGGTACAGGAAGCATTGGATACCACTGAATGCACTGCAGGATCATAGCTTGAATCGTTGACTCCCATCACGATGGTAATATCCGCTCCGCTGGATGGTGCAGATACCACCACCTTTCTCGCTCCGGCCTCGAGATGAGACGCAGCGGCATCGCGTTTTGTGAAGAGCCCGGTGGACTCCACCACCACGTCCACACCTAAGTCTTTCCACGGCAACCGTTGTGGATCTCTCTCCTTTAGCACCCTTACTTTGCTACCGCCTATAACCAGGTATTCTCCCTCCACGTCGACTGGAGCAGAAAAGATACCCTGCGTAGAATCGTATTTCAGCAAGTGGGCATTAGTCCGCTCATCTCCCAGATCATTGACCGCGACCACCTCTATGCCAGCGTTACGACTATGTACGGCCCTCACGAAACTACGACCGATCCTGCCAAAACCATTGATGCCTACACGTACAGCCATTTACACCTCCTGTTCGCTCAACATCTTATCCGCCGGCAGGACGACACGCTAACGCGACACCCAGGCGCGCCCCAACTAGGAACCGGGATGGCCATCAGGGGATACCGGCCGACATCCATAAAGTGGCGCAGGCAGTTATCATTTGGGTAATGGATAACGACAGCCCGGATCTCGGATGGAGTGAGAATGCCAGTTCTGGCAATAGCGACAAAGGAGTTGCCGCCGGAGACTTGCCTGTCGCTGCCAACGCGGCTGGCGGGGAGCATACCGGAACGAACCAAGCCAGAGAGCCTGTACCCAATGAAGTCGGCGGGGAACTGGACGAGCACACGGTCGGTAACGGCGGCAGGATGGACGAGCACACGGTCGGTAACGGCGGCAGGATGGACGAGCACACGGGAACGGGAACGGGTACGGGACATGTCTGGAGTGACGACGACACCAGCGATAATGCCGGCGGAGATGGCCCGTACAGCACTGCCGGCATCGAGGAAGGATATACAACGGAGACTTCTGCCGAAGACTACGACAACCCGGCATTCGAGGACGATGATGCACAGCTTGGTTGGGTGCCTCCAGACGATCGGCTATGGATGCACCCGTCAGAGTTGCACTCGGTAAACAGTGGCATCGACCAGCTTGAACAAGTACGGCTCTTGCAACAAGCCAGAGGCCACACCGGGCTTTACCGGCGCCGTACGGCCATCGCTCTAGGGGTGCTGTGCGCCTCCATTACGATATCCGCAGGGGGATTTTTCCTGGCCACCCCTTCATCCGGTCATGCACCGGCAATACACAGCATCCAGGCGGTCTACCGGCCAGGGACTCCACTTACGACCAAGCATATGAGCCAGCTGGGAATGGGTGGTGCATACCAGGGAAGCGGGCTGGTAGCAGCACCCCCTGATCTAATCAAGATAGCCAGCAAGATCAAACCGTCACTGGTAACCGTCATCGTTTCGCAGGGCCACTCCGCAGCTACGCGTACGGCCACCGGAGTAGTCGCAACAGCTTCCTGTATGATCATCACGTCCGCTTCCATCGCGCAAGCAGGCGGCACTTTCCGGATCCTTACAAGCAACGGCAAACTTTACCAGGCGAAGCTCGCTGGCTACGACCCGTACAGCGGTATAGCGGTACTGTCCGTACAGTCAAAGTGCGAACCGGCAACTTTCGACATGCATACACAGCAAGCAGGCCGGCTTGGCCTCTCCATCAGCTCCTCTGCCGGCTGGAGCCGGCAGAGCTGGAACGGCAGCAGTACGCATGGGCACGGCACGAAGCAGCCATCGTACACTCTCACCACCACCGTTTCCGTCGGCATGATCAGAGATACCGGGCAATCCCTCCGCCTAGGCAACAACCACTGGCTGCTTGACTGCGTCATCATGGATACGGCGTTCCCGTCCAGTAGCCCAGGGACCGTACTAATGGAGACGGACGGGCAGGTGGCTGGCATACTGGCCGGGAATACCGACATCAATGGTGACACCGTAGGCGTCTACGTTCCAGCATCGCTTGCCGTAGGGGTTGCAAAGGAACTGTATTCCACTCACTCGGTGGATCATGGATGGCTCGGCATAGCTGCTGAAAATTCCTCCGACGCAAAAGGTGTAATCGTAGCGAAGGTTCTGCCTGGCAGCGCCGCGCAGAAGGCAGGCATATCGGCAAACAATATCATCGTAGCTATTGATGGTCACCAAGTCACCACGGTTGCTTCGCTCCAAGCGAATCTTTACGTACTGCCCCCCAATACCACTGTAATCCTTTCAATGCTGCACGGGAATAGCCAGGGAAACGGCACTAGCCAGGTACCTGTGAAGCTATCCCAGTGCCCCACCGAAACGCCGGGAACTGCACCCGACACTACTTCGTCCGCATCTTCCGGCAACTCGCCTGCACTCGCTACAAGCACTTCCAGTCCCGGACCGAGCTATTCTTCCGGCCCTGCAGGGAACTTATCGGGTACGAGCACGTCATGCCCGTGACAAAGCGTTAGAATAGGTACATGGTATTCGGGCAGCCGGAGGATCCGGCAGGCGATTTCTTTGGACAGGTTCTAGGTGGCATGATGAACTTCCTGGGCACATCCTTCACTCCCCAGTCGCCTGTCGATATAGCAAAGTCAATAGCACTGGGGATAGCCACAGGAGGAAAAGCTGAGTCAAATGTGGATCCCTCCACGCGTATGGAGATCGAGCGCGTTTGCCGGGTTGCAGAGCTCTATCTCGCGGACTCCCCGCTCGCCGATAATGCTGGCTGGGCGAATCTCATTGAACCTGCCGGCCGCGGTGCCTGGGCCGTGCAGACTGTCGTGGATTGGAGCTACCTGCTGCAGGAGCCGGAGCCTGGAGAGCCAGGCAGATTCACGGGTTCACCCCAGGTGCCAGGTACTCCATCCATCCGCGGCGAAGAAGCAGGACGCACGCCCAGAGATGGTACGGCCACCAGCCATGATCCCACCACCGCTGCCGGCAAGCCGGATGCAGGCACCGCTGCCGACGCTCCAGGCAAGCCAAACAGGGACAATCCGACAACTTCGCTCTCTCCTGAAGAAGAGAACATACTGTCACGCCTGGAGTCATCGCTGGCCGCTTCGGGTTCCAGCTACCCTATCCCTGGGCCTGCTGCAGAAACAAGCCCTATGACTGGCTACGACGCAGGTGAGCACGGCAACTTAGCCAATCCCGCGTCCATGGCGTCCGCTTGGATGAAAGTGATCGGACCAGCCATATCGGCCATGCAACTAGGAACCTCTATAGGCTACCTCGCGCAGCAGGAACTCGGGCAGTACGGACTCCTCATACCTCGCCAGGATACTTCAAAGATCATGGTCGTTCCCGAAAACATCACGATTTTTGCGGAAGATTGGTCGCTGAAGAAAGAAGAAGTATGGCTTTGGATCGCCCTGAGGGAAATGCTTGCTCACAAAATACTCTCGCGGCACCATGTCGGCGGGCGAATGCGCTCTTTGCTCATACAGATCAACGCACAGATCACCCAGGCCTCCTTCAATGCTATGCAGCACTTTGGAGACATGTTTGCATCCGGCAATATGAATATGGAAAACACCGAAGACTCGGAGGGATTCGGATGGATGGAGGGATTCGGAGGTTTGCAAAACATCGAGCATCTGATGTCTGATCCAGCATCCCTGCTTGATGACGCCGGCAGGGCAGCCCACGCATCCATCGAGGCGGAGATAAGGGCGATCAATGCATTGCTGGTCGGTTACCTCGACCACGTGATGAAGATCTCCACTGATCGGCTGCTCGGGGGAAAGTCGATGATCACCGAGGCATGGCACCGCTACCAGGTAAGTCAATCCAGCCAGCAGATGGTCACCATGGTTATGGGTATAGGCCCTGATCCCGAAAACGAGGAACGAGGCAAGCAATTCATATCAGGTGTGCTGCAGAGGGACGGCGACAAAGCCTTGGACATTCTCTGGCAATCAGAGTCCACCCTGCCTACAGTTGCAGAACTGGACGCCCCAGGACTATGGCTGGAGCGTCTGAAGATAGAGGGCGCTATCTAACCGACGGGAGCGCGTCAACATCTGCGGGACGAGCCGCTAGGCATCGCCATCAGGTCTGGCCTTACCGCTGAAGACCCAATCCCTTTCGGTACCCAGGTTCCAGTGAAGTGCTATTCCCTGTCGCTCCGCTTCTTTTGACACCCTTTCGCCATTCCTGCGAAATTGCGGATCATACGGCGGCAGCATTGTCAAGCGCGCCATCGCCCTATCTCTGAAAGACTCCAGTATGTCCCGTTCCTTACCCTCCAGCTGGATGTCCCAGTACGGAGCCAAGTGGCCCGTATAGGTGATCGTGGCAGTGCCCGCCGGCTCGGGAGAAGCCTCTTCCATACCTTCGCTGTCCATCGTATTCGCCATCGTAAATACCTCCATATACATATATCTGTACATATATCCTTGGACGATCCCGAGCGCAACTCACCGCTGGATGCTGCCACACACTCCCACGGAGCTGTGCTCACCGGGAAACGACCGAGCTTAACACTAAATGCGAACCGCCTGGATTCGCTTTCCACTAGGACTACCATCACCTTACCCGGCGCATCACCACTGAGGGCGCTCGTCGGGGCCGGTGATGCTGAAGGAAGTCCCGGTGACGTTGAAGGAAGTCACTGTATACAAGCATATCTCAAAACGATCGCGCTAATTCAGGGATAAACGTGACAAGGTCACAGTATCGATGGTATAATATAATATAACAGCAACGGAGGTATGATGGACGCTGAATGGATGGTAGATGCACGGTGCAAGGACATGGATCCTGCAATATTTTTTCCTACTGATGGAGTAGGAGTACAGGTAGCCCAGCGGATCTGTGCCGAGTGCAACGTACGTACGCAATGCCTTGAATACGCACTCGCAGGTCACATAGATCACGGCGTGTGGGGCGGAGCGTCCGAACGGGAAAGAAGAAGGATATTGCGTAGGCGACGTTTGGCCGCCGTTTCGTCAGGTAAAGACTGAAAGACTGTTATCAGTACCCGAAGTAGACGTGGTTTGTTGGCTAGTAGCCATAATGCGTTGCATGTCGTGTTCTATGTTTGACGGTATCCATTGCTATAGTGTTGCGAGCGGTGTGATCTTTCTTTCCTGATCCGGTGGGTGGTCGTCGGCAATACACACGTCTGACCATGAGATATGTGAAACACTATGCTCGAGTGCGTCATCAACATCAGCGAGGGCCGCAATGAGGAACTATTGGGAGAACTTTGCCAAAAGGTAGGCGAACATATCCTAGATATGCACTCTGATAGGTATCATAATCGCACCGTTGTAACCCTGGCAGGACCTGATGATAAGCTCTTGGACTCCGTGCATGAAGTTGCACTGTGGGTGATCAGGAACATTGATATAACCAACCATCACGGCGTGCACCCTCGTTTGGGCGCTCTCGATGTAGTCCCCTTTGTGCCGCTTGGAGACAGGGGGGAGCCCGCCTATGGTGACGACGACATGGCAAGAGCAATCGTAGTCCGGAACAGCTTGTCACGATGGCTTGGTAGGTTGGGGATACCCTGCTTCAAGTATGGACCTGATCGCAGCCTCCCGGAAATACGCAAGGGAGCATTCACCATCATCTCGCCGGACGATGGGCCATCCGTACCTCACCCAACCGCAGGCGCATGCTGTATCGGAGCACGCCCTGTGCTGATCGCCTACAATGTTTGGCTTGCCACCAGCGACACACGTATCGCCCACGATATAGCGTCAAGACTAAGAAGCCCGAGCTTGCGGGCCCTTGGTTTGCCGGTCGGCGATTACGTACAGGTATCATGCAACATTATCGACACTCGAGCGGTACGGATTGATTCACTCTTCGATCAGATTGAGAAGCTCGCATCAATTGCCGGGGTTGGCATCTACAGAGCGGAACTGGTGGGCCTCGCGCCACAGGAAAGCATCATGCAGATTGCACCTGAACGATACCATGCTCTCGACATCGACGAAGACTCCACGATAGAAAACAGGCTGGCACGTACAGGCTGACCGCGTGCCACCGCCTTGTACCCACTACTACAACGCGATATTAAGGTATTAAGATGCTACTGGTGTAATGACGTTGCGCCTTGGAGCCACCGCCCTAGAGCGCCGTATCCTCCGCCGCTCCCGTTCGGACAGGCCACCCCATATGCCAAACTTCTCGCTATGGCATATGGCATATTCAAGACAATCCTCCCTTACGATGCATCCTCTGCACACGGCTTTGGCCTCCCTGGTAGAAGCCCCGCGCTCGGGAAAGAACAGATCCGGATCTACACCCGCGCAATTGGCCCGTAACTTCCAGGATAATTCTGCCTCGTCGTATGCTTGCTGCAACATTATTTCCATCCTAATCGCCTCCCCTCGCCATCATATGGCATGGTTGTAACTACATTTGTGTAGTATGCTCCTTTCCAGCAATAAATGCAACCCCTGGACCGAATTTTTTTCTTACCTCCAGGACAGTGCATATGTTCGATGTAGCCCAGCCTATGACGAGCCATTCTGTATCTGGATACCAGTGGAATATTGAAGGCTGTATGATATATTGCAGTCTGTGCGATATTGCGTAAAAACGGACTGGCAGAATCCGGTACACAGCATCCGGTGCGAACATGCACCTTGCAGTATCCCGGCAACGCATATCGACGCATATACAGACACATATACAGATGCTGCGCTCCCCTCGAATGTGCACACGCAATACGACTTGTGCTAAGACTGTCAGAGTAGGTTCGGCTTGTAAACAGGCTGGTAACGGCTGCGTACTGGCCAGCACGCACGTGTATTGGTATGCACAGGGTACCGTGCCTGCCGGCTGTGAGTAGCTATGGGTCGCTGGATGCAATGACGGAGGCACTGCCTAAGTGCTTGCCCACGCTAGTGGGCAGTATGTCGGCAACCCGCCAGAAGGCCAGAAGGAGATGTCGTGACAGGAGGTTGTTGTGGTAAGTACAGTTGAGGACACCGGAGCCAAGTCTGGGACGGCGATTCCCGTTGAAATAGGCAAGCCTCGCGGAGGACCGGAGGGCCGGCGCACCTTGCGCCAGGACAGGTGGTGGCTGAGCCCTGCCGTTACAGTGACTGTACTGACATCGTTTGTCGCCTACGCGACATTCGCAGCTTTCCAAGGTCGCTACTATTACGTCGGCGCACAGCAACATCGTAACCTCATCTCGCCCTTTTACTCTCCATGCATTGCAAACAGCTGCCAGCGTGTAGCCGGTAGCCACCCGCTAGGCATATGGGCGTCCTTCTGGAACTTCTCACCTGCGCTGCTGATACTGATAGTCCCTCTTGGTTTCCGGTTGACCTGCTACTACTACAGAAAGGCCTATTACCGTTCCTTCTGGCAGTCCCCTCCGGCATGCGGGGTGGCAGACGGGCACAAGAGCTACACTGGGGAGACTCGTTTCCCGCTCATACTCCAGAATATCCACCGCTACTTCCTTTACCTTGCTCTTCTCTTCAACGTAGTGCTCACGATGGACGCAGTACTGGCATTCAATTTTCCAGGACAAGGCATAGGGTTCAGCGTAGGCACTCTCGTGCTATGCGTCAACGCCGCCCTGCTGTGGATATACACAGTATCATGCCACGCCTGCCGGCACCTCTGCGGGGGGCAGCTCAATAAGTTCTCCAAGCACCCAATCCGCTACAGGTTCTGGAAAGCCATTACGCCGCTCAATGCAAGGCACATGCAGCTTGCATGGGTAAGCCTCATTTTTGTCGCACTGACCGATCTGTATGTACGCCTTGTCGCCAGTGGCATTATTCATGATTATAAGATATTTTAGAAGGGCATAGGCATAGCAATGGATGTAAATACAAAAGATATATCGACCCAGTCATTCGACGTACTGGTCATAGGCGCAGGTGGCGCTGGGCTTAGAGCAGCCATAGAATCCAGGTCGAGAGGCCTTGGTACGGCAGTAATCTGCAAGTCCCTCTACGGTAAGGCACACACAGTGATGGCTGAAGGCGGCGTAGCCGCTGCGCTCGGCAACGTGTATTCAGAGGACAACTGGAAGGTGCACTTCAGAGACACGGTGCGCGGCGGCAAGATGTTGAACAACTGGCGCATGGCCCAGCTGCATGCTCAGGAAGCACCAGATCGCGTACTGGAGCTTGAAGCTTGGGGCGCTCTGTTCGACCGTACGGATGATGGACGCATACTCCAACGTGACTTCGGCGGTCACAGGTATGCTCGGCTTGCACATGTCGGAGATCGCACCGGTCTCGAAATGATACGCACGCTTCAGGACAAGGCCACCAGCGTGGGCATCGAGGTCTTCATGGAACACAAGATACTCCGCATACTCACAGACGCCAACGGAAACGCCTGCGGCGCACTCGGATATACGAGACCCAGCGGACAATTCGTGCTGTTCAAGGCAAAGGCCATCGTACTGGCAACAGGAGGCATAGGTAGATCATGGAAATATACCTCGAACTCTTGGGAATCGACCGGTGACGGCCATGCACTGGCATTCTCCGCAGGCGCCGACATGATAGATATGGAATGCGTGCAGTTCCATCCTACCGGCATGGTATGGCCACTGTCCGTAAGAGGGCTACTCGTCACCGAAGGAGTAAGGGGTGATGGCGGCGCCCTGCTCAACTCTGAGAACCAGCGCTTCATGTTCAACTACATACCTGAGATGTTCCGTGCGGAAACTGCCGAGACAGAGGAGGAGGCGGATCGATGGTATGACGATCACGCCTCGGCCCGGCGCACGCCCGACCTCTTGCCGCGAGACGAAGTCGCAAGGGCCATCAACGCCGAGGTCAAAGCTGGACGCGGAAGTCCCCATGGCGGGGTGTTCCTGGACATAGCCTCTAGGCGTACGCCGGAATACATCAAGAGAAGGCTTCCTTCCATGTACAGCCAGTTCTTGGAATTGGCTGGAGTCGACATCACTCGGGAACCGATGGAAGTTGGCCCTACCTGCCACTATATGATGGGCGGGGTGAGGGTGGATGCCGACACGGCTGCCACCACTGTACCTGGGCTCTTCGCCGCCGGAGAGGTCGCCGGAGGGATGCACGGCGCCAACAGGCTCGGAGGCAACTCTCTATCTGACCTCATTGTATTCGGACGGCGGGCTGGCATCGGCGCGGCGGATTATGCCGAAGGGTTGACCGGAACGGTCGAGCCCGAGGTGTCTCAAGCTACAGAGGCCGCCAGCGAAGCCCTATCGCCATTCAGTAGGGAAGGCGGCGAGAGTCCGTACCGCATACATGCTGATCTCCAGGAATGTATGCAAACTCTTGTAGGCATTATACGGACTGAAACTGAACTCATCCAAGCCCTCGATGAGATCTCGAAACTGAAAGACCGTGCGAGTAAGGTATCCGTCCAGGGAGGTAGGGAATACAATCCTGCATGGAACCTTGCCACTGATCTCCCTTCGATGCTGGCGGTATCCGAGATGGTGGCCAGGGGCGCCTTGGATCGGAAAGAATCCCGAGGCGGCCATACCAGGGATGACTACCCCTCTCCCGATCCCGAATTCGCCAAGGTCAATCTCGTCCAACGGCTGCAGGACGGCAAGCACACCGTACAACCTGAACCGCTGCCGGAAATGCCTGATGAGTTGAAGGCTCTATTCGAAGATGACCATGCCGGTCAAGCACCCAAGGAGGACCACTGATGACTGAAGTAACCATGAATATCTGGAGAGGAGATTCATCCGGCGGCTCCTTCTACGAATACAAGCTGGAACGAGTCGAAGGCGAGGTGGTACTGGATGTAGTACACCGGATCCAAGCAACGCTGGCACCTGATCTGGCCTGCAGGTGGAACTGCAAAGCCGGCAAGTGTGGATCCTGCTCTGCAGAAATTGACGGGAAGCCAAGCCTTATGTGCATGACCAGGATGGATACCCTCCCCAACGACAAGATCACGATCACGCCCATGAAGACCTTTCCGATCATCCGGGATCTGGTTACCGATGTTTCATTCAACTACGTCATGGCCCGCCAGATACCTCCTTTCACGCCCGGCGATCCCGAGCCGGACGGTACTTACAGGATGCAGCAAATTGACATAGATCGTGCCCAAGAGTTTCACAAGTGCATAGAGTGTTTTCTCTGCCAGGATGTATGTCATGTAATCCGTGACCATGAAGTCAATAAGCTTTACTATGCCGGCCCGCGATTCTTCGTAAAACTTGCGTCGCTTGACATGCATCCACTCGACACCGTGGATCGCAGAGAGCTGATCCGCCAACATCTGGGGCTGGGATTCTGCAATATCACGAAGTGCTGCACAGAAGTATGCCCCGAGCACATCAAGATCACGGACAACGCCATCATACCTCTCAAGGAAAGAGTGGTGGATTCGTCGTACGATCCCATCGCATGGCTGGGCAGGAAGATAAGGCGGAAGGTCAAATATACGGTGGAACAGGCATACGCGCTTGCGCCGGCTCAAGTGGCTCCTACCGCTCTGGACCGGGTGTCGGCAACTGCAATAGATGATGAAGGGAAGTCTTGAGCCAGTACGGGCCGTACAGCCGGAACAGCCACAGGTAGACGATGCGTTTCCTGTCTCCTGAATGGATCGATTCCTTCAATGACCACCTGTCAGGATTTGAGGTGGATCTGTCTAGCGATGATCAGTCACTGTCTACGCAAGCAGGACCCATTCACCTGCTCCAAGTCATAGCCGGTTCGCCGGAGGGCGATCTGCACATCATGCTGACCATAGGTAGCACCGGTATCCGCATGGAAATCGTCAGCCATGATGCCGCCATAAGCACAGCCGATTCAATCAAAGAGGACGTAGCCGTTAAGATGAACTGGGCAGATGCAGTGGCTATGTCTACCGGCAAGTTGACAGTTACCCAGGCTCTTGCCGGCGGTATGATCAAGGTGAGGGGCAATCTGTCCGTACTCATCGATTCCCAGCGCATCCTTGATGCGGTAGGAGACAAGCTCGCATCGCTCCATGAGCTTACCACCTATGGCTGAATCGCCTGAAGCTAATTAGTATACAAGAAGCTAGTGATACATAGACACATAATTGATCATCTGATCAGTATCATGAGTACGCTTGTCGTTAGACTGGCAGATAAGACTGGTATTCTTGACGCGCGCCACGGCCAAGACATCAGCCCGCCCTGTCAGGTCCTGCGTGCTCTACGTTGAGACGCAAGAGCACCCGACGCTCAGCATACATTGCTTCGCGAAACTCATCCCAGTCGGGGTGCTCACCGGAAACTTGCCGATAAAGAGCCACAAGACCCTCCATGGCCTGGGGCAAGTGAACCATGTCAACGCTGGCGTCTATCTGAACCCAGCGACCGAAGAATCCATCAGGTAACACACAAAGGCTGGCCCTGGGATCACGCAGGAGATTACGGGTCTTCATGGCAGTCTCCCTGGTACTGATAACAATCCTACCATCCTCATCCACACCAGCTACCACGGGCGAGAGCTGTAAGGATCCATCGTGGCGATGAGTTGCCAGTACGCACCGATGCTGTACCCTGGCCACCTCCAGTGCTTGAGCCACGTCCATTATTTCATTTTAGCAGCATCGTAAACGTGATTACGCCGTTATCCACAGGAAGCAGGTCTCATGACTGGCAACATAGAGAAGCAGGATGATCCGTGGGAACTTGGGGAATTGAAGCGTACGGATTGGACCACTTCTCTCGATTCCGACGTTCCGGTTGTCGAGGCGACCATCCCTGACAATATCGAGCACCTGTACTGGGTCGGCTGCGCCGGAGCGTCGTTTCTGCTGTGGCTCGGGAGGCGCTAGGACGTGGCCCGATCACCATACAGGTCACAGGTATCGCCGGTATACCACTTAGTGCAACAGCAGTGGTTGCAAACATAACCGTAGTAGGTGCATCTGGAGGTGGCTATCTCACTGCCTGGGCTGCAGGTTCCACCCAGCCAACCACCTCCAATGTCAATTGGGGAAAGGGTCAGATCGTAGCGAACATGGTCGTGTCCACTCTCGACTCTTCTGGACAGATGGAGATCTACACTTCCAGTACGGCCAACGTCATCATAGACGTGGTGGGGTGGTACTCCTGACCGTGACTTCTTCCAGCAATCCCCGCTTCCCTATGTGTGTACCGCTCGGGGGATAGAATAGACAGGAGAATCCCTATTGACTTCTTCCAGCAATCTCCGCTTCCCTATTGACTTAGAGAGAGAGAGTATACTGGTTGAATGGGCGTAGGGCAAACATGGGATAATCCAACCGTCGCTTGAGTTGAACAGTTGATATTTCTGGGTGTCCTTGTCATTATGAATATATGCACTGGGTAGCTACTCGGTCTCTCTAACTGTTCAGGAGGTGGGCCATGACCCTGGAAACGACCATCGACACTGCCGGGAACATCGTGACAGCCGGAAGCGCCACGGTGGACACCACTACTACAATTATGAACATACCAGCTTCTCTACCATGGCTGCCGCTGATCCCCCTAGGCGACCTTTTGCTGTACAACCGCTCATGAGAGCCTTAGTCAGCGCAGTGCTGTCGGTAGGTATGCTGACCAGTGCGATCATCAGTGTTGCTCTTAGTCCGAGCGCATACGGTGTAACTACTTCACTGCCATGGTCGCTGTCCTACATAAGCCACTCTCGAGCAAGCTCGTTTGATTCCATCTCCTGTATCAGTGCCACAACTTGCGTCTCAGTGGGTACAAACGCTGAGGGCAATCCGGCTGCCTATATGACGGCTAACGGAGGATCCACTTGGAGGAATATCTCCGAGCAACTTGCCGCCACGGTAGGCGCAGACCCGTATGGCTGGTATGTCTCGTGTGTCTCCCCGTCGTTTTGCCAGTCAGCATGGAACGATAACAGCAGCCTTGCAGCAACGTTTCTATCTTGGAATGGTCTTTTTTGGACGAAAGAGTCTGCACCTACGGGCGTGTCCCGGTTGAAGGATATATCCTGTGTATCGGTGTCATTCTGTGAGGCCGTAGGAGAATACGATGCATCCTCAGGATCCATCGGTGTTGCCCTCAGCTGGAATGGTACCGGATGGAAGCTACAATCCATGCCATTTGCATCAAGTTCCGAAAACAGTATATCCAGTATCTCATGTGTTACAATATCATTCTGCGAGGCAGTGGGGCATAATTTCACAAAAGGCGGAAGCACGACCGGTATGGCACTCTCCTTCAACGGTACGACCTGGAGCGAGCAGTCCCTGCCCTCCAACTCTTCATCTTTGTCATCGTCACTTTACGCGATATCCTGCACCTCGGTGTCATTCTGCGAAGCAGCAGGATCGAATCAGCTTTCTTCGCAGAGTTCCAACGGCAC
The DNA here is from genome assembly GCA_021841005.1 of Actinomycetes bacterium. Classification (GTDB taxonomy): domain Bacteria; phylum Actinomycetota; class Acidimicrobiia; order Acidimicrobiales; family JAMCPL01; genus JAMCPL01. The sequence continues at coordinate 1,862 of JAKBVZ010000022.1, read as the reverse complement.
GATACTCATCTTCAACGGTACGACCTGGAGCGAGCAGCCCCTGCCGTCTTCGTCCGATGCTATTCATACTCTTTCTTGCGTGTCGGTGTCGTACTGCGTGGGAGCAGGGAGTAACAGTGCAGGAGATAATGTTGGCTTTTCCTGGAACGGGTACCAATGGACGGTACAGTCCCTGCCAACCATAAGCCCGAACGAGAATTGGTCGCTTGATGCGATTTCCTGCGTATCTCGATCATCCTGCGAAGCCGTAGGATGGAGTGGCGGCAGCCCATTCAACAATTCCTCTGCTGCTGTCATCCTTTCCTTTGACGGTGTGAGTTGGAAGCAACAACAACTGCCGCCTACAGGATATCGGATAGATCGCATATCCTGTGTATCGACGAGCTTCTGCCAAGCGGTTGGGGATAACGGCGGGTCAAGCGTAGCCTTTTCATGGAACGGACGGCAGTGGCAGGTTCAATCCATTCCCTTGCCGGTGTTTGTCACTGCTATATCCTGTGTATCAGCAAGTTTTTGTGCGGGGATCGGATCCACTACGAACAATACAGCCATTACTGTATTGTGGAATGGCACTAGTTGGAGGACTCAGTCCCTCCCGTCTTCGATGCCAGGCCCGACGCTAGGCCTCGGTAGTGAAATTTCCTGTACCTCAGCGAGCTTCTGCGAGGCATCGTGGGATAACGGCGGATCAAGCACCATAGTGTCCTGGAATGGTACCAGCTGGAAGGATCAGCCGCTTCCCCTTCAACCATCATCCATCAATACAGTCTCATGTGTCACTACATCGTTTTGTGTGGCAATGGGCTCCGAGGCCATTTCTGCGGGTTCGACTGCCGTTATCCTTACCTGGGATGGGAAGACCTGGGATACCCAATCCCTGCCGTCTTCGGCATCGTACATGGATGCCGTCAACTGTGTATCGTCGTCATTCTGCGAAGCAGCCGGCCTTGAGAGCACCTCCGTTGGCTCAATAGCCGTTGCCTTTGCCTTCAACGGACACGACTGGGTTACCCAGTCCCTACCGGCTTTGGCTTCTGGGGACAATATCAAGGATATCTCCTGTGTCTCATCGACCTACTGCCAAGCGGTAGGCACGCAGACCACTTCCTCCGGCAGTATCGTCCCCGGCGCCTTTTTGTGGAACGGACGCGATTGGGTAGTTGAGGGAACATCTATACCTCCTCTACTGCAGTCCGGCGGTCTCGACAATGCCATCTCCAGTATCTCCTGTGTTTCCACGAAGGTGTGCTTTGCTACGTATGCCAACGCCGTATTATCGACGTCGCCACCTTCACTCTCGTCCACAATGCCCACATCCTCGCCTCTTGGCGGGGGAGGTACGGCGGTGATCACCGGTGCAAATTTCGCCCCTGGTATAACAGTATCGTTTGGCTCCATCGTCCTGTCGGGTTCAGCAGTCACGGTGATATCCTCCAGCACTATCGCCGTCACCATCCCACCTGCCTCTCATCCAGGGGTTGTTCCCATAGTAGTAGCTAATCCAAGCGGTACCTCATCTCCGGTAGGCTTCGTCTATACGACCCCAGATATCCCATACACTCCCCTGACCCCTTACCGCATAGCAGATACCAGATGTGCGATAAGGCCACTGCCGGCCGGTATCTCCACCTCCTACTGCTCTTCCTTGCCGGATGCCAACCAGACACTTGAGTCTCCACCGGCCGGAGGCTCCATCACCGTACAGGTTACAGGTACCGGTTCTGACCCCATCACCTCCACTGCACAGTCAGTGGTGCTCAATGTGACAGCCATACCATCGCCATCTGCACACCCAGGATACCTGACCGTCTATCCGGCATCCACCAATCCTCCTATGGCATCCTCTCTCAACTACACACCAG
>JAKBVZ010000032.1:11409-68133 GCA_021841005.1 Actinomycetes bacterium | reverse complement strand
AGGCGTTACCCTCTGAGTCCACTCCCATACAGAAAGACGGCGACGGACAGGATATCGAGAGGATCCCTTCCATCGGATCTATGCTCTGCGGGGTGGACCAAGTATAAGGAGAGGAGAGGGACGAAGAAGATGATGATGATGATGATGCACCAGCCTCTGGAGAGGACGCCACCTCGGAGGCGACGAGCACCCCGGTGAGTACTCCGGTGAGCATGAAAACTGAGAGAGCGGTTGTGGCAAGCTTTCTTGTACTACCAAAGTGATATGGGCCATGGCAGATCGATTTACCCAGTGCACCAAGACATGAGAGCGCCCTCGAAAGTATCTGCAGGCAAGTTATGCACCGACGATACCTCCTCTGGGTATCAGAGAGAGCCCTTGTTGTAAGAGAATCCCCCCCTCTCTCTCTCTGTGTGTGTGTGTCGCCCTTTAGATCCGGCTGTAGCTTGATATCACGGTATGTCCTGTACATCCCTCTATCCATACCTGGTTGCCTCCCTCTGTCCAAGGGCTCGATGCGTGCTTCAAGCCCTACATCTATATGAGATAGGACTATAGGAGAAACACTCCATCTTGTCAAGTGGAACTTCTGAATTTTATTTTCGTGCCTGGATTTGGGCAAGACATGCTCCCGTGAGCAGCTAGGTCGCTAGATGAGACTCCAGGCAACCCTGCAGGTGCTACCTGTGCATCACCTAATCCGACATATGCCTCCACGTATGGGTATAATGTTTCTATGGAGATGACCTGTATGACTCCAGCAAATACTGCAGGAGTAACATGTGCAGATCCAAGTATAGATACCTCCTATGGATATACCTACAATGCAAATGGCCTTCGTATGTCGCAGACCTCACCTGGTGGGACAACTGAGCAGTTAACCTGGAACACCCTCTCTTTGGTTCCACAGCTTCTCATGGATGGAGAGAATGCCTATATCTACGGACCACAGGGTACTGCCCTAGGCACAGCACCAGTTGAACAGATATCCCTATCTGCTCCAAACTCCCAATCATCAGTCACTTACCTCGTCTCTGATCCTGAAGGTGTAAGGCTTACCTTCAACTCATCTGGCACCATCACAGCAGGTGCTACCTATTCTGCCTATGGCAATGTGATTGCAGGTGGACTCTCCAATGTCACCCCATTTGGGTACGCTGGTGGATATACAGACCCCACAGGTCTCATCTACCTGATCAATCGTTACTACGATCCCTCTACCGGCCAGTTCTTATCGGTCGATCCACTCGTAGACTTAACAGACCAGCCCTACCAGCATGCAGGAGGGGACCCGGTGAATGGAACCCATTCAACCAACCCAGAAATAAATGATAGTGGGTCAACTTTAGGTTGCTGAAGTGGGTCAAAATTAGGCCGTTGCTAACAGATATAATCCTGTGCAGGAAAAATTAACGTGGCTCTATGGCGACTGTACAGGGAGGTTCTGCTGTTGCTCGGTCAAGGGATGGGAATTAAGCGCTCATCGGGATTTTTAGACGATCCTTGACGATCTTTACATCACCTTTGAGTTCGCCTATGTCCTTTACCACCTGATCGATCCTGGCAGTCTGTTGATCGATCCTGGCGGTAAGATCAGATCGTAAGGAATTGCCCTGTTGGATGATGAGTACCACCAACACGCCAAACACCCCCAACAGGGGTCCGAGAATGGTCCAAAGCTGCGCCGTAGTCATAATGTAATTATAGCCGACGATACCTAGGCTGTCTGGCTATGACGCTGCTGGCCATCCGCAATGGAGGTCCCAACGCCGGATACATATCCTGACCGGTGTGGCCAGAAGGCGCCCTTGCCGCCAGGAGCCATGAGAGACATCCTACGGCCCAGGGGAGTGTTACCGGCCACGTTATCTGCACATGGACCGGCAGGGCTATGCGTCCATGAACCGGCATGTTTCGATGAGCATAGTGGGTCGCTTCTCGTGAAGGACATGTTCAGTCCCGAGTGATCTCAGCTGTCGCCTTCTTTGCACAGGTATCGTCAACGATGTCCTTGCCATCTGCTGCGCCAGCCATGAGTGCTGCTGTAGCCGTGTTGTTCAGCGCTCTTGGCAGTCCATTGGAGATGCGATGTAGACGGGCAACTGCATCATCTGCGAAGAGTGACTCATCCCTGCCGGCAAGACTCAGGTGATGACGGAGATAGCAGGACGTCTCATCTACGTCCATTGGAGGGATCAAGAAACGTGTCGCAATCCTCTGGTCAAGAGCGGAAAACATTCCCATGCGCAGTTGACGGTTGAGAGTTGGTTGACCAACGAGTATGCCGGCAAAGGGGGAGGAGGAATCCATTTCTGAATTTGTGAGCATCCGGATCTCCTCCAGCTGGGCAGGCTCCAAGAGATGGGCCTCGTCTACGATGAGAACAACCCTGCGATGCCGTTTCGTCAGCTGCTCCAGGCATGGAAAGCTGGGTGAAGTCGATCTTTTGACCAGTACCAGCCTCTTGTTCATGAGCAGCTGCCACCATTGCCAGATAGTCAATCCCCGAGCTCCGGAGCGGGTCCCACGACCTTATGGACAGCCTTATGGACATGGCGCCCTATGACGAACGGAATCGCCGGCCCAGCTGATGTGCCTTCGTAATAGATATCGATTTTCGATAGGTCTTCAGGGTCATAGCGCAGTTCAACACGCCGGCCGACAAGGGAGGGATCGACGCTGTATGAGTTTCCATCCAAGGGAACCGTTGCAGTTTTAGTTACCTTCCTCGTTGCCGACCACCTGAATGCATCTACAACCAGTTGGGGATCTGCAGCTTTGTGGGGTCCAGACAGTTCAAAGCGCTCGATTGGACTTACCCCGTGTTACCGGCCACGTTATTTGCATATGGACCGGCAGGACTATGCGTCCATGAGCCGGCATGTTTCGATGAGCATGGTGGGGATGGTTTTAACGCAGGAATGCAGCTCGTTTCCATCCACGCCCGCACTGGAATACGTGATAATCAGGGATGAGAAACTTGGCAGTCCGGTGAATTGTCAAGGATAACAGCGGGAAACGCCAAGGCTGTATACGTCTATGGTGACTATTCCTGCGTAATTTGCCGGCCATTCCTATCGTTTTTTGCCACCTCCACTTGGGTGGTCATTCGGTGGTTCAGACCGTCTGGTTCACCTCCTTTCGTAGTCTCATCTCTGTCATCTTAGCTGGCATCTGTTTGGGCTGGATTATCGACACCCGTCTTTCTCATAGTGTCGCCCTTGAGTTCGATGCGATGGGTGGCATTGACATGGCATCCAATATCCGGTCTAAGAGCGCATATGCGATGGTCGTATCTTTGATTGCCGGATGCCACATGTCAATTGGTCCCTTCTCAAGACCATCAATCCCTACTAGAACGCGAAGACCCGATAAGGCCAGATATAATGTTTAAGTGTCCAATACCAAAGGCATTTTGCACACGAATTTCGGCACAACCGCGCTACTTCGGGGCCTTTGGCTGTTCGTCGTTGTGGCCGGAGTGGGCCTGCTACTAGCATCGATCAATCGATCTCATCAGTTGCACTACAAGGGAAGGCCCGATCCTTGGGCCATGGCTTTTGGTGCACTCTTTACTGTGAGCGGATTGTTGACCGTGGCTGTACTCTTGAAACATCCTGCGAGTCAAGGGGTCCGTGCGGCATCAAAACACCCCGCGTTATCTAGGAACCGACCGCTCTTCGCCAGGCTGCTTAGCTACCTAGTGATATTGGGTGCCTTGTTCTTGTTTGCGGGAGCTGGAACCGATAATCTCGTCCTGTACTCCAGCCAGGCAGACTATGTAGCGCAGTCCTCATTGAACACGATAGTATTTTCCAGCTCGCGTCTCCCCTGGAACGCCCGTTCGTTCAGAGGGGAGAGCATAGCTGCCATCCAAGCATTAGTGCCCGACGTTCCCATCGTCGTTGGTCCGGTCACGCGGCCTGACGAGGTGTCGCTCACGCTCTGCACAGACGGACCCGGTTGTCGGCTCTTGTCTGCTGCATCCAGGAGTAGCAATGGTACCTGCTGGTACATTATAGTCAATATCGGTCGCCATGCCGTTGACGGATTCCAACCTGGGGAGTTCAGTTTTGGCGGGAATCCGACGGTCAACTCCTGTTCTGCTGGTACACCTGGCCACCCGCCAGTCCCAGCCGACGGCTGGCAGCAGAACGCGTTTCCCCAGTCGTGGAAGTAATCGAGGAGATGCGCTGTTACCATTCAGTGACCAAATTAAGACCCTATATGCCCGCTACCAGGGGCGTTGCTACTATCGGCCGAAAGTTGGGCCAAGAAAAATCACTGAATAGTTGCATCCAGTCCCCTCACTCACGGCCTCTTACACGCCTGTCATTTGCCCGCTGTTCGTCCGTTGCCGGTCAGTCTTCCCCTCATCTGTTCCCTAACGCCTCCCTACGTGCCGTAGGATGTCTCTCGTGGCTGATGACGGCAAGGGGCATACTTCTCCTGGCATACATTGGTCAAGGCATATCTCCGTTGGCAGGTATGGGGTTATTGGTAACCCTACAAGTTGATATTTCGTTGTGCGGCGCAGGGGGGTGTAAACCTCCCAAAAATACTTCTCATCCATCCCAACACCCATTTACCTATCTCTACATCATCTCAACACAATCTCTACAACCCTCTCTAATATGCCTACAATTTCACCCTCACATTTTCATTTTTTCGCTTCCAAAAACTAGCATTACGCTGGACTTCTTAACATTTAGTACCTTTTCTTATTTTCTCTAAACATAGCTCCACCAGGTCTTTTGTCACTCAAGTCTATCGGTATACGAGTAATGGTTAGGAGACACAGTATGCACCACTGCCCGGTATGACAAAAGTCTCTGTTTCGTCTCGTTCCTTGCCGGAGGCAAATATCAACAATTTTGTCCCTGGTTAGATTCCTTCTGCGTGCGATCCCAGCTGCAAGATGCAGCCGATCAGTTGACAACCCAACCTCCCGATTGTAATTAGCTTTTCAGGGTAACTTTGCCGACCTGTTCCATTCGTCGGAAAATGGCCGCATCCATCCGACCTACCAAGCCTCTGACCAGGACTTTTAATCCGCTCATATATATAAGTAGAGAACCGGAAAGGACGGTTCATGAGTAAGAAAGGAGTAGCTATGTATAAGCGCAATGTAATACACGAGATAAAGCCGGAAGCCTTGAGAATGGATGAGGCAGCGCAACTCCTGGGGATAGGGCGCTCCACGTTGTTGAAGCTCACCTACCAGGGCATCATACCATCGATCAAGATACGAGACCGTCGTCTATGGAGACGGAGTGATCTGGATAGTTGGCTGGCATCTTTGCCGACGGCTCCAATCACCTACGACAAGTGAGCGTGAGTGCCATGAACACAATGTGGCCTCTGTCACGTCCACTGGCATAGCAGTGTACCAACGATATTCGGGTAAGACACGATAATAATATATCAACAGAGACAAGAAAGGAGGTGTAATCATGCAGATATCCAAACGTGACACAGCAAGCGGGTCACGGTACGATGTCCGTTGGCGTGCAGGTGATCGAGTGCACACAAGGACATTTCACCGACGAAAAGACGCGGACGCATTCGCTGTGACAATCGAGGCTGACAAGCTCAAGGGGATAGTTCTAGACCCACAAAGGGGAAACGTAACTTTTGAGTCTGTGGCGAAAAAGTGGCAGGCATCCATGCCCACCAAGCGAGCAAGATCAAAAGAACTTGACGAGATGGTCTTGCGTGTTCACATCCTGCCCACAATTGGTGATAGAGCCATAGCCACCATCACACCTGCCGATATACAATCGTTGGTGGACATATGGACGGCTAAACTAGCACCGTCAACCGTTCACCGTCAATATTCATGTCTACGTGCCATCATGTCCTACGCCGTAAGAGCGGACATCATCTACCGCTCGCCTTGTCGGAATATCCACTTACCACGTGTAAGTCTCGTGAAACGTCCAGCACTTTCTGCAGAACAATTAGAACACCTAGCGGATGCGCTCGGAGATGACCAGGCGGTTATGATGTGGTGCGGCGCTGTGCTCGGACTACGATGGGCGGAAGCCGCAGGGCTTACGGTAGATCGCCTCGATCTGCTCAACGGACGACTTACGGTGGATCGTCAGCTTACACGTACCAGAACGTTAGAACCTCCAAAATCTGAAGCTGGTGTGCGTACCCTTGCCTGTCCTGCGTGGCTTGTAGACGAACTATCCGCGCTGCTTGCAAGGCGCAGACTTACCGCAGCCAATGGGGACGCTCTTATCTTCACCACTTCAAGCGGTAGAGCATTATTTTACACAGACTGGCGTCGGTATATATGGATACCAGCGTGTAACGCAGCAGGATTGCCGGGTCTCCGGTTCCACGATCTCAGATCGCTTGCGGCGACAATGCTTGTCGCTACCGGTGTAGATGTCAAGACGCCTCGGACACGCCTCGGACACGCCTCGGACACGCCTCGCCACAGATTACACTAGCTCTCTATGCACGTGCTACCATAGAAGCGGATCAGAGGGCAGCAGATATGGTCGGTGATGTGTTTCGTCCGCGCGATAAACGCGCGATGAGGCATCCAACCAAGTTAACCGGTCATGACAAACATACCCTTTGACCTGGGTATTTAATACAAGGCCCCATCGTCTAGTGGCCAAGGACACTACCCTCTCAAGGTAGAGACACGGGTTCGAATCCCGTTGGGGCTGCCATTTGTGGAAGCCAGACTTATACTTGTTGCATCGTGCTGCCACGCTATTGTGATTGCCCGTAATCGTTCATTGCAACGTAGAAATAGTGTCGCTCACGCTCAGTGGCATCGTCCATATTGCCGTTGCTCCATTATCATTCAGTTTCTGGATATACTGATGGGAGGTTGATAAGGACGAAGTCAATAATGATAACCTGTAAGCGCAAAGAACTACATCTTACTGGCAAATACCGTATGTCACGGGTAGTACTTTTTCGTACTGCCGGTATTCTTCTGATCCTGCTTGCAGGTATCGGTATCGTATACCCGCTCTGGTGGAATCATCATTCGTCAACAGTTGGCGGCAACCTGATCAAGATCGAACAAGCGGAAATCCAGCAAGCTGCCAGATCCTCGTCCGCAGGTTCACGCCTATGCTCATCAGCACAGCACTCACCGGGTCTTGTTCCCGCGCTGTCGCAGGATGTTGCCGCCACATCCACTAAGTCTTCCAGCAACAATGCCCCGGCAGGAAACGCCAGCAGCAGCGACTCTGTATATGGATTGCTGGAAGCACCTGCCATCCATCTGGTTGCGCCAGTAAAATCAGGCACATCCAACGCGACTCTTTCGGTTGCAGTAGGACACGACAGTACAACCAGTTGGCCAGCACCCGGCGTTCCCAGCATGTTCCTAGCCCATGACGTATCCTGGTTTTCAGATATCGGAAACCTGACAATCGGTGACACCATCCTATGGGTGGAACCTTGCTCTACCATGATCTACAAGGTTGCCGAAAGCATGATTCGTAGTCCCGGACAGCCTATACCGTCCTATCCACAGGGCGATATCGTATTGGTGACATGTTACCCGACAAACGCCCTCTGGTTCACGCCGAACCGGTATGTGGTAATAGGCAAGTATTCGAAGACAATCAATACTGGATCGGCCAATACCGGACCATTGTTAGGAAAATCTGACACCACACCGCCATCCACATCACCCATATCCGTGCTCCATTCTACTCAGCTTCCGCACCTCGCTATACCCCCTGACTTGGCCGGCACGGGAATCACCCTGCAAGACAACGAGGTACTCTTGGGTCATCTCCACATTGACGGAACTCCGGCGGCGAGCCTGACGCAATCCCCTATACCACTCGATGTTGCCAATCGTGGACTCGAGCTTTATTTTGCAGCGATGCATGCTGCTGCCCAGTATAAGACACACCCTGCATGGTGGAACGACGTTGCTCCGCAAGTCGCCAATCACAGCCCGTGGGCAAACGCAGCCCCCTTGAACATTACCGAGCATGCAGATGGTTCCATCATCACGGGACTTTCGCTATGCTCGCCCGCCAGAACGGTCAATGAAACAGTCGTGTCCCAAATACTGGTTGTATCATCAGTAGGATCCGGTTGCCCTTGAAAGGCTAAGCACCTCGAGCGGACCGGGCATCCTCCTCCGCAAGCTCTTCAGCATGAATATCCGCCGCAGCCAGTCTAGCCTCAATCCCCTCTTTCATCAGCTTCTCGGCCTCATCCACCAGCGCGTCCACCATATCCTCCTCCGGGACCACCCTCACCACCTGACCCCTGATGAACAGATGACCCCTGTGCTTACCGGCAGCTATGCCCAGGTCAGCCCCCTTTGCTTCACCGGGGCCGTTCACCACGCAGCCCATGACGGCCACTTGCAAGGGTATCGAGCGCTTTGCCAACTCCGCCTCAGCAGCCTTGGCAATGGCTATGACATCCACCTCCGCCCTTCCACACGATGGGCAGGCTATCAGATCGACACTCCTCCGCCTCCTCAAACCCATAGCTTCGAGAAGAGTCCTGCCGGCTCTAGCCTCTTCCACCGGGTCGGCGGTTAGCGAATACCGGATAGTGTCACCGATGCCCTCCGCAAGGAGAGTGGCAATGCCGGCGGTGGTCTTGATTATGCCCGATGGGGGTGGACCGGCCTCGGTAACCCCAAGATGCAACGGATAGTCGAACGTCTCCGAAGCCAGCCTGTAGGCGCTGATCATCAAAGGTACATTCGACGCCTTGACTGATATTTTTATGTCCTCGAAACCTACTTCCTCCAGCATGTCCAACTCGTTTCGAGCCGACTCGACCAGCGCCTCGGGAGTTGGCCTTCCATAGCGCTTCAGGATGTCTGGGTGGAGCGATCCTGCGTTGACCCCGATCCTGATGGGAATGGAGTGATCTTTCGCTTCGTGCGCTACCAGCTTGATTTCCTCTGGTTTCCGCAGGTTGCCTGGATTCAACCTTAGCCCATCCACGCCCGCATCTATCGCTGCAAGCGCCATCTCGTAGTGGAAATGTACATCTGCAATTATAGGGACGGGAGAGCGCGGCACTATCCGGGCCAGCCCGCCGGCGGCTTCCGGCGAGTTGCACGTGCAGCGAACCAGATCAGCACCGGCGCTGGCAAGCTGGTATATCTGCACGAGCGTCCCCTCGACATCGGCCGTCTTGGTGGTGGTCATGGACTGGACTGATATCGGAGCATCCCCGCCGATAGCAACTTTACCTACATGGATCTGCTTCGTCTTTCTCCTTCTAGGGAGCAACCCCTGATCCGTTCTCATGCATTCACCTTTCTCTGCTTTAAATATACCTCGGACACAGCTGAAATGGTCAGCATCCAGGTATACCCAACAGTGATTCCGGAATAAACCGATCCACCCGCCCAATGCCTCCGATCAGCTGAACGGATTGACCACTGGATGGGTGATATCGAGGTAGAACGACGTAACGAACAGCACCACTAGGAGGCTCAGCACTACGTAGGTGGCAGGTAACAGCTTCCGTATATCCGCCTTGTATGGCCTACCTTTCCTGCTCCGGATCCTCTCGTATATCGCTATCACGACATGACCCCCATCAAGTGGCAGCATGGGAAAGAGGTTGATAAGCCCAACGAATATATTTATGGAAATCAGCACTATCAAGAGATCTCCAATGCCCGCCCTAGCCGCCTGTGCGGCAGTGATTGCAGCGCCATAGATCGATTCAGGACGGTTGCCGGTACGAGCGGCCTTGGCCGCTGCACGAGAACTGGCAAGGTCGTGGAAATAGGCGGCAATGCCGTGTACGGAGAATATATGGGCCATCGCACTCACACTCAGAGAGACCACCCTACCGAAATCCTGGCCGGCACCTACTACGCCCTGCAAGACCCCCGATTTGACAAGGGGAGTGGTAAGCAGCACCCCGATGCGGCCCTCCTCCTTACCCTTCACATCCACGGCCGCAGGGGTAACGGACAATGTCCTGTCCACACCACTCTGATTGACCAGGAGCTTGACACTATGGCCTGCATTGGACTCGATTATTTTGGCAAGCTGGACAAAATTGACCACCTTCTGACCGCCTGCCGACAGGATGACATCACCCGGACGGATACCTGCGCTCTGCGCTGGATCGACGCCCTTGGCAACCGGCACAAGACTGCTGACCTGAGCCCCTTGGTTCCCCGGTACGCCTATGAATACGACCAATACCCATAACATAATAAATGCCATCACGCCATGCATGGCGGATCCAGCCACACCTACTGCAAACCGGCTATGGAAAGGCTTGGAGCGGTAGGCACGGGGCTCGTCCTCAACGGGCACTTCCTCCAAATTGGTCATCCCCACGATCTTCACATACCCGCCAAGAGGCAGGAGTTTGATGCCATAGGTGGTCTCTCCGCGTTTGACTGACCAGAGCCTAGGGCCAAAGCCGAAGAAATACTCAGTAACCTTCATCCCACTCAGCTTCGCGGTGATGAAATGCCCCAGCTCGTGTATCATGACCATGAGCACTATCGCAGCAACGACCAAGAGCAGGTAGCCCCCGTGCAGGTAAATGGCGGCAGCAACCACCAGCGCAACCGCCGCCGCCAACTCTATAATCGATATGCGAGATACCTGCTCATCGGATGCGACTTCCTGGCCGCCATCCTCCACGGGATCCTCCTGGCCGCCATCCTCCACGGGATTCACCTTATCGCTGGGGGATGCCCTCCCGTCGCCCTGCGCATCTGGCCTACTCACCGCATCTTCCTGGTCTCCTATTCGCCGGAAAATGCTCACAGCTAAGCCATCTCTTCCAGCAATTTGCGTGCCACGAAACGTCCTTTACGGTCTGCATCCACGACGTCTTCGACACTACCCAGATCAGCACCGTCACAAGCGGCAACCGTATCCTCCACTATTCGCGCAATATCCAGCCATCCTATACGTCCCGCAAGGAACGCCTCGACGGCAATCTCGTTCGCTGCATTCATCCACGCGGGATACGCACCACCTCTCCTCCCTGCTTCCTCCGCTATGGCCAAGCACTTGAAGACCTGCCTATCCGGCTGATCAAATTCCAACTTCTTCAAAGCAGCCCAATCAATCCCACCATATGCAACCCCCAGCCGGCTTGGATAGCCAAGGGCATATCCAATCGGCAACATCATGTCTGGGCTGGACAGCTGCGCCAGCGTCGCGCCATCAGTGAACTCAACCATTGAATGCACTATGGACTGGGGATGTATCACCACCTCGATCCGTGGGTAAGGGGTCCCAAACAGCATGTGGGCCTCGATCACCTCCAGACCCTTGTTCATCAGAGTTGACGAGTCCACAGTTATCTTCGGACCCATGACCCAGTTTGGATGGTGAAGAGCTTGATCGACGGTGATGCCGGCAAGCCGCTCTGATGTAAACTCCCTGAACGGACCACCCGATGAGGTGATGATCAGCCTTGCAACCTCGCTGCCGCCAGTAGAGGACCGCAAGCACTGGTGGATCGCGCAGTGCTCGGAATCGACCGGCACGATCTCGCAGGCTGTTGACCCCATTATCCTGCCAACCACTTCCCCGCCGGCAACGAGTGATTCCTTGTTGGCAAGCGCCAGCCGCTTGCCGGCTTTCAACGCGGCAATCGTCACCTCCAAACCTGCAAAACCCACAACACAGTTCAGAACGACATCCCCAGTCCCTGCGGCAGCACACAGCCCTGCCGATCCGACCTGCAGATCCGTTCCCTTGGGAAGGACGGCTGCCAGTCGCTTTGCAGCATCTGGATCACCCACGGCCACCACTTCCGGTCGAAACTCTTTCACCTGGACAGCCAAGGTCTCCCAATCACGATTGGCAGCAAGAGCCACGATCCGGAATCTATCCATGTTGTCCTTCACCACCTCGACAGCCTGCCGACCAATCGATCCGGTGGAGCCTATCACGGCTATTCCCTTGGCCCCAATTGCTTTGCCCGCTGCCGCTGCTCCCACTGTCACGGTACTATCTTTACCCATTCCAAACAGTATTTCCAGGCACACTAGTCAAGATGCTACGCGCCGCCAGTTGCATATCATCACTGGTATCGCCACTGGCACTCATGGCTTAACTATGGTTACCAGGAAGAAGGTCACCGGAAGAGCGAATAACAGTCCATCAATCCGATCCAGCAGGCCTCCATGTCCGGGCAGGACAAACCCCATGTCCTTGATGCCGAGTTCCCTTTTGATCATGGATTCCAACAAATCGCCAAGCGGTGCAGCGACTGCGACCACAATCCCGAGCAGTATGGAGCTGGAAAGGGTCCAGGGAGAGATCCGGGGGAGGATCGCCCCAGACACTACGACAGAAGCAACCACGGCGCCGGCATAACCTTCCCACGTCTTGTGCGGGCTTACCACAGGAGCCATATGATGTCGCCCTGCAAGACTGCCTACAGCGTAAGCGCCCACATCGGTGGCTACGGTCGCTATGATGGCACCAAGGAGGAACGCTATCCCATGCCTGTGGGGAAAGCCAGCTGGATCCAGCAACAGCGCTGAATATGAACCGAGAAAACCGATCCACATAAAGCCAAAAACAGTGGCGCCGGCTCTCGTAACCGGCCTTACCCTGGAACGAGGAACCACGACCAGCCATATCCCGGTGAACATAGTGACTGCAGTAGTCACGACTATCAATCCGGACGATCCTGAATTATATGCAGCAACCATCGCTGCCACGGCGCCCGCCAGCCCTATCAGGGTAATGGGATGCCGGTGAGCTCGCCTCAAAGTGGCGAAACACTCCACCGATGAGAGAACGACAACAATCGTGCAGAAGATTACAGCAGCAAGATTGCCAAAGTGAAACGACAGTAGTGCAAGCCCTCCAATTGCAAGGCCACTGGCAACTGCCGTGACCAGGTTCCTACTGCTGTGCTCGCGCTCACGCTCGTATCCACCGATTCCAGCCTGGTCAGTACCGTCGCCTGAAGCACTGGACAAGTTCACGCCTATAGGTTCCCCGCCGTGCGAAACTCCCTCATGCCAATCGGAATCTCCCGCACCGGCATCCTCCGTGACACCCGGATCTGATCCTTCCGGCACGTCGGCGCCAGCTTCCTCTATATCATAGCTGCCGGCAGCAGCGTACCCATCTCCAGGCAACTCGTGCGATGCCGCAACAGCTTGCTCGCCACCGGAAACATCGCTGAACAGCGTACCGACATCGACATCAAGCGCCTCCCACTCATGTGCCTGCTCGCGCCATGCCGGCCCCTGGAGTGTCTCCCCCGCCATCTCCTGCACCTCTTCCTCTGTGTCACCGACCTCCCTCGCAATTTCCCTTAGAACAGCAGGTACCGTTCCCGTAGGTGGATCGGTCCAAGATGGAAGCACGAGATCGTCAGGTACGGCCTGCGCGACTTGATCCACTGGAGAAACTGGTTCACCTCTGCCATCGCGCACGTCACGGGCCAGATCATCGGCAACACCATCTGCATCCTGCGATACGATATCAGCGGCAAGTCTGGCATCAGAAATCCTCACCTGCTGGGTGGGAGTCGGCTCCTCGTATACATCTTCAGCCACTAGGCTACACTTCCATCAGCTCGGCCTCTTTACGCGCCAGCAACACGTCCATCTCGCTTATGGCGCTGTGAGTGGCCTTGTCCATCTCACGCTCCGCCCGCTCGAGCTCATCGGAGGATATCTCGCTACCGTGCTCCAGCGCCTCCAAGTCGTGCCTGGCCTGCCGCCTGAGATTACGTATAGCCACCCTCCCGTCCTCGGTCTTCTGCCTGACCAACTTTACCAGTTCCTTCCGTCTCTCCTCGGTAAGTGGTGGGAACGAGAGCCTGATGACCTGTCCATCTGATGCCGGCGTGACACCAAGGCCTGATCCCAGAATTGCTTTCTCGATAGCTACTATAGACCCCTTATCATAGGGCGATATGACCAGTTGCCTGGCCTCGGGTACCGACATGCCGGCCAGCTGGCGTAATTCCACCTCGCTACCGTACAGATCCACCTTCAAATGTTCAACCAGACCTGGGGTGGCTCTTCCAGTCCTGATGCCGGCCAATTCGGACTTCACATGGCTGACGGCTTTCACCATCTTCTCTCTCGCCTCTTCTATTGCAACATCGATGATTTCTTCGTTCATGTCATCCAAGCGTAGTAGTCTCGGAGCCGGCCTGCACGGTGAACACGTACAATCACATCAAGCGGTGCAGTGCACGATCATTTGCCGGATTGCACGTGAACAACAGGCTTACCATTTCCCTGCTGGTTCCATGCCGGTTACTTGATGAGCGTACCAATCTCATCTCCTGTAAATGCCTTGTACATATTGCCCGGCACACTCAGCTCGAATACAAGCACTGGCAGGTCGTTGTCCTTGCAGAAAGTCACTGCTGTCATGTCCATGACCCTGAGATCCCTGTTCAGCAAGTCCATGAACGATAAACGTGCATAGCGAACAGCAGAAGGGTCTTCCCGGGGGTCTGCAGAATACACTCCATCCACCCCGGAATGCGTGCCCTTGAGCAACATGGTTGCTCCGATCTCAGCAGCCCTCAGGGCAGCAGACGTATCTGTGGTGAAGTACGGGTTGCCCATACCTCCTGCCAGTATTATCACCCTGCCTTTCTCGAGATGCCGTATAGCCCTCCTGCGGATATACGGCTCGGCAACCTGGGCCATCTGGACAGCCGTCATTACGCGGGTAGGCCTCCCAAAACGCTCTATGGAATCCTGAAGGGCAATGGCGTTGATAACGGTTGCGAGCATGCCCATGGCATCTGAGGCTGATCTTTCCACTCCCTTGCCGGCCCCTCTGTCTCCACGCCATATATTGCCCCCCCCTACGACGATACCGAGTTCGAGCCCAAGCTCACTCACGGACGCAGCTATTTCGGCAGCCAGCTGATCGACCAGCGTGGAGTCTATCGTGTCTGCACATGTAGGAGAAGACAGTGCCTCGCCGGACAACTTGAGTAACAGACGTTTCGGCTGGGTATCAGTATGCTGGTTCATTCATTCACCTCGGGAATCTGCCTGCCAGGATGCAGCGTACCCCTATCATGTACCGGATCACGGCATACTCCAGCCAACCCGTACTTTGCCATGTTCCCGCCACCATCACGTATCTAGAACCGCTACTCGTACTGCGCATTACCGGCAGAGCCAGTAATCAGCCTACATCCATCTGGAGGAAGCGCACCACTTTCGAATCTCCAAGCAAATCCGATATGGTCAGTTTTTCGTCCCTCACGTAAGGCTGTTCCAGCAGGCAGCGCTCCTTGAAAAATCCATTGAGTCGACCGGACACGATCTTCTCCAAGGCCGCTTCAGGCTTTCCCTCGTTCCTTGTGATGGTTGTCAGGGTTTCCCTTTCAGCCGCCACTATGTCGTCAGGAACTTCGTCACGTGAGATGTACTGAGGCTTGGCAAATGCAATGTGCACGGCTATATCGTGCGCCAGTTCTTCAGTACCGCCGGCAAGTACCACCACCACTGCATTCACTCCCCTGCCGGCCTGGGTATGCAAATACCCGCCAACAGCATTACCACGTCCGCTCTCGATCCTTGCCGTCCTTCCTATGGATATGTTTTCCTTGAACGAGGTACGAAGCTCCTCTACGAGTCCTGACTCGCCTTCCACCGCCTGCTCACCTTCCACCACGACCATGTTGGCCAGCTGTTCGGCTGCAGCCACGAATGGAGGGGCCTTGGCCACAAAGTCCGTTTCACAGCGTAGTTCCACCACCGCAGCGACGTCATTTTTGATTACAAGCGAAATCGCTCCCTGTACCGCTTCGCGGTCATTCCGCTTGGCAGCAGAAGCGAGACCTTTCACTCGCAGCCACTGCTTGGCCTCCTCCATATCGCCTCCATTGGACTCCAACGCATGTTTCGCGTCGAGCATCCCAGCGCCAGTCATCTGGCGCAGCTTCTGTACATCTTGTGCCGTAAAATCACCGGGCATCAATCACTCTCCTTACTGTCCAAATCACCAATTGACCCCTCATCCGCACCCGCTTCTATGCTCGCTCCAGCTGGCCCGCCACTGCCGCCCGGGACCGGCCCTTCCTCTTCATCGGCAGGTACATCCTCCGCCGGCACCTGTCCCGCCTCCTGCGGCACTAGCCCATATCCCGCCGGTATGAGTTCCCCATCTTCCGTACTGGTCTCATCATGTGCCTGGACCTGCCTATCGGACAGCGCTCCTGCCACATCCCCCGGTTGCACGGGCCCATTCTCGCCCAGTAGCTCTTCACCTTCCGCGGCCTGCTCGCCCGCAAAGACCTTCAACCCGGATCCGGCCATGTACCTTCCTTCGGCAACAGCTTCCGCCATAATGCGGCACACCAAAGCACTTGCACGTATAGCATCATCATTGCCAGGAATCACATAATCTACCGGGTCAGGATCGCAGTTGGTGTCCACCACAGCAATGACGGGCAGATGAAGCTTGCGCGCTTCGGTAACGGCGATATGCTCTTTGGCGGTATCTATAACAAACACCGCATCCGGAACCCTGGTAAGCGTCTTGATCCCTCCAAGATTCCTCTTGAACTTGCCGAACTCCCGCCTGTGGCGAAGCGCCTCCTTCTTTGGCATAGCCTCGAAATCTCCCGCCGCATCCATCTCCTCGTATTCCTGGAGCTTGCGTACCCTCGTGGAAATGGTGGCAAAATTTGTAAGCATGCCCCCCAGCCAGCGTTCGTTGACATACGGCATACCACTGGCCTCCGCATACGCCGCAATGGGCCCCTGTGCCTGCTTCTTGGTACCCACAAAAAGCAATACTCCGCCACGAGCCGCGAGATCTCGGACAAAGCCATATGCGGCATCTATGCCCTCCAGGGTCTTTTTCACGTCGATTACGTAGATGCCCTTCTTTTCCCCATAGATGTACCTGCTCATCTTGGGATTCCACCGTCGGGTCTGATGCCCGAAATGCATACCGGCTTCGAGCAATTGCCGCGTAGTGACTACAGCCATTGATTATCCTCCATCGGTTCTCCTTCCCCGACACTGCACCATTTCTGGTGACCGTGAAGTAGCTGGTGGCCCTCTGCCACCTACTGTCCTTACTGATGCACTTGCACCAACCTTGTCCTTGACCACCCACCGGATGGTCAAGCCACCGGATGGTCAAGCCACAAGACCGCTACGCGCCGGGTGCTTTTTTCTGTCTTGAATCATTATAGTACACGGTACCGCACGGCAGGAAACTACGAAATTCCGGAGAGCAGACTCCTCAACTGGAGCACCGCCTTGGTGTGTATCTGGCATACTCTACTTTCCGTAACGCCCAGTATGTCCCCAATGGCAGAGAGCGTAAGACCCTCGTAGTAGTAGAGGACGATCACCGTCCTTTCCCGCTCCCTCAACTGCCTCAGCGCCTTGTTCAGCAATTCCCGCGCCTCCTTGCTCTCCAGGACCAGAGGTGGCAAGTCGGCATTGCTGACAAGTACATCTCCAATCGACTTGCGCTCATGATCATTTCCCGTAAAGAATACCTGCTCAATAGCGACCACCCCAGTCAAGGAGATCTCCTTCAGGATATCCTGGAGCGCTTCGCCGGTTATCCCCATATCGTCCGCCACTTCGGACTCACTTGGAACTCTACCCAGCACGGCATGCAGCCTTCCGTAGGCCTGCTCGACTTCTTTCGCTTTATTACGCACCGAACGAGGAACCCAATCCGTCTTGCGCAACTCGTCTATAATTGCTCCTCTGATCCTGGATATGGCATAGCTCTCGAATTTGGGCCCACGGCTCGGCTCGAAACGATCTATCGCATCGATTAGACCAAAAAATCCGTAACTGACCAGGTCTGGCTGTTCGATATAATCCGGCAATCCCGATCCAATCCTGCCGGCCACATATTTGACCACAGGAGAGTAATACAGAATGAGCTTGTTACGTAGCTCCCTGCTTCCCTGGGTCTTGTACTGCAACCAGATATCGTGGATGGATGCACTGTCTAGATCCCGGCTGTCAGCGACCATCTGCATGTGCCCTCGGGTGCGTATTGGAATAAGTGGACAGTAACCGCTCCTTGCTTACATGAGTATAGATCTGAGTAGTAGCCAGCTTCTCATGACCCAGCAACTCCTGGACAACCCTGAGATCGGCGCCTCCATCCAGAAGATGCGTTGCAAAACTGTGCCGTAACTGGTGAGGATGGACATGGATAGCCGAACGCCTGTCAACAATCCTCCTTACTTCCCTCGGATCTATCCTGCCGCCTCTCATGCCAAGGAATACGGCCACCTGCGCATCACAAGACGGTAAACCCCGATCCTGGCCGTCCGCACGTGCTCTGATAACCTTGCGCCCCTGCGAAAACCATGCATCGAGTGACTCTACACACAGAGAATGCATGGGAACGCTGCGCTGCTTGTTGCCTTTGCCCGTCACGGTCAGTATCGCATCCTCCATATTCACGTTTTCCATATCCATTGCACATAGCTCACTTACCCTGAGCCCGCATCCATAGAGCACCTCAACAATAGCCATATCTCTAAGTGAATTTGCACGCGTCAACTCGACCGCCATCTGTTGGGAGGCCATGGCCTGCTCGCCATCAAGGCCAGCTGGGTGATCTTCCTGTGAATCTGTAAACGGTGTTGACAGCCTGGACCCTGGACCCTCGCGACCAATGATAAGCGATACCACCTGATCTTGAGTCAGGGCATCCACCAGCTTGCCGGCGGTCGACGGTGATTGCAGTTGCCTTGCGGGATTACCGGCCATGTTGCCCGTACTCTCCAGCCACGAAAAATACGACTTCAGAGCAGACAGCTTACGAGAAGCCGTTGCAGTGGCATACCCACACGTGTCCAGGAAAGCCAAGTACCGCCGGAGCAACATGCGATCCACTTCCTCCGGGCCATGCAGACCCGACCGGCCTGCCCATTCCACAAACGCCCCAATATCTCCGGCATAAGCCATCACCGTTGCATCCGAATATCTCTCTAGGGCAAGAAAATAGTCGTGGATCATCCAACCCATAGAGGTTACACTACTCCCGATAGCACCACGAAGGTGTTAATCTACAGTTGTAGGCAAGAATATTGGTAAAATCTAAGCAGGTAGTCAGGTTGGTCTACGCATGAAATCCACCGTCATGATCATCGAGGACGACGAACGAATCCGTACGTCGCTCAAGATTGCACTGCAAGAAGAAGGGTATGGCGTAGACGCGGTGGGTAGCGGTGAAGAGGCTCTGGTCGGGTTCCATGAGAAGTCGGTTGACGTAGTGCTCCTGGACATCATGCTTCCTGGCATAGACGGCTTCGAATGCTGCCGGCAGATCAGGAAGACGAGCAATGTCCCCGTGGTCATGGTTACGGCGCGCCTTGACACCCATGACATAGTCGCGGGCCTGGAGGCCGGTGCCGACGACTACGTAACAAAGCCATTCGTCCTAAAAGAGCTGACCGCTCGTATAAGAGCGCTTCTCAGACGAACTCGCCTTGCAGACCATACGGACACAATGTCGTTCGGCAAGATAACGGTGTACCCCGAGGAAGGCATAGTGACGAAGGAAGGCGCCGACCTGCATTGCACAAAGACGGAGTTCCGCTTGATGTGCGAGCTGATCGAGAATGCCGGCAAGGTTCTATCTCGCGACCAGTTGCTCGACCGGGTATGGGGTTATGATTACTTCGCTGATGGCAGGCTGGTGGATGTCCATGTCAGGAGACTTCGCATCAAGATAGAAGATGACCCTGCAAATCCTGTCCACCTAGTGACGGTCAGGGGCTTGGGGTACAAACTGGTCACATGATGCGAAACGGGCACTTCCGCAAGCACATGGGCTTGAGAACTCGCTTGACCCTGATATTCGGCCTCGGAGCTCTCATGCTATCATTACTGCTGGCCGGATTGACGTATTTTACTGCACGGCATTACATAATCTCGCAACGCGAGACGTCTGACATCCACCAGTCATTCGCCAACGCCTCGCTGGTGCTCACGGGTCTCAGGTCGTCAGGCGCCAAAGTGCCAGCAGTAATCGACTCCCTTGGTACCGCTCCTGGGGCAAGGTCAGTGGTCTTGAGTGATCACCAGTGGTACGCAACGTCAATATCAATCGGAGAAGACTCGTTACCTGCAAATTTCAAACGCCTAGTTCTATCGGGTCAGCCAGCTGACCAGCTGTTCATGATTTCCGGAACGCCGGAGTTCGCTGTCGGGATTCCCATGCCAAGCATAGGTGCCCGTTATTTCGAGATATTTTCCCTGGAAGATCTTGACGGCATCCTTCGCGTGCTTCTACTCGTGCTGGCCATCGCTGCACTGGTCACCACGATCGCCGGAGCGGCCACTGGCAGGTGGGCGGCCGGCCGGGTCCTGCGCTCTCTCGTAGCAACCTCTCAGGCGGCAGTAGACATTGCCGGAGGTAACCTTTTCACCAAACTGGAGACCACAGGCGATTCTGACCTGGATCCACTCTTCGAATCATTCAATCAGATGGCGGACTCGCTTGCCAAACGCATCGAACGAGAGACACGTTTCACATTGGATGTCAGCCACGAGCTGCGATCTCCTCTCACCACGCTGGCCACGACGGCTGAAATCCTGCAAATGCACGCGCACGACCTGGATAGACAGTCACGGCAGGCATTGGATCTACTCGTCGCCGAAATAAGCCGTTTCCAAGCTATGGTCCAAGAGCTTCTCGAGATCAGTACCATAGATTCAGGTTCTGCAGAACTGTCTCTGGAAACCGTCGATGCAAGCATGCTGGTTCGCCATATTGCCCATGCGTTTGCAAGAGATTCCGTGCCCGTACATATCTCACCTGCGCTGGACGGCCTGGAGGTCATGGTGGACAAGAGACGGCTGGAACGGGTATTTGCAAACCTTGTCGACAATGCCAACCAGCACGCAGGTGGTCTCACTGGGATCACCGCTGAGGAGAAATACCCTTTCGTACGCATATCAGTGATCGACCGCGGGCCAGGAGTACCACCCGATCAACGCCAGAAGGTCTTCGAACGATTTTACCGGGGCAGGACAGCAGGACGGCGAGGCAACGCGACTGGTACAGGGCTGGGTCTTGCTCTAGCTCTAGAACACATTAAACTGCATCAGGGACGCATATCAATCGAAAGTACGGTCGACGGAGAAAATAGATTTGTTGTGGATATCCCTCAACAGCTCGCTCAAAACAACACACCAGCTTCCAGCCCGCCGGCCTATTCAGATGACCCGGAATCGCCGCCAGAAGGCAGCGATCAAAGCTCGGGCAATGGCATGACCCGTCAGGGTAATGGCACCTCTCCTCAGGCACGTAAGCGCAGTACCAACGGATCGCGACGGCGCATCGGCAGGATTTCACGCACCAGCACCCTACTGGCAACAACCACTCTCGTGCTCGCATCCTGCACTATTACCGCCCAGAGCCATCCCACCACCTTGCCACGAAAATCCATACCATTTGGGCTGATGGACAAATCCCCTTTCAATCCTCCTCTCAACACGAAGAACGCACCGGTGGAAGTCCCTGTCACCATTTACCTGGTGGCAGCCACCGGTCGTCTATGGCCAGTCACCCGCGATGTCGCCTTCCCGGCACCTCTCGATTCCCTGCTCAACGCACTCGCCAGTGGACCGACAAAGTCAGAAGCCTCGTTCGGCCTATCTACTGCCATACCTCAGCAATCAGGAAGCCTGACGGCAAGAACGGTCGGCTCCACGGTGGAGGTCAGCCTCTCGTCCACTTTCGGGACCCTATCGGGGCCGGCACAGATTCAAGCCACCGCTCAGATAGTCTTTACCGTCACTGCTCTTTCCGGCATCACCGGAGTGTCGTTTAAAATGAAAGGACACTCCATAGATGTACCGAATGCTATAGGCGCACTACTGCCAGGTCCGGTGAACAGAAGCGATTACGCTGCTCTGGCACCGCTACTGCCAGTAACTTCCCCGGCGCCTTCACGAAAAACAGTTTCCACATCCACAACGGCTGGTCCTGCTGCGCGGTCCGCAACTGCTGGGGGACCCCCCACCTCCTGAGACCCCCCACCCCGGCCAGTTTAGCCTTGACCCTTCTACGACCACTGCTGGCGGCGTTGCGATTATAGCTACACCCACTATACTGGTTTGGCCCGGTACAGCACTCCCCGGCCCATCACCTACACCTCTGGCACAGACAGCTCATCGCCCTGGCCCGCCGCCGGTACAAGCGCCGAACCCTTGATGTGATGATGGGAGAATATTCTTGAGGCCGAGAGCACGGCCGCAAATATCATAAGCCCGGCGGAAGCGTAGAACGCCGAATGTATCCCGTTGTTGAATGGCCCCTTAACCGAGTTGACCAGATGGGTGGTGCCCACAAAAATCGCAAACGCCAGCCTCTTGGGAATGGTGCGCGCCGCCACTAGGATGGCCATTGCAAATGAGAACACCATGCCCACGTTCGAAAAGGTTCTCAACATTCCTGAAGATATACCAAACAACTCCTGGGTGGATGCCTTCATCACTGCCGAATTGTTCCCAGGAAAGAAAGCCGACCCTCCTATTCCATTCACCACGCTAGCCAGTACGACCATCCACAGACCGGCACTGGTACCCAGGTTGGCATAGAGCAAAAGAGCCACAACCTGTATCCCAAGGCCGGCCGTAGCCGGAAACACCGGGCTGGTCCTATCTGCAAGCTTGCCGGCAAAGGGTCCTATGACGCCCCCGAGCACGTAACCGGGAACCAGCAGCAGCGAAGCATCCAGCGGGCTCAGCCCCCTAACTCCCTGAAGATACATGATCAGCAGGAACAGTACCGCGTAATTCGCGGTGGCCTGCACGAGAGCGGCAAAAAGCGAAGGCGTCATAGTCGGTATCCTGAATATGGACAGGTTGACAACCGGATCCTTCACGCGAGCCTGAACGACCAGGAATACAGCCAGCAGCAAGAGACCACCTGCAAAGAAAGCCCCAACCGCCAGATCAAACGACTCGCTGGTAAGCTTGGTCATAGCCCACAGAAGGCAGAACAGTCCCCCGCCGAGCAAGACCATACCCGCCCAATCGATTCTCTTGCTACTGCGCTCCGCCCGTTCCACCAGTACCCGGCCAGCGGCCACCAATGCAAGGACACCTATAGGCACGTTGATCCAGAAAATCCAGCGCCATGAAATATAGGTAATGATCAGACCGCCCAGCACTATGCCGAGCACCGCTCCGACGCTCCAACCCACTGCGATGAACCCGTAAGCCCTGCCTCTCTTTTCGGGAGGAAAGGTATCCGCCACGACTGCCCCACTGTTCGCCTGGATAAGGGCGCCTCCAGCTCCCTGGAGCACCCGGAAAAGTATGATGGACATCTCGTTGAAGGAGAGTGCGCACAGAAAAGACCCGATTATGAATATCAGGAAACCGAGCTTGTACATGCGTACACGGCCAAACATGTCACCCAGCCTGCCCACCTGCATGGCCAGAATGGTAATCACAAGAAGGTAGCCGATAATCACCCAGATGACAGCAGACAAGCTTATATGGAGTGCGCGCTCTATCTCAGGAAGCGCCAGTACCACGATGGTGGTGTCCACCGCAGTAATAAGCACCCCCGTCATGACGACGAGCAGGGCAAGGTCTGGATGGCCGACCCTGTTCCCGCTTCCGGAATTCGCACCATCGACGCCACCCTCACCAGCTCCGTGGCCCGCACCGTCAACACCGCCAAGACTCTCGTTCCGGCCTGCAATGGTTGCGCGCCGAGACAGGGCAGTTCTCGCAGTAGTTACAAACGACATCGTATAGGTCAGTCTAGCGGTGCCGGTATCGCCTGCATGCGGTGTACACGCCTATGCAAACTCTATGCACCTACTCATTGGTATCGCCGGCAGACGACCCATCTCCAGCAACTGCCGCACCGGCCATCGCGCCATCTACTGGAGTGCCAGCCTCTGCTCCTCCTGCCTCGATTCCCAGGTCCTCTGCGGTGTCCACGTGGTGGTATTTCTTGCCTCGCATCCACGATGCGATGGCCGCCACAACACATGCCACAGCTGCAAAGTCGAATGCCTCCCCCAGTCCCTGCATGAATGGATGGGAGATGAGCTTGGGGAAGAAGCTCCTGCCGGTGAGGTAGGCCGCCCTAGCGGCAGGAAGATGCGAGAGCACCCTCGAGCCAAGAAGAGTCTTTATAGGATCATATCCTAGAAATGCCCCAAAGAGCGCACCTGTGGGCGGCAGGTGAGCCACCTTGGCAGCGGCGCCGCTGGGCACGCCCTGAACCACGAGGCCGTGGTACAGAGCGGACGGTAGACTCGAGGTCAGGCCAAATATGATAAGCGTAAAGAAGATACCGATGGACAGTACCATCGCCGAATTCTGGAACGTAGCTGCCATCCCAGAACCGACACCCCTGCGGTTGGCAGGCAGGCTGTTCATGATTCCGGCACGATTGGGAGACGCGAACAGACCCATTGCAAGCCCATTCATCAAGAGCAGGAGAGCAAACCAGACATAGCTGAAGTTGGCAGGCAGCAACTCCAGCAAACCGAAGCTGATTGCCGCAGCGACCATGCCAGCTGTGGCAAACGGGCGAGCACCGAAGTGATCGCTGAGAATTCCTGATATAGGGCCGGCAACTAGGAAGCCTACTGTAAGCGGCACCATATATATACCTGCCCATAGGGGCGTTACCGAGAAGCTGTAACCATGCTGGGGAAGCCAGATCCCCTGAAGCCATATGATCAGTATGAACATCATCCCGCCACGACCCAGTGCCGCCAGCAGACCGGCTAGATTGCCGGCAGTAAATGCACGGATGCGGAAGAGCGGCATCCTGAACATGGGATGCTCCACCTTTGTCTCCACGAAGGCGAATACGACCAGCATGATCACGCCCCCGATTATCTCGGCCAAGACCGACGGGTTGGTCCATCCCATGGTATGACGTCCATAAGGCTCGATACCGTAAGTAATCCCTACCAACAACGATACAAGGCCTGCAGCAAAGATTATGTTTCCCAGCCAGTCTATTTTCGAAGCCTGGCGGATGCCGTGCTCATGGAGATTCAAATATGACCATATCGTACCGAATATGCCGATGGGTACAGATACTATGAAGACAAGATGCCACTCGATGGGACCGAGTAATCCACCTATTATCAGACCCAGAAAGGAGCCTCCTATAGCGGCCACTTGATTGACTCCGAGAGCAAGTCCCCTCTGGTCCGGCGGGAAGGCATCAGTCAGGATGGCTGAGGAATTGGCAAAGATGAGGGCGCCTCCTATTCCTTGGAGTATCCGCATCACGATCAACCACATTGCGCCTGCAGGACCGTGCATCCAGGTGACGGCGAGCATGATGGAGAACGCCGTGAAGATGACAAAGCCGAGATTGTACATCTTTACACGACCATATATGTCGCCCAATCGTCCGAAGCTGACCACCAACACAGCAGTAGCCACCATGTAACCCATGAGGAGCCAGAGGAAGTAGTCGGTATTGCTCGGCAAGAGCGGATCAAGATGGATTCCCCTGAATATGTCGGGAAGCGCTATCAGGATAACGGTGGAATTGATCACGACCATCAGTATCCCGAGGGTGGTGTTCGACAGGGCGAGCCACTTGCCCTTGTACGGATCGCCGCTTGTTCTCGCGGGCGCTGAGCGGGTCATGGATTTCCCTCCGGACGGCCCGTGCTCACCGGACATGCCTGGCGTGTGGGCTGTGCCTCCTGTGCCTGCATATGTCCGTATCTCATCTTGCTGCCATCCTCATCTTGTATCTCATCTTGCTGCCATCCTCATCTTGCTGCCATCCTTACTGCCACCTGCCTAGGACTACGCTCTCTCCAAAAATACCTGTAGTAATTAATTGCTGACGGCTCGCATGCCCTGCATCCCTTGTGCAAAGTCGCCTAACCATATATATCCATATATATTAGCACCTCATAGACTCTAGAATAACTCTCACGTTAACGTAAGATATTGACACAACCTGTTCTGCCTACCATCTGTAAACATTTAAGTGCCTGCCAGCAATCCAGCGCATCCAGCCTGCCTATCTTGGC
Organism: Actinomycetes bacterium; assembly: GCA_021841005.1. GTDB lineage: Bacteria > Actinomycetota > Acidimicrobiia > Acidimicrobiales > JAMCPL01 > JAMCPL01. The sequence goes on along the minus strand of JAKBVZ010000032.1, from coordinate 42,159 downwards.
ATGGAGTCTTCATCGCGGAGTCACCCCGGACACTCACTGTAGCGCTGCTAAGATCCTCCATATGAGTACAGAACACGTGGAACACGCAGAGGACGGTTTGGAAGCGGGGAACGGCCTCGAGGCAACCGAGGACACCCGCAATACCCTCCGTAACGAGATACTTCGTGCAGCAAAGGCAATGTACAGCAAGGGCATGGTACAGGGTACTCAGGGTAATGTGTCTGCCCGCCTCCCCGATGGGAACATTTGCATCACTCCTTCCTCTATATCGTACGAGGAGATGGCTCTTGGTGACCTGGTGACTATCGCACCAGATGGGGAAGTTCTCGATGGTGGTCGCTCTCCTTCATCGGAAAAGCTGCTCCATATAGAATGCTACAAGAGGTTCCCCGACATAGCGTCGGTGGTGCATTCACATCCAGTATATGCAAGCATGTTCGCTTTGGCGGGAAAACCCATACCGGCGTGGATGGACGAGACCATCGTCTATCTCGGTGGTGACATCGAAGTATCCACTTATGGGATGAGCGGTACGCAGGCAATGGCAACCAACGCAACAATGGTACTGGAGGGTCGCAGCGTTGCATTGCTGGCAAACCACGGAATGGTTTCAGTCGGCAAATCACCCTCCCACGCATTGGAATTAGCAATACTCGCCGAAAGGACCGCCCACATAGTCATGGGCGCAACCCTGTTGGGCTCACCCCAACCTCTTCCACGAGATTCCGTGGACTCTCTCAAAGAAGTCTACCAACTGATGCGCTCCATGAAATGACCAGCTTCATGGAAGCATGTATCTCCGACCATTGCCGGCACGTGCGCGAGCCTGCGCTTCCGTTACCGGTAAGCGTTACAGCTTGCTGTTAATCTTTGGATATGAGCATCGTCAAGCAGGGTAGCGGCGCTGGTAAGACCAGAGCGGACATATGGGCAGGCACCATGGAACCGACCGTATGGCGTGTCGGCCCCGATCCTAGCCGTGACCGCCTGAGCAGCCGAGCAATCCCTGATGCCCCAACGGATCCGGAGTCCCTGCCGGATGTCTGTGCAAAGGGTATTGCCATGCCCTTCAGCCACCATACCGATATGCTCCTGCCGCACGACCACCAAGACGGTACCAATCGGGAAGGCCTACTGCCTATCAATTGGCTCTCGGGTACATCGCATGAGGATTACCAGGAACATTACCGTCCACTTATGAGAATCCATGCATTGACCTACGACCGCGAAGCAAGGGAACAAGCAGAGGAGGTTGGTCTCGCCGTTGGAGCCACGAGGGCTTACGGGGCAGGGAATAGGGCCTACGGTGAACTTCCCGACCCCGAGAGAACCTGTTTCGAGAGAGACCGTGATCGCATCGTCCACTCACCTGCATTCAGGCGTCTCGCAGGCAAGACACAAGTGTTTGTTTTCCCAAAAGATCACCAGCGCACCAGGCTCACTCACGCTCTGGAAGTTGCCCAAGTCGCTACTGCAATTGCTAGGGCAGCCGGGCTGAATGTAGCGCTCACTGAAGCCATAGCCTTGGGCCACGACTGCGGCCACGGTCCCGGAGGCCACGCTTGTGAAGACGCTCTCAGTATATTTTTAGAAAATGGATTTGATCATGCTCCCTGGGGAGCCAACGTCACCCTGTCATCGCTCAACCTCTGCCATGAAACGCTGGATGGCATTCGCAACCATTCATGGTCGCGACCGCTGCCGGCCACGCCAGAAGGAATGGTGGTGCGCTGGGCGGACCGGTGCGCCTATTGCGCCCATGATCTGGAGGATGCCGTCAGATCTGGTATAACCAGTACAGATCAGTTGCCTGCAAGTGTAAGCGAGACGATCGGTACCACACGTTCGAGGCAGCTGGATACATTGATCAGGGCAGTAGTCCAGTGCATAAGAGATAACGGCGTAATAGGCATGTCACCAGAGTTGGCACATGCGCTGGCAGAGCTGAGACGGTTCAACTACGAGAACATCTACACACGAGAGGACTCCATCCGACAAGGAGATGCTGTCGTAGCAGTGCTACGCTCCCTGGTGGAGTACTTCATCGACCATCCGGATCGCCTGCCGGTAGACAGACAAGAATTGCAATACCGACATCACACGACCTCCACACTACCGGCTCCACCATCAGCCACGACCTATGACAGTGCCACATCCATCCATTGGACAAGTGTGGCATACGTGGCAGGAATGACGGACAGGTTTGCATTCGACCTCGCTGTCGACTGTCTCGGATGGGATCCGGCAAAATTGCCGGTAGGCATCGGCTGAGGCGATCCGCAGGTGGAAGGGTTACCATCACCACCAGAAGTTGAGATCCGGACAAGCACAAAGCGCCGGAAAACCGCCAGCGCTCAATGGCAGGATGGACGTATCGTCGTGCTCGTCCCAGCTCAGCTCTCTGTGGCGGAGCGTACAGAGGTCGCGACCAATCTTGCGCAGCGTGTCATACGCAAGAAGCAGCTCAGAGATGGTCATTCAAATCAGGATCTGGATATCCGAGCAAGAGAGTTGGCGGACCGTTACGTCGGCAGCGTACGCCCGGCTGCAGTTCGCTGGGTGACCAATCAGAACATTCGCTGGGGATCCTGCAGCCCCCATAGTGGCGAGATCAGGGTGTCGGACCGGTTGCAACCAGTACCCCTCTGGGTACTCGATGCCGTGCTCGTCCATGAGCTGGCTCACCTGGTAGAACCAGGACATACCCGCAGCTTCCACAAAGTGGCCAACCGCTACCCTCGCATGGCGGAAGCTCGGACATTTCTGGCCGGATTCGGCCTCGGCCTAAGCCGCGGCCAGGATCATGGTCTCGATCTCGGTCATCATGTGCCGGATGATTTTGATGATGTCAGTGGCTGAGGCCTAGCGTTGCAGCCGACCGATCAGCACCAGTCAGGATATATATTGAGCCATCATAGATCTCAACCGAGGAGTTACAAGTAGAGGAAGTTCCATGCAGTTGTCGCGTGCCACATGCGCATCGAGCGAGTCACGCGCAGCGCAGCACAATCAAGCTCAGCACAATCAAGCTCAGCACGATGGACATTCAAGTGGAATCACAAGGTAGCTACATAGACCCCTCAAGAGAACGGCTCTCGCAGTCTTACGACTACTTGTAGCCCTCCTGGCAATGGACAGGCTCCTTTTCGACCGTAGCACCCATTACCCTAGGCTTCGTCTACTGAGTTTGACCACTACCGAGCCCCCTGTGGGAATCGAACCCACGACACCAGCCTTACCATGGCTGTGCTCTGCCGACTGAGCTAAGGGGGCAACCTTGACGATTCATATTATACACATCGAAAGGCCGATAAAAGTGTACCCGTATTGTAGCACCAGCGGCACCAGCGGCACCAGCGGCACCAGCGGCACGAACACGTCAACGACAACTAGCACCGCTACAGCAACAACGAGCACAGCCACCTTGTGCAACTGCTCCACACACCGTGTAGCCTGCGTGCACGGCAGGCAACATACTGATCTATTCCACCGCTCTGGAAATTGCTCAAGCTGACCGTAATCGGCAGATAGGTCCGGTAGGGATAACGGACCCGGAATGCCCGCCATCACTCGGTCCCATCCGGTGGACGTCACTACTCACATGACATTGCAAACCGTCTGGCATACATCGCTGGTTCTGGGTCGCGAACCGGAGACCCGCCAGTACCGCGGCACTGCACGCCGGTATCCGTATGTGACAAGTCGCCTCGTGCAACGCAACGGATTGTCACCTGGAAAGGTAAAGGTGGGCGTCTCTCCCCGGCAGAGTGACGACAACATGCTGATTTCCAAGTTAACTGCTGGTTAGTTGAGTCTGGGGTGGATCGGGTAATTGGCCATGATCGCAAGATCTCCCTCTTGGCGAAATAGCACGTCATGCCACAAACGTTCCGGGTACGCCGTGAACACATCATTCGTAATAGACTCGACGGTTATCCAAGCTCCAGAGTCAATCTCGTTTTCCAGCTGTCCGGGACCCCATCCAGCATAGCCGAAGAACACACGAATACAATCGACTGATGGCGTAAGGTCTTCGGAAGAGGTACTCAAATCGACCACGCATATGCCGTTGAAGAGGTAGCTCACCGGTCCCCTCGCCGTAGAACTGCCCGCACCATCGAGGAAGTTCATCACGTCCAGATCCAAGCAGTGTCCGAGTCCGATAGCGGCCGCGGGCGACACCGGCCCGCCGGCAAATACAACAGCCGGAGGTGCCACCTCGACATATGGCTCCCACTCCCCAGTAAGCACATCATGCACCTTGGTGATACTCGGCTGGTTGAGAATTACGCCAAGGGCACCCTCGGGCCTGTGTTCGAGTAGGAGCACTATGCTCCTGTCGAAGTTGGAATCCGATAATTTTGGGGAAGCAACCAGAAGCCTACCTGCCAGAACCGGGGACGGATCTATGCCATCAATCATGTCAATTTCCTCGAGAACAACGAAATCCACGTTACCACTAATGTTGCCATCGCAGGCGCAACCAGCCGAGGAACCCCCTGACCGGGAGATTCGCCCTACCACAGCGGGACACAATTACCTGCTCACTGGGCAGGTCATTTTCTCGCCATATCCTTGACAAGACGTTTGGACAGGCATCCCAACTCTTCGACCTCCAAGTCTGACAGATCGGTACTACTGTATTCACCGGCCTCGAGAAGCTGGCAAAACTTACTCAGATCGCTATACGAGAGTCCATGAGGCAACCTTCCCGCATACTCCCTCAAGGTCTCATCCGGCATGCGTGCTACCCCAATCTTGGCACCCTTACGCTCGAACTTCCGGAGAGCTCTGTCCACTACGCTCTTTGGGCGCCGTTTCAAGTAAACAAATGTCCCTGCCAAACCGACCAACACCATTAGTGGTGGCCACACAAATGGCTTTTCGACGATACCTGCTGTCTCGGTTACTGTCCGACTCAAATACCTGCCGACAGTTACAGACAAAACCGACCCTGGAGACGGGTTGGCCAGTGGAACATGGGCAGTGGGATCGAAGTTCTGCCAACCAAGTCCAGGGAACCACACCTGCACCCAGGCATGCGCATCCTTGGCTTGGACATCGTAGAGGTCAGTAATCGGGTTGTACGGCCCGGGAACGTACCCAACCGCTTCACGGGCGGGAACACCCAGCAGCCTCATCATGACAGCTAGTGATGTCGATATCTGCTCACAGTAGCCCCGTCTGGTATGGAATATGAATTCATTGACCGCATCGGTTCCTGGGGGAAGTGGCGGGATATTGGTAGTATACTTCAAGTGCCTGCCCATCCATCTTTCCAGTGCCTGCACCTCTCCGTAAACCGATGTGGCTCCACCTACGATGGAATATGCCAGCTTCTTCAGAGCAGCGTACCTCTGTGCAGGGCCGGGAAGCTGAGTATATCGTGCCACTTGGCTGCTCGTCAATCCTATGGAACCCATGAACGTCTCGGTAGTCCCGTTGATATCTACCTGGGCTTTCGACCCAGTGGGATACGCCGTCTGCCCTTTCGACAACCTGCTCACTTCCTCCATGGCCTGAGGAGTGGCCCTGTTGGAGTTGGAGAGCACGGTATATATGGTTCCCGGGCCCATTGCATACCCCGTCCTGATCGACCGTCCGGGGCCAATGTACAGGTTACTTCCGGAGAACCACACCTGAGACCTCTGCTCGCTGCCAAAGATAAGACTCGGAATCGTCTTCTGCACGTAAAACGTCTGGATGTCGGAGGAACCGCCAGTACTCGCACTGGCTGAATCCAGGATTCCGGCATCGGTACTCCCTAGACCGTGCAGGCTGGCACTCCCCTCGCTGTCCTGCTGGCTGGTTTTAAAATGCAGGTCGCCAGGAATATTCAGGCTCGATCTCTGCGCAAGCTCACTGGGGATGACAAAGTCTGGTCCGCCACCGATGCTAGTGACGTACCTGGTATCATGTGTCCAGCTGACCCCATTCCAGTTGTCAAAAGTCTCACCCAGCCAATACCCTGGAGCTGATGCCCGCACCCGCATGATCACCTCGTTACCGAGTTGTCCGCGTATTGCGAGATTCAATGGTCCCGAAAACCCGAGATAACCTCCTATACCAATGCGACCTGCTGGACTACCTGGTTTAGCCGGCAGGTTTCCCCTCGCGCCACCCGAGGATATGGCGCTCGGTAGCGGTAGATGAAGATCGTGTGCAAGGTTATCGGGAAATGCCAGCGTATGATTGGGTTGGGGCGGAGGCAATAGTGCCAGAGCGATAACACCTACCAGCATGGATGCCACCGTTGCCCACAGAGCCACTGGCACTCCCCACATTGCCAACCGTACTCCCGACATACTTGCCCACGTAGTGACCAAGCCGTAACCACAAATGAAGGCCCATAAAATCACGAAGACTCCAAATGTGAGATCGGTTGCTTGGGCTGCCGCCACCGCCATCAATGTGGCTGAGCCAGCCAGCGAGAACATGAGGTCACGCCGTGCCCGCACGTCAAAGGAGTGCAGCACTTGCATGAGCGTGAACAGCACGGCCAGCGGAGCCTCAACCAAACCAATGGTGACGATCCCCCGTTCGTTCGAGACTGTGTTAAAGAAATGGACAAATGCCGCCAGCGCACCGACAGCAAGAAGTAGCTTGAGCCAACCATCCGAATGTGCTCTGGCAATATACGAATAGAGCATTCCAATAGTGATGCCGCAAACGGCCATAATGACGAATGGTACCGATAGCTCGGACTCAAAAAGACATGCGGCAAGGCTGATTACGACTGCTCCCCATACTGCAAACCGTAAGGGCAAGGACTGCTCGGGTACACTGGATGAATTGGCCTGCTTAATGAACGCAATCAGTGCCCGCAAGGTGCCCCGACGCTCAGATCGCATCCGGTACCACCCTTGAATTACCCATTTCTGATGATGCGGCACTCGAACTCTCCGATTCGGGTAAAGCCCTTGCAAGGCGGCGACCAGCCGATGTGATATCCCTCACGCTGCGACATATCCTCCCTTCCATCTCCAGCGTGATCATGACAAGTTCCCTACCGGACCTGATCATCCAATCCACTGACCCCATCAGTCGCTCGGCGAGCAAATCTGCCTCATCTACGTCCGCGGACAGCCTCACGTCGAGCAATACGGGTTGTCCCTGCTGTATCTCACGTTCTCTAGCCATCAAGCGTCCAGCATGAGCGCTCGCAGGCCAGTGCACATCTCGAGGCAAATCGCCCGGCACGTACTGCCTGACTCCTCTCTGGTATCCCCTATAGGATCCTGGCCGACCTGCCATACCATACAAGTCGCCGCCGGACGATCCCTCGAGAATATCTGTGTCAAGAGGCTGACCCCGACGAGGTGCAACATGGATAGGATATCCCAGATCAAACGTCGCCTTTTTGTGCCACCACAGAATACCCAGTGGCCAGGCCGTAGCAACGTCAAATTCCAGCCTGTTCACAAGCCCTCTCCGCAGGCTGGTCAGCCTGCACGGCACACGCAGAGGGCCGCTACTTGCCCCACGGATTGCCATCCCGTCAATACTCTTGGATTCACCCACGACGGCAACGCTACGCCGCGTGGTTTCACTGGAATACGTACCAGCAGTTTGACCCACTGGCTCCACCCGGCTGTAGCATCGACCGGCAACCAGCCTAGAGCTCCCGGCATCATCGCCACCACCAGCCCGACTGAACCCCAATGGCCGCACGCGCGCAAAAAAGTTGGTGCATAGATCCACTGCATAATCATCGCCGGCAATGACATCGGCAGGAATGCTGACAGGTTGCACTCGCAATCCCCAGCAGGCCAGCGCAGGAACAAACAGACCAGTAAACGCATAACCGCCAATCACGACGCCCATGACCTGTACCCATCCCGATCCACTCTGATGAGCCACCCCACCCCATGCAAGTAGTATGACTATCGCCGTAAGAAACGGAACGAGGCCTCTAGAAGGACGGGAGACACCGTAGCGCACTATGACGGTATCAGCCACATTGCTCCTCCCTGTCGTGTCTGAATCGCTACGCTGGTCGGGTACAGGAGGCGCCGACCGGCCGGGAACTACTACGCTGCTGCGAACGGCACCCGACTTACGTAGAGCGCCACTCACGGCCGTGGGACCGCCATATTCGCAAGCAGGTCGCCAACCACCTCCCTACCTGATACGCCGTCGGTCAGCAGCCTATGTCTCAGCACGCCGTAGGCGACCGCTTTCACATCATCGGGGATGACATAGGTGCGACCGGATACCAGCGCATATGCTTGCGCCACTCTTGTAAGGGTAATAGCGGCGCGAGGGCTGGCCCCAAGCATCACATGGCGGTGCGTTCTCGTTGCCCTGCACAGCCTTACTGCCATCTCCGCCACCTTCTCCACCACGGTGACGGCCCTGACTGCGTCCTGGGCGTAGGACCAGCCGTTGCCATCGCACACGGGCTTCACATCAGGCAATGCACTTTCGCCACCGTGAAAGAGTGATATGTCCACTTCGGTGGCCTCATCGGGATATCCTATCGTGGTACATACGCCAAAACGATCCAGCTGGCTCTCGACAAGTGGAAAGGTCCCCAGTTCCGAAAGAGGGTTCTGGGTAGCTATCACTATGTGCGGTGAAGGCAAGGGCAACGAGTCACCGTCGATGGTCACCTGCCTTTCGGCCATGGCCTCCAGCAACGCGGCTTGGGTGCGTGGCGGTGTCCTGTTCAGCTCATCGAAAAGAACGATACTGGCAAAGAGTGGCCCTTTACGGATCTCCCACGAGCCCTTGTCCGGTAGGTATACCGACACGCCTGTAATGTCCGATGGGAGCAGATCCGGATGACCCTGCACCCGGCTATGCGAAGCCTGCACCGCCATTGCAATCGCCTTGGCCAGGATCGTCTTGCCTACCCCTGGTACATCCTCCACGAGCAAATGCGAGCCGCTCAGCATGGCAAGCACTGCTGCAAGCACTGCATGGTCGGCACCGAGCAGGACTCCTGACAGCGCGGATCTCAACCTGCCGGCAAGTTCGATTGCATAGGCGAAACGGTCATCATACTGGCCGTCCCTGTCAATATCACGACCAGTGAGTTTCACAGGCGAGCCCTTGGCCATGCCTTCACGCACGGACTACTGCACCGGTTGCCGGTAATACACTGACCGACCATAGTTGTCGATTGCGGCGCTCCGCAACCCATCCTCATCGTAGCCGGGCACAGCATCGACAAGCTCATCTGCATGCGGCGATTCATTCGAGACGTCCACAGATACATACTAGTGGCCCGTCCTGCAAATGACAGCGCGATCCGGCAGGTCCTTCAGTTTCCCGATGGTGAATCCAGGGACCTGAATACCATGCCTGTCCTAGGTTTGGGCCAGAAATACGTGCTCTTGGCTGGCATGCGTGTCTTGCGGCGCGCATAATCCGCAATCTGCCCAACCGTAACCGGTCTCATCAGTACTGCAAACCTAGCCTCCTTGCGCTGGACCGCATCCACGGCCCGAGCTACATCGGGTGTATACGATATGTCAATGCCCTCTCCGCAGCCAACAGACTTGGGCACGGCCTGAATTGCCATACCTACCAGAAACGAATCCACCTCGCTGCCCTGCCGACGCCTTGCAAGCTCCCACATACCATCCTGCGATACCATGGCCATGCGCCCTCCCCTGATCACTTCCATGGCCCTTGTAATGGAAAGTGGGCCAATATCTTTCAATTCGAACTGCCAAGCGAATGCTTCTTGTAATCCCACCGAGCTAACGGAATCCGGCGCCGCCAATGACACCATCCTATGGATAGGCAATACCGAGAGCTGATCCTGCGAAAGCTCCACCATCAGCGCCATCACCATCCCTGCACCTGTCCCTGGCGCAGCATCCCGCCATCTACCATCCGAAGGGGGAATGCTAGTGCGGTATCCCGGAACACCGTTGCCCTCGGCAAGCCCGTTAACTGCCGATGAGGCCAGGCCTGACTCTGTGCCTCTACCTGTCGCCGGCGCCAGCGACATGGCCGATTCTTCACTGAACGCGAGTGCCGTCTCGTACCGATGATGCCCGTCAGCCACTACTACCGGTGCCCTTGCGACAGCTCGACAGATCGAATCAGTGACCTTGACATCGGAGATTACCCATAATTCGTGCAAGACAGACTCGTCGTCCACAGCGCGGACGGCAGGTGTGGCCGACGTTACCGGTGCATAAAGAGACCCCAGACCAGAAGCGAGTGATAACCCCCAGATAGGCGATATGTTGGCTCTGCAGTGACGGAGCAACTCCAGCCTGTCGGTCTTGTCTTTCGGAATAGTCTCCTCATGAGGGAGTATGCCGTCGCCAGGCGGCTCCAGGGAAAGCGCACCCACCACGCCTATGGTAGAGACTCCGTTAGGAGGGGTCATGCGGTAGACGTAAAGCGACGGGTCATGATCGTACAGCACGGTCCCATTCCTCAGCCAACTTGTCCAGATATCCGCCGCCGACTCGTAACGATCGGCAAAGCCGGTCCGTTCAGCAGGTAGCTCTACATGGATGGCATTGGCGCTATTCCGAGCCGCCAGGATGCTCCTTTCGGCATCATCTACTATATCGTACGGCGGAGAAATCACCTCACCTATAGGGATGGAAGGAGCGTAACGTATTCCGTAAAATGGTTCAAATCGTGGCACACTCAATACTTACCATAAATACGCCACTTCCACTAATTCCTTACGTGAAGCATCGGCATCGGGCCGCGCAATCTGACGGCAAGCAACCAGTGGGTAGATGATTGACATGAATCATTGTACAGCTGATCAGCAAGGTGGCTCGACGGTCTATGCGAATCCACAAGATAGATTGACCTACTGGCCCACCCAGCCTTGGTAGACTGGCACTGTGCAGGATTACAAAGAGGCATCTGCCGCGGCACCGTCGCTATCACGGCCGCAGCCTATACATGACCCGTCAAGACTCGCCACCCTGCCCAACCTGATCACTGCGGTACGCATAGCCTGCATACCCGTCTTTCTCCAGCTCACGCTAGTCTCTCACCACTTAGTCGCAGGAGCGATCCTGCTCGCGGCCTTGGGCGCAACCGACTGGGTAGATGGCCAGGTGGCACGCAGGTTCAACCAGGTATCCTCTGCAGGCAAGATATTGGACCCCACGGCCGACAGGCTGCTCGTTGTCGCTGGCGTAGTTGCAGCCATCTGGACCGGAGCCGTGCCATATTGGCTGGTGGTTGTGGTGCTTTCCAGGGAAATTATCGTCAGCCTGGCTGTGGTCATCCTGGCTGCAATCGGGGCTGAACACATAGACGTGCTGGTGGTAGGCAAGGCAGGTACGTTCGCCATCATGGTGGCTATTCCGGCATTCCTTATATCGCATGGAGGTGCATCATGGCAACAACCCTTTCATGTAATCGCGTGGATAGCCGCAGCCGGAGGACTTGTTCTTGGGTGGATCGCAGTTGGTGCCTATGTGCCAGCAGCGAAAAGAGCCCTATCGACACGAAAGAGGAGATCGGCACAGTGAGGACGGCAAACTTCCGGCATCTCCCTGGAATATCCGCTACGGCATCACATACAGCATCCGCTACGGCATCACCAGTGCAACAGTGGTAGGCAATATACAAAGGAGGCAATTGCAGTGAAAGCAGTCATCATGGCAGGTGGCGAGGGAACCCGCCTCAGGCCCTTGACCTCGAACACTCCCAAGCCGATGCTCCCGATGGCCAACAAGCCCATGATGGAACACGTCATCTCGCTGCTGCGCAGGCACGGGTTCGAGGAGATCGTGGTCACCGTAGCATTCATGGCCAACGCCATCAGGACGTACTTCGGTGATGGATCTGAATTCGGGCTATCCATGGTGTACGCCACCGAGGAAAGTCCCCTCGGTACCGCTGGATCTGTACTGAATGCAGCCGAGCAGCTCACCGAACGCTTCCTGGTCATCTCAGGCGATGTCCTTACCGATATAGATCTCGCCCAGATAGTAAAGTTTCACGACGACAAAGGAGCGCTTTGCACCATCGCCCTCAAGTCTGTCGATAATCCACTGGAATTCGGCATAGTCATTACCAGAGAGGATGGATCCATAGAACGCTTCCTCGAAAAGCCCACCTGGGGACAGGTATTCAGCGACACCATCAACACCGGAATATACGTGCTGGAACCCGAGATATTCGATTTTATAGAGCAGGGCCGACCCGTTGACTTCGCCGGTGACGTCTTCCCGGCGGTTCTTGAAAAGGGCAGGCCCATCTACGGAGACATCGTGGATGGCTACTGGGAAGATGTAGGCACCTTGGACGCATATCTCAAGGCGCACGAAGACATCCTGGATCAGAAAGTCAACGTACACCTTGATGGATTCCCGTTGCGTCCGGGCATATGGCTTGGTAAAGGCGCCGAAGTCGATCCTGACGCACATCTCGAAGGACCGGCGATATTGGGTGACAACTGCCGGATAGGAGCAGGAGCACGGATAGGCAGGTACTGCACCCTCGGGACAAACGTGAGGACCGGCAACGATACCTCCATAGAACGCTCCGTAGTGCACGACAACTCCTACATAGGCAACAACTGCAAAATAGAGGGGGCGGTACTGGGCAAGGCATGTGACATACGCCAGGCCACACGTATCGAAAATGGCGTGGTAATGGGTGAGGGTTGCGCGATCGGTAGGGGCACGATTATCCGGTCGGGGGTGAAGATATATCCTTACAAGACTGTCGAACAGGGTGCAATCGTCAACTCGTCCATCGTGTGGGAGACACGAGGATCACGTACCATCTTCGGGCGCAACGGTGTAACCGGACTTGCAAATGTGGACATCAGCCCAGAATTCGTGGTCCGGCTATTCATGGCGTGGGCCAGCACCCTGGACAAGGGATCCCGGATCACCGCATCCAGGGACACGAGCAGGGCGGCCAGGGTTCTCAAGAGGGCGGCCATGGTCGGCTGCAATGCGGCGGGAGTGACAGTGGACGATCTGGAGGTTGCCACAGTCCCGGCAACCCGCTTCATGGTACGATCTGCGTCGAACCAGGGCGGCTTCACGGTCAGGCTTGCTGACGACGATCGGCACTCCATCGTGTTGCGTTTTTTTGATGAGAACGGTCGCGATCTGGACGAGTCCATGCAACGCAAAGTCGAAAGGCTATACCACCGGGAGGACTTCAGAAGAGTACCTGCGCCGGAAATAGGAGATATTTCATTTGTATCAAGAGCAATCGAACAATACACTGCAGAACTACTCGATACGGTCGACATCCAGGCAATAGCCTCGACCGGCTTCAAACTAGTGCTGGACTATTCATTCGGCACCGCAAGCTTCGTCATGCCCAATGTGCTTGCCAAGCTAGGGGCCGATGTACTCGTATCCAACCCGTACGGAGCCACCGCTCCGGCTGGTTCCGCCGATAGATGGGCGACCTTGAAACGAGTGTCCGATCTGGTGACCGCTTCCGGCGCACATCTGGGCGCCATAATGGATCCCGGCGGAGAACAGCTTATAATCATCGACGACAGCGGCACCGTTCTCAGCGAAACGCAGTCGCTCATGGTGATGCTCGACCTCGTATTGAAAACCAGCGACCGGCCTCAGGTCATGCTTCCATTGAGCACGCCTACAGCTGCATTGGCGTCCTGTAAGCAAGCCGGCGTAGACCCGATGTGGATGAAACTCTACTCCAACAGCTCCAGCGACGCTCCTGAAGCTGGGAAGATCACCTTCGCCGCCAACCATTCAAACGCTTACGCTTTCCCTGGCTTCATACCGGCCTACGATGCTGTCTGCTCCCTCGTCAATCTTCTGGCCATGCTGGGGGCATCCCGGACGAGCCTGTCCCGCATCGTGTCAGGCATTCCCGATGTGCATATAGTGCACGAAGAGGTGATCACGCCGTCAGACCACAAGGGCGCCATAATGCGCATGCTCATCGAGCAAACCACCGAACGTGACGTAACGCTGATCGAAGGGATAAAGATCGTCGAGGACACCGGATGGACATGGGTGCTCCCGGATCCCGAAGAACCACTCACGCACGTGTGGGTGGAAGCGCCTACCCACACCGAGGCCCGTACCCGCGCTCAGCAATACGCTGTCCGCATACGGCAGATGCTGCGCTGATCCGCCATTCTCCTACGCCCAAGGCAAGCACCAATGGCATGCCGACAAGGCTAGGATCTGAACGGTTTGCTCTTACACTCCGAAATACACGCACGCTGACATCATACTGACATGGATAGACGCTTCGCGCCCTGGAAACGCCGGGCATGCACTCAGAAAAGCCGACGGCTACTCCACCACCCACGTACCGGAAGACCGTAGGAGCGCCGCTAGGTCGCCGATGCCCTTCTGGCTTTCCACCTCGGCCAGCTGCCTTGTAACCTCGTAACCATACTCCGGGCAATCCACCGACCTAAAAACTCCTATAGGTGTCGGCTCATGGGGACCCCTAGCCAAACGCGACAACTCGAACGCCTGGCTTGGATTGTCGAGGGACATATCGTGGATGAGCAAGGCATCTTCGCCCACATCGGCCACCTTGACCAGATGCAGCATCCCGTCCTCTCCCCTGGAAACGCCGAACTCACCATCCTTGCCGTAGCGTATAGGCTCACCATGTACCAGTGGGATGAGATAATCAGCCCGCCTGTCCTTAGATGTTATATCATTGAATGCACCATCATTATATACATTGCAGTTCTGATATATTTCGACAAACGATGCACCCCGGTGATCATATGCCTGCCTGAGCACTTCCATCATGTGCTTCCTATCCATATCATGAGTACGCGCCACAAAAGTGGCTTCCGCTCCAAGCGCCAGCGATACGGGGTTGAACGGGATGTCAAGCGATCCGTAAGGCGTGGACTTGGTCACCTTCCCCACCTCGGATGTCGGCGAGAATTGCCCCTTGGTCAGACCGTATATCTGGTTGTTGAAAAGGATGATATTGATGTTGACATTGCGCCTGAGAGCATGGATCAGGTGATTGCCACCTATGGACAGGGCGTCACCATCACCAGTGATGACCCATACGTCCAGATCAGGGCGTGTCACCGCCAGCCCGGTGGCAAATGCCGGAGCTCTTCCATGGATGCTGTGGATACCATAGGTATTCATATAATACGGAAAACGTGACGAGCAACCGATACCGGACACGAAGACGGTTGACTCGCGCCTAGCACCCAGCTCGGCGAGCAGGGTCTGCATGGCGGCAAGGATGGTGAAATCACCACACCCTGGACACCACCGGACTTCCTGGTCCGAAACCCAGTCCTTCCTGGTGGAAATTGGCGTATCCGGGCGTGACACTGCTGTTGCGACACCGTCGCTCATGATCTTGCCGCCCTCCCCTTGTCCAGCGCATCCAATATGGCGGACTCTATTTCCGCCGCCTTGAACGGTATGCCCTGCACCTTTGAAATGGACTCCGCATCCACCAGGTAACGCGCCCGGATCAAGGTCCAGAGCTGGCCCATATTTATCTCGGGAACGATGATCTTCCGGTACCGGCCAAGTATCTCACCAAGATTCGACGGGAACGGATTCAGATGCACAAGATGAACCATGGCAACTTTCAGCCCCCTCTTACGTGTCCTGCGCACTCCTGCCAGCACGGCCGGGTAAGTGGATCCCCAGCTCACTGTCAGAACCTCAGCACCGCCCAGACCGTCAGGATCATCGACTGCAAGCAAAGGAATGCTCTTGGATATGGCATCGAGCTTGGCTTGGCGCAACTGGGTCATCTTCTCGTGATTCAATGTATCGTATGCCACATTACCGGACCCATCTGCATGCTCGAGCCCTCCCATGCGGTGTTCCAGCCCCGGTGTGCCGGGAATCGCCCACTGCCTCGCAAAGGTATCCGGATCTCTTACATATGGCCAGTATGATGTGTTACCCTGGTCATCTACGTGATTAGGTGTATCCAGAAAATGAGGATCTATGGCCGGAAGAGCGTCCAGGTCCGGCAGTCTCCACGGTTCGGAGCTGTTGGCCACATATCCATCCGACAGCAGGTATACCGGTGTACGATACTCGATGGCTATGCGGCAGGCCTCGATGGCCGCATCGAAGGCATGCCCTGGTGACATCGCCGCCACAACCGGCACCGGGCTTTCGCCATGACGACCGTAGACAACCGCCAGCAGATCAGCCTGCTCTGTCTTTGTAGGTATACCCGTGGACGGTCCGACTCTCTGGATGTCCACTATCACCATGGGAAGTTCCAAGTGGGCCGCAAGGCCGATCGTCTCCGCCTTCAGATCGATTCCTGGACCGCTGGTGGTGGTCACGCCCAGGCAGCCACCGTAAGCGGCACCAAGCGCTGAGCCAGCACCGGCGATCTCATCTTCCGCCTGGAACGTCCTCACCCCGAAGTTCTTCAGCTTGGCCAGCTCGTGCAAGATATCGGATGCGGGCGTGATGGGGTATGAACCCAGAAACAGCGGCATCTTGGCCAATCTGGATGCAACCACCAATCCCCAAGCCAGCGCCGTGTTGCCCGGCACATTGGTATACGTGCCGCTCTCGAAACGAGACGGCGCCACCTCGTAGCGCGCCTCGAAGATTTCGGCGGTTTCACCAAAATTGTATCCCGCTTTATAAGAGCGCAGGTTGGCTTCCTTCACCATCTCGTTCGTGGCGAAACGCTCCTCGATCCAGTCAATCGTGGGCTGCACAGGTCTGGTATACATCCAGCTCAAAAGACCAAGTGCAAAAAAATTCTTGGATCTCTCGGCGTCCCTCGGCTTCACGCCGGCACTCTTGCATGCCTCCAGAGTCAGCTTCGTCATGGGTATCTCGTAAACGCGGTACGGCTTGACCGTTCCATCATCGAGCGGATTGGAGCTGTAGCCAGCCTTGCCGAGCGATCTCTCGTCGAAGGAGTCGGAATTGACCAGTATGATCCCACCGGACTTCACCATTGAAAGATGCGCCTTGAGGGCAGCAGGATTCATAGCGACGAGGACATCGGGCTTGTCGCCAGGAGTAAGGATATCGTGGTCCGAGAAGTGCAGCTGGAAGCTCGATACTCCTGCAAGGGTGCCTGCAGGTGCCCGGATCTCTGCGGGATAGTCCGGCAACGTAGCGGTGTCGTTGGGTACCAGCGAAGTGACGGCGGTAAACCTGCTCCCCGTGAGCTGCATGCCGTCGCCTGAGTCGCCTGCGAAACGGACAACCACCTGATCGACCTCTTTGACGTTCTTGGCTGTAGTTGTAAGTGTCACTAATGATTATTCTATACCGCTAAGTCCGGATCCATGCCAATCCAGATCCGCAACAAATTGATGCATGCCCCACATGATTGCCTCGATTGCCTCGATTGCCTCGATTGCCTCGATTGCCTCGCATAGCTGAATGTCTTCGAGCAGGCAATCAGCGGGATTTGCGCGCAATGATGTGTATGTCTATGTCGTTGTTCCCGGCTTCCTTGAGGAGACTCCTGATTACGGAACCTCTTCTCATCTCTTCCAAGCGTCCCCTGCTTGTGGACCCCATCACTATCTGGGTGATCTGGTTCTCTCTCGCAAACTCGACCATAACCGTTGCAGGATTGTCCCCATAGAGGTCATTCCAGGTACCTCCAAGATCAAGTGCCAACTTCTTGAGATCCGCCATGCGCTCCCCGTCGCGCCGCAATCCATCGGAAGGCACTACGTGAACCACATGCAGTTCCGCCTTCGACCGTGCAGCCATCCTCGCAGCCCTGCGCAGCACATCCTCCGAACCTGGCGCCGCCGTAACACCCACCATGATGCGTTCCGCGGTATCCCAAGCAAGCCCGCCTCCCCTCGTCTTCAAGTACGCGAGCATCTCCTCTTCCGTCTCGTCCGCTACAAACCTCAGTGCCAGCTCCCGCAAGGCAATCAAGTTCTCCCGCTTGAAGAAGTTGGACAGAGCGAGCGGTACGCGTTCCTTGGGGTAGATGTTGCCATGAAGCATACGCCTGCGCAGTTGCTCGGCAGAGGAATCGACCAATTCGATCTGGTCCGCCTTGCGTACCACCCAGTCAGGAACGCGCTCGCGCACTTTTATGCCGATAATCTGCTCGACAGCATCTGCGATACTCTCGAGATGCTGGATGTTCACCGTGGTTATCACGGCGATGCCGGCGTCGATCAGCTGGAGCACGTCCTGCCAGCGTTTCTCGTGCAGCCCCGATCCGGGCACGTTGGTATGCGCCAACTCGTCGACAAGGGCAACTCTCGGGCTACGCTTCAGCACCGCCTCCACATCCATCTCCTCCAGCAGCTTGCCTCTGTACTCGACCTGCTTCTTGGGGATGCACTCGATGCCATCCATCAGAGCTGCGGTTCTGGCCCTGCCATGAGTCTCCACGAAACCGATGACCACATCGCTGCCTCTATCCCTGCGCCTCGCGCCCTCATCCAGCATGGCGCAGGTCTTCCCGACGCCAGGAGCGGCACCAAGATAGACACGGAACAGCCCTGCGGGCGCCACTTCCACCCTGTCCACCTCAGGTGCCGGCTTCCCCAGCTTGTCACCCTCCAAACTTCCAAGTACGCCCGCCTCGAAGACATCGTCCTCATCGAGTTCAGCGATTGGGTCTCCTGGCTGTTCCATACCTTCATGCATGGCAACCATGGCTACATCCACCTTTTCGCGTACCGGTATATCTTCCCGTCTCGTTCGCATCCACGCTCATGGCAACCATGGCTACATCCACCTTTCTGGCGCAGCACCAGTATATTGCCCACTCATCCGCCGCGCTCCGGTTGGTCTCGACTGACAAACCTGTACCCGATACCGGGCTCGGTGTGGAAATAGCGAGGCCTGGCAGGATCGGGTTCCAACCTTCGCCGCACTTGAGTCATAAAGACACGCAGGTAGTTGGTCTCTTTCTCATATGCAGGTCCCCACACCTCCTTGAGAATCTGGCGCTGGGTTACGAGGCAACCACTGTTACGCACGAGCAGATCTACAATCGCCCACTGGATTGGCGTAAGTCTTATATGGTCACCAGATCGATCCCTGACCTCGCGGGCCGCCAGATCGACCGTAAAATCCTCCGTAACCACCTTCCCCGGCACGAGATCATGCGCCACCACCCTTCTGAGTACGGCTCTCATCCTGGCCAGCAACTCATTGATGGCAAAAGGCTTGGTAACATAATCGTCGGCTCCGATATCCAGCGCAGCCACCTTGTCGGTCTCGGAATCACGAGCCGAAAGCACGAGCACGGGCACTTTCGACCACCCCCGGATAGCCCGGAGCACATCACTCCCATCCGTGCCAGGTAGGCCAAGATCCAGGATCACCAGATCAGGATGCCTGGACGCAGCCAGAGCAATGGCTTCGTCGCCGTCACAGGCCAGATCCACCAGGTAGCCATGCGCTTTCAGGGATATCCCTAGAGCTTTGAGAAATGGACGCTCATCATCCACCACTAGTACGCGTGGATCAGTCGATGGCTCTACACCACCGGATGTGCCGGGCATGCCGTCAAGCATATCGTGGCGGACATCAGCATTGCCGCTGTACGATCCACTAGCATGTTGCAGGATACTCTCAGCCATCACTCTCCCCCACCGAGTTCGCCGGCAGCCGGCAACATGACAGTGACGGTGCAACCGCCACCCGGCGTGTCATCCAGCAATATACCTCCATGCATCGTCTCGATGAATCCACGCGCCACCGCCAAGCCGAGCCCCACGCCCGATCCGTTGGGAGCATCACCCAGTCTTTGAAAAGGCTTGAACACGTCTTCCCTGTACGCACGGCTTATTCCCGGACCAAAGTCTACCACGCGGATGCAACCCCTATCGCCGGCGGTGCCTGCTTCAAGGACAACCGTCGTATCCGGTGGCGAGTAGGCCAGCGCATTGCGCAGCAGGTTGACCATGGCGCTCTGTAATAGCGCTGGATCCGCCATCACTTTTTGCGTGCCATCGTCCAGCTTTACGGTGATCCTGTCCACATCTGCCTTGATATGATCGAACACATCATAAATAACCTCATCAAATGTAACTGGTACGAGCCGGACATCAAGCGATCCAGCCTGGATCCTTCCCATGTCCAGCAGGTTGCTCACCAGTACCTCCAGCCTGTCGGTTTCGGTGTCGATAGTGGCAAGCAATTCATGTACTGAATCGGGATTGCCAGCTATCTCAGGCTGCATCAGCCCGGTGGCGGCTGTCTTGATAGAGGCAAGAGGAGTTCTAAAGTCATGGGAGACTGCAGCCAGCAGCGCCGAACGCAGCTTATCTCCCTCTTCTACGGCCTTGATCCGGAACCTCTCGCCAAGCTGTTCCCGCTTCTGCACTGCCAATCCAAGCAGTATACACGCGGCCTGCAGGTATGTTTGAGCCGTCGCATCAATAGTGCTGCCCGCCAATGCCACCTGCAAGTCGTTACCGAGTGGAACGACCATTGTACTCTCCTCGATGGAGCTTGGTGGATCCCCGGCCTTGACTACAGTCTCGAACCGGCCGCCTACAGACTTCAGCAACGCAATGCCATCAAGGCTGAATGCATCCAGCAGGAACCGCATGACCATCGGAACTGGATCCACCTTCTCCAAGACCGCCATCAGAGCACCCGCCAGTGAGCTGATCCACTCGGACGAAGCCAGGGGCATGGAAGGTCGGTTCAGGGATCGCGAAAGCGGCCATCGACTCGTGTACATACGCGGCTCCGTAGCCGACCCGGTCGATATCACGTGCACATCGACCTCGCCACCGCAACCCCGAATGACTTTGTTGATCACCGATCCAAAGACGATCTCCGACACACGAGACCTGTGACTGGCCCCCAAGACCACCCTGGTGGCTCGCTGCACTTTGGCGAATGCCACCAATGCTTCGGCTACATCTCCGCTGTGCACTTCGTGATAGGACCCGCCCAGCTGTATGACGAGTTGCCTCTGCTGCGCGAGGTGAACCGGCATGCGCTCCTTCAGCCCGTCACCCTGCAGAACGTGCACAGCGATAAGATCACCCCGTGCCCTGAATGCCATGCGGGCCGCCCTCCTGACAAGCTGCTCACCACTTGCAGCGCCCGTCAAGGCCACGACAACCCTATCCCTGCCCTCGACACCCGCAGGCAGCCCATCCATATCAGCATAGGAATGGATGGACTCATCCACCCTGTCAGCCACCCACAAGAGAGCCAACTCGCGCAAGGCGGCCAGACGTGACGGTCGAAAGTAATTCGCCAGCGCTATGTCAACGCTGCCGGCCGGGTATATATTGCCGTGAGCCATCCTTCTCACCAATGCCTCGGGCGTCATGTCCACCAATTCGATCTGCGCAGCTGACCTCACCACAGCGTCCGGGATGGTATCCTGAGGCACCCTTCCAGTGATCTTGAATACCACATCGACCAACGACTCCAGATGTTCGATGTTCACCGTGGCAATCACATCGATCCCTGACTCCAGCAGTACCTCCACATCCTCCCAGCGCTTGGAGCGAGCACACCATGACGGGTTGCTCTCCGCCAGATCATCCACAAGGACCACTTCAGGCTCAGCCGCGATAGTCCTCTCAATATCCATCGCACCGGTGATGCTGGCGGCGCCGGTGGTTTGGGTAGTTGTGATGCCATCCGTGGAAATGTCATCTCGGGTAGGCCCGGCAACCGGCAGGATCACCGGCAAGTCTTGGATCTGCTCGGTCGTGGCAGGCCTACCTCGTGTATTTATCCAACCGGCCACAACGCGGGTACCGCGTGCACGCCGGCGACGGCCTTCGCTCAGCATGGCATAAGTCTTTCCTACTCCCGGCGCTGCACCAAGATAAATGCGCAACTCGCCGCGGCTGGCATGTGAAGAGTCAATACCCGGTGATCCAGTAGGAGATTCGATCGACGGCTTACCCATTGCGTTCGCCCTGTAAGAGGATCAGCACATCACTCGACGATACCAGATGCACGCAACCAGTCCTCACGGCTACGTATACTGTACACGTAGTTGCGCCGCCTGACACCACCTAGCAGGTCATTCGGCTCCTGCGAATAAAAATGTCCCGGATACACTCTGGTACCGTCTGGAATCCTGGATAGACGCACGGTTATGGACTCATAAATCTGAGCTGGGTCTCCTCCTGGCAGATCGGTCCTGCCGCACCCTTCAAGAAACAATGTGTCACCCGTAACGAGAGACTCCCGGAAATAAAGGCACTGGCTACCTGGCGTATGCCCGGGAGTATGCACCAATTCGATACTGACATTGCCAACCGTCACATCATCACCGCTATCATGGATATGCAGGTAGCTACCGTCGATGCCGGTAGACTCGATAATCCACGGCTTCTCAGCTGCATTTATATGTACAGGCACCTCCACGAAACCCAGCAGGTCTCTCACGCCCTCGATCTTGTGCCCCAACATGTCGCCACCTACATGATCAGGATGGAAGTGAGTGACAAGCACGCCACGTAATGTCATGCCGTCCTCGTCCAGCCTCCTCAAAATATCAGCTATCCCGTAGGCAGGATCGACAACAAGTGCCTCCCCGGTGGAACTATCACCAATGAGGTAGCAGAAATTGACCATGCTGCGCGCCACGCCATCCTCTTTTGCAAAGTCTCTTCCGGAAAGAAGCTGGTGAAAGTATAGATTGTCATTACCCGGCATCATGGTCCAATGTTACTCGACCATCCGCTGCGGCCACTATGCCGCAGCCCGTAGATTGTCATTACCCGGCATCATGGTCCAATGTTACCGCATTGTAGCCGTAAGTTCGCATGCCAACCGTCCGGGAAAAGCGACTACCGGTACACCTGGCGCGGGAAGATGCCATGCGGCCCAGCGACCCTGTCTACTATGAGCAACCCGTCGAGATGATCCACCTCGTGCTGCAGTGCCCTTGCCTCGAATCCTTCAGCCTCGACGATCAATTCTTTACCATCGACTCCTATGCCCCTCACCAGTACATGGCTGTATCTCTCCACGTCACATGTGAGATCGGGCACACTCATGCATCCCTCCCTAGCTACTTCCACGACGCCCGAACACGTAATGACGGGATCGAACATCACTACAAGGCCGTTGCATCGCCTGTCTCTCATCTTCCTGTGACCGCTCACATCAGCCACGAATGCACGCATGGACACGCCAACCTGCGGCGCCGCCAACCCGACACATGCCGGCGAAGAATACATCGTATCAGTAAGGTCAGACGCCAACACAAGCGCATCCTCGCTGATCGAACCCACCTTTTCCGCTGATCGGTTCAACAGTGGATCGGGTAAAGCAATGACACGCCGGAGAGCCATATACGGTCTACAGCAGGTATGCTGTGTCGAGTCTGGCCGAACACTCTATACCCTCAGCGCTCGAAAGCCTGGACAACTGATCCTGAAAGGCGTCAGACGGCTCGCCGGTGGGAATCAGCGCCTTTATGGTCATGACATACACAGAATCGCCCTTCCTCCCCCCAACTCTAGCTGAAAGGTCTACGATGTTGCCGCCTACCCTGGCTATTTCGGACGCAACGGCCATCACTATCCCGGGCCTGTCGGATCCATGGACGTAAATGGACCATGGATCCAACTCATCTGCGACATGCATCGCCCGGCGGCGCTGTGGCCCCTCGGAACCCGAAGGAATCGACCCGGCATTGCCATTACCATCCTCTTCCTGCACTGGGTCCACCATCACGCTCAGATTCATACGGCTTGATACGGGCTCCAGAACATGGCGCATACTGGCCGCATCGACCTCATTCCCGGTGGATACTATCATCATGATGGTAAAATACCCTCTAAGAATGCTCATGGTGGCATCCTCCAGATTCCAGCCCTTTTCCGCGAGGGCGCTCGTTACCGCCACAACGATCCCAGGGCAATCCGCACCTGTAACGGAAAGCAGGAACCTGCGATCAGAATAGCTCATCGTCCATTCCACTCCCTAGCCGGAAGTGGCCATCGAATGTGCCGTCCTCGGTCTCCCACTCATCAGCGGTATCAGGATCGCCACCGAAGGCCGTTTCGCTGGCATGTCCCTCCCTTTCCGTAACTCCTTCCGTTCCTGCAACTCCGTCGGTTGCGGCAATCTCCTCCCCGGCGGCAATCGCGCCAAGTCGCGGAACGATTGTCTCTACCTGCGCCTTACTCGACTTGATCCTCCGATCAAGCTCAGTGACGATCTGAGCGGCTCTCTTCAGTTTGGGAACAAGCTCGTCAAGATCCACATCCGCCCCCTCCACGTACTCTACGATCGCGTTCAGCTCATCACTCGCCTGCTTGTAGCTGAGTTCCTCCACGCTGGTTGCACTCATTTCAACCTCCAATCCAAATAGTCTCGATCATTTTATTGATCCCGGATACACGACCGTCATGAGATACTGGCCGTGTGCGACACTCCGAATCCTATGCGTCACATTACAGAGCCTATACGGGACCAAGATAATGGACCGCTCTTCCATGTCATTCGCTTTCACGTATCCCTGCCACTTGCCATTTGTTGAGGGTGTTGGACTTCCGAGATGTATCTTCCATGTCATTCGCTTTCACGTATCCCTGCCACTACGGATCGCAGCTCACCGTCTCGTATGCTGGTAAGCAGTACCTGGTCAGTTCTCACTTCGGCGACTGACCGGACCAGCTTCCTGCCTCCGGACACACCTGCATCAACAATCCAGGTCAGGCTGTAGCCTCGCTCGAGCTGCCGCCTTGGGTCGTATGCGTGGACAAGCCTACCGGATGCATCCAGCCGTTCTTCCTCACTGGTGAGTACGCGGTCCGCTGAGAGCGCCAACCTTGCCACGAGCATTACCAGCCTCTCACGGTGGCGAGCAATGGTGGACTGCGGGCGGATAGCAAGCCTACCGGCCATACCGGCAAGCATACGGCTTTGCTGATCCAATACCCTGTTGCCCGCTCGCGCAAGCCTAACCGATGACTGCCTGCCAGCGTCCTCCATGCTACGCAACACCTCCGTTGCCCTAGAGGCAAGAGAGCCTGCATGGTGCTCGACTCGCGCCAGGAACTGAGAGACTGCTGCAACCAGCGCGAGCCCGCAACTTGTAGGAGTAATAAAGACGGAATGCGCTACCAGATCCGCCACAGATTCATCACCAGTATGACCAATCCCCGTCCATACCGGTACGGACATCGTAGCCACCCTTCCAGCCACGGCTTCTGCGTCGAATGCAGCCAGATCGGACTTGGCGCCACCTCCGCGCACGATAGCCACCACGTCGAGGGCTGCCGCACGAGCCTCCAACGCGTCGAGAGCCGTCACAAGGGATTGCGGTGCATCACGACCCTGCACCTGGGCAGGAGCAACCGTGACTCGAAAAGAATACCCGGATTTCTCCAGCGCTCCAAGAAAGTCGGAATATCCCTCGGTGCCAGGACTGGCCACCAGGCCCACACGCAGAGGCACGAGCGGCATAGTCTTGGACTTGTTCATCTCCAGCAGCCCGGCTTTACGTAGTGTTTCGATAAGCCTTTTACGCTCCAGCGCCAAGCGCCCAAGCAGCGCATCCAGATCAAGATCCTGTAGAACGAAATTGATCTCACCCCTTGCCTCGTAGAAATCAACATATCCCCTGATGATCACATGCATCCCGGCCTGAAGCTCGAGTCCCTCATCTGCCAGGCGCCTGCGCAACGGCAGCCAGGTGGATTTCCAGCACTTTACATTGAGCACCGCGGGACGGGTGGGATCGGGACTGTCTGGATCGACGATATCTATATAGCAGTGCCCGCTCTTGTGAAAATAGTCGTTGACCTTCTGTATCTCGCCCTGTATCCAGAGTTCCTGGTTACGAGGGAACGCCCGTGCCAATACCTCGCGCAACGATTTGTAAAGGGAGGTAACGGTGGCGGGTAACCCGTGCGAACCACCATACCGCTCCCCTGCCATGTCATGATCTCCCATATCAAGATGTACGGTAGCCCGCCCGGAGTCACTGCCTTCGACGGTCATTCCCGTGCCATCTGGATCTGGAGAGGCAAATTCCTGCTTACCTGCCACCATCAGACCACAATAGCTCATTGGCCGGTGCCCAGTGCGTGTAGCCAACCATGAAGTCAACCAGAACCACTTTGCCGGCACAATGGTAATGTAAACTGCCTGCATGAGCAGTTCTGCTGGTTCATGGCACGTAAGGCACGGCATCATGGCACGTAAGGCACGGCATATTGCCGGTTCCAGGACGGATGCAGCAGGCAGCCGGCAGCCGATGCCTGCTCCCTCAGCTGCACTACCAGGGCTACCCGCAAGTACCAGCCGATCCCGCTGGCGTGCTACGGTGGAACTGACCAGGATGGCGCAGGATCATCACCAGCGCTCCACCGGGACCGCTGGCATAGGAGATATCGTCGGCATCCTCACCATCGCCGTCATTACCGCCATCGCGTTTTACCCGGCCCTGATCAGGGGAACCGTTCTAGGATCACTCGACATCATGAATATATGGCCGGTGACTCAAGGACTTTTCCATCATGTGCACAACAAGGCGTCGTTCGACCAAGCCAGCCAGATGGTCCCCTGGTTGACCCTCGACTGGCGATCCATCCACTCAGGAACCTTCCCTCTGTGGAATCGCTATACCCTCCTCGGTCTCGCACAGTTCGGGAATTTCCAGTCAGGAGTGCTGTCGCTTCCTCATCTGATCTCCTACATCTTCCCGGTCCGCAACGCCTACTTGATCAGCGTATCGGTCACCATGCTCACTGCCGGTACGGGAGCTTTCCTGGCGTCTCGAGTAATGGGAGCAGGTCCCGCCATGGCGGCGGTCGGCGGAGTTGCCTTCGAGCTCTCGGGCTCGATCGCCAACTGGGCAGGATGGCCCCAAGGTGAGGTAAATGCATGGCTGGGCTGGATCCTGGCCCTGATCATACTGTTGCACAGAAGCAACAAGCCATTACGGCTCATGGCCGCCCTGGCCGCCGTCGTAGCATTTGCCATTTACGCAGGACATCCTGAATCCTACCTGTTCCTCGCTCTCACCGCTGGCATCACGGGCCTTGTTGCAGTAGCCGCTCAACTACGTGCACGCAGTACATCTATTTATAGGCTCAAGAGGACAGCCACGCGAGTGGCGGCATCCGCCTTGCTGGGAGGGCTGCTCGCGGCACCCCTGCTGGCTGCCGGTGGCCAGCTGATAGGGAACAGTACGCGCGCAGCGCTGGGCTTCACTCATCCATATACGGGCCTGCCACTGTCCGCGATCCCAGATCTGCTCGTTCCGCAATATTTTGGGACACCCGCTGCATCAAGCCACTGGTTCGGGCCACTTTACTCGTTTTACGAGATCAGTTCCTATATGGGTCCAATCATAGTATTCTTTGCTGTATATGCCATTTTGCGGCTGTGGCGGCGACCGCTGGTAATGGGCATGACCGTAGCTGCTACTATCGAATTTTTTATTGTGTTCGATTTCGGCCCGCTGCAAAAGCTGATATCCCTGATTCCTCAAGCAAGAATCATAGGCTTCACCAGGCTCCTCATGTCGCTCGATTTCCTAGTCGTCATGCTGGCCGTACTTGGTATGACCCACGCGGTGAAAGTACTGCTCTGCGATATTAAGAGCAGGCTGCCTGCCAACACCGCTCGGAACACAGTACATACCAAGGCTGACGAGGTGGTGCTTGCCGTATGCGCGCTGTGCGTCGGCGCCCTGATGTACGGTCTGGATGCGGTCAACGCGCATCCGGCGGGTCTATCCACAGCAGAGGCAAGGATAAGGCTGGCCTCCATCTCCAGTGCCACCGAAGGATACTGGGCAATCATCCTGGCGCTGGTCGTCTGCTACATCACAGCCCATACAATACGCTGGAACCGGAGGAGCGAGATCCGCCGTCATCGTCTTGTGACCACCGTGACAGGCATCTTCGCCGCCGTGGTGTTGGTGGCTCAGGCAGTACTGCTCATACCACCGATGGCAGGAGTCGCCACCTACGGGCACAGTTTCTACCCTCAAGATTCCACCACGAGCCTGGTGAAAGACACGGTCAGAGGCAGCATTCTTGGAGTAGGACCACCTCTTTCCTACTTGGTTGCCGGTACGACTGTCACGGAGAATACCACGACCGCTAAGAAGGAAATGGGGACAAGCAGTAACAGGGGCAGGGCCCAAGGCACATCAAATCCGACCATCCCAGGCACTGCACACGGCCCGGTAGCCCGCCTCGCACCGTCCGCTCTGAAAATTGCGGAGAATGTATCCGAGATACCCGCATCCACGGGCTACCTGCCTGAATCCAACATAGCATACATGGTCGATCTCTTCGCCGCCCGTGATCCCATGCTCCCGAAAATTTACCTGAAATCGTGGGCAAATGCTCTTGGCGTCCCAGAAGACTCCCTTGTACCAAAAGAAGTCACCGGACCGGATAACGTGTTCTCTCCGACCATGCTCACGCCGGCGCTTGCAAGGATGTACGGAGTGCGCTACCTTTTCGTTTCC
Organism: Actinomycetes bacterium; assembly: GCA_021841005.1. Classification (GTDB taxonomy): domain Bacteria; phylum Actinomycetota; class Acidimicrobiia; order Acidimicrobiales; family JAMCPL01; genus JAMCPL01. The sequence goes on along the minus strand of JAKBVZ010000032.1, from coordinate 13,833 downwards.
ACATATGTCCCAGGTGCGCTGAAGCTCATGGATCAGCCCCTTGATCCAGGCCTCCAGGTAGCGGCAAGGGGAAAGGGCTTCGAACTGGTAAGGGTCACGGGAGCACGCAGATTCACGCTTCAGGGAACCACCGGCACGATTCGTTCGGTACAGTGGAAAAGTGACAACCAGGTATCCGTGACAGTGACGGCAGCAGGTAACGGTAGACTCATCGCGGGAATCACCGCATTGCCGGGGTGGCACGCGACGGTCGATGGCGCCAAGGCTAAGCTGGTGACAGTCAACAAGGTCATGCTGGGCGTTCCTGTCCCACGCGGCACCAGCACGATCACATTCACGTACTGGCCCGCCGCCTTCACATTCGGTATCGGGGTGGCACTGGTGGCACTAGTGATCATCATCTCGATGATCGTGGCAGACTTGCACCGGCGCCGTACACATCACGGGCGGTCCTGGCATGCCATCACAAGATAACGACTCCATGGTGGTTGATACGGTTATGTGAAACTTGAAACCTGATGTTCACACTCTGGAATCATTCACGCAACACTCGATTGCTAGGGTGTGTCACTGATGGCTACGGTGATCGAGGAGAGGAAAACGCATATATGACGCCCTACCCACACTGGCTGAGTCCAGGAGACACAGCATGGCAACTCATAGCGGCAACCCTGGTAGGGCTTATGAGCCTGCCGGGCATCGCTGTGCTGTACGGCGGGATAGTGCAACGCAAGTGGTCGGTGAACACGATGCTCATGGCGTTCACCGCATTCTCTCTCGTGCTTATCGTCTGGGTGCTCTGGGGATTCAACATGGGATTTGGTTCACCGCTTCACCTGGGGCCCGGCATACTCGGCTCTTTCGTGGGCAGCCCTGCCGCGGCTGTCGGTCACCTGGCGGAACAGGGAAGGGCGCACATACCAATGCTCGATGGCCTCATGCCGAAGCTCCGGTTTCCGCAATCATCTCTGATCTACTTCCAGTTTGTCTTTGCCGCAATCACGCCGTTGCTCTTCCTCGGAAGCGTAATAGGCAGGATGAACTTCAAGGCATGGCTTGTATTCGTTCCTCTCTGGATCACATTCGCCTACACGGTAAATGCATTCCTGCTGTGGGGAGGAGGCTTCTGGGCACAGCACGGCGCACTCGACTACTCCGGCGGTTATGTAATACACCTTGCCGCAGGGACGACCGGATTCGTCTCCGCGGCGGTAATCGGCCCCAGGCTGGCAAGGGACAGGAAACACGCTGTTCCAAACAATCTCCTCTTCATATCAGTGGGCGCCGGGTTGCTATGGCTGGGGTGGAACGGCTTCAATGGAGGGGACCCGTACTTCGCCGGCGCCGACGCGTCGACGGCTGTGCTGAACACCAACCTTGCCACCGCAGTCGCCCTGCTCGTATGGGTGATCATGGACATGGCCTTCTCCAAGGAACGCAAACCTACCTTCCTCGGCGCGGTAAACGGAATGATCGTAGGGCTGGTCGCCATCACACCGGCCGCCGGGTTCGTAAACGGCGTTGGCGCCATACTCACCGGATTGATAGCCTCTGTAATCGTCTGGTTGGCATGGAACAAGCTGTCCAGGGTATGGATCTTCAAGAAAGTGGACGATGCCCTAGGGGTCGTGTACACCCATGGTATTGCGGGACTCATGGGCGGCCTGCTAGTGGGGATATTTGCTGATCCACATATCATCGAGTATCTTGGCGTAAAATCGAGCGGCAATGTTGCAGGGGCCGGCTTGCTCTACGGGCATCCAGGCCAACTCGCAATCCAGGCAGGCGCAGCCATCACCATTATAGTGTGGGATGCGCTTGTTACGTTCATATTGCTCAAGGTAATCAGCGTTTTCATGCCGCTTAGAATGAGCGAGGAGGAACTCGAGCAGGGCGATTTGGCGCTGCACGATGAAGAGGTGTACCCTACCGAGAGTATTGTAGGAGGTAGGATGCAATGAAGGCGATAGTGGCCGTGATCAAGCCGTTCAGGCTGGAAGATGTGAAGGACGCACTACAGTCAATCGGTGTAATGGGCATGACCGTCACTGAGGCACAGGGATTCGGGCGCCAGCGCGGGCACACAGAAGTATACCGGGGAGCGGAATACGAGGTGGACTTCATGCCCAAGATCAGGATGGAGGTCGTGGTGGATGACACCATGGTGGAACGCGTAGTGGAACTGATCGTGGATACGGCTAGGACGGGCAAGATAGGTGACGGGAAAGTATGGGTTTCCCCCATAGAAGAGGTCGTTCGGGTGAGAACCGGCGAACGCGGACCGGATGCAGTATAAAGATGCAGTATAAAGATGCAGTATAAAGATGCAGTATAAAGATGCAGCTGCGGCAATAAATACTGGCAGATGCCATGAGGCCATGCGTGTACCAGTGGCGGCTGACGCCGGTCTCGATGCGGTGTAAC